>NZ_BAAAQD010000013.1:0-355114 GCF_039531485.1 Dactylosporangium maewongense | reverse complement strand
GTGCGGTCATCGCTTGATCTCTCCTTCGGTACTTTCGTCAGTTCGAAGGATCAAGCGGTGACCGTCTCCATCTCCTCAACCACCTCAAAGGTGGGCGATTCGTACACCACTCCCGTGGACATGACCCCCGTGTACCCCGACGCCGCCGCGGTGCTGCGCCTGTTGAAGGACCGGCGGTGGGGCGTCGTCACCTCAGGCCGAACGCCCACCATCGCGCCGGCACCCTCATCACCGACTGGATCGTGTAAACGGAGGTCGTCATGCACAAGCTGGTTGTCCTGTATCCCACACCCACCGATCCCGACCACTTCCGCGACTACTACGTGACCAACCACCTCCCGCTGGTCACGCGCCTGCCCGGCCTGCTCGCGTGGCGCTACAGCTTCGACGTGGCAGCGACGCAGGGTCAGACGCCGTACTTCGCGGTCTTCGAAGCCGAGTTCGCTGACGCTGCGGCAATGACCGCGGCGAGGGCGTCTCCACAGGGCCGGCAGGTGACCGCCGATGTCGCCAACTACGCCACCGGTGGTGCGGTCGTCATCCACTATCCGGTGCAAAACGGCACCGGCTGAGCCTGAACCCCGGCGGATGGCCGGGCCGGTGTGGCTCTCCATATGTGGTGCGCCGGCACGGGAACGATCCGGCGCTCACTGAACCGACTCCGCCGATGTGCGTGTACTCGGTCGGCGCTGAGTCGCGAATCCGTGCCCGGTCGTGGTTCGGGACCGCTGTCCGGAGCCGGAACCTACGCCGGCTCTGAGCGCGCGCCGCACGTCGGGCAACGACCCGCGTCGGTGTGGAACGGCCGGCCACCTGACGACAGTCGACCCCGCGCCGCGATGGCCAGCGGCATCGAAACCAGGCCGACCATCAGTACCAGCACTGACGCGGCCACCATGGATGACCACGGCGGGGTGACGGGCCTGCCGGCGCCGCTGTCGTCGAGCATCGCACCGAGCGAGTTCAATGCCAGCATTCCGATCGGTGTGAGCAGGATCAGCAGCGCCCAGACGCCGCGGTAGTCGTGCCGGGCGGCCAGGCCGAACGCGAGCAGCGCCCCGACGATCAGCAGTGTCACCGCAGCGGCAGGCAATGCTGTCGGGGCAGCTGCGTAGTAAAAGCCGCCGAAGAAGACGAAGCGCGGCGCGGTGCTGGCGGCGACCGGCACGCTCGCTGCCGCGGCGGCGAGCGGTATCAGCCGAACCCACCGGGGCTGAGGCCCGGCCGCACCGAGCGCGACGACACCGAGCACGACCTGGGGCAGCAGCACGAGCAGCGGCGGCCGGTGCATTCCGGTCGGCATCGCAGCCAGCACGACGCTTCCCGCAGTCACCAACACGGCGAGGCCGACCGCCCACCGGAACCACCGGCCGGGCGCGACAACGTGCACGACGACGGCCAGCAACCAGGCTGCCCACACCGGGACGCCGAGCGACGACAAGAAAGGCCCGCGATACGGAAACCACGGCGCCCAGGGCACCACCGCCTCGAAGATCGCCCACCCGGTCGCGAACGCGGCCAGCGTGGCCAGCGCGAGCACGCCGGCGAGCCGGAAACCGGGACCGAGGCCTTGCGCGACCCGCAGGTGCTGGCGCAGCCCACCGACCGCGAGGTCCGCGACGTCGGCGGCCGAGGGCCTCTTACGGTCGGGCGCGGCCAGGGACAGGTAGGTGTCCACCAGCTCCGAACCACGCTCCCGCCGATAACCGGCCGGATAGAACAGCGCCGTCCAGCGCGCATAGCGGCGTTCCAGATCGGTCATGGTCGGGCCTCCCTGGTCCTGCCCTTCCGGGCGATCACGCCGGCGTTCCGCCGGGCTCATGCGACCCCTCCACTGAGGCGGGGCGCAGCCTGGATGGCACGCAACCGGACGGTTGCGGCATCGACGTTGCGGCGCATGCGTTCGGTTTCGGCGGCCAGCACCTCGCCGCCGGACTCGGTGAGCTGGTAGTAGCGGCGCAACCGGCCTTCGACGATCTCCTCGTGGTCAATACGCACCAGGCCGGCGTCGACCAACCGGTCGAGCGCACCGTACAGCGTGCCGGGCCGCAGTGAGACGCGGCCGCCGGACAGCCGGTCCACCTCGGCGATCAAGCCGTACCCATGCAGAGGCTCACCGGCCAGGGCAGTGAGGATCAAGAACGTGGGCTCTCGCAGCGGGGTCTCCACGCGAGCCAATATATCGGGTGCGAAGGTATGAGGGAAGATCGCCACCGCCAGGCACAACCCGGATACAGATGCGTCGTCACCGCATCCGGAACCTTGTCCCAGCCACACGCCGACGGCGACCGGGTGGCTGGACTGGATGCATGGGGAGCTGTGGCTCACGTCGACCGGGCTGATGCGGCGTCGGCTCAGCCTCGAGGCGACGCGGGCTCACGGATTGGGGCCGACGGTGGCCGAGCCACTGGAACGTGCTGACATTGCCGCGTTCGATCTGGATCGACTGCTGGCCGAACACCCGACCAACAAGGTCATCGCCTTCTCCGACGTCGCGCACGCGCGTCTGGTTCGAGGTGTTACCGCGCATGGTCTACGACTGCGGATGATTGACGGACGGCGGCACAAGCTGCTGTGGCTCACCCGCGACCCCGCGTATCAGGTCCTCAGCACGGCGCTGGCCGCTACGTTAGGACAGCGCCTGCATCGCTCTGGCGCCGGCGTCTGACTGTGTGAAGGCAATGCGAGCCGCAATGCCCGCCCGTTCGTGCGGCTGGTCGTGATCCGATCGAGGCGCCAAGCCGCGATTGACGCAGGGGATCAGCCATCCGGTCACGCCGCCGGCCGTGCGCAACGGCACGATGTTGCCTTCCGCGAGGCCGGCCGCGATACTCCGTGATCATGACCGCTCCCTTCCCTGTGCCGCAGCGGCGAGGCCATCGTGCTGGGCTCACCCTCGGCATCATCGGCCTGGTCGCGGTGCTTTGCTGTAGCGGTGCTGTCGCCGCCGGCTACGTGTTCCGTGACCGCCTGACCGCGCGTGTCGGCCAGGGCGATTCCGGCCAGGGCGACTACCGTCGACCGGACGATGTCTGTGTCCTGATCAACGGCAACATGGGCGAGCAGGCCGGTCCCGTCAGCGACTGGAAGCAGCTGGACAACGGCTGCCTGTTCACGCTCGCGGGTGAGACCGGCACGAACGAACTGCGCGTGTACGTCACCGTCAACGACGCAGTGAACCGATTCAACGAGGAAGGCGCGGACTTCGGCAACCGGGACGGCTTCGTCGGCGACGTCATTGCCGACCTCGGCGACGCGGCGTTCTTCACCCGGCGGCTCCTCGACGGCGGCGGCCAGGTCGATGCGAAGCTGGCCTGCTTGACCCGAAACCTGTACATCGAGCTGCGCTTGCACGCTACGTCCAAGCGGGCATGGAGTTCCGACGACGTGCGGGCACGACTCACCGCGTTCACTCACCTGATCATGCAGCACGTGCCGCGCGGGTAGTTGGTCGTTGATCAGTGCGATGCCAGTCCGCGCCGACGAGCGGATGCCGGAGCCGGTTTGGTGGTGGGCCGCGCTGGTCAGGTGCTGTAGGTGCCGTCCCACGGCGGGTTGAAGCCGAGCCGGTCGGGGTGGAGCTTGTCGACGCGAAGCCGGCAGTGGCGCGTGCCGCCGTCCAGGCCGTCGCCGACGACCTGCTCCGCGACCCGATCGGGTTCTTCACGACCCACTTCGACCAGGCACCGGGGCGCTGAATGGCCTTCTACGGCACCTATGTACTGGCCCGGTCGGCGACGCCGCTGCCGCACGTGCCCGGCATGCGGTCGGCGTTCGGCAGCCGGTGCATGCTCATCACCCGGCACCAGGAGGGGTGGCAGCTGGCCGGCCTCAAGACGCCGATGCATCACGAGTGGCCGGCCATCCACGGCGGGCCCGTGCCGCTGGCGATCGCCACCGGCGCGCCGGTGCTGGCGGTGGAGATCAAGGAGAGCTACTGCCTGCAGTACGGCGGCGCGACCCCCGACGGCCGGCTGTGGCTGGCGCACTTCGCCCGCGCCGCGGACAACGACAAGGGCTGCATCTTCGATCACCACGACGACTCCACGGTGCCGCTGCCCGCCGGCGTCGACGTGCCGGCGAACGACCTGCCCGGCCTGGCGGACCACCTGGCCGGCTGGGCCGCCGATGCCGGCCTCGACACCAGCGCGTCACGGATCGCCGAGGCGATCGGCACCCGTACCAACGAGACGGCCTTGGACGGGCTGGTGCGGGCGCTCGGACTCGTGCCGGTGGACACGGTGTACCCGGCCGTCGAACTCGACGACCTCGACTGGTGGGAGTGCTGGCAGCGCGCCGACGACGCCAGCGTGCGGGTGATCCAGGAGTGGAACGCCCGCAAGCGCGGCCGCCTCCGGCCGTTGCCCGGCCGGCCACCGGCGGGCGCCGACGAGTTCATCCGGTTCCTGGACCGGGTCGCCGACTCGATGTTCGGCGGCGGTCTCACCCGAGCGGAGCTGCGCGCCGAGGCGGCCCGGCTGCTGAAGACGTACCCGCAGCCGTAGCCACAACGAAGCGGCAGCGTCGAAACACTGCCGATGAGCGTGCGTCCGGTGAGCGGGGTCCGGTGCGTCTTAAGCTGTGCCGGTGTCTGATACTGATCATGTCCGGCTGGAGCGAATCGCCGCCAAGCTGGCGGCGGCGCGCGCCTTGCCGACGTTGCCGGACGCCTTCGGTGTGGATGGGCACAGGTTCGACCTAGGTGCGCCTGTTGCTGAGGCGGCTGTGGTCGATTGGGAGGAGCGTCACGAGGTCGCGCTTCCCGCAGCGTACCGGTTGTTCGTTACGGAGTTGGGTGACGGCGGAGCGGGGCCTGGCGGTGGCATGCTACGGCTACTGGACTCCTGTGATGACGAGGGGTGCCAGCCAGGGCACCTGGCCCTGCCCAGTCCGTATCTTCCCGGACCGCGGTACTTCGGCGATTGGGAACAGCGGTACGAAGATCCGCCCGGCCCGGATCGGGTGTTCCTGCGGGGCACGCTGCGGATCGCGTGGCACGGGTGCTCGCTGTGCACACAGTTGGTCGTGACTGGGCCGGCCAGAGGACGGCTGTTCAACCTTGACATCGAGGGACCGGTCGGCCCGTACGTGGCCGAGGACGCCGACTTCCTCGCCTGGTACGAGCGTTGGCTGGACGAAGCCGTTGCGGGGTACGACGTCGACTGGTTCGGGGAGCGGCTTCCGCTCGATGAACCGGCTCTGGTCGCGGTACTCGCTGGCGATGCATCACCGCAGCGGCGTGCCCGCGCCGGCGAGTCGCTGCTGCAGCTGGCGGCGGTCAGCGACCGGGGCTGGACAGCCGTGGCCGAGGCCGTGAGCAGCGACGAGGACGCCGGCGTTCGGGCACAGTTGTTGTTTCTGCTGCAGTGGCCGCCCCGCGACCGCTACCGCCGGCTGGACAACGCGGAGGCGGCGGCCGACGCGATCGCGCGGTACGCCAGATCGCGACCACGACCGGACCTGCGAGCCCTTGCCGAACTCCGCAGACTGACCTTCGCTGATGTCGCACCGGAGTTGTCCAGTCCCGATGTCGAACAGCGCCGTTGCGCGGCGTACCACCTGGCCTGGGAGGTCATGGCGACGGGCGTCCCGCAGCACGTACTTGAGGATGAAGCCGGCAGGCTGCTGGACGATCCCGACCCGTTGTTGCGGTCACATGGCGTCGCCGTGGTCCGCCGGTACGACCTTGCGGGGCTGCACTCGCGCCTGCGTCGGATGCAGCGAGTCGAGACAGATCGCTGGGTTCAACGCTGGCTCAGCTAGTGCCTTCACCAGCCAGCCGCACGCCGGCGCACCTCCCCCCGACCAGTTCGATCCCGACGCTCCAGCGTTCGTACGCCGAGCTAGGTGACACGCAAGAACCGCTGTCCGGATCTGCCGCTGCGCGCTTCGTGCCGGAACGGGTCGTTGCCAACGGCAATCGGCACGGCGCTCTGGGGGCCTCCGGTCGTGCCGAACGTTGCGCGCCTGATCATCAAGGACGGCGATCCTCGAGAGCGCGGCGTTCCATGACGCGATCGGCAGGACTCTTCAGCCCTTCTTCGGCGATGAACTCCAGGAAGTCCGCGGCCACCGGCTTGTGATCGTCCTGGTCGTGGAAATGGAACCAGACCTGCTCGTCACAGCGCCCTTCGGTGACCGGGAACCCCCAGTAGTCGCCGGTGCCCACCGCCGCCACGGCGACGAAGTCACCCTCGGGGAACCATTCCTCGTACTCCGACCAGACATCGCCGTACCTGGCCGGCTTGCCCGGCTCAACGAGCGGGAACAGCTCGACGAAACCGAACCGGCCACCGCCGTATCGCGTCATGAACACCTTGTATTTGTCCGGAAGGACGATGCCCATCCGGCCCTCAACGAGCGCGATCACCTCAGGCGTGGAGACGAGCCCATCGACCAGCGCAAAACCATGCCGGGCCTGCTCCCGGGCCGACCTCTGCCGCAACGGCTCGGCCAGCATGTCGAACTCCGCAAAATCCACGTGCGAACCCTAACTCCGCCCTGCAGACCCCAGCGCGCCGAGCATCGACCCGCGTGCGCACATCTGCCGCAGCGGGCTGTGGCGTCGGGAACGTAACCCGCGATGGCTTCTCGAGCGGGATAGACGCGACGAACCGCCACGGTGCATAGGACGCCACGGTGAACGAGACGGTCGCACCGCCAAGGATGGAAAGAGCAAGCGCAATCCAACGTTTCCCGCGTTGCCGGCGTCCTGACCGGACAAGCCGAGGCGCCCGCATCTGTTTGATATGCAGGTAGTCGCCGGATGGTGGTCGCCGGGCCGTAGGTCATGCGCGGGTGAGCTCCATGGTCCAGTTGGGTTCCCACGTCTGTCCGCCGTCGGCGGAGAACTCCTGCTCCCACCGTGCCGAGGTGGGAGTGATGTCTGACCAGATGAAGTGAGCCTTGATCGGCTTGCCGTCGTGCGTGTCGTCGCCGTAGAAGTCGCCGCGACCATCGCTGAACGTGCCCACCACCGGCGGGTAGAGCAGTCCGGTTCGGCTGCTGGCCCAGTAGATCGACCACTCTTCGCGCTCAACGTCGAACAGGCGCAACGTGAAGCCGCGGCTGCCCAGCGTCGGGAAGATGATCTCTTCAGTGTTGCCGCTGCCGCCGAAGATGTGCTGGCAGGTCGAGGTACCCGGGAAGTCCTCCCAATCGTCGCTGCCGGTGAAGAGGGTGGTGAGGCGCCGGTTGACCACGTTCCACGAACCGATGAGGAAGTCGAAGTCGTTCATGGAGACGATCGTGTCGGAGTACCCCTGACATCTTCTGTCAGTGGCCTGGCAGACTGTCCCAGGTGCGTGCCAGTCGACTGTTGTCCCTGCTCCTACTGCTGCAGAACCGCGGCCGGATGAGCGCGGCACGACTCGCTGCGGAGCTCGGAGTCACCCCGCGGACCGTGTACCGCGACGTCGAGGCGCTCGCCGCGGCAGGCGTGCCGATCTATGCCGAGCCCGGCCCCACCGGCGGCTACCAGCTGATGGAGGGGTACCGCACCCGGCTTACCGGGCTGACCGCCGGCGAGGCCGAGTCGCTGTCCTTGACCGGCATACCGCAGCCGGCCGCGGAGCTGGGTTTCGGTGCCCAGCTGGCCGCCGCCGAGCTCAAGCTGATGGCGGCGTTGCCGACCCCGTACCGGGAAGCGTCGATGCGGATCCGGCAGCGATTCCACCTCGACGCGCCGGGGTGGTACCGGGATCCGGACGTCGTGCCGCACCTGACCGCCGCCGCCGAGGCGCTCTGGCAGGACCAGGCAGTCGAGATCCGGTACCGGCGGTGGGCACCCGAACCCGGCGAGGTCACCCGGCGGCTGCACCCGTTGGGCCTGGTCCTCAAGGCCGGGGTCTGGTACCTGATCGCCGACGGGATTGGCGAACCGCGCACCTACCGGGTCGCGTCCATCGTGGATCTGCGGCCGCTACCGGAGACGTTCGCCCGGCCGGATGGCTTCGATCTGGCCGAGTTCTGGCGGGCAAACGTCGAACGGTACGAGCGGGCCGAAATCGCGGACGTCGCAGTCGTGCGGCTGTCGCCCGCCGGGCTTGCTGCCCTGCCCGACGTCCTCGGCCCGAAGGCAAGCCGGCTGGCGCTGCGAACGCTCACGCCCGCCGACCCGGACGGCTGGCAGCGCGTCACCATCCCATTGGAGAGCGTGGGCCATGCCGCCGCCGGTCTGCTCCAGCTCGGCGCGAACGCTCAGGTCCTCGCCCCTGCGGAACTCATCGCCCACATGACCGACACGATCCACGCGATGGCCCGACTGTACCCGTGAACGTTGCACTCCGTACGCAGCTCCAGCCGGCCTGATGTACAGGACGGCGGGCGGTAGCTGGTGAGCGGAGGATCGCTGCCAGCTTCCCGGCCGCCTGGAGTCGATCGAGCGTTTCGGACGTTAGCCGGCGGTCGCACTGGGTAGCGGCGGCTTGCCGTGTTCGTGCCACGGCTTGACCTTCGAGCGATCCGCCGTGGGGGGTTCGGTTGACCAAGATCAGTGTTGAGCCGGTGGTTGCGCCGTCGCCGGTTCGTCGTCAGGGGCTGCGGCTGTGGCTGACCGTGGCCGCGGCGGTCGTCGCGCTCGCCGTCGGCGGGTTCGTCACCTTCAGGCTCACCCGTACCGTGCCGGCGCCGCAGATCAAGCAGACCTTGCCGCAGACGTACACGATCCCGGGCGCTGCGCCGGTGTTGCCGTGGCCGCAGGCCGGTCAGGCGACGGTCGAGATCGACGGACTCGGCCGGGTGGGCGGCTCCGGTGCGTCGCGGCCCGTGCCGATCGCCAGCGTCACCAAGGTGATGACCGCGTACGTGATCCTGCGGGATCATCCCCTGCGCCTCGACGAGAACGGCCCCACGCTGATCGTCTCGCCGGAGGAGGCCGCCGCATACCCGGCCCAGCTCGCCTCCGGCCAGTCGGTGGTCCGGGTGGTCGCCGGTGAGGTGCTCACCGAACGGCAGGCCCTCGAGGCCCTGCTGCTGCCCTCGGCCAACAACGTCGCCCACATCCTCGCCCGGTGGGACGCCGGCAGCAGCGACGCGTTCGTCACGAAGATGAACCAGGCCGCGGCCCAGCTCGGGATGGCCGATACGAAGTACACCGACCCGTCCGGGCTCGATCCGACCACCGTCAGCACCGCCGCCGACCAGGTCACCCTGGCCCGGGTGGCGATGCAGGTGCCGGCGCTGGCGCAGATCGTGGCGATGCCGAAGGCCACGCTGCCCGTGGTCGGGCAGGTCGAGAACGTCAACACCCAGCTCGGCAAGGACGGGCTCGTGGGCATCAAGACAGGCTTCACCGACGAGGCCGGCGGCTGCCTGCTCTTCGCGGCCGAGTTCTCCGCGGAGGGGCAACGGTTCAGGGTCATCGGTGCCGTGCTCGCTCCCGGCCCGAGCCCGGCCGACGCCTTCGAGGCCAGCCGTCGCCTGATACAGGCCAGCAGCGGCCTGCTGCACAAGTACAAGGCCGTGCACGCCGGCGAGGTCGTGGCGACCCTCCGGGGACCGACGGGCAGGAGCACCCCCCTCGCCGCGACCGGCGACGTGGACGTGGTCGGCTGGCCCGGCCTGACGTACCGGATCGACACGGTGGGCGCCTTGCCGGGCCGCATCGCGGCGGGCACCGGTGCCGGCACGCTCAAGTTCACCGCCTTGGCCACTGCCGCGACCACGGCCGTGCACGCCACCGACGCGCTCGAACCACCGAGCTGGTGGGAACGCATCACGCACGGGTGAGCGCAGCCGCTCACGCGGTATGGCCCGCGTGAGCGTCCGGCACGACGCGGTCAGCGCCCGGGTTCACTGGGCGGGGTGTCCGTCTCCGCGGCGATGATCTCTGTGAACGCTGCAAGGGCTGCCACATCACCGTACGGCCGCCGGACGTACACGTCGGCCCAGCCGGCGGCGGATGAACTCGTCGTCGCGGCGGGGCGTCACATGACAGATGAGTGCATCGGCCCGCCGTGGTGCGTGCGGGTCTGGCGGCCAGGCGGTCGTCGGCATCGTCTTACGAGGTGATGGTGACGGATTGGCGTATGTGCACGTTGTCGCGTAGCTCGGTGAGGATGAATTCCGCGAGGTCGGCGCGGGAGACCTTGGCGGTAAAGGAAAGTTGGAGGTCGACGCCGGTGCGATAGCGGCCGGTTCGGGGTCCGTTGGTGAGTACCGGTGCGCGCACGATGGTCCAGTCGGCGTTGCTGTCCCGCAGCAGCGCCTCCATGTGTTCCTTGTCGCGAAGAACGGCCCGTTCGAGCAGCCACGACACGGCGACGTACGCGGTGCGGCGGCGGCTGTCCGCAACCCCGTAGTTGCTCAGGACAATGAGGCGACGGGGCATGTTGCCGGCTGCGGCGGAGAGCACCGTGCGGATGCCGTCGGTGCAGACGTCGCCATCTTGCCGCCGCCTGCCCAACGTGCTGATGACCGCGTCGGCGCCCTCAAGCGTCTCGGCCACCGCCGCCGGATCGCGTACGTCGCCGCCGACGACGCGAAGCCCGGCGCGTGGACGGAGTCGGGCCGGGTCGCGGGCGAGTGTGCAGACCTCGTGGTCGCCTCGCAGGGCGTGGTCGACGACGACCCGGCCGGCTCGGCCGGTCGCGCCGAAGACCGCCAATCGCATGGGTGCTCCTATCAGCAGAAGATCAACTTATCCGGCACGCATGTGCCGTTTAGCTGCTACAGTGCCCCGGAGATAGCGAGACGTCAACCCTGGAGGCCAGTCATGCTGATCGTTGCCGGGACCGGCTACGTCGATCCCGAACGCCGAGGCGCACTTCTCGAAAGCCTCGCCCCGGTCCTTCGTCACGTCCGAACCACGCCGGGATGCCTCGACTACGTGGTGGCGGCCGACCCGATCGAGCCGGACCGGGTCAACATCTACGAGCGGTGGGAGTCCGAGGCGCACCTCACCACGCACCTGGCCGGCATCACACAGTCGGCGCCCGCGGTGCCTGACGTGCGCAGCGTGGAGGTCGTGCGGTACGAAATCAGCGGGTCCCGGCCGCTGCGCGGCTGAGCGAACCTGAATCCGTGCCGGCATCGCCGAACGCGCGACGGGATGTCGGCGCGGCACAGCCTACGATCACAGCGATGCCACCATCGGACCATAACCCGGATGCCAGCCACCTCGACGCGATCGCGGAGCCGTCCAGGCCCCAGCGCGCCGACGGCAGACGCAATCAGGCACGAGTACTGGAGGTGGCCTTCGACGCCTTCGCGGCGCACGGTGTCTCGGTCTCGATCCGCGAGATCGCCCGCCGGGCCGGTGTCAGCACCGGCACCGTCACCCGGCACTACCCCACCAAGGAGGCGCTGTTCCTGGCGGTCGCACTGCACCGGATCAAGCAACTCGTCCACAGCGCGGAAGAAATCGCCGCCCGGGAACACCCGACAACAGCGTTCTTCTCCTTCTTCGCGCATCTGGTGCGTCAGAGCGCCGCCGATCACGCCGTCGGTGATGCCCTCATCGGCGCCGGCGTCGACCTCGAGACCGCAGCGTCCACGGCCATCCGCGACTTCAACGCGGCCCTGACGGGTCTCCTCACCCGAGCTCAACAGGCCGGAGCGGTCCGTGGCGACGCCGACAACGCCGACGTCAAAGCCCTCATCGCCGGCTGCATCGCCCGCGCCGGCGATGCGACCGCCCAACAACGCATGATCGAGATTGCCTGCGACGGACTTCGACCCGGTCCGATCTAGACGATTACGGGCATCGGCCTCAGCGACACAGCGTCCGCTCGTCGGTACGTGCGAGCAGCGCGGCCGTGGTTCGACGCGCCGGACCGCCGCCACGAAGCATGACAATCTCCATGTCGGCAGCCGCGCGGGACCTGCCATGAGCGGGCACGTGACCTTGAGGAGGTATGTCACCTCGAACTGCCCGGCGTTTGAATGAGCCGAACGTCATCGTGCATGTCGTGACAGCCCTGGATCCGGAACAGGACATCGGCGTCGTTGATGCGATCCATGCCCCGCCGTCTGCGCCTTCGGCGAACGGACGCCGGAACACACGCGTCCTGCACCGGGTCGAGCCGGCCCGGCGCGTGCTTCGTCGCTGATGCGACGGACCGGTCGCGCCGCGGGCGTGACCGGTCCGTCCGATGACAGTGCTCGTCCCCGTCAGCAGTAGAGGTTGCCGCCCGCGGGCGCGCCCAGGATGCCGACGAACTGGTTGTAGAGGTTGACCCGGCTCTGCACCTGCGCCGGGTTGCCGCCATTGCACTCGATGCTGTTGATGGCCCGGATGGTGGTGCCGAAGCCCTGCCCGTTCACCATCGCGTTGTGCGACGTGGTGCCCGCGCCGCCGGTGCCGGTCATCCAGTACCACAGGCCGGTCTGCCACGAGATCGACGAGTTCGTGGCCACCAGGTCCGGGTTGTTGAGCAGGTTGACGCCGAGCGCGTCGCCGGCCGCCTTGTAGTTGAAGTTCCAGCTGAGCTGGATCGGGCCGCGGCCGTGGTACGCGGACTGCCCGGCCGGGCAGCCGTAGGGCTGGCTCCAGTCGCAGTAGTGCGGCCAGTTGGCGGTGTTGATCTCGTTGATGTAGACGAGCCCGCCGGTCTCGTGGCCGACGTTGGCCAGGAAGGCCGCGGCCTCCTGCTTGCGGACCGTGTCGCTGCCGGTGGTGGCGAACGCGGGGTACTTCTTCATGGCATCGGTCAGCCCGGCGTACGTGTAGAACGAGTTCCGGCTCGGGAACATCTGGTTGAACTGGGCCTCGCTGACCACGAACCCGCTCGTACCGCCGCCGCCACCGCCGGGGACGTTCCACTTCTGGTTGGCGCCACCGCCGCAGTCCCAGATCTGCAGCGGAGTACCGTCGGCGGAGCTCACGCCGGTGGCGTCGAGGCACTTGTTGGCCTGGGGGTTGACGATGTCGCGGGCCGCGTTGGCGACCCACTGCTGGGCGCCGGTGCCGTTGCAGTCCCAGAGCTGGACCTTGGCCCCGTTGGCCGTGGAGCCACCGGAGACGTCCAGGCACTTGCCGAGGGCCCGGATGGTGCCGTCGGTGCCCACGGTCCAGCTCTGCGCGTTGGTACCGTTGCACGTCCACAGCTGTACCTGGGTGCCGTTCGCGCTGTTGGCCGACGCGACGTCTACACACTTGCCGCCGTAGCCGGTGATCGCACCCGTGCCCGCGGCGGATGCGGCGCCCGGGACGAGGATGACGGTGCCGAGCACGGCGGTGGCGGCCGCGACGAGAACCCGGCGCAGGTACCCAGATCGTCGTCTGTCCATGAGGCTGCTCCTGAGGGGTGTTGGTGGGACATGGACCTGGATCGAATTGGCGGACTTTTTTCATATCGCAAACTTGGCTTACTGTAAAGAGTCCTTCCTTTTGCGTGCGTCCCTGAACCGACGGACGGTGACGGCTGGACGGCTCCGGCCGGTAAACGATCTGGCCGCTGTGGCAACAGAAGGGTGTGATCTCATCCAATCTGCTGTCCGCGCGGCTGAGCCGGCGCCAGCTCGTCGGTGGCGCGGCAGTCGCCGGCATGGCGCTGGCCGCCGGCTGCGCCCATGAAGATGACGACACCTACGGCGCCGATGTGCTCGCGGGCGGGCCGGCGGAGCAGTTCACGCCGCCGACGGCCAAGCTGTCCGGGGCGCTGCGGATCCTCGCCTGGAGCCATTTCGGGCGTCGTTGCGTTGCGGGATCGACGGACGCGCTCAAACCCCCGCCCGCGTCGGGTCACAAGGTCAAATCGCCAGGGCGAGCCCGGCGAACGCCGCAGACACCAGCACTGCCGGTGGGGCGTCGACTGCGAGCTCGTAGCGTCCGCGGCGGAGGTTCTGCATGAACGCGTGTCCGGCGATGACCACCTGAGCTGTCTTGCCCGTTCGTAGTCCGCGCATCGGTCTCAACCGGTGTTGCAGCTGGCTGTGACCAGCCTCGATCGGAGTGTCGGCATACCGTTCGACGTGGTGCCACGCCTGCGGGATCAGCTCATCCAGCACGCCGGGGTAGACCGCGGCGGCGTCAGTGACCACCTTGGTGGGCTTGACCTTCAACGTCGACAGCACCCGCCGGAAGAACCGCCGGGCCCCGTCGGCATCGCGGCGCGCCGACACTAACACGTCGATGACCTGCCCGTACTGATCGACCGCCCGGTACACGTACCGCCACACCCCGTTGACCCTGACGTACGTCTCATCGACATGCCACCCGTCACCGGGTGAATGGCGGCCGGCCGTGACGGACACGTTGCGAAGAGGGTGCCCGGCCAGGCGGCCAGCGCGCACTCACGCCGATGAGCGTTCACGTGATCATGTGCTGACACCTCCGGCTGATTTGCTGCCCGCCCTCATCCGGAAGTCGGAGACAAAATATCGGTCTGCGGGCGGAGGCACCTGGCCGGCCGCTTCCATAGGATCTCAAATCGGTCATACCGAGCGCAGGGCAACTGCGCGCACGGCTGGTGACACCAGGAGATCTCGGGGGGCGTGTCGAATCGAGTCGGCTAGGTGGTCCTGGCTTGCGTCGGCCGCGTGGCACCGACGTGGACCGCACGATCGACCTTCGCGGGGAATCCGGCGGTCATGAGACGGCGGTCGGCTTGACCATGATCTCGAGAACTAGGTAAGCGCCCCAAGGGGCCGTGGGCCGGAGTTGGGACTGTCCCAGCGCGCCAAGGAACACATGGAGGATTGGGATGCGGAAGTTGATTCTGGGTTTCTACGTCTCGCTCGACGGCAAGAGCGCCGACGCGGACAACGGAATCCGGGACGTCATGATGAGCGTCGACGACCCCAAGCAGGAGGAGTACTTTGTCAGCCAGCTGTGGGAGGCTGGGGCCTTCCTCATGGGGCGGAACTCTTACGAGGCCATGGCCGGATTCTGGCCCACCTCCGACCACCCCTCCGCCAAGGCCATGAACGACATCCCCAAGGTCGTGTTCTCCCGCACCCTGAAATCCGCCGACGAATGGCGCGAGACCCGGATCGCCAGCGGTGACACGGCCGAGGAGATCGCCAAGCTCAAGGCCGAGCCCGGCAAGGACCTCGTCGCCGCCGGCGGCACCAGGTTCATGCACTCCCTGATCAAGCTCGGCGTGGTCGACGAGTACAGGCTGTGGGTGCTGCCCGCCGTCACGGGCAAGGGCGCGCCGCTGTTCCCCGAGCTGGATAAGCCCTTGAACCTGCGGCTGGTGAAAAGCACGGCCTTCCCGTCCGGAGTCCTCGAGTTGGTGTACGCGCCAGCCGACAAGTAAGACCCGGCAAACGACGCACAGTCAGCGTGGCACCGGGGGTGGGCGCCCGCCCGTCCCCGGTGCCGTCCTAGTCAAGGTCGTCTGGACAGCGACCGGCCGATCGGGTGCGCGCTCCAGTAGTCGTAGAGCGCCGCGATCACGTTCCGCACATGCCGCCGAGGGTGAACGCGAGTTGACCGCGTCCGTTACGCCGCATGATGAGGTCACGCGGCGACCGGCGCGCTGAACTGCTTGATATGCGCGCACCCGACCAGATTGGTCAGCCCTATGGGCACATCTTGAGCAGCACGGAGGTCAGGGCCGGCGCGGCCGTCTGGATCTGGGCGATGTTCGCCTGGCCGGTGCCGAACTGCTTGAGCTGACCCAGGAACTGCGACACTGCCGATCTCAACTCCGGGTCACTGACCTGGCCCGCCACCGGCTCGAGCTTGCCGGCCCACTCGGTGGCAAGCTTCCGGGCGTCCGCGAGTGCCGCGGCGCCGCCGGCTGAGTCACCGCTCTGGGCGGCCTGCCCAGCCTTCTGCAGCGCGGCGATGACCTTGTCGAAGTACTGCACCTGCAACGCCTTGATCGGCTCGCAAGCGGCCTCCCCACCCGCCACCGACGGCGACGCCGCTGCAGTCGTGGCCGCCGCGGACGCCCCCGCATCGGTCGCCCCGCCCTCGTCCGCACACCCTGCGCCCAGTGCCAGCACCGCCGCGGCAACCCCTGCAACCATGAAAATCCGCACCGCTTCGTACCTCCCCGTTGTCATCGAAGCGGCGCGAGCATATAGGGCTCGGTTCGTCGCCCTGGGACGAGGGCAAGGTCGGTGAAACCTGGCTACGTCAGCCCACGCGTCCCTGCGCCTGGCAGGAACATCCCTCCACCACCGCTCCCTCCAACGGTTGGCGAGCGTGACCCCCAAGCACCAACACCATGATCGGATGTGCGGAAATGCCGCCGATGGTGCGCGGCGGTCAGCCCGTGTACGTGACAACTGGTGACCAGCACGGCGAGGTCAAGGCTTCCTGTTCCTGTCCGATGAGCGCGCGGCTGATCTTCGACTCGGGTGGAGGGCGGGACGATGCCGGCCGCGGCGCACAGGCAGAATGCCGAGGTGGACAGAGATCGATTCTGGGAGATCGTCGATGCCGCGCGCGAGGGTGGACGACGTCGGCGAGGTGCCTGCGTCGCTCGTCGAGGTGTTACGGGGTCTTCCGCTCGCCGATCTGGTGGCCTTCCGCGGGGTACAGGATGAGCTGTTCAGGCGGGATGCCTACCGCTGGGACCTGTGGGCCGCCGCGGATCTCATCAACGGCGGCGCGTCCGATGACGGCTTCGAGTACTTCCTCGGCTGGCTGATGGCGCAGGGTCGAATGCGGTGGGAGGCGACACTCGCCGACCCCGACTCGCTCGCCGACGTCGTCGAGGTGGACGCCGGTGACCTCGACTGCGAGGAGGTCCTCTACGTGGCGCCAACAGCGGCCGCGGACGAGGAGGCCTTCTGGGCAGCGCTGCCGGACAAGGGTGAGTATCTGCCGCCTCGGCCAGCAGGAGAGTGCTTCGACTTCGACGACGAACAGCGGATGCGCCGCCTCCTGCCACGCTTGACCGCCATCTTCGACGACGAGGATGCGCGCTGAGGTCGCGCCGCACATTCCGCGGCTTCAACGCTGCCGGTCCTTTACCGGCCCGGTGCGCCCGTGCGCACGGGCCGCGGCGGGTGCGTGGGCGGTCACCGTTCCTCACGAATCGTGGCCCAAACGGCAACGGCCAGCCCCGGGAGCGGGTGTGCATCGGGGTCGCGTGACGCAGACCGGGAAGGCGATCATGTGGCCATGCCAAAACTGGCCTGCCGCTGCGGATACATCCACAACCTGTCACCGATTCCCGACGACGGATTCCGGGTCTTTCCCGATTGGGCAACTGACAGACTGCTGTACGCGGAAGCAACCACGACGGAAGAGTGGGAGATCAGGCAGTTGCGCCAGGCCGCGCTGAGCCGCCTGCACTCCTGCCCGAACTGCGAAGCGATCATGTGGGACAAGGCCGGTGACGGCCAGTACCACACCTATGTGCCGTGCGAGCGGATGATCAGGATCTTTGCCGACCTGACCGACCGCGACGAGAGCGGCGGCATCCGACTTCGCCATCCGCAGACCATGGCCGACATCGAGCGGCAGCACCTGCTGCTGCACCACGGCGCGTACGTCGTCCTCCACGATGGACACGACGAGGTGTACACGTGCCTGAACGAACCGCAGGACGAGAACGGCGAACCAGCCGACGGCACGTGGATCGCCTACCCGCTCGACGACAGCGACGTCGCCCGGGACCGCTGAAGCCTGACCGGGTCGAGATCACGTGCTCTGATCCGCCGCGATGCGCTCGCCACCCAACGCGCTGGTCTGCCCAGATGGCAGAATCAACGGCCATGGACGCTCCGGTCGAGTACGTGATCTCGCCCGTGCCCGTGACTCGTGCGATGACGCTCGCCGAGGTGATGCGTCAGGTGGCGTCGCTGAACGGCGACCCGTGGCAGGCGGTCCAGCAGTTGGCCGCGAGCGGTGACCGTTCGCTGATTCCACCCGCACAGGCCGCCCTGGAGCGCTATCTCGACGAGGGCGAATGGTACGGGCGGGACATGATGGCGTACGTCCTTGCCGGCATCCGCGGCGCAGCGGCGTTTCCGCTGCTGCTGCGTGCGTTCGCCCGCCCGGTGCCGCACGACGATCGCGACTCGCTCTGTGCATTGCTGGGCGATCTCATCCATCTCGACCCTGACGGCTGCCGACCCACGATCCTGTCGTTCGCTACCGACGAACACCCCGACCTGCGTAACGCCGGACTGTGGGCGCTCGGCTACGTCGTTCGACCCGGCGATCTTGACCTGTTGCGGCAGGCCCTGACCGATCCGGACCCGCGGCTCCGCCAAACCGCCCTTGGCACATTGACCAGCCTCAAGAACGAACCGTCCGCGTACGATCTGGTCACCGCCGCCCTCCACGACCCCGACGAACAGGTCCGCAGATCAGCTGTCTTGGACCTGCGCTGGTTCGCCAACGCGGCGGCCGTCCACTCCCTGACCCCGCTGACCGGCGACCAGTCCGCGAACGTCCGATCAGCACTGGGCGAGACGATCGGAAACCTGCCCCTCGACACCCATGACCGGCCGGCCGCGCTCGATGCACTGCTGCTCCTGCTCGCCGACCTGGAGCCGCAGGTGCGCGCCGGTGCGGCCCGCGGGATCAGCGCTCTCGGCGGCCCGTTCGACGCTCTGCAGGCCGGCGCCCGCGATCCCGACCCGCACGTGCGCGCTGCGATCGCCGCCGCGCTTGGCCGCCACGCGAATCCGGCGCTGACCGAAACGCTGTCCAGTCTCGCCGGCGACGCGTCGGCCGCCGTGCGCGCGGACCTGGCGACCGCACTCGGTGTGTGCGGCTGGCCCGGCATCCGCCCGATCATCGACACCCTCACTGCGGACCCGGACCGCACAGTGCGGGCCCGCGCCGAGGTAGCCCTGACCCGCATCACCGCTACCAAGCCTCACAAATGACGCCATCCCGATCTGCCGCGAAGTGGATGCCTGCGATCGGACCATCGCCCTGCCGGTTCGGCCCTTTCGATCGCAATGCGAACCTGAGTGCCTGCACCGCCGACCAGCGGGGGTAGCGTGCGGCCGTGGCATGTCGAGGGATGTTCTTTCGGTGCCTCAGCGACGGCACCCTCGGCAGCGGCCGCCGCCTGTCCCCTCTCGACCTGGCCGTACTCGGCGGTGGCCAGCACTATGAGGGCGACGACTACGTCGTGGCTCACGTGCTGGTCAACGAAGCGGTCCAGGTGGCCGCGGCACTCGAAACCGTGGATGAGGCGTGGCGGCAGCTTACCGACGTCCGCTCATGCCGCTACGAGTGCTCGACGCTGGCCAGGGTCGTTGCTGAGGGTGAGCGGCCCGACAAGCCGAGGGCTTCTGATCGTGCCGATGAGCGGTCGACTGGCAATGGCCGCCGGGGTGTCGAACCGGTTGGAGCGTGTACATGCGCTGACCTCAATCGCCTGGCCGTAGATACCACCAGCCATCCCGAAGGTTGATCCCACCCGTGAGGTTGGCCCTTGCCCCGAACAGGTCAACTTCGATGCTGGGAGACGTCGGCCCGTCGAAGAATGCGTACCCCGCGGCGTCGTCTGGAATGCCCAGGAACTGCGGAAGGAAGACGACAGGTCGGCCGTCCCGCCGGCCGATCACGGCCGCCTTACCTGTTGTCGACAGGTCCCGTAGATACAGCGGCAGGTCGCTGCCGTAGTAGTCGTCGGACGAACCGATGGCACCTTCGCGTACATGGGCTGCTACGGCATCAAAGGCGTACTTGTGTGTCACGTAGTACGAGACCGGGTGAAAAAGCGACCAATTCGTGAAGTGCGCACACGAGACGGCGAGCCCAAGTGCCACCACGGTTCGCAGGAGCGACTGTCGCGTCCGGAATGTCAGCCTTAGGGTGAGCCAGCCCGCGACGAGCCACAGCACGAGTTCGACCGGCATGACGAGCAACGCCAACATGGCCTCGTTCGGCACGTTGACCAGCTCGATGAGGCTCACGCACACCCACGCCACCGCGACGCCAATCCAGCCGTCCCGCCGTTCCGGCACGCTGACCGAAGTTCGATCCATCCCCGTGTCCTGCATGGCGACATCATGTCGTCTCGATGCATGTACGACGAGAGGGCACCCTCATCTGCCGCTGAGCGGGCGCAGCACGATGTGCCGAACCATGTTCCGGGAGGTGCGGCATAGTCGGGTCAGGGCGACACCCAGCAGTAGAGTGCATGCTCGCGGACGTGCACATCCGATCATGGACGTCTGCCGTGTCCGCACCCGGTGGGCCACGGCGGCATGGCAGGATCGCGGCATGGCGATCATGGATCAGGACGAGTTCTGGGCAATCGTCGACCGCGCCCGTGAGGGCATCGAGGACACCCGGACCGCCGAGGGTGCCAAGCAGGTGGCCGAGAAGGTCGGGCAACGCCTCGCCGAACTCGGCCGCGAGGCGGCCGTCGCGTTCGACCTGCGCTACGCCGTGCTCGATGCGGAGTCCTACGACTGGAACCTATGGGGCGCCGCCTACCTCATGAGAGGTGGCTGCTCCGACGATGCCTTCGACTACTTCCGCGGCTGGCTCGTCACGCAGGGCCGCAGCATCTGGGAGCGCGCCCTGCGGGACCCGGACACGCTCGCCGAACTGGGCATCGACCCGGACGACGACTTCCTGCTGTGCGAGAGCATGCTCAGCGTCGGGCGAGCGGCGTTCGACGAGGACGCCGACTTCTTCGACGCCGTCGACGCGGCCCGGGCCGAGCTGCCCGCGGACACGTTCAACGGGCCGTTACTCGGCGACGACTTCGACCACGAAGACGACGACGCGGTGCACGCCCGATACCCCCGCCTGGCCGAGATCTACCTGTAGTCCGAAGACGTACCGGGCCTACCGGCATCAGTGCCGAACGCCCAGTCCTGCCAGCGAGCGCACAGATGCACGCTCATGGCCGCGAGTCTCGCGCGGTGGGCGACACGAAGATCGTCGCGCTGTGTAGCAGTGGCTCGGTGCCTGCGGTGCTCGCTCGTGCCGAAGAGCGGATGTGGCGTTCTATCGCTAGACCAGTTGGTGCCATGACCGGGGTACGTCGCGCATCGGTCCCTTCATGCCGATCTCGGTAGCGGCCGGCTGAACTCGACGTCCCGGGTGGGGAGCAACTCGCGGATGCGGTACAGCCACCGCAACCACCGCCGCCCCCGCTACGCGGCCGTGGCAGCGGCGCACCGGCTGCGCTGTGCGGAGGGCAGCTGGCGTTGCGCCGCTATGTCGATGCACTCGGTTCCGGGTAGACGTTGACGACCCGAAACGCGTAGGCCTCGACGTCCCAGGAGGTGACGCCGCCGGGCCGGTCGATGGCGAGGCTGAACGGTCCGGGGTCGGAAGGGCCGGTAGCGGTGCCGGGCGGTAGCGCCGTCCCTTCAAAGGCCCACGTGCCGATGCACTTGCACTCCTGTGTCTGGATGGAGCCGGTCTTTCCACTGACGCGGATCGACACGGTGCCGTCACCGGCGCATCGCGTCCGCAGGCGGAACAGCCACCCTTCGGGTCTCCGGACCTCGGGCAGCGGGTTGACGGGAAACGTGCCTTCGACGTGTGCGACGCCGTTCGTCGTCGAGTTCCAGGCGCCCACCAGCACGTCTTCGGTGTCGGGGGTGGCCTCGCGCAGCGGGACGGCCGGGCGCGCTGTGCTCATGGTGCAGGCGGTCAGGCCGGCCGCCGCCACCGCTGCCGCGAGGAACCGTGCGACCACCCTTGGTGTCATGACAGCAGGGTACGACGCGCGGCGCGCTCGCGTGGCCCTGCTCCGCGCCGGTACCGGCGAGCAGCCGGCGTGGACGGCGGTGAGCGCAGCGACCGCCGGGTGAGCGAGTGCTCCTGATCACGTGTCCGGATCTGCCGCCGATCGTGCGCGGCGGTTGGCCGACGATCGTCGCGCTCCATACGTCGCTACGGCCAGCTTGATCACCGGGTCGCAGCGGTGGGTCGCATGAATGCGGCGGGATCGTGGCACGTTGGCGCAGTGCTGGACGTCGGCGGGGCAGCGGATCGCGGCTGGCACCCATAGCCTCGCTCTGTGAAGAAGACGGCGGTCCTGTTGGTGTCGGTGGTGGTCGCGGTCATCGGGCTGGCCGCCTGCACCCGCTCGTCCAACCCGGATCCCGCGCAGGCGCCGTTCGTGCTGGGGACCATCGATGGGCAGGTAAGTTCCTACGACCGGCTGGTCGGCGCGTGGCATTCGACGCAGTACGGCGAGCCGTACGTCGAGGTCTCGATCCGCGAAGGGTGGAGCATTCATCTCCGCGGGCGGTGTACCGGCTCGGGCGTGCTCAAAGTGCGCATGATCGCTGTCAGCATGTACTTCACGGACGGCTGGACCTGCGACGGTCAGTGGCGGTTCCTAACGATGATGTTTCCAGCCGACGAGCTGGCGGTCGGCCGCATCGACCTCGGGCCCTTCACCGTGGCGCTCGACCGCGCCGACACCATCACCTCCTGGGACGTCGAAGCCTACGCGACGATGCCGACCCCCTCGCTCGGCCCGAGCCTCTCGCCGTGGCCGTCCCCGTCTCTGCTGCGCGCCTGATACGCCACGGTGATTGCGCAACCAGCACCCAAAACCTGACCTTCAACGGTCAAGCAACACCTGAGGCTCAGCGCCGCCTTGATCACGTGCACGCTCATGCCGCCGATCCGCTCGCTACGCAACGTCACTGCGAGCTGGCCCAGTCGGCGTCCGGACAAGGAGCCGATGAGCGAACGGGGCGACGCATCGGCGGCGCCGGCGATCCATCGGCTGCTCGCCAACCTCAGCGACCGCCCGGAGGGAGATAGGCAGTTGCGCACCCTCACGACGCCTCGGTTCGGATCGCCTGCGGGCAGTGGGCCTACAGTGCCCACCGGATCACGGTGATCAGTCCGAGGACGGCCAGCGTCACGACGATCAGTCCTACCACCGCTGCCAGCAGGCAGGGAAGCTCGTCGCGCCATGAACCGGGGAACTGAGGCCGGAGCCGGCCTCAGTCCAAGCCACCGGCGCCGGGCCGTCCTGCCTGGCCCGTTCGATCAACCGCGCCAAACGAGCGCTCGCCACCGGCCCGAGCTTGTCTGTCGGGTGGCTGCGGAGGTTTCGTCCGACACCGCTTGTTGGCGAGTTCTGACACCGCCGGGCACGTGTCGGTGCCGCGGATGTTGGTTTGCGTCGACACCGCTTCCGCGCCCGACGGGTGTCAGGTTGTCCGCTGCTTTGTGGCTTGGGCCAGACGGTAGGAGTCGGTGCCGGTCTCGAGGATGGTGCCGCCGAAGGTGAGTCGGTCGACGATGGCTGCGCATAGCCGGGGGTCGGTGAAGGTCTTGGTCCAGCCGCCGAAGGACTCATTGGACGCGATCGCGACCGAAGCCTTCTCCTCACGCTCGGTGAGGACCTGGAAGAGGAGTTCCGCGCCGCGGCGGTCGAGTTGCATATAGCCGAGTTCGTCGATGCACAGCAGGTCGACGCGGCCGTAGCGGGCGATGGTCTTCGCCAGCGTCATCTCGTCGGCGGCCTCGACGAGCTCGTTGGCAAGCTGGGTCGCCAGGGTGTACTTGACCCGGTAGCCGGCCATGGCGGCCTCGGTGCCGAGTGCGATCAGCAGATGGGACTTGCCGGTGCCGGAGTCCCCGATCAGACACAGCGGCTGTCCCTTCTGGACCCATTCGCACTTGGCGAGGGTGTGGATCACGGCGGGATCGATGTTGGGGTTGGCGTCGAAGTCGAAGGCCCGCAGGGACTTCTCGCGGGGGAACTTGGCGGCCTTGATCCGGCGTTCGGACCGGCGTCGGGCGCGATCGTCGCACTCGGCAAGCAATAGTTCGGCGAGGAACCCGCGGTAAGACATCTGCTCACGCCCTGCCCGGTCGGCGTAGTCGGTGAAGGAGTTGCGGATGGTGGGCATTCGCAGCATCCGGCACGCTTGGTCGATCGCGGCGTCGGCTGCTTCTTCGGTCATTCCACGGCGCTTGGTGGTCACGGTGCGGCTCCTTCGTTCGGGGTGTCACGTCGGCTGGCCAACAGCTGGTCGTACTTCTCCACGCTCGGCAGCGGCCGAGTGTCGGCCGGGATGTGGGCGCGGAGCCGGCGCTCGGTCAGCGATCGCACGGCAGGGATCTCGCCTTCTCCGCGTGCCCTGTCGCCGCTCATCAGGGACTGGTGGTCCGCTGTCGTGTCGTCGGCTCCGCCATCTGCTGTGTCGTTGTACTTGCGCGCTTCCAACGCGACAGCGTCCGCGGTGAGCGCGCCTGCACGCAGCGCCGTCGCGAGTCCGGCGACGACGTGGTCGTGTGGAAGGTGCCGGTGCAGCATCAGGACCTCAATGAGGGCACGGGTGCCGTCGGCGTCACCGTGGGCCTTGCAGGCCGCGGCCCACCAGGCGTCGTGAACGGGCGTGAACCGCCCGGATGCCCTGGCCTGCTCCAGCGCTTTCGCACCGGGTAGCGCGCCCGGTTTGCGGAGGAGGACCTCGAGATAGTGGTCCAGGTCGACCCGGGTCGAGCCCTTGGTCATGAGCCGTTCGTGGCGGGCGATCTCGGTCCTGCCGTCGAACACGACCAGGTCGCTGGCGTTCAGGAGCACCCGGGCTTGACGGCCGACCATGCGCGCGGGCACGGAGTACTTGTTCATCCGGACCGTGACCTGGGCGTACCGGTCCACGCGCGGGGTGAACCAGCGGCCGGTCTCGAACGGCTCGGTCGGAAGGGGCGCGAGGAGTGGCTGCTCGGTGGCGAAGTGTTCCCCGACCGTGCGGGCGCGGGACCCGATCCGCCGGGCGTCGTCGGCTTCGTCCCAGGCGTCGACCATAGCGTTGAGCTCGGCGAGGGAGTCGACTTCTGGGATGGGGACGAGGTGGTTGCGTCGGAACCAGCCGATCTGCCCCTCGACGCCGCCCTTCTCGTGCGCACCTTGGATTCCGGGCTGGCAATAGAAGGCTTCGATGCCGTAGTGGGAACGGACGGCGGTCCACCTGTCGGCCTCGACCCGCTGGCGGGAGAACCCGATCACGCTCGCGACGGCGGCCTTGAGGTTGTCGTAGCGGATCTTCCCGGTCGGCACCCCGCCGAGCACGTTGAAGGCGTGGACGTGACCCTCGAAGAAGGCTTCCTGCCCAGCCGAGGCACTGACCCTGTGCACGGCCTTGCCCGAGTAGGAGAGCCGAAGGCTGAACAGCGCGCAGGTTACGAGCTCGCCGCGCAGGCGGATGGCGACGTCGCCGAAGTCAACCTCGGCCTCGCGGCCCGGGAGGTGCTCTTGCGGGATGAACGCGTTGGCAGGTTCCCGTCCGACCTCGACGCGAATCTCGCGGCGTCGGGTGGCGACGTACTCGCGGACCATCCAGTACGACACCACCCCGGCCCCGTCATGTTCGTCAAGCAGTCGATCGAAGATCCGCTTCGCCGTGTGTCGCTGCTTCCGCGGCGCGTCGAGGTCCGAGCGCAGCCAGTCGTCGATCACCACTCGGTACGCGTCAAGCCGTGAGCCGCGTTTGGGCGGCTGCTTTCTCTCCTTCGGCCATGCAGATTCCAGCGCCGCTGTCACGGTTCGGAAGCCGACGCCGTGCTTGCGCTGCAGCGCGCGGTTGGACATCCCAGATCGGGCATCCCGTCGGATCGCCGCGTACAGGTCGACCCGGGAACGCGGCTGCGTCATCGGTGGCACTCCTGACGTGAGCACGCCGTGGGCACGACTTTCGGCACCGGGCCACCGCCTGGGAACGGTGACCGCATGCGACCACAGCCCGGAATGACTGGCCCTACCGAGGTGCCTGGTCATGTGCTGCGCAGGGCTTCGGTGGGCGGTACTGAGTCGGCCCGGAGTGCGGGGTACGACCGACGACGGAGCCGATGAGCAGCGAGTAGGCCAGGTCGAGTCCCACTGAGGCCCAGGTCAGTACGACGGCCCGGCCTTGCGTGGTGACGAAGACGTTGGTGACGAGCACGCCCAGGATCAGGCCTGTGATGCCGCCGACGACATCAACCTCGACACTACCTGTCCGCCCCGTGTCCCTGGCGCGACGAAGATCTGCTTGCGCGGTGCCTAATCGGTATTCCCGCAACACCTCGCGGGCCCCTCAGTGTTCGGTGCTGAAGAACCGTAGCAACAGCGGGCCGACGGTCTGTGGGTCGACGACGTGATCCGGCCCCTCGAGGGTCTCCCGTTGAGCGTGGGGTAATTGGTCTGCAAGCTCGTCGGCTGCGCGGTCGAAGAAGTCCGAGGGCAGGCCTGCCATATAAGGGACCGTGATCGGCCCTCCGGTGGTGACCAGGACCGGTTGGGTGACCGTTGCCAGTCGATCGGCCGGCAATTGGTAGCGATTGAGGAAGACGCTGTCGTGGACCAGCGTGGGCGCGAGGGCGACCGAATGCGCCCAATGCGCCGTCTGCTTGCCTGCCGCTTTCCTGGCCGCGATGTTGTCGTCGGAGGCGCCGGTCATGCGCATGAACAGTTCGAGAACCTCCTCGTCTCGCCCGGCGTCGAAGGCGCGTCGGGTGTCCGCGATGTACTCCTCGAATCGCGGGCGTATGTCGTCCCCGACCGCGTAGGGCACCTCCCAGACGGCGATCGTGTCGATGGCTGACCCGGCCGCGGCGGCTTCCAGCGCCAGCGCGCCGCCTGAGGACGCCCCGAACAGGTGTGCCGAGCCGCCCGCCTCCGCGATCAACGCATCCAGGTCCTCGATCTCCCTTTCCACGGCGTACGGCTCGGTGAAGCCGCTCGCGCCGCGTCCCCGACGGGCATAGTTGTAGACCGTGAAGTGCTCGGCGAGAGCTGGCGCCAAGGGAGCGTTCTCCACCCCTTCGTCGAGTGCTCCGCCCACCAGAATGACGGCCGGACCGCTTCCTTCCCTGTCGTAGGCGATGGTGGTGCCATCGTTTGATGTCACGCGAAAGGCCATCTCGTTCATCTCACATCTCCGTTCGAGAGGTTTGTCTCAGCGCCTGAGCAGCGTGCCGACGACGGCCTCGGTGCGCGACCACCGCGTCCTTGCGATCACGGCCGCCACGACGAGTAAGGCGAGCGGCAGCCAAGGGCTCTGCTCGAGCACGAACTGATCGGTGATGACAGCACCGGTCAGCAATGCCGCCAACCCGAGACTGGCCAGGCCCGCCAGAGCCGGGATCAGAAGTCCAACCCCTCCCGCGACCTCCAGCGCTCCGACCAGGTACCGGAGCCACTGGCCAGCCCCGATGTCGGCGAACATGTCCACCATGACCGGGTCGCCGGCGAGCTTCGAGATTCCGCCGCCGGCGATTATCGCCGCCAGCACGACTTGCAGAATCCAGACCCCGATGCTGCTCGCCCGCCCGGGCGTGTGCGCAACGGTTTCCGAGTTGTTCTTGGGGATGGTGCTCATTCGGCTCTCCTTGTCGTGTCCGGGCCTGGTACCGGTGATGGCGTTGGCCGAGTGGGCCGGGTTGTCGGAGTTGATTTCGACCAAGTGCTCGCGGGAGCGGCATCTACTACTTGTTGCGGTAGAGGACCATGGTGATGGGACCGAAGACCGCGACGAGCAGCGCTGACGAGACGAGCACCCAGCCGATTTCCCCGGCGGGCACCGAGCCGTGCATCAGGCCGCGTACCACGGTCGCCAGGTGGGTGATCGGGTTGACCTCGACGACCGCCTGCATCCACCCGGGCATCGTCTTCGGGTCCACGAAGATGTTGCTCCCGAACGTCAGCGGGAACATCACCATCATGCTGACCCCCGCCACCGAGTTCGGCGTGCGCAGGATCAGGCTGAGCATCGTCCACAGCCACGACAGGCAGAACGAGAACACGAGCAGCAGCACCACCGAGAGCACCACGCCGACGGCGCCACCCTCCGGCCGGAACCCTAGGACCAGGCCGAGCGTGATCACGATCGCCGACCCGATCGAGTAGCGCACCAGATCGCCGAGCAGGGCGCCGACCAGCGGCGACGGTCGCCACACCGGAAGTGACCTGAACCTGTCGAACACCCCCTTCTGGATGTCGGTGTTCAGCGTTATGCCGGTGTTCATGGTGATCATGACGTTCGCCTGCACCAGGATGCCGGGCAGCAGGAACTGCAGGTACGCCTGTGTCGACCCGGCGAGCGCGCCACCGAACAGGTAGGTGAACATCAGCGTGAACATGATCGGGAACATGGTCACGTCGACGAGCTGCTCGGGCACGTGTTTGATCTTCAGCAGCGCCCGCCAGCCGAATGTCAACGAGGTGAGCACCGGGCCGGGCCGAGACGGCCGCTCACCGGCCAACAGCACACTGCGCAGCGCGTCCTCGGTGACCGGCGCCGACGCCTGCTCCGCGGTCGTGGCATTCATGCGGCATCCTCCTCGGGTGTCTCCTCGGCGACGTGTCCGGTCAGGGTGAGGAACACCTCGTCTAGGCTCGGCTGACCGAGCGCGAACTCGGTGACGTCGATGCCGCTGCGGGACAGCTCGGCCAGGGAACGGGCGACCCGGTCGGGGTCGGAGATCCGCGCGGACAGCGCGGCCGGGTCAGCGGACGGCTCGGCCGGCACCTCGAGGACGCCGGCGAGGACCCGCTCTGCCTCGGCCCGCTGCTCGGGCGCACGTAGCCGTATGTGCAGCGAGCCGGCGCCGACCGATGCCTTGAGCTGGCCGCTCGAGCCCTCGGCGACCACCTTCCCGTGGTCGATCACCGCTATCCGGTCGGCCAGCTGGTCGGCCTCGTCGAGGTACTGCGTGGTCAGCAACACGGTGGCGCCCTCGGCGACCATGCCCCTGACGATCTCCCAGACCTGGTTCCTGCTGCGCGGGTCGAGCCCGGTCGTGGGCTCGTCGAGGAAGATCAGTTCGGGGGTGACGACCAGGCTCGCCGCGATGTCGATGCGCCTGCGCATCCCGCCGGAGTACTTCTTCACCTGCCGGTCGGCAGCCTCGGCAAGACCGAACGCGTCGAGCAGGTCGGCCGCCCGCTCCCTGCCTCGGCGGCGTGAGTAGCCGAGCAACCTGGCGAGCAGCAACAGGTTCTCCACCCCGGTGAGGTCCTCGTCGACCGACGCGAACTGCCCGGTGAGGCCCACCCTGCTCCGCACCGCCTGGGCGTCACGCACGACGTCGTAGCCGAGCACCTGCGCCTCTCCGGCGTCGGGGCGCAGGAGCGTAGCCAGCATACGGATCGCGGTGGTCTTGCCCGCCCCGTTCGGACCGAGCACGCCGTACACGCCCCCGGCGCTCACGGCCAGGTCCACACCGGCGACCGCGTGGGTCTTGCCGAAGCTCTTCTTCAACCCTCTCGTCTCGATCGCGAGCTTTCCCATGGGTTCGATTCCTTCTCTCGGTGATGCGAACGGATTGGTTGAGGCTAGTCAAGTTTGACTACTTGGCCAGAGTGCACGCGGAGGAAACATCTAGTCAAGTTTGATTAGAAGCGCATCTTGAGGTGATCGGGGACCGTTCGCCACGAACCCGGATCATCGGCCATGGTGTAGGCGCCCTCAGACAGTCGTTTGCTCAGGCTCTTCGCCCACTCCAGTTCGGTGCGTGCGTGTCCCGCCCACAGTTCGGCCTGATCGCGGACGTGCTCGGGGGTGTCCCGATTGGGGTGCTCCCGCCACTTGGCCTGCACTACGAGCTCCGCTTCCAGGCGCGCGACCCGCTCGTTAACGTGCGCGATGGCATCTGTCCTGGTCAGCATGGGCAACATGGCGATGGACGCGTTGAGCATGTCCGGGTCGTGGGTGCGCCGCAGACCGTCGCGGACCAGTTCGACCATCTCGTCACGTCCCCGAGCTGTCGCGCGGTACAGAACGCGCTCCGGCCCAGAGTTGCCCGGCTCGGCGTGTTCGGTGAGGAGGCCATCAGCCGCCGCCTTCTTCAGCGCGTGATAAATCGAGCCGGGCTTGATCTTGGCCCAACTCTCCGCACCCCAGCTCTGCAGTTCGGACCGCACCTGGTAGCCATGCGCGCCGCCGGAGAGGTGCACGATACCGAGCACCAGGAGCTTCGTCGCCGACACGCGCCCACCTCCGCTCAACCCTCTCGTCTCGATCGCGAGCTTTCCCATGGGTTCGATTCCTTCTCTCGGTGTTGCGAACGGATTGGTTGAGGCTAGTCAAGTTTGATTACTTGGCCAAAGTACACGAGGAGGAAACATCTAGTCAAGTTTGATTAGAAGCGCATCTTGAGGTGATCGGGGACCGTTCGCCACGAACCCGGATCATCGGCCATGGTGTAGGCGCCCTCAGACAGTCGTTTGCTCAGGCTCTTCGCCCACTCCAGTTCGGTGCGTGCGTGTCCCGCCCACAGTTCGGCCTGATCGCGGACGTGCTCGGGGGCGTCCCGATTGGGGTGCTCCCGCCACTTGGCCTGCTCTACGAGCTTCGCTTGCGCGCCCGCCAGGGTGGTGTCAACTCCCACCAACACTAGGGTGCCCTCCTGGTCCGGGTTGTGTCAGCACTGACCTACAAACGGTGCTGGTGGAGACCTCCAAAGCCAGTCGGGTCTGTATTGACCCTCAACACGAGCAGGCGCATCCAGGCACCAGGATTGGCCTTCTCGAATGCGGCAATCTCCGTTTCGGTGGCATCCTCCGTGAGGAAGCCCCAGCGTCCGGCTTCAACCAAGTTGCCTACCTGCCGGTAAAGAGCCGCACGCTCAGCACGCAGACTCAGGTCGTCGGGGTAGGCGGCCGTGAGGCTCGCCAAGCGCTGCATCGCTGGGTGGTAGTGGCCGCGCCGCAGATCCGCGAGCAGTGCGTCGGTTGGGGGGCTGTGCTCGTCGTGCGGCGACACCGGCTCCAGGGGCGGCAGCGTGGTCTGTCTCAGTGGTGCGGAGTTCACCGCCCACACGGCGCTGGTGAGCAGGATGAGTGTGATCGCGACGGCGCGGCGCCGGCGGGGCGGCATCGTCCGCGCGACGTCGCACAGTCGTTGCCACATGGCATCAGGCGCTCCGGCATCATCTCAGTGTGCATGCCGGGCCGAGCACGGAAGGAGCGCGCAAGACCGGTAGATGAGTCGAACACGCCGAGTTACTGGCGCGGGGCGCGGGGAAGAGAACAGCGGATGGTGTCGGCAAGGAGGTGTTCCGTGCTGATGAAGGATGTCCGGGCGCCGGACGCGGTTCCGATGCTGTCGCGAGGCAAGCATCGCCATCCGGGCAAGGGTGCCTGCTTCATGGAACTGGCGTCGTTTCTGGCCGGTGGGCGGTGGAGCGACCATCCGGTCTGCACCCACCCGTTGCTCGCCGGGGTGGCCCGTCTCGTCAACGACAACACCTCCGATGCCGGCCGTCAGCAGCTGGCCGGCCTGGTCCCGTCGGTGATCGGGTTGGTCAGTGCCGACCTGCGCGTCGACGCGCGGATCGCGCTCCGGCTGGCGACGGCGGCGCTGCCGGTCGTGGCCGCGGAGCGGCAGTGCGCCATGGCGGTCTCCGTGCTGGCCTGTGATCACATGCTTGCCGTTCTCGACGGGCGGTCGCCGGACACGCTGGAGAAGCGCTCTCAGGAGGCGCTGGCGCAGGCCCCCAGGGCCACCCGGTGGGCCGGGAAGTTCACCCGTGGCGTGCCTGCGGCATCGGCGGCGGCCTTCCGCCGGCGGGTCGCGCCGCACGCCGTCCGCTCGGCGGTGGAAGGGGTCGCCGCGACCTGCACGCCGCATCGGGACCGCCTGCTGCGCGCGCTGCTCGTGGACGCGATCGAGGAGTGCGCCGCCTGGGTCGGGCGGGAGGAGGGGCGTCGCGACGCGCGGTCGTCCGGAGCCGGCCGCAGCTGAGCCGATCAGCTGCGTCGGCAGGTGGCGACAGCGGCAGCGGTGGCTCGCGTTGCGGTGCTGCGGCCGTCCGGAGCGCCGGCGCCGACGGTCATCGCGGGTCGCGCCGCAGCGGGTGGTCGGCAGGGACCTCGACGAGCACGATCGGCACGCGGTCCGGGTCCTCGATCCACACCTCGACCAGCCCCCACGACTCCCGCCGGGGCTCCCGGAGGACCGTCACCCCCGCGGCCCGCAGGCGCTCGTACTCGGCCCGGACGTCACGGACCTGCAGCCACAACTGCAGCGGTCCGCCGGGCTCATCGTGCGAACCGGACACTTCGAGGAGCCCCTGGCCGAGGAAGAAGACCACGCCCGGGTGCTCGGCCGGTCCGAATTCACGGTAGATCGCCAGGCCGAGGATGTCGCGGTAGAAGCTCCGGCTGCGCCCGAAATCGGCCGGGCGCAGCAGAATGCGGCTGCTCAGTACCTCCACGGCTCGATCATCCCCGCCCTCCGGCCACTCCGCAGCGGATCCACGTGGTGCACGCGGCGACCGGTCGGTCGGCGAACGGGCAGGGATGCTCCTCGCCGGTGCGAGGGTGTCGCTACGCCACCGGGAAGTCATAATATGTGCTTGGATACGGCTCGTTGTCGAGCGTGTAGTGCCACCATTCCTTCGGGTAGTTGGTGAACCCGCCTTGTGCCATCAGGCCGGTGAGCAGCGCCCGGTTGTTCCTCGCCAAGCCGCTCAGGCCCGCGGTGATCGTGTGTGCGAGTGGGTCGAAGCAGTCGAAGCCGGTTCCCATGTCGATGCTGTTGTCGGGAAACCGCTGCGCCGCCGGCGCTGTGCAGGGCAGGAGCGGTTCGCCCGTCCGGTAGGAGGGTTCCGCGCGCGAGGGGGTGGCGACCAGTGTCAGGTCCATCGTGCTGCCCCGGCTGTGCGCGGTGGGCCCGCCGATGTATCCGTCGTCGAACAGCACGGACTTGTCGACCTCGGGGTAGAACTCCGCCTTCATCCGCTGGTCGGCTGTCGTCGCCCAGTGCACGAAGTCGTCGACGCCCTGCTGGGGCCGGTAGCAGTCGTACACCTTGAGGCTGTACCCCTTGCTGAGCGCGGTTGTCTGCACCCGGTGCAGCGCCTCGGCGGCCTGGCGGGTGAGCAGGCAGCGTGGCCGCTGGTAGCCGGTGATCGGCCGGCCGACGAAGTTGTGGGCGGTGACGTAACGGATGTCGGTCAGGATGCTGGGATCGATGTCGGGCAGCGAGACGAATCCCGGCGGGAGCTGAGCCGCGGCGGCCGTGGACGGGCTCGGCGGTGCCGGCGGGGACGTGTCGCCCGCGGCGGGCGGGGACGACTCGCGGGCCGGGGCCGGGATCGTCGGGGCGGGCGGCGGTTGCGTCGGCCGGGCAGGTCCGCCGCACGCGGCGATCAGTGTGCAGGCCACAGCGGCGGCCAGGACGCGGACGCAGTGCCCGGCACGCCGGCGTGCGCCGGCCCCGGTCGCCGCCGCCCGACCGGACGCTGTGGGCCCGCCTGTCGTGAGGTACATGCGCAGATTATTGTGCTTTGTACGGTGGTCGATGCCCGCGAGCCGCACGGTCGGCGCCCCTCCCACCTGCCGCAGGGCGGTGCTGCCACCTGGTCGCTCCGGGCCGCAGCGGCTCGGGCGCTCGCCTGCGGTTCGTCCGGAGACCACGTTCAAGGCCCTGCGTGGAGTCAGCTGTGCTCGGGGATGCAGCCTGTGCGACACGTCCGCTACCTGGTCCGGACGACCACCTTCCGAACGGGCTGCCCGACTCGTAGTAGCGGTACGCGGCGGCGGCCTCCGCGAAGGGGAGACGCGGTCGATGACGGGCCTGAGGCGATGGGCCGCGATGGTGCGGTTCATGTCGGCGAACTGGGCACGGCTACCGACGGCCAGCGCATGACGGTGGCGCCGGCGCCGGACAGGAGACCGTGGTCGATCGCCGAGCGACCGCCGGAGGCGGACCCTACCAGGGCCCCGGCAAAGTCGGCTCGATGACGCCCGAAGTGTCGATCACTGTCATTCATCGCTGCCGTTCCGCTCAACGCGCGTGCGCGGCTGGTGCGCGAGTTGCGTCGCGTACACGTCTGTTTGATCGATGTCGGCGACCGCCTGGCGAGCCGCTGTCTCGTCGCCCCGATCACGGAGCAGGCGCACAAGCATGTAGAACGCGGTCTTGTCGCCGCGTTCGGCGCGATGTCGGAGGTCGCTGCCGCGCCCCTGCTCGTACAGCAGGCGGTTCAGCCGTCGGCGTGCACACCGATCGCTCTCGCCCCGGCGGGCGAGTTCATCGAGCCGCCCCGCCTTCGCGAGCAGGTCCATGTGCCACAGGTGTGCGTTGTGAAGGTAGGGGTCCGGGCTGTAACACTCGGCAGCGGAGCCGACAACCGCGATGGCTTCATCCCAGTCACCACGCTCCTGTGCGGCCCGCGCCACCGAATCCCAGTCGTCCATGGCGCCGAGTATGACCCTGGCACGTTGTTAGGTGATGCCGAGCAGGGCCACCGAGCGGTTGGGATTGCGGGCGTAGTGGCGGTTGGCGGCGGCGATGTTGGTGGTGCCGTCGAGGCGTAGGGCGCCGATGGCGGCGTTGCGGATGGCGGCCATGACTTGGGGTCCGGTACCGGTGCGGATCTGGGAGCGGTCTTCGTCGTAGGTGACGTCGCGGACCCAGTGGACCTTGTTCTCGATCGACCAGTGGCCGCGGATCCAGTCGGCCAGGTGCCATGGTTTGGCTTGGTGGGTTTGGAGATCGGTGATCGCGTAGACGGTTTCGGTGGTGAAGCGTTTCGGTTCGTCGAGCCGGCGCCGGCGGAGCCCGAGACGACCGACGCGAGCCTCATCGCCACCGCGCAGGAGATCTGGACCGCCGTGCTGCGGCAGCGCTACGACACCGGCCAGCCGGAGATCCTGGCGATGGTGGCGATCCGGGCGCACCAGTTCGAGATCGGCGCCGCGGCCGCCGACCACAGCACCATCAGATGAACCCACAGCTATGCATGGATCAACCAGCACCGACCATCCGAACGCACCGTATCCCCAGACGGTCAGCGAGGCACTGCCACTGATCAAACCGGCGTCCGGTAGCCGCGGATCGCGCACGCGGCCCTCCAATAGCCGCCACTTTTCGCGGGATGACGGGTGGGTCTGCGGTCGGTGCGCCGGTGCCGAGATGAGCCGTTCCTGCTGCCCGACGGACCTACGCAAGATCCAGCAGCTCCATGCGGCCGGTACGGACCATCCAGTCGATCCAGTAGCCGAGCCGCCCACATGCGACGCAGCGACTCGTGACCGACAACGCGCGAATGCCCGCGTTGTCGGCGTAGAGGAAATACCCCACGGCGACATTGAAGTGCTCTTCGGCGCCATCACCGTCGCACTCGCAGACCATGATGGCCGGCTTCATCTGGTCCCAGTACGCGCCGCTGTCCGCGATGAAGTGCTCAGTCGCGGCAGATACGCTGCACCGCGCGCTCCTCGAGGTCGCCATGGACCCCGAACGGGACGGCGAGGCGTTCGCGGCGTGTCGGCGCGAAGTGGCGGCCGGCGCCGTCATCCGGGTCTGGGACGGCGGCACGCCGGCCTCCACACTTGCCGCCATCTACGTGCGGCGGCTGCGCCTGATCCAGCAGCGAGGTACCCCGGAGGTCGGGTTCGCCGAGGCGGTACAGGCGCTACGTGCGTGCGGCGACGAGCTCGTGCGGATTGGCGCCGTCGATGTACAGCATCCGTCGTATCACTTCCAACTCTTCCTGAGCCTGTCCGCGACCGTTGTAATCGGTTGCCTGGGCGTAGATCAGGGTTGGAAGACATTGGAATGAGGCCAATTCCTGACGACGATCATGGCGTCCGGATCTGCCGCCGATCGTGTGCGGCGACCGATCACTGCTCGTCACGATTGGTGATCGACCAGGCGGCACTGGTGGCTTCCTGAACTGCCGATGAGCGAGCATCGATCATGTTTATTGGGTCACGAACATGCAGGTGCTACGCATTCCATAACGCTGGGTCGTCGCGGTGGTTCTTGGCGCCTTTGGCCAGCACCGTCCGCAACTGTGAGAGGTGTTCGGTGTCGGCTGGAAGGTGCAGGCGCTCCAGCAGCGTGAGCGCGTCCGCCGGTTGCAGGTCGCCGTAGAGCTCGTGATAGCCGTCCAGCAGGCCGAGGAAGACCGCCGGGTGGAGTTCGGTGACGGTCGTGACGGCCTGGAAGATGTGGTGTTTGTGGGTCCAGCGGATCGTGCCGGAGTCTTCCAGCACGTGACGGGCGCGGTGGTGCAGCGGACCGTGGGCCAGTTCAGGCAGGCGACCGTTCGTGGCGAGACGGCGTACGTCGTCGCCGAGCAACGCGGCGAATGCGGCCTCTGCGGTCCTGCCGAGGAACCAGTACGTTCGTAGGGACAGTCGCAGGTGCTCGATCGGATCGGCTGCTTCCAGACGGGTTCGACAGCCGGCCCAGAAGGCGTCGATGACCGCTGGGTCGTCGTGGTCGTGGACGTAGCCGTTCAAGAAGATCATCACCTGGAACGAACCCGTCAGGTCCAGCAGGCCCAGCGCGGTGTGAACACGCTGTACACCACTTGATTCGTCGTCGTCCAGGATGCTGTACGCGCACGCGAACGCCACGTCGTCGTTCGACATCTCCGTCACGCCGGGCGGCTCACGGTCCAGCCACCGACCGGGGCCGAGCGGTGTTATCCCTGCCCCGGCAAGCCATTGCAGGGCCAGGTCCGCATCCGAGGTACGCACTCCGCGGAGTGTGCACACGTCCAAGCCAGATGTCCATGGAATACACGGCAAGGCCAGCATCCGCATCTGCCGCTTACGACGCGGTCGCCGAGCCGTCCGCGGCGCTACCGGATCTAGCCGATGAGCGTGCAGCCGGTCTTGGTGCACGCGATTCAGTGCCGCTCGATGCAGAATTCATTGCCCTCGGTATCGCGCAAAGTTACCCATCCGCGGTCCTCGGGACCGCGGTGGTCCTCGTGGATCGTGGCGCCGAGGCTGACGGCCCGCTCGACCTCCTCGTCGCGGGTCCGCCCGTCGGGCTTCCAGTCGAGGTGGACCCGGTTCTTGGCCGAGCGCGGCTCGGGAACTCGAACGAACAGCAGACCTGGCAGCGGGTCCGGCGCTTCGACGAGCACCTCGTCGTCGCCCGGCTGATCGATCCCGGAAATCGGCCAGCCGGTCAACCGGCTCCAGAACGTGGCCAGCTCGTAGGGGTCCGCACAATCGACGGTCACATGACGTAGTCTCATCCGCAGCACCGTAGGCCATGATCAGGTCGGCATCTAACGCAATTAGCGCCGCCGGCCGCCGCAACGACCTGTTCTGCCGCGGGTTTCGCGCGACGGCAGAACTGCGGTCGTCACAGCGAGTGACAGGCCCCGGCGACGCTGGCTTCCTGTCCTGCCGATGAGCGCGCACCCGATCATGCCGTGGTGGAGCCTCACAGTGCTGTAGACCGGCGGCACATGTCGATGCGGCAGGCCGAGCCGCCTCGGTCCGGCGGCGCATGTGGCAGCCTGGCATGTATGCCGATCACCGTGGTGGCGTACGACCCGGACTGGCCGTTGCGCTTCAGGCGGGAACGTGCCGTGTTGGAGGAGGTGCTGGCGCCTTGGCTGGCAGGTGGGGTACACCATGTCGGTTCGACGGCTGTGCCGGGTTTGGCGTCCAAGCCGATCATCGACATGGTGGCAGGCGTCCAGGACCTGGCCGGCGCGGCGCCGGCTATCGGGGTGCTGGCTGAGCACGGGTACGTGCATGCACCGCACCGCCCACGGGCCTACTGGTTCTACAGAACGGCGACGCGCTCAGCCGAGCACACCCACCACCTGCACCTGACCGAACCTGGCAGCGACCTGTGGCGCGAGCGGCTCGCCTTCCGTGACGCACTGCGCGGTAACCCCGCTCTTCGCCAGGAGTACCAGGCGCTGAAGCTCAGCTTGGCGGAATCACACGACGTGGTCGACGGCTACACCGCAGACAAACGGGGCTTCGTTGCACGGGTACTCGCCTCCGCAGGCATCACGCTGGCCCCGCGTCCCGCCACCCCGTGATCAACATGCCGGATCCCGGCGATCCTCGCTGAACATCGTTGTGTCGATGGCTGCGGTGCTCGACGTGGGCGGGGCCGGTCTTCGCCCGGCACGTTATAGGGCTGGGTCCGCACGGTGAGCAACTCGTTGTCGCCCTGCCGGCGCACGGGAACGCTCTCAGCGTGCGCCGGCTCCGCTCACCGCAGACGACGGGCCGCGCGTCGAGCCAGTCGAGCCAGGACCGCGTCCAGCCGCGGCAACGGCCTCTATCCATCGCCGGTGGACGCGTTGCCGCGGCTGTACGCCACCGAGCACATCGCCGCCCCGGACAAGCTCGTCGCCGTGCACCACTTCATCGGTAGCTGCGACTGGTGGATCTGCGAGTACGAGCCGGAGACCTGCACCGCATACGGCTACACGTGCCTCGGCGACCCCCAATGGCCGAATTGCTGCCGGACCCGAATGTTCATCCGGGTGTTCCCTCCTGCTGGCCAACGATCGGCAAGACTCAGCGCGAACCAAGATCCTCTATTCGGAGTATTGCCTTGGCCACGCGCGGAAGACGGCATTGGCGGGGAGCGGTGTGCCTGGTGGCGCTCGCGGTCCTCGCCGGGTTCGCCGTTCCCGGGACGGCGGCGGCGCACCCGTTCGGCGACCCGCAGACCGTCGCCGTCGGCCTCGGCGACGACCGGCCCGACGTCGTGCGGGTGCGGTGGCGGGTCGGCGGGTCCGACGACCTGACGCTGCTCGGGGTGTCGCTCGGCATCCTGCCGCAGGACCGGGTCATGCTCGACGGCGCCGTCTTCTACCGCGACACAGACGCGGCGGCGATCGCGCCCGCGCCGGCGTTCGCGAAGTACCTCCTCGAACGGATCACGGTCCAGACCAACCGTCACGCCTGTCCAGGGGTGCTGCAGCCGATCGACGACCTCGCCAAGCGGGGCGTGACGATCGACTACACCTGCCCGGGGCCGGTCGGGACCGCGTCGGTCGCCGTGCGGACGCTGACCGACCTGCACCCGGCCTACCAGACCCTGGCCACCGGGCCCGACGGGCAGCGGACGGTGTACCGCCAGGGCGCGGACTCCCACGACTGGCCCCTCGGCGACTCGCCGGCCACCGTGCCCGCGTCCGGCAGTAGTGCCGCGATCCAGCTCGGCGCGGTCGTCGCCGGCGTGCTGGTCGCGATCGCTGTCGTTTGGCTGGTGGGCCGTCGGATGCGGCGCAGGAGGGCACCGGCATGAGCGTCCGGTTGCAGGAGTTCGTCAACGCTCCGGGCATCGCGCCGCTCGCGTTCCTGTTCGCGTTCCTGGCCGGCGCCGGGCACGCGCTGGGGCCCGGGCACGGCAAGAGCCTCGCGGCGGCGTACCTCGCGGGCTCCCGCGGCCGGGTCCGCGACGCCGCCTGGCTCGGCGGCACGGTCGCCGCGATGCACACCGTGTCGGTGCTCGCCATCGGCGTCGCCTGGACGTTCTTCTCGCTGTCCGACCTGGTCCGGATGGAGCAGCTGACCGGCTGGCTCCAGCTGGTCGCGGGCCTGCTCGTCATCGGCACCGGCATCTGGCTGATCCGCCGCAACATGCACGGTCATCACCATCATCACGGCGACGATCATCACCATCATCACGACGCGCACGACCACGAGCACGAGCACGGCCATGAGCACGACCACGGGCACGGCCAGGTGAAGAAGCCCGGGCTGGTGCTGCTCGGGATGTCCGGCGGGCTCACCCCCTCGCCGGCCGCGTTCCTCGTCCTCGCCACCGGCCTGTTCGTCGGCCGCGCCGGGTTCGCGCTGCTGCTCGTGCTCACCTTCGGCGCCGGCATGGCCGTCGTCCTCTTCGGCGTCGGTGTCCTCGCGATCGCCGGCCGCACCGTTCTCAGCCGGACACCGCGCCTCCACGCCGCCGCCCGCGTGGCCCCCGTCCTCGCCGCCGGCGGCATCACCGTCTTCGGCGCCGGCATCGTCGCGTTCGCCGCGATGCACCTCGTCAATGTCACATAAGGAGAACCATGAGGCACCGACTACGGCGGGCGCTCCCTATCGCGCTCGCCGTCGTCCTCGCCGGCGGGTCCGTGCCCACGGACGCCGTCGCCGAGAACGCACCGCCGCTGACCGGCGGCGCGCCCGTGCTCAACCTGAGCGACGGGCAGACCCTCGAAGGGCGGGTCCGGGTCGAGGCCGAGCCGACCGTGGAGAACGACTCCGTCGTCGCGCTGACCGTCGACGGCAAGGCCGTTGGGGCCGCGCCGACGAAGGGCACCGCGCGCTTCGCGTTCGACATGGGCGGCAACGGTACCGAGGCCCGCTACCACAACTACATCACCGTCAACGACCACACGGCCGAGGCGGACCGGGTCTACTTCCCGGACATCCCCGGCGGCCGCAGCGGCGTCCTGGAGTTCCCCGGCGCCTGGCTGCACGCGGGCGTCAACACGGTCACCGTGCACGCCGGCGCGAACTGGGTCGACACCACCAACGCCAACGCGGTGGGCGTGGAGACGCTGCCGTTCGGCGAGGGCCTGCGCTGCCCGAACTACGACGACTTCCCGCTGAGCAGCCTCGCCCTCAGCCTGCTCGGCGTGGTCGCCGACGGCGAGCAGAACGCGTTCAGCTACAGCTTCGGCGACGGCACCTGCGGCAGCTCCAAGAACCTGCTGGTGAAGGACCTGACGTTCGTCGTCTCCGGCGAGCCCGGCTCGACCGCCGGCCTGGGCGTCGACCTCGACACCAGCACGCTGGACAACGGCGCCCACACGGTCGTCGCGACCACGAGGTCCGGCGCCACCGCGCAGGCGCTCGTCGCCGTGAACAACGCGCCCGCCGGTGCCCCGAAGATCTCCCCGGCCGAAGGCTCGCTCGTGCGTGGCACCCGGCCGGTCATCGCCGCGCTCGCCGGCGCGCCCGGCGTCGGCAGCGTGCAGTCGCTGGCCATCGACGGCAGCCCGGCCGAGAACGCCGAGTCCCTCGCGGCCGGCACCGCGACGCTCGCGCTGACCGTCGAGGCCGGCAACTCGGCCGAGGCGAAGTACCACAACTACCTGCTCGTCAACGGCAACCGGGTCGACCTCGGCGGCGACTACGGCGTCGCCGGCGCCGAGACCGCGACGCTCAAGGTGCCGCACCGGTACCTCAAGTCCGGCGACAACACCATCCTGCTCAAGACCGGCGACTACAACGGCACCCTCAGCGGCGCCACCTGCGCCAACCACGACGACTTCCGGGTCACCCGGGCGTCGGTGAGCCTCACGCTGGGCACGTCCGGGACGGTCACCGCCGGCCCGACGTACCTGGTCACCACCGCCACGAGCGGCGCGGTGACGAGGGAGGCGACGACCGCCGCCTCCCTCGCCCTGGGCGACGGCACCTGCGGCGCCAACAAGGAGGCCGAGTTCCACTTCGACGTGGCCGACGCCCCCACCACCCGCACGGTCGACACGCTCGGCGCGGGCACCGACGCCCACCTGCGGGTGTTCGTCGGCGGCAACGGCGCCGACAGCGGCTTCGACAACGTCGTGCGGATCAACGGCATCCCGCTGAGCCTCGGCATCTGGGAGAAGGAGGTCGCCGACCTCGCGTTCCCGAACGAGTGGCTCGTCCCCGGCGTCAACGTCGTCGAGTTCGTCGCCGGTAGCGACCACGGCAGCGCCAAGGCCGGCGGCTGCGACAATTACGACGACTTCACGCTGCGCGACTTCCAGCTCGCCCCGGCGGGCGCGAAGGCGACGCTGCTGAGCCGCGAGATCGCCGAGAACACTGTCACGATCGGCTCGGCGAGCTACCCGGCCGGCCAGCCGGTGACCGTGTACATCGGCGACGGCACTTGCGGCAGCAGCAGCAACGGCGTGCTCACCAAGACCGTCCTGTTCGACGTCACCGCCGAGAACGGCGGTGCGCTGCCCGCGCTCGGCCGACGCGCCGACGTCGACACCACCAAGCTCGGCGACGGCGGGCACAGCATCACGGCCGTCGTCGGCGACAAGACCTCGACCCGGCGGTTCACCGTCGACAACACCGCGCCGGAGGTGGCCGACAGCGTGCCGGCCGAGGGCCAGCGGCTCACGTCGACCGTCGCGCTCGTGGTGCAGGTCAAGGACGCCTCCGGGGTCGCCGGCACGCCGGTGATCACGCTCGACGGCAAGGCCGTCGCGCAGGGCGCCCTGATCGGCCGAGGCCTGGCCGCCGGTGCGCACACGATCGCGGTCACCGTGGCCGACGTGCTCGGCAACACGGCCACCCGGGAGATCCACTTCACCAGCGCGAGCATCCCGGACGTGCCGTCCGAGCTGACCGCGACCGTCGGGGACCCCAACGCGCCCGGCGCCACGCTGTCGGCGAAGATCCCCGGCCCGGCCGGCGTGCCGCTCACGGCGACCTTCACCAAGGCCGACCAGGTCCTGCCGACCGGCGGCTACCAGGGCACGGCGACGTCGGTGCCGACCACGCTCGACGTGGCCCACGACGCCGCGGTACAGCTGGCGTCGCTCCAGCCGCTCGACGGCCGGACGATCGACACGCCGTCCGGGCGTGACGTGGTGTTCCAGCGCTACGACCTGAGCGTCGGCACCGCGCAGGACCCCATCCTGCGGTGGGAGGGCAGCATCGACCCCGAGCGGGTCGTGGCGCTGCGCGTGTGGGACCCGGCGGCCAAGCGCTGGACGGTGCTCACCAGCTCCCGCGGGCAGGCCGGCCACACCACGGTGCTGGCCGCGCCGGTCGGCGCCGAGCACCGCGACGGCGGGACCGTCCACGTCCTGGTCACCGGCGAGGACCCCTTCGCCGACGACCTGTCGCCCCGCGACGCGACGGCGCAGCAGGACAAGGACCGCTTCGAGGACCCGGGCACCTACGACTTCGCGCTCGCGCACTTCACCGACACGCAGTACCTCAGTGAGGGCGCGGCCGGCGGCACCTACGACGACTGGGACGGCCGCGCCGAGCCCTCCGACGTGATGGCCGCCGAGGAGCAGGCGATCTGGGCCGCGGCGTACCGCAACACCACCCAGTGGATCGCCGACAACCGCGAGGGACGCAAGATCGCGTACACCGCGCACACCGGCGACATCATCGAGAACGACTACTACGACCCGCTCGCCAAGAACCCGGACGGCACGCTGCTGCGGCCCGGCCTCAACGAGCAGGTCGAGCGGGAGCTCGCGGCGGCGTCGGAGTACCAGAAGGTGCTCGACGACAACGGCGTGGTCAACCAGGTCATCGCCGGCAACCACGACGACCAGCTGGGCGCCGAGACCGGTCCGGACTCGCGGTTCAGCAAGACGTTCAGCGCCGACCGGTACTACGGTGTCGCCAAGAGCTGGCCGGCGGGCACCGAGTACCACGCCTGGGACGAGCAGGTCGCGGCCGACGGCAGCGTCATCCCCGGCAAGGACAACCAGAACAACTACGTGCTGTTCTCCGCCGGCGGCCTGGACTTCGTCGCGGTCGGCCTGTCCTACGGCGTGACGCCGCAGGAAGCCAGGTGGGCCGACTCGGTGTTCAAGCGGTACAAGGACCGCAACGGCATCCTGCTGTCGCACGACTACCTGAAGCCGTCGGTCAACCCGGACGGCCGCGGCGCGGACTTCTCGGCGCCGGACGGCTCGCCGCTCTACAAGCAGGTCGTCGAGGCCAACCCGAACGTCTTCCTGGTGCTGGCCGGCCACGAGCACGGCGTCGGCACCAACGTGAAGTCGAAGGTCGGCGTCACGGTCACCCACGACGTCGTGGAGCTGCTGGCGGACTACCAGTTCTACACGGTGTCCGCCGGTGACCTGTGGCCCGGCCGGGTCGACGCGAGCGGCAACATCGACGTCAACGGCGACGGCACGGTGGACCACAAGGCCACCGACCGCCTCCAGTTCGGCGCGAGCTTCCTGCGCCTGCTGCAGTTCGACGTCGACCGGGCCGAGGTGCACATCGACACGTACTCGCCGTTCCTGAACAACTTCGGGGCGACCGAGTACGACATCCGGGCCGACGGCAGCCAGACGAAGCCGCGGTACAACGGGGCCGAGGACAACCTGACCCTGCCGGTCGACCTCACCACCCGCAAGACGTCGTTCGCCACCGACTCCCTCGCGCTGTACGTGCCGGGCGGCACGATCGCGCAGCAGGAGGTCATGGCGAACGGGACCGCGACGGTCACCTGGTCCGGGCTCGCGCCGGCCACGTCGTACGGCTGGATCGTCTCGGCGACGAGCGCCGACGGCGGCGCGGCGGTGGCCCAGCCGGCGGTCTTCCGCACGGTCAAGGCCAAGCCGCAGGTGACGGCGACGGCCGCGCCGGTCGACTGGGGCACCGCGGCGAAGGTGGACGTCACCGTGGCCGCCGGCGGCCTGCCGGTCACCGGCAAGGTCGAGCTGCGCGAGGGCACGACGCCGCGCGGTACCGCGGAACTCGCCGCGGGCAAGGCGAGCTTCACCCTGCCGGCCGGCCTGTCCGGCGGCGTCCACAACCTGACCGCGGCCTACCTCGGCACCGACGGCTACGAGCCGGCCGAGGCCGGCGTCGCGGTGACGGTGAACCTGCCGCCGACCTGGGTCGCGACCACGCAGTACAAGTTCAACGCCCGGGTCACCTACCAGGGCAAGGTGTACCAGGCGGCCTGGGCGACGCAGAACCAGAAGCCCGGCGATCCGAACGGCCCATGGCAGGAGATCGCCATGGCCGAGGACGGCGCCGCGCTGTGGACGGCGTCGCGGATCTTCAACAACGGCGAGTACGCCACGTACCAGGACAAACAGTGGCGTGCCATGTGGTGGACCCGCAACCAGGCACCGGGCGACCCGAACGGCCCGTGGGAGGAGATCGCCCCGCCGCCGCCGGGCGGCGGCCCGGCGGCGTGGGCACCGACGCGGGTCTACAACGCCGGTGACCGGGTGACGTACCAGAACCACGTGTACGAGGCGAAGTGGTACACCCGCAACCAGAAGCCGGGCGACAAGAATGGCCCCTGGAAGCTGGTCAGCTAAATCAGCCATGCAGTCCTGCTGCTGGTGCCGTCCCTGATGCCGGGCGCACCAGCAGCAGGACCCGGACCCTTTTTGCGCATCGTGTGTGCTCGCTCATCCGTTCCGGTCGGTGCGTGCTCGGGCGGCCTGGTGTGGCAGGACTCGTCAACAGGTGTCGGGCACCAGCTGCCATAGACCGCTGCTCGTTGAACGCGTTTGACGGTGTCCTCGTCGACCGTGGTGCTGCCGTCCGGCGTCGGTACCCGCTGCAAACGGTCCTTACCGAGCCGGTCGCAGTAGTCCTCCGAAGGGGCCGGCGCCACATACGTGCAGGCGAAGCCGCGCGGACGCTGCCGTGCCTCAACGGCCGGTCCAGACGAGTCCGCCGCAGTGACACCCAGCACGAGTGCGGCGATCCCGGCTGTCAGGACCGGCAGGGAGCGCCGGTACCGCAGACGTCGCCAGCGTGTCCGATGTTGCTCCATTTGACTCCGACTCTCACGGGCACGCCTTTGGTCGGCGCACGAACCCCGGTCCTGAGGGAAACGGCTCGTCACCGTCGGGTCGGAACAGAATTCGATCATGGCTCGGCGCACCCCACCCACTGTCGCGTTGGCCTTTCGGCCGAGACCGTTGCCATGCACTCGTGGCCGATGAGCGCGAACAGATTGCGGCGGAAACTGCGGTCTGGTCGGTCGACGGTCCTGCTGCGATCCGCCGTACGGGTTGGCGTGGTGATGCGGGCGTGATGCGCGACGGGTGTGGGGTGCAGCTACTCCTCGTCGAGGACGGTTGCCAGCTCGCCGTGTTTCATCCCGAAGTGATAGCTGACGACGTACCCGCCGTCGAGATTGCGCCCGATTAGCTTGACGCTGCTGGCTCGCTGCTGCACGACCTCAAGCCGCACTCGCCGATCGCCGGTGCTGATGTACAGCAGCACGACGTCGCCGACGGACAGCTGCTCGGCGGGCACGAGGCGGCTCATTTCCACATCTTCCGCACGCTGCCGGCTTTCGCCAATGCCCGGCCAGCCCAATGGATACAAGGCCCTCAGCGGAGAGTTGGGGCAGCGCCGCCACTCAAGGTCACACGCACGCTCATGCCGCTGCGCGCTTCGTGTCGGAACGGGTCGTTGCCAACGGCAATTGGCACGGCGCCCTGGGGGCCTCCGGTCGTGCCGAACGTTGCGCGCCTGATCATCAAGAACGGCCCAGGGGCGGAAGGCAGCACCTGCGTCTCCGCCCCGCTTCGGGTGATCCGCGTGTCGGCGAGGTGGGTTTCCCTCGCGTGGCGGCGATGATCTCGTCGTCGGTTATGCCCGGGACATGACCGACGGAGGGTCCGGTGTATTCACACTGATCAGACCTCGGGCTTGGTCGTCCGCACGAAGGTCTCGCGCTCACGGCCCGAGAGTGCCGCAGCCTCTGTTGCCGCGGGTGTGACCTCGCGTAGTGCCGCGTCGATAATCAACCCGACGACCGCCACGCCCTGTGGCTGCATACGTGGCGCTGTCGTCGGGTCGGCTCGTCGCTCGTGCCGACGAGCGCCATGTGTTCTGCCGGGTGGCCCGGATACGATCGCCGGCTATGGCGGTACCAGCGACCTACGTGACGGTGCGCGACGGAAAGATCACCGTCGCTTATAACCGTGTCGGCGGGTACGAGATCCTTGAGATCAGTGTGCTCGGCCCGGACGTGGTCGGCCGGTTTCTTGAGGCGTGGCAGCAGCTCGATCCGTGGGATGAGTGGACCGACGACGCCGATAGCGACGGCGGCCTGCTGGTCGATTTCGATCAGCAGGTGCTGATGATGTTCAGCACCCAGCGGGGGGCGGCGCTGAGGGTGGCATGCCTGGACGCAGTGACTCGCACGTGGCCGGGCTGGCAGGTGTGCTGGGCCTACGACGGTATCACCGATCTGGTCGACTACGTGGGCGGAGAAGTCTCGCAGGTTCGCCGCAAGCGCACCGAACCGAAGGCCCTGTACTGGCACGACGGCATCGAGCGGATGGACCTGCGCTATGTCGTCACCATCGGTGAGACGCAAGCGTATGGCCTGGCGTGGAACGCAGTCGAGCCGTGGGAGGTGGGTACCGGGCTGCAGGAGCAGCTGCGTCCCGGCGACCGGATCGCCGCCGCCGCGACCATGCCCGAGGCGGGCATGCACCTCGACCCGGTCAGTCTCACCGCCGGCGTGTGGAGCGCGGTGCGACCGCTGCGCGGGCTGTCCGAATCCTGGCCGCGGTTGTGGCCAGGTTGGACGTTGCTCCGCTGGGATGACCGGGGCAGCGAGCAACTCCAGCGGTGCGCCGGCTCGGTCGCGTTTCCGCTGGCCGAACCGCTCGGCCGAGGACAATTCGCCACGAGCGTGATGCGGACCTGGTCGTTCTTCGTCGCCGAGGATTTCAGCAAGAACTGCCGTAAGGCGTTCCTCAGCAAGAAACACGTCAAGCTGCAACGCGAGGACGGTTGGTTCCGCGCGCGAGAGCAGACCGGCATCACCCGTCGTGAATTGTCCGCGGCGTTGGAGGCGATCACCCGTAGGCACTGGCCCGCCCCTCGATGGCCGAAGTTCGACGAGCCGCATCATCGCCGATGACCCGCCGTCGCAGGCAGAACCGGACCCGGCGAGCGTCGCTGAACGAGTTACCGATCTGCCAATGAAAGGGCGTTCCGCTGACTGAGAGCCAGTTACCGTCGGCCCACTGCTGAGCGCCTCTCAGCGGTGGATCCGGACGTCCGGGAACGTCCGGGTCGCTGCGGCCTTCCGATCTCAGATCCGGGTCATGGCGGAGGCGTAGCCGCCTCCGCCGGGGTAGGTCCATTCGCCGGTGACCGTGGTGTCGTCGGCGCTGAACGTGCCCTCGTAGTAGGCCGGGCCGCCTTTCGCCCCGGCCCAGATGGTCAGCTTGTCGCCGACGAGTTCGTAGACGTAGTCGAAGGTGTTGCCGGCCGCGTCGTAGAACCGCGACACCACGTCGGAGCCGACCGGCTCACCGAACGGGTGCAGGTTGCCGATGACTTCCAGCCCCGTGACGGCCTGGCCGAACTGGCTCAGCTCGACGTGCTGGAGCAGGAAGAACCGGCCGTCCATCCACTCGTACCGCACGGTTCCCTCGGCGCCGCCGGTCACCGACCAGGTGCCGACCAGACGGTCCAGGGCGGTCAGTTCGGCGCTCGGCTGGGTGTTCTCAGACATCGTGTCCTCCTCGGCGGGTGCTTGCCGGTACCTCGGAGGTGACGCCCGGGCTTTGACATCTCCGTGATGTGACCCAGGACACCCCTCCTGGGCGTCAAGGTTCGCGGTGCGGCCACGAGGTAGCGGCAACCACTCATCACGGAGGAAGTCATGGCCACCATCGCCGCCACCGGTCCCGCCGTCCGCCGCTCGGCCGACCGCCTGCTCCTCGCCGGCAGCCTCGCCGGGCCGGTCTTCTTCGCTTCCGCCGTGACGCAGATGCTCACCCGGGACGGCTACGACATCACGCGGCACCCGATCAGCCAGCTGGCCACCGGAGGTCTCGGCTGGATCCAGATCACCACGTTCGTGCTCGCCGGCCTCGGCGGGATCGCCCTCGCCGTCGGTGTCCGACGCACGCTCACCGAGGGCACCGGCCGGCGTGTGCTGCCGATCTTCGTCGGGATCTTCGGTGCCGGGCTCGTCGCGGCGGGGGTGTTCACCATGGATCCGGAGTACGGCTTCCCGGTAGGGACTGCTGACGGGCCGGTCGGCGAGATGTCCTGGCACAGCATCGCGCACTCGGCGGCGGCCGCGATCGCCTTCACCGCACTGGCCGCCGCAGCCATCGTGCTGGCTGTTCGTCAGGCCCGCCGTCGCACTGCCCTGCCGGCGGTGCTGAACGGCCTCGCCGCGCTCATCCTGCTGATGCCGATGTCGCCGAGCCACATGAGTATCCAGATCGCCGTGAACGGCCTGGTCGCCTTCACCTGGACGACGGTCGTCGCCGTCTCCCTGCGCCGCTCGACCTGGTCGGCGTAGCGTGATCCGAGCCCTGCGAGCACGAGGATGACCATGAAGTATCTGCTGCTCAGCTACACGCCGGCCGCCGCCTGGGACGCGGCGACCGCCGACACCCCGTCCGACGAGGCGCTGGCCGCGTTCGCCGCGTACCAGCGGTTCGAACAGGAGCTGGTCGAGACCGGCGAGTTCGTCAGCAGCGAGGGGCTCGGTCACCCGGCGGTCAGCACCACGGTCCGCAGGACCCCGACCGGCGTGGTGGCCACAGACGGCCCGTTCGTCGAGCTCAAGGAGGTCCTGGCCAGCTTCGCGGTGATCGACGTGGGCAGCCAGGAGCGTGCCGTCGAGATCGTCTCGCGGATGGTCGAGGTTCTGGGCGAGCCGATGGAGATCCGGCCGATCATGGGCGCGGACTTCGCGGCATGACCCGCCGTACCCAGCGTCGCCGGACGGCGGCAGACCGGGCGGGCATACGAACGGCGGTACCGGCGTGACGCCGGACGTCGAGCACCTGCTGCGCACCGAGGCGCCGCAGGTGCTCGGCGCGCTGGTGCGGCGCTTCGGCCACTTCGACGCCGCCGAGGACGCGGTACAGGAGGCGCTGCTCGTCGCGAGCCGGGCGTGGCCGACGGACGGCGTGCCGGAGAACCCGCGCAGCTGGCTGATCCGGATCGGGTACCGGCGGATGGTCGACCTGCTCCGCACCGACCAGGCCCGACGCCGCCGCGAACGGCACGCCGGCATCAGCGAACTGGCGATGCAGGACCCGGCCCGACGGGCGCGCCCCGCGCTGGAAACCGACGACAGTCTCACGATCCTGCTGCTGTGCTGCCACCCCGCGCTGAGCCCCACCTCTCAGGTGGCGCTCACGCTGCGTGCGGTCGGCGGCCTGACGACCACGGAGATCGCACACGCCTACGGGACGGCCGAGAACACCATGGGCGCCCGGATCAGCCGCGCCAAGCAGCAACTGGCCCGCGCCGGCGCCCGGTTCACCCCGCCGACCGACGCCGACCGCGACAGCCGCATGAACGCCGTCATGCAGGTGCTCTACCTGATCTTCAACGAGGGCTACACCGCCTCCACCGGCGACGAGCTCGCCCGCGTCGACCTGACCCGCGAGGCGATCCGGCTGACCCGCATGCTCCGCGACTGCCTGCCGGACGACGCCGAGGTGACCGGGCTGCTCGCCCTGATGCTGCTGACCGAGTCGCGACGCGCCGCCCGTACCGACGGCGACGAGCTGGTGCCGTTGGAGGAGCAGGACAGAACCCGGTGGGATCCCGAGCTGATCCGTGAGGGCACCGAGCTGATCGACAGCGTATGGCGCCGGCGCGAGGTCGGCCCATACCAGTTGCAGGCGGCGATCGCGGCCGTGCACGCCGCGGCCGCGTCGCCGGACCGCACGGACTGGCCACAGATCGCGGCACTGTACCTGGGTCTCGAACGACTCAGTCCGACCGCGCCGGTGCGGCTGAGCCGGGTGGTCGCGGTCGCGCACGCGTACGGGCCGGCCCGCGGGCTGGCCCTGCTCGACGACCTCAACCGGGGCTACCACCTGGACGAGGAACCGCTGACCCGGCAACGCGAACGCGCCGTTCGCGCACATCTGCTCGAGATGACCGGTGACACCGCCGGCGCGGCGGCGCGGTACCGCGAAGCATCCGCCCTGACCCAGAACCAGGTCGAACAGCGGTACCTCCAACGCCGAGCCCGCCGCCTCGGCTGACCGATCGCCGGCCAGCGTCCGCACATCGGCAGTTCAGAAAGCCTCGGCGCCGCAGGATTCAATCACCCACCGTTACGAGTAGCGACGGGACGCCGCGCACCAACGGCGGCAGAAGTTGATGCCAAGTCGGCCGATGTGGAGGCCCGTGCTGGCGCGCGTCGCAACGGTTACCGTGCGTTGCGTAGGAACGGCCCGAGCAGTTCACCGGCTCGGGCGCGGATGCGGGCAGGGTCGCCACCCGCCTCGATGAGACTGGACGCGCTGTAGACGATCGCGTTGATCAGCTCGGCGGTGGTGGCCGGGTCCGGCAGGTCCATCGCCCGCAGCGCGTCGATCAGCGGGTGGGACAGCTGCTCGTGCATGGCGCGGCTGCTGTCGTGCAGCTGCTGCCCGGGCGCGATCGCGGCGAGGGCCCGGGCCACCGCGTGCTCGCCCTCGGCGACCAGCGCGAGGTTGGTGTCGACGTACGCCAGCACCCGCGCGCCCGGACCGCCCGCCGCGGCCATCGCGTCGGTCACCCGGGTCGACCAGCGCGGGAACACGTCCTGGATCAGCGCGTCGAGCAGGTCCTGGCGCGAGCGGAAGTACTCGTAAGCCGAGGAGCGGGCCAGGCCGGCACGGCCGGCGACCGCCGCGAGCGACGGCGCGGCGCCCGGCTCCTCGGCCAGGATGGCACGGGCCGCGTCGAGCAGCGCGCGATGTTTGGCGGCGCGGTGCTCAGCGACGGTGGGCGCCGAGATGCGCGGCACCGTGCCTCCCTCCGTCGCCTAGCCGGACAGCGTTCCGTCGACCATTTCTACCACCCGGTCGCAGTCCGCGAGCACATCTGTGTCGTGCGTGACCATCACGGTGGCCACGCCGGCGCGCCGGGTCTCGCGGGCCAGCAGCTCGACCACCTCGCGGCTGCGGGCCCGGTCGAGGGCCGCCGTCGGCTCGTCGGCCAGCAGCAGCGACGGGCCGCCGATCAGCGCCCGGGCGATGCCGATGCGCTGCCGTTCCCCGCCGGAGAGCTGGTGCGGGCGCCGATGCGCCTTGTCGGCCATCCCGACCGCCTCGAGCAGCGCCGCGGCGTCCGGCGCCCCGGTCCGCCGCCGGTCGAGGTGGTGGATGAGCCGCAGCTGGTCGATCGCGGTCAACGCCGGGATGAGGTTGCCGCTCTGGAAGACGAACCCGATGTGCTCGCGCCGGTAGGCGGTCCGTGCCGCCGGGCGCATGGCGGCCAGGTCGTCGCCGTCGACGGTGACGGTGCCCTCGTCCGGGACGGTCAGCCCGCCGGCCACGGCGAGCAGGCTGGACTTGCCGGCGCCGGACGGCCCGACCACCGCTACCAGCTCGCCGGGCGCGACGGTGAGGCTCACCGCGTCCAGCGCCTTGATGGTGTCGTCGCCGTCGCCCAGGCGCAGGGTGACCTCGGCCAGGCGCAATCCGGTGCGGGTGGCGGTGTCGAGCTTCATCGCTGTGCTCCCAGGGCGGCCAGCGGGTTCACCGTGGCGATACGGACGATGGCGGTGGCCGCGCCGAGCAGGCCGAGCGCGATGAGCAGCCCGGCCGCGGTCAGGACGGCAGGCGGTTCCAGGGTGAACGGCACGTCTCCGCCGGCCACGAGGGCGCCCAGACCCAGTCCGGCCAGCACCCCAGCGGCGCAGGCGGCCAGCAGAATGAGTAGTGCCTGGGCGAGGCCGTCGCGCAGCAGGTAGGCCCGGGACGCGCCGATCGCCCGCAGGACGGCCAGCTCGTGCTGGCGGTGGATGGTCCACACCGTGAAGAACGCGCCCACGACCAGGGCCGAGATGGCGTACAGGAAGACCTGGATGAGGGTGAGGGTCGAGGTTTCGGCGGTGTAGCCGGGCGAGGTCGCGTACGCGTCGGCGAGCGTCAGGCTGGTGGTGCGCGCGGCGGCGTCCCCGGCCGCGAGGTCGAGTGTGGCGCCATTGCGCGCCATGATCGCCACGGCGGTCGCCTCGCCGTCGGCGCCGGTGTGGATCCGGCGCCAGGTGTCGAGCGGCAGGTAGGCCACGTCGACGTGCCCGAACGTCCGCTGATCGGCGGTAGCCCCGATCACCGTAAGTTTGACGCCGATCCGGTCGATGGTCACCGTGTCGCCGAGGTGCAGCCCGGCGTCGAGCAGCGTGCTGGAGACGACCAGCCCGTCCGTGCTGCCCAGCCGCGATCCGCTGGCGGGCGTCGGGTCCAGGAACGAGCCCGGCCGCACGCCGAACAGCGCCAGGTCGATCGGCGCCCCGGCACCACTGTGTGCGTTCACCAGCATGTTGCCGAACGGTTCGGCCGCCTCCACACCGGGCTGCCCGCGCCAGGCCTCCACCTGCCTGGTATCGACAACGCTGCGCGAGAACGCACCGTCCACCCGGGTTCCCTCGGCGAACCCGAACGCGGTGACCGGCATCCGCCGCAGCCCGGAGACACCATCGTTCACCAGTCCAGACGACAGGCCGGACAGCAGCACCATGAGCACCGCGATCAGCGCCACTACCGCACCCATCAAAGCGAATCTCGAACGCGCGAACCGCAGCTCGCGCAACGCCAGGAACATGACCTCTCCCATCACTTGCCGACATCGCGTCGGCAACTATACCGACACGATGTCGGCTAGACGCGCGGGAGAGGTGGACGGACGACTGCAGCGGGTTGTAGTCGGCGGCGCGCAGGCCAGCGCCTTTAGGAGTCGGACGCGCTCATCGGCCAGATGAGCGCGTCGCGGCCGGCTCAGGGGCGTAGGTCTGACACGCACCGCGGGCGCGCTCGGCCGCGACGTCGCGGCCAGGGCGCTGCGGGACCAGCGTCCACATGCTGTTCCCGGCAACTGCCGCCGCCACGATCGCGCACGTCAACGCGAGCGCGGCACGCGCACCGGCCTATCCACACCTGGTCCGCCGACCCGCCGGTGAGCTCTCGGCGGACAACCGAGGGTCGCAACCGGTGACGCGGCGCTGCTCGGCTCCCTGACTGCCGCCTGCGTCGAGCTGCTCACCGATTGTCGCGCCCGGCCGCTGCGCCGCCGCGAGAGACTCCTGCCTCCGCACCCCGAACTGAACCCGCTGGTTCAGCGATGGTGGACGCGTGCGCCGAGCACCCAGCCGATCAGCTGGGACGGGGTTGGTGGTGCGCGGTGCCGCGGACAGGACCGTCGCGCCGTGTCCGACGGACGGGCGGGCACTCTGCCCTCGTGCCCGACATTCCGGGTGAACGGCCGCCCGTACCCTCGATGTCGACGGGTTGTCGTGAGCACTGAGCCAGGGGGAACATGGGCGATGCGCCACCGGCCAACGGCCGCCGTGATGCCGCTCTCGCGGTAGGCGCACTCGCGGTGATGCTCGTGCTCATCGTCCTGGTGGCGCAGATCAGTGCGGATCGCGATCCACCGGCGCCCGCTCCTGGGTCGCCGCCCGCGTTCAAGGTGTCCATCGAGTTGTCCCGTACCGCATAGGCGCCACCGACGAAGGGCCGATGTGACGTCCGTTGATGTTGGCGGTCGGCTGACTCGACCTGAACGGCGCGAGCTCCCCGGCCGCCGTAGGCGCAATCTCCGGCGCCATCCGAGCGATCGTCACCTAATCGCTGGAGCCCTGATGGTAGCCAGGACTCGGGCGGTCTCACGCGTGGCGCACGAACGGCGTCCTGAGTAGGTGCTACCGGACCCGGCCCTCTGGCGGGCAATCGGTTGGTGCATGAGTGTCGGGCCCCGCTCGACGACGCGTCGCAGCGGATCGACCGCGCGACACACGGTCGGTGAGCCACCGGTGCGACCGAACGGTGGAAGCACTCAACCGTCCGTTTCAGCGATCGCGTCCCTGCCCGGCGCCTGATTCGGCTGTGGCCGCCTGGAACAGCGCGGCTATCGAGCTGAGGTGGGCGGTCAGCTCCGCCGGGCCGCTGACCTCGAACGGCAGCCCGATCGACGCCAGCCGGCGCGCATGCCACTCGCCGGTGTCCGGCGGCGCGAGCCACCGGCAGGTCCCGTCCGGCCGGTCGGTCAGGGTACCGGGCGGCGACCCGCCGAATCGGTCCACCAGGTGGGCGGCCGGAGCGTGGATCACGACGTCGGCCGGGAAGGTGGGGGCCATCTGCATCGTCCGGCTCGCGACGAAGGCGGCGACGTCCCCGCCGGGCACCTCCCTCGTGACCGCCCGGGCGCCGGTCGCGGCGAGCCGGGTGACGCGGTCCAGCCGGAAGGTCCTCCAATCGTCGCGATCGAGATCGAACGCGAGCAGGTACCAGCGCCTCCCGGCCGTCACCAGAGCGCGCGGCTCGACGTGCCGGTCCTCGTCGCGGTACCGGAACCGCAGCCGCTCGTGGTTGGCGATCGCCGCGGCGGTGACGATCAGCGCGTCGGGGTTCACCGGATCCACGGCCAGCGCGAACGGGTGGGTCACGGTGGAGGAGGTCAGTGTCTCGACCCGGCGGCGCAGCCGGGGCGGCAGCACCTGGAGCAGCTTGCGGAGGGCCCGCACCGCCGCTTCGTCCGCCCCGGCCACCGCCTGCGTCGCCGCCGTGCACAGCCCGATGGCGACGGCGACCGCCTCGTCGTCCTCCAGCAGCAGCGGCGGCATCGCCGTGCCGGCCATCAGCCGGTATCCGCCCAGCCCGCCCTGCTCGGCGTGCACCGGGTAGCCCAGCTCGCGCAACCGATCGATGTCACGCCGCACGGTCCGGCCGGACACGCCGAGTCGCTGCGCCAGCTCGCTTCCCGGCCAGAGCCGAGGGGTCTGCAACAGCGACAACAGGGACAGCAGCCGGGCAAGCGCGTCGGACATGCCGACATTGTGTCGCCCGACTAGGACTGGAGGTGACCTATACGACGCCTACCGTGGGCGTGCAGGTCCGCTCCGACACGAGGGAGATTCTCATGAGCAGCGCCCCACCGGCCGGGTACACGACCGTCGCGCCGTGGATCGTCACGCCCGACACCGGGCAGTTGCTGGACTTCATCACCGCGGTGTTCGACGGCGTCGAGCTGGGGCGCGTACAGCTGGAAGACGGAACGATCGGCCACGCCGAGATCCGCGTCGGCGACACCGTCCTGCTCGCCTTCGACCGGCTACCTGACTGGCCTGCCATGCCGTCGCTCCTGCGGGTCTTCGTCGCCGACGCCGATCGGACGATCGAGCGCGGGGTCGCCGCTGGGGCTCGCGTGGTCACCGCACCGGCCACCCAGGCCTTCGGTCAGCGGGGTGGCCGGGTACGTGACCCGTTCGGCAACATCTGGTGGATCAGCGCGGTGGTCGAGGACGTCGCTGCGGAGGAAGGAATGCGACGGCTCGCCGAACCGGCGTACGCCGAAGCCATGCGCGACGCCCAGGAGACCCTGGACCGGGAACTGAGTGGCCGCACCGACAGCGTCGTCAGCCGCCTGCCGATGGGCTGAGCCCGTCACCATCGATCCCTGCAAGGTCCCGTCCGACCGCGGAGGCGTTCAGTCCTGATCGCGCAGCAGCCGCAGCGGGTCCTGGTCAGGTGTCGCCGGACCAGGGTTCAGCGGACTCGCGGACCCCAGCTCGCACGGCACGTCGATGAGGCGCCGCCGGGGGCCGGTGTCGCCGGCGAGCGCCCAGATCGGGCCGGACGGGTCGGTGTCGACCCGGTCCTGTGACGCGGTCGCGACGGTGACCCCGGACGTGCCGGTGGCGGCGAGCCGCTGCCGGAGGTTGCCTTCCCGCAGTCGGCTGGGCAGGACGAACAGCACCGGCCAGCGAGGGCCGCCGAGGTCCTGGACCCGGCGGTACGCGGGCAGCTTCGCGGCGACGGTCGACAGGGTCTCGGTGCCGGTGTCGTACTCGAGGTAGAACGCGACCGTGTGATCGCCCTCCCGCCACACGCCGTGCCCGTCGGGGACGACTCGGCTGTCGAGCACGGCGGCGATCGTCGCGCCGGACCACCAGCGGGCCAGCTGGTACTTCGACGAATCCGGGATCGCCCGGCGCGAGGCCCCCGCCTCCGACCGGCCCGGCACCCTCCGCGACACGGCCCGCCGCGAACACCGCCTGCCCGAACTCGCCGCGCTGCGACGCCGGCTGGCCATCCGCACCGGCGTGTACGGGCTGTGGCGCCACGGCCACCGCTTCCTCGAACCAGCCTTACCCGCCTTCGACGACAGCGTCGACGTCGCCCGCCGCCTACACGCCCGAACCACTGCGACCGGCCGGCGGGCGCTCATCCACGCACTGACCGACCGGGCGATGATCCTCACTGCCGGACACCGCTATCCCGACGCCCTCAGCGACTACCAGGAAGCATTGACGCTGCACTCGACGACCTGACCGACCAGCCGGCCGGGACGCTGCGCGGCGCTCCCTCTCGCGGGTGTACAACTTGGCCGGCGACGGTCAGCGGTATCTGTTGCCAGCCGTCGAGGGCGAGCAGGGCCGCGGAGAAGCTACGCCGGGTCCAGGAGCTGTTCGCGGGTGCACCAGCCTCGGGCGGGGCGTTGCTGGAAGAGTCCGACGGAGTCGTCCGGGCCGTCGGTCGCGGCTCATCTCGTCGGTGGTGGCGGTCCGCTGCTCCGCTCCCCGCCGGCGGCGAGCACCCAGTGTTTTCGATTCTCTGAGGCTTCTTTGAGATGGATCGGCGGCTTGTGCAACGTTCGACCGGCAGACTGCTTCGCGGGATCAAGCGGATACATGCCCAGGAGTGGTGGTTGTGCGGACGATTCGGGTTCCGGGTCGGCTGGGGTTCTGGCGGTCGCCGGAGGGGCAGCCGGGCTGGGCGCGGCCGGCGCTGCTCGCGGTCGCGGCCGTGGCCGCCGTGTTGTACGCCTGGCGCATCCGGGACAGCGGCTTCGCGATGTTCTACTCGGTCGCGGCGAAGAGCATGTCGGTGAGCTGGAAGGCGTTCTTCTACGGTGCCCTGGACCCGGGCGCGACGATCACCATCGACAAGCTCGCGGGGTCGTTCGCGCCGCAGGCGCTGTCGGCGCGGATCTTCGGGTACCACGCCTGGTCGCTGACTCTGCCGCAGGTCGTCGAGGGTGTCGTCGCGGTCCTGGTGATGTACCGCATCGGCCGCCGGTTCGCCGGACCCGCGGCGGGGCTGCTGGCGGCCGGGCTGTTCGGGCTCACGCCGGTCGTCGCGTCGATGTTCGGGCATCCGATGGAGGACGGCCTGCTCACCATGTGCCTGGTCCTCGCGGCGGACGCGTTCCAGCGGGCGCTGATCGAGGGGCGGCTGCGGTCGCTGGTACTGGCCGGCGTGTGGATCGGGGTCGGCTTCCAGGCCAAGATGATGCAGGCGTGGATGGTCCTGCCGGCGATGGCCGTCACCTACCTGGTGGCCGCGCCCGGTCCGTGGCGGCGCCGGCTGGGTCAGCTGGGCGCGGCGGGCGCGGTGATGCTGGCCGTGTCGGTGTCGTGGGTCGCGCTGTACGAGCTGACGCCGGACGCGCACCGCCCGTACGTCGACGGCAGCACCAACAACAGCGCGATCGCGATGGTGTTCGGCTACAACGGCATCGACCGGTTCGGGCTGCACGTGCCGGGCGCGGTCCAGTCCATGTTCACCGGCAGCGGCGGACCCGGCAGCGGCGGACCGGGTGGCTTCGAGCCGCCCGCCGGGACGCAGTTCGACCAGCGCCGGCCCGGGTCGGCCGCCGAGCAGAGAGGCCCGGGCGGTCCGGGTGGTGAGGGTGCGGCGAAGCTGGTCGGCGCGCGGTACGGCTCGCAGATCGGCTGGCTGTATCCCCTCGCTCTGCTGGGCCTGGCCTTCGGTCTGGTCGCGCGGGGACGGGCGCCGCGCACCGACCCGGTCCGGGCCAACCATCTGTTCTGGGGGCTGTGGCTGGTGACGGTCGCGGCGGTGTTCAGCTCGATGATGATCCCGCACACGGCGTACATGGCGTCCCTCGCGCCGCCGCTCGCGGCGCTGTCGGCGGCCGCGGTGGTGCAGGCGTGGCGCGGCCTTCGGGACCGGACCGCGCCGTGGCAGCTGCCGGTGCTCCTCGTGGCGGAGCTGGCCTGGACGGTGTACCTGAGCCGGCGGTTCCCCGACTTCCTGCCCTGGCTGCCGTGGGTGGTGCTGGGCACCGCCGTGCTCGCGCTGCCGGTCCTCGTCGTGGCGGCGGTCGGCCGTCCGCGGGCGCCCGGGCAGCGGGTCCTGGTCGCCGCGATGGCCTTCGCGGTCGCGGCGATGGTGGCGGTACCGAGCGCCTGGGCGGCCTCGGTGCTCGACGCGCGGTACGGTGGCAGCGCCTTCGACGCCTCGGCCGGCCCGGCGGCGCGGGAGGGCCTCGGCGGCGGCGCCCGGATGCCCGGCGGGCAGGGTCCGGGCAACGGCCAGTTCCCGGGCGGTCCCACCGGCGGCGGGCTCCCCGGCGGCGGCTTCCCGGGCGGTGCTTTCCCGGGTGGCGGGTCCCCAGGCGGGGGGTTCCCGGGTGGCGGGTTCCCGGGTGGCCAGGCGCCCGGCGGGGTCCGGTTCGGCGGCGCGAGTGACGCGCTCACCGCCGAGCAGCGTCAGCTCGACGAGTACCTGATCGCCCACCGCGGCGGTGCCCGGTTCCTGGCCGCGATGAGCTCGTGGAACACCGCCGGGCCGTACATGATGGCCACGGGCCGGCCCTACCTGCCGATGGGCGGGTTCAGCGGCACCGTGCCGCAGCCGACCCTCACCGCGCTGCGGGGCATGGTCGACCGCGGCGAGCTGCGCTACGTGCTGCTGGCCGAAGTTACCGGCCCTGGTCGCATGAGTGGCGCCACGACCGGGATCGCCGACTGGGTGCGGTCCGCCTGCACCGAGGCCCCGGACGGTATTGCCGGCACTGTTACCGAGGTGCTCTACCGCTGCGGCCCCTGAACGAGCCTCCGCAACCCCTGTGAAGATCCACGTTTCCGCCTCCGGAGGACGGCGAGGGTCGTAGCCTCGACCGGCGCGGCCACGGCTCGGCGTACACCTCGCGTTCATGTGTAGTTTGCATGCTGTTCAAAGGCTGCTCTGAGGTTCGGCTGGTTGTGTCTCTTTTGTCCTGGCCGACCTCAGATTGGCGACGAACTATGCGATGGCCGTTCCGACGACGACGCGACGTGCCGCCGGACGCTGGCCCCGATTCCCCGGTGCCGGACTCCACCGGTTCGCCGGACGCCGGCAACGACGACCACGCCGGGCACGCACTGCGGGCGCCGAGCAGGCTGCACGCGTTCAACCGGTACGAGATCAAGTACCTGATGCCGGTCACCGCCCTGCCGGCGCTGCGCGACGAGCTGGACCGGCGTCTGGACCGGGACAGCCACGGCACCGACGGCGGGTACGGGGTGTGGAGCACCTACTACGACACCCGGGACCTGCGCTTCTACTGGGAGAAGATCGAGGGCCTGCGGTTCCGGCGCAAGCTGCGCATCCGCCACTACGGCGACCGGTTCGCCGTCGACGACGACACGAACGTGTTCGTGGAGATCAAGCAGCGGGTCAACCGGGTCACCCAGAAGCGGCGGGTCGCGCTGCCGTACCGGCAGGCCCTGCGGCTGTGCGACCACCGGGAGCTCGTCGAGGACGGCGCGTTCGTGCAGGAGGTCCTGGAACTGGTCAGCCGTCTCGACCTGCGGCCCGTGGCGATGACGGGGTACCAGCGGGAGGCGTTCGTCGGTCGAGGTGCCGAGGCCGGCCTGCGGGTCACCGTCGACCAGCGGGTCCGTGGCCGGGACCGGGACTTCCACCTGGCCGCCGACGCGGAGAACCGGCTCGCCATCCCGGCCCGCCTGGCGGTGGTGGAGTTCAAGGCCAACGAGCGGGTCCCGTACTGGCTGACCGACCTCGCCGCCGAGCTCGACCTGTCCGTCGCCCGGATCTCGAAGTACTGCCAGAGCGTGGAGGCGTACGGCCGTGCCCCACGCTCGATCTTCCACGTCCCAGACACCGACCCCGCCGATGCCCTCGCAACGGCCTCCGCCCACCCCGATTCTCGTAGTGAGGTCTGACCGCCATGCCGTTCGAAGTTCAGGACCTGTCCGGCACGTTCAGCGTCGGTGACATCGCGATCGCCCTGTCGCTGTCGTTCGTGCTCAGCGCGATGATCGGCTGGGTGTACCGGTTCACCCACCGCAACGTGTCCTACAGCCAGTCGTACGTGCAGACGCTCGTCATCCTCGGCATGCTGATCGCGCTCATCATGCTGGTGGTCGGGTCGAACATCGCGCGGGCGTTCGCGCTCGTCGGGGCGCTGTCGGTGGTCCGGTTCCGCAACGCCATCAAGGAGACCCGCGACGTCGGGTTCATCTTCCTGGTGATGGGCGTCGGCATGGCCGCCGGCACCCGGTTCTACACCCTCGCCATCGTCGCGGCGGTGGCGATCAGTCTCATCATCGTCGTCATGTACCGCTTCAACTGGTTCGCCGCCAGCGTCCAGCGGCAGGTGGTCAAGGTGCAGGTCCCGCCGGACGGCGGCTACACCGACAGCATCCAGGACGTGCTCATCGCGCACACCAGCGAGTTCGAGCTGGTCAGCATCGAGTCGATCCGCGGCGGGGCACTCAGCGAGCTGATGTACACGGTCCGGCTGAAGAAGGGCCACGAGCCCGGCCAGCTCATCGCGGCGCTCGGCGAGCGCACGGGCGGGCAGCGCGTCACCGTCCTGACCGGTTACGACCAGACGGACCTGTGATGCGCCGCCGGCTGCTGCACCGCATCCCGGTCCGGGTCCGGCACTACTGGAAGCTGCTCGCGGTCTGCGCCGCGTTCCTCGTCGCGTGCGCGGTGGTGTTCGACACCGTGCGCGTGGCGCCGCTGGTCACCAGTACCAGCGACAACGACGGCGACCAGATCGTCGAGGACATCGCGGGGACCACCGACCTCTTCGACGAGACCAAGGCCCACACGATCACGCTCAGCTTCAAGGACGCCGACTACCAGCGGCTCCTCGACGAGTTCTGGGACGAGGGGGAGAAGGAGTTCCTGGAGGCCGACATCACCATCGACGGCACGCGGATCGACAGTGTCGGCATCCGGCTCAAGGGCAACTCGACCCTCGCCGGGCTGACCCGCAACGGCCAGTCACGGCCGAACGGGTTCGGCGGCGCCCGGGTCGGTGCCCAGCCCGGCGGTCAGGGCGGGCAGATGCCACAGCGCAACGGCGGCGCCAACGGCAACGGCAACGGCGGCCCTCCGGCCGGCGGCTTCCCCGGCGGCGGTGGCGGCTTTCCCGGCGGTGGTGGCTTTCCCGGCGGTGGTGGGGCAAGGCCCGGCGGCGGGTTCGGCATGGCGTCGCTGAAGGCGGAGGAGCCGGAGACGCTGCCGTGGCTGATCCGCTTCGACGAGTTCGCCGACGGCCGCCGGTACCAGGGCCATCGCGAGATCGCCGTCCGCGTCGCCGGGATGGGCGGCGGGTCCACGGTGCTCAACGAGGCCGTCTCCCTCAACGTCCTCGCCAAGGCCGGGCAGACCGCGCAGCGGTACGCGTACACCAGCTTCACCGTCAACAACCGGCCGACCACCGCCCGGCTCATCGTCGAACACCCCGACGAGGACTTCGCCGAGTCGCTCGGCGAGTCCGGGGTGCTGTACAAGAGCCTCGCCACCGGATCGTTCACCGACCAGGGCGACGACCCCATCGACTACGCCGACGACTTCAAGCAGATCACGAAGAAGGGCAGCCAGGACCTCCAACCCGTCATCGACCTCATCAAGTGGGTGCACAGCGCCAGTGACGCCGACTTCGACAAGCACCTCGCCGACCACGTCGACGTCGCGTCGTTCGCCCGCTATGTCTCGGCGCAGAACCTGCTGCTCAACTCCGACGACATGGCCGGGCCCGGCCGCAACTACTACCTGTGGTACGACCTGAAGACCAAGAAGTTCTCCGTCGTCGGCTGGGACTACAACCTGTCCTTCTCCGGCAGCGCCACCACCGGCCCGCACGACACCACCTCCATGGGCGGCGGCCGCTTCCCCGGCGGCGGCAACGGTGGGGACTTCCAGCCGCCGGCCGGCATGCAGCTGCCCGACGGCATGCAACCACCCGCGGGCATGGGCGGCGGCATGGGCGGGCGCGGCGGGTTCGGCGGCAACAAACTCAAGGAACGGTTCCTGGCCAGCAAGGCATTCACTTCGACCTATGACGACGCCTACCGCGCGCTGTACAAGAAGATCTACGCCGGCGCGGACGCCCTGAACATCCTCGACGGCATCACCACGGTCCTCGGCACCGTCCAGGGCAACAACGCCGAGAAGACCAAGTCCGACGCCGAAACGCTGCGCACCCTCATCGTGCAGCGCACCGAACACCTCGCCGGCGACAGCGTCATCGCCGGCGGCTGACCGGTCAGCCCCGCGAACCCGCACCCGGCGACACCGGGTGCGGGTGCTGCGCGGCGTGCGGCGCGGCCGTAATGTGGCGGTGAGGATCGACGGTTCGGTCTGCCCGGTCACTTCGGCCTTGTGCAGCATGCGGACGCCGGTGGCGGTGTGGAACGCGTTGGCGTGGAGCTCGCCGCCCAGCCCGCGGGTTTCGATGAGCGTGTGGTCGACGTCCCAGAGGGGCAACCGGCGGGCGGCTCGAGGCAGGACCATCACCCGAGTCTGCCGGCCGGCGGCGTAGCCTGCGGAGAACAACCGGTACCGTCGCGGCGCTCTTCCTCACCACGGAGTTGCTCGTCGCCGACAAGGCCTGACGCCCGGCCGGTGGCTACAGGGGTACCGGTGCGCGGCTGAGCAGCGACGTCGCCAGGGTGCGGTAGCGCTCGGCGACGATGGACCAGCCGCTGCGCTGGGAGATGCGCTCGGCCTTCTCGTGCATGCCGGTGACGAGGCCGGGCTCGGTGAGCACCCGCTTGAGGGCCGCGCCGATGGCCGGACCGTCGCGGTGCGGCACGAGCAGGCCCGCGCCGCCGCCGAGCGTCTCGACGGCATGGGGGAAGGAGGTGGCGATGACGGGCTTGTGCGCCGCCAGCGCCTCGACGAGCACTCCCGAGGTCGCCTGGTCGGGCGAGTCGTACGGCAGCAGCACGACGTCCGCGCGCTCGATCAGCCGGTCGAGGCGGTCCTGTTCGAGGTAGGCACGCTCGAACGAGACCAGCCCTGCCAGGCCGAGCGCGCGGACCTTGGAGTACAGCTTGAGGCGGTAGGCCTCGCCCTGCTCGGCGAGCACCTTGGGGTGCGTCTGGCCGGCGATCACGTACTGCGGCCGGGGCACGAGGTGGCGCACCAGCCGCAGTCCGGCGATCGCCCACTCGATCCCCTTGCCGGGGCCGAGCAGACCCCAGGTCAGGATCACAGGCCTGTCCGACGACTTGAGCCTCCGCAGCGGCCGGGTCTCCGGTGCGCCGTGCGGGATGACGACGACCTTGTCCGGTTCCACGGCGTACTGTGCGATGAGCCGCGTCCGGGCCGCCTCGGTCATGGCGACCGCGACGCCGGCGAGCGCGACGACCTGTTCGAGCACCGCCTTCTGGTGCTCGGTGGGCTGGCTCAGCACGGTGTGCAGGACCACGATCACGGGCAACCGGAGCTGGCGGAGCACGGGCAGCAGGTCCTCGCCGTCGGCGCCGCCGTAGATGCCGTACTCGTGCTGCACGATCACGACGTCGTGGCGCTCGAGCGCAGCGACGGCCGGCTGTTCGCCGGCAGGCGAGTGCAGCAGCAGGCGCGCGACCACCTCGGGGCGGTCAGCGTAGGTGGGCGACTCCACCACGCGCACCACGCCCGCGCGGTCCCCGGAGCCGGGCGTCGTGAGCGCGCGCAGCAGCGAGGCCGCGAACGTCGCCAGGCCGCATTGGGTCGGCGGGTACGTGCTCAAGAATCCGTAGGAGATCGTCATGGCCGACGACCGGCACCGGCAGAGCGATCAGACATGACCCACCTTCCAATGGCGGGTGCGGCGCCGACCGGCGAGCGCAGAAGGCTAACCCGGCGCTGGTCAATTCGGTGCGAGCACCATGGTGGCGACGAGCGGTCGCCGACGACCCGGAGCTTCGATCGAGACGGGTCAAGACGTGTCGACCGTAGCACGCGGCAGGCTTCCGCCAGCACGATCGGGTGACACTGTCCACAATGGACACGACGCCGGGTGTGGGCCGTCGGGCGTCCGCCGACTCGCGTCTGGACCGGCGACCGGGGTCTCGGGCGCCTCCGCGAGGCTACGCCCCCTACCGGATCGGCTGACTGCGTTGGGTTCTTCAATGCATCCAGGCCCCCGGTGGCGCCGACATTGCGGCGGGACGCCGCGACGTGCCGCTGACCTTCTTCGCACGTGGGGCTCATGGGTGGCGAGGTAGCGCCGCCCGGAGCTCCATCGCGCGGCGACGAGCGGCGGTCGCGCCGGATAGCGTTCACCGCGGCGGCGTGTACGGTGGGAAACGTTGATCTGCTCATCCCGATCGACGCCCGGGCGACGGCAGCAGCATCGCCGTCGCATGGTGCTCGCACCGCATGACCAGCGCCGTGTTCGCCTTCTGCGCTCGCCGCCGGCGCCGCACCCGCCATTGGAAGGTGGGTCATGTCTGATTTCGTCGCCGGTTCCGGTCGTCCGCGATGAGCGGGCCGGACGGGTGTCCGGGCACCGCGCCGGTGCTGCCGTGAGCATCCGCCGCCCGGGGCCGTCGTTCGCGCACCTGCGCCGGCTCAGTGACGACGTGGGCCTGTTCGAACACGCCGAGCACACCACGCCGAGGACGTCGCATGGGTACTGTGTCGACGACGTCGCCCGCGGCCTGCTGGTCATCTGCCGCGAGTCGGCCGCGCCGCCGGACCTGCTCCGCCTCGCCCAGCGGTATCTGGCGTTCCTCGTCGCGGCCCAGGCCCCCGACGGTGCGTTCCGCAACCGGCTGGGACCAGACCGGCGGTGGCAGGACGAGCCGGCGGTCGGCGACTGGTGGGGCCGGGCGATGTGGGGCCTCGGCACGGCGGCCGCCCGCAGCCCGCTGCCGTCGATGCGCGCGACCGCGCTGCGGTGCTTCGAGACCGGCGCGCACCGGCGCACCCGCTGGCCGCGGGCGATGGCGTTCGCGGCGCTCGGCGCCGTAGAGATCCTCGACGCCTGGCCGGACCACCGCGCCTCACGGTGGCTGCTGCACGACGCGGTGGTCACGATCGGACCCGTGCCGCGAGACCCGGCCTGGCCATGGCCGGAGCGTCGCCTCACCTACGCCAACGCCGCCCTGGCGGAGACCCTGATCGCGGCCGGTGGCGACGCGTCCTCCGACGGGCTGCGCATGCTCGGCTGGCTGCTGGAGCGGGAGACGTACGACGGGCACCTGTCGTGCACGCCGGTCGGTGGTGCGGGCCCGCTCGACGTGGCCCCGGCCTTCGACCAGCAGCCGATCGAGGCAGCCGCGATGGCCGACGCGTGCGCCCGCGCGATGACCGTCAGCACCGACCCCCGCTGGGAGCGGGGCCTGGCGTCGGCGATCGACTGGTTCCTCGGCGCCAACGATCGTGGCCTGCCGCTGCACGACCTGTCGACCGGCGGCGGATGCGACGGGCTGACCGCCTCCGGTCGTAACGAGAACCAGGGCGCCGAGTCGACGCTCGCGCTGCTGTCGGTGTTGCAGCACGCGCAGCGGTTGGACCCCGCCGCTGCTCCCGCGCTCGCCGGCCACCGATCGGGGCCCAGCCGCCGGCTGGGCTCGTGCCCCACCTTCGACGAATGAGAGAAGGTCACTATGGCGAGCAGATCCGCGCACAAGGAAGACCGCAAGAAGGAAGGCAGGACGCTGAAGGAGAAACGGGCCGCGAAGAAGGCCAAGCGCACCTCCGATACCAACTCGCTGATCCCGCAGGCCGGCCGGTGACGCTGTTGCCCGGCCGGCCGCACGGGCCGGCCGGGCAACAAAGGTGATCGCGGTCATGACGGTGCGGGGCCGGACCGGCGTAGGGTTGGGCTGCGGCCCGTTCTGATGCGGCCGCGCGTGGCCCGGGCGACTACTCCTTCTCGCCTTCACCCGCCGCTGTGCGGCGCAGGTCCGGAGGTCCGCCCAGATGCAGGTCGTGCAGCTCAAGCCCAGGTCCACTCGCCGGCCCGACGCGACGGGTCCGGCTGATGCGCAGCCGGTCGATGCGGTGCCGGCCGACGCGACGATCCACCCGATCGGGGCCCAGGCCGTGGTCCACTCGCTGCTGGCCGCGGCCGGCACGGCAGAATTCGCGCCCTCGATCCTCGACACGCAGCCGTGGCGCTGGCAGCTCACCGGCAACACCCTGACCCTGTACCTCGACCGTGGCCGCATCGACGACGACGTCGACGCCGACGGCCGCCTGGCGATCCTCAGCTGCGGTGCGGCCCTCCACCACGCCCGGATCGCGCTCGAGGCGGAGGGCTGGCGGCTCACGATGAACCGTAAGACGGACCCCGCCGACCCTGATCAACTCGCGTCGCTGCGGCTCGAGGAGCGCTCGCCGGCCGATCCGGCGGATGCACCGCTCATCGGCAGCATCCCCCTGCGGCGCACCGACCGGTCGCCGGTCACCGGCGCGCCGATCACAGCCGCGCAGCTCAAGGCCGTCACCGCCGCGGTCCGGGCCGAGGAGACGTCACTGCACGTGCTGTACCCGGATGAGGTCGTCGACCTCGCCAGGGTCGCCTCCGGCGCCCGGCCCGCCGTGTCCGGATCCGGGGACCGTTCGACCGGCGCCGGGCCGGCGCGGCTCGCCGACGACCGCGGCGCCACGTTCGCGCTGCTGTACGGCCACACCGACGAGCCCGAGGACTGGTTGCGCGCGGGCGAAGCGCTGTCCGCAGGCTGGCTGACCGCAACCGCCGAAGGCGTCTCGGTCCTGCCCCTGAGCGCGGCGGTCGAGGGGACCGCCACCCGCCAGGCGGTCCAGATCATGATCGGCTGCGTCGGCTACCCGTACCTGCTGCTCCGCCTCGGCCGCGCGCCGGCGCCGCCGGCCCGCGCCGTGCCCCGCTCGCCCAGGTGATCGACCGGCGCTGACGTGCCCCGATCGCGGCCCGTGCATCACCGGCCTCAGTACGGACCGCCGCTCAGGATGACCGGGACGGACCTGCGGGCGGCGTGTCGTCTGCCCCACCGACTCCGTCACGGTCGGTTGGCTGTCGCGGGGGCAGCGCCGTCGCCAGGATCGCCGCGGCGTGCAGCGAGTTGGCCGGATCGGCGGCCTTGTCCAGGGCGAGCCGCGCGGCGGCGGCGGGGGCGTCGGGCGGGACGATCAGGAGGTTGATCTGGTCGCCGGCCTCCGTGATGATGGACAGCAGTCCCGGGTCGGCACTGCTGAACCACCGGATCTGCACGGTCCCGGTCGCCACCAGGAACCGATCGAAGCAGGGATCCCAGGTGCGGCTGCTGAGCATCAACCGGCGGATCGGTCCGTAGCGCTCCACGACCTCGGCGACCAGCCCGGGCAGCTCGGCCGCCGGATTCCAGGAGTGCGGCCACCAACCCCCGTTGAGCACCGCGCGGGGTGAGCGTCCGGGGGCGAGGGCCAGCCGGGGCTGGGTTGAGGAGCCGAACGCGGTGAACGTGCCGCCTCGATCGTTGTTGAGCATGGCCAGTCCCTCTGTCGAAACACACGAATATTTCGAGGTCGATGTGCTGATGGCAGGGCGCGCGGACCAGGCCCGAACGTCCAGCCTACGCCCGTTTCCAGGTCCGGTCGCGTCCCGTCGCGGCCGGCACCGGGCCGCCGGCGAGCTGTACACGGCGTTGTCCGTCAGAACGATCCGGTGCGCGTCTCGCTGTAGGGGGCGATCCGTGCGCCGATCACGTGCTTGAAGTTCACCAGCAGTGTGGAAACGAGCTCGTCCCCGAACCGCGAGACGGTCAGCGGTTGCACGGTCTCCTGCGTCATCCAGGCGGTGAGCTGCTCGATGGTGATCTCGGTGCCGTGCACCCGTAGCAGGAGCTCCTTGTCGCGGCCAGCGGTGAGCAGGTACAGCAGGCATGTCGGAGGCTCGATCGTCATTGCGCACATCCCTTCGGCGGGCCGCGGCGCCGCCGATCGTCCTTCGCGGACGCGGCGTCGGCATCCGGGCCCGATGTGACGGCTATTCCCGGTTGGCAGGTTCGTCGTGCCCGGCGAGCGGCGTGATCCGATGCCCAGCGCCCGCTGAGCCTCCACAGCTGCACGATGCGCGCCGTGCCCGGCAGCGCGACGAGCAGGACACCGAAGACCGCCGCCAGCAGCAGCGCCACCCCATCGGCAGCTGTCCGTGCGCACCGGAGAACGACACCTCGGCACGCCGGCTGTTCTGCTGGAGGAAGACCAGCAGTAGGAGCAGCACCAGGGCGAGGAGGACGGCGGCTACTTACACGCCACCCACCCGGGAGCGCGCAGCCATCGCGGGCCTGCCACCGGGGTCTCGAGCGCTATCCGCCATCCTACGCCGCTCCATCAAAGCGGGGGAAGCTCAGGTGCGTTGACCAAGAACGTTCACCGGGTGGCCAGAGCTTGATCTCTACGTGGAACCAGGCCGGTTGGGACCGGCTCCGGGATCCGGTCCGGCCATCTCTGGATCGCGCCGCCGTAGCTCGGACGGCAAGATACGACCGTGACGTGGACCGTGCCCGAGGCCGTACGTATCGATGAGCCCTATGTCGCCGACGAGCGCACCATGTTGGAGGGTTGGCTGGACTGTCACCGCACGACTCTGTGGTTCAAGTGCGCAGGCCTGAGTGGCGCGCAACTGGCCCAGCAGGCCGTGCCACCGGCGAACCTGTCTCTGCTCGGTCTGATGCGGCACATGGCCGAGGTGGAACGGTCCTGGTTTCGATGCAGGGTCGGCGGGCAGCAGCTGACACCGCTGTATTTCCCCGAGGATGGTAACCGGGACGCCTGTTTCGAGGAGGCCGACCCGATCCATGCGGAGCGGGATTTCGCGCAGTTGCGAGCGGAGTGGGAAGCGGCCCGGCAGGTCGTCAGGGGCGTACCGCTTGATCGGACCTTCGTGGTTCGTTTCGGTGAGGTGTCGCTGCGCTGGGTCTACATTCACATGATCGAGGAGTATGCCCGGCACAACGGCCACGCCGACCTGCTACGGCAGCGTATCGACGGTCGGACCGGGGTGTAGGGCTCACGCGGCGATCGTTCGTGGGCGTCCCCAGCGTTGTTGGCGTTCGCTGCGGATGCGGGCGCGTTCGCGGCGTTGGGCTGCCAGGACGTCGGGGTGGCGGGCGTTGGCGTTGCGCCAGCGTAGGCATTGCCACAGGTCACGGGCCAGGACGGTGTGGTTGGGGTAGTTCGAGTTGGCCATGGTGAAGCTGCGTAGCGGCCCGAACTGGGCCTCGATCGGGTTCGCCCAGGACGCGCTGGTCGGGGTGAGATACAGCTCGACCCTGTTGCGGGCCGCCCAGGTGCGGATGGCCGGGGTCTTGTTCGCCGACAGGTTGTCCAGGATGACGTAGATCGGCGCACCGTTCGGTCGCTCCTTACGGATCGACTTGAGCGCGGTCAGGGTGTGATCGCCGCCTTGCGGCGGCCCATCACCCCCCAGAGCTGGTCATCGCCGAGGCTGCAGCAGCCGTGGAGGTAGCGGATGCCGTTAGCGTCTGTCCTCACTGTGACAGCGAGGGTCCTGCTGCCTGAACCTCATCGCTCCAGCAGTGCGGCGCCCTCGGCCCACTCGATCCGGTACTTCTTCATCTGGTGCTGCCCCCGAGCGGCGTCGATCGGCCGGCCCTGCTTGCCGGCCGCTGCGATGCTGGGATCGGCGCCTCGCTCCAGCAGGTGCTGCAGGACGCGGAAGCGCATGCTCTGCTGCTCGGGCGTCCACGGCGTGGTGCCGGTGGCCGCCGCGAACCACAGCGCGGTGCGTCCAGCGGTGTCGATAGCGTCGAGCGGACAGCCGCCGTCGAGGAGCCTGTCGATGATCTCCACGCGAGCGTCGGCGGCGCCGACAAGACCATGCGCCACCCGGTGCAGCGGCGTGTCTTGGAACACCGTCAGCGCCCCGGCGTCCGCGCCGGCGTCCAGCAGCATCGCGACGACCTCGGACGCCCCCACACCGGCGGCGACATGCAACGGCGTGTAGGAACGGGAGTCGCCTGGGTCTACCGCGGCGCCCTCGGCGATCAACCGACCTACCTTCTGCGCATCGCCCGCTCGGGCAGCGATGTGCAGCGGGCCCTCTCGCAGCTCGGTCATCTCCGCACACTAACTTGATCGACACTCGCCAGATCCACCGCGGGAGGTCGACGGCGTGACTGGAGTCGGCGATGCGGGCGTCCAGCTCGGCCAAGTGTGCAGGCGTCCGCTGTCGCTCAAGTGCGACGACCCATCAAGAAGACCGTGAATGCCAGATTCGTAGCGGTCGGCGTGCAACCGGTCGAACAGCAGCTCAAACAGCGGCACGCCGACGGTCTGCTCCGGCTGGCGGCGACCACCAGCGCGGCGGGTCCTTGCAGTGCGTTGCCCGCTCATGTCGGCCTCGATCGCTGCCTGCCGCCGTCAAGGTCATCGGCGAAGATGAGCGTCGAGCAGGCAACGGCAGGTCCGGATGGAAGTGGCTCAGACCAGCTGAGCGACCGCCTGTACCAGCTCGGCGGCTGCCTCCGAGCGCAGGACGAACGCCCGGCCTGCGACGGGCTCGGCCAGGTGCCAGTCCCGGGGGAGGGGCACTTCCAGCGTGACCACCTCGACGTGCTCGTCGGAGCCGTCCGCTTCGGTCGTCAGCGCGCCCGCTGCAATTCCCGTCAGTCCACGGAAGTCACGACGCGGGCGCGCCTTGGACGTGTCGTGTCAGGCGCCGGCCGGAGCCGGTGAGGTCGGTGCCGGGGTGTCGCGGCGGCGCCGGATCAGTCCGGCGACGGCGTCGAAGAGCAGGAACGCGACGAGGGTGACGCCGAACGCGGGCAGCGCCCAGCCGATCGCGGCGGTCACGAGGATACCGACGATGAGCAGCGGCACTCGCAGCTTCCGCCAGGCACCACGAGCGGGCGGCGCGCCGACGGGGGCCCGGCGTTCGCCGCGGGTGGGGCGGCGCTGCCACCACATCCGGTAGCCCCAGAAGATGACGCAGAGCAGGCCGATGGCGAGCGCGGCGAGCAGCAGCTGGTTGGCCAGGCCGAAGAGGTAGCCCATGTGGGCCTGGATGCCGAGGGCGGAGAGCTTGGCGAGGAACGGCCAGTCGGCGTAGTCGGTGCGGTGCAGCACCGTGCCGGCGACGGGATCGACGGCGATCTTGTCGAAGTGGACGGGCCAGACGTTGTCGTTCTGCACGACGGTCCAGGCAGCGCCGTCTTCGGCGGGGGCGCCGATCTCGATCGGGCCGGTGATGCCGTTGGTGCGGGCGATGTGCAGGACGGTGTCGACCTGCGCGGGGTCGCCGGCGGCCGCCGTGCCACCGCCGCTGTGGTGGCCCCCGCCGGTGGCGGCGGTCGCGCCGGTGGTGACCAGCTCGGGCCGGTTGGCGTTGAGGGAGTCCAGGGCGAGCTTGAAGTTGGCGCCGGCGTAGTCGGACCAGGTGAGCCCGGTCGCGGACAGGAACAGCAGGCCGACGACGAGCCAGACGCCGGTGGCGGCGTGCATGCCGCGGGTGCGGCGCACGCCCTTGGCGGCGGCGGTGTCGTAGAGCAGGGTGGCCTCGACGCGGCTGCGGCGCTTCTCGCCGCGGATGCGCCACTGCCGGTTGCACCACAGGATGAGGCCGCCGAGCGCGACGACCCACAGCCAGCTGGCGGCGGTCTCGGAGTAGAGCACACCGATGTCGTCGAGGTGCAGGTGCCGGTGGAAGTCGTCGAGCCACGTCGTCAGCGGGGTGGACCCCCACCAGGTGACCAGCTGGCCGCGGATCTCGCCGGTGTACGGGTCGACGTAGACGGTTTCCTGCTTCTCACCGAGCTCCGGGACCATGAACACGACCTTCGTCGTCGCGTCCGGGGCGGAGGCCGGGATCACGGTGGAGAACGTGCCGGTCGGGTGCGCGGCGATCGCGGCGGCGACCTGCTCCGACAGCGGCTTCGGCAGACCCGGTCCCACACGGGCGGCGTGCAGTTCCTTGTCGTACACGATGCTGTCGAGCTGCGGGGTGAAGACGAACAGCAGGCCGGTCAGCGCGGCGATCACCAGGAGCGGCGCGACGAGGATGCCGGCGTAGAAGTGCAGCCGGGTCAGCAGCGGCACCACCGACCACGTCCGGGCCGGCTGGCCGCCGGTGCGGGCGATGGGTGCTGCCGCGGGTTCCTCGGTCGGGGGCGAGACATCGGTGGCGACGGACATCAGGGAACCTCCGGGCGGGGCGACGGTTCGAGACGGAACGGACAGGTGGCACCCGCAGACGTCCTTGGCTGACGCGTCCACGAGCATGTAGTCGTCCGAAGTGCCCAGCAAGTTCCCGGTGAGTTTCGAAGAGTTCTCAGCGACGCTCGGCGGCCTCCGCGGCGCGGCGCAGGAAGGCGTTGTACCGGGCGAGCTCGTCGTCCTCACCCGCGGCTTCGGCCCGATCGGCGGCCCGGTCCAGGCGACGCTGCTCGCGCTCGTCGGCGCGGATCCACCGCACGACCAGCAGGATCAGGATCGCCACCGCCGGGAGTTCGCCGAACCCCCAGGCGAGCCCGGCGCCGACGCGTTGGTCGGCGAGGAGGCTGCCGGCCCAGGCGGGGTGGACGGCGGTGTACCAGTCGGCGGCGATGACCGTGCGGGACTGCATCAGCGCGACGCCGAGGAACGCGTGGAACGCCATGCCGGCGAAGTGGACCAGGACCAGGACCGGCGGGGGCACCGCACGCCTGCCCGGGTCGACGCCGATGAGGACCCAGAAGAACAGGAACCCGGTCAGCACGAAGTGGGTGAGCATCGCCAGATGACCGAGGTGGTACCGCATGAGGGTGCTGAGCAGGTCGCTGAAGTACAGGCCGTACAGGCTCACCACGTACAGGCCGAGCGCGACGACGGGATGTGACAGGACCCGCAGGACGCGGCTGTGCAGGCAGAGCAGCAGCCAGTCCCGCGCGCCGCGGATCGCCGGGTCGGCGGGCTTGCGCAACGTCCGCAGGGCCAGGGTGGCCGGGGCGCCGCCGACGAGCAGGATCGGCACCACCATCGCCAGGACCATGTGCTGGGCCATGTGCGCGCTGAACAGCACGTACGCGTAGCGGGCGAATCCACCGACGGTGAACAGGCCCAGGAGCAGCACCCCGCCGAGCCAGCTCGCGGTCCGCGCCACCGGCCAGCGGTGCCCGGCGCGGTGCAGCCGCCACACGCCGATCAGATAGCCGGCGGCTGCCAGCGCCACGACGGCGATGAAGAACCCGTCCAGCAGCGGCGGCCAGATGACCCGAGCGGCGCTGATCGGCGGTGGGGCGGTGAATCCGAGCAGGTCGGTGACCGGGTCCGTGTCCACCGGGTCGGTCGGCACCGGGGTCGGCGTGCGGGACAGCGCCACCGCGAGGCCGAACGTCGCGGCGAAGACGAGGAGTTCGCCGGTCGCGAGCCGCCGGAACGATCCGAACGCGCGTCGCCGCTGCACGGCACCGAACACCCCGACCACGATCAGCGCGACGATCTTGCCGAGCAGGAGCAGCCCGTACCGGGAGCGCCACAGCTCGTCGACGGCACCGAGGCGGACCGCCGCGTTCGCGAGCCCGCTGACCGCGACGGCCACCCAGCAGCCCAGGGCGAGGCGGCTGTAGCCGCGGACGGCGACGTCGAGGACCCGGTCGGAGCGGAGCGTGAGCAGGGCGCCGAGGCCGCCGACCCACAGCGCGGCGGCGAGGATGTGCACGGCGAGGCTCGTCACCGCCAGCTGGTGGTTGCCTGCGCCGGCCGAATGGCCGGTCAGCGCGGGCGGCAGGGCGGCGACGCAGGCGAGCGCGGCGATCATGCCGGCGCCGGTGCGGGTGAGCACGATCCGGCACGCGACGGCGATGACCGCGGCGAAGACGGCCTGCGCGAGGGCGGACCGGCCCTGCGCCACCGACCACGCAAGGCTGCGGAGCCCGGCGAACGACACCTGGGACACGGGCTGACCGAGCAGGTCCGACAGGGTCAGCGGCAGCATCGCCAGGGCGGTCAGGGACCAGCCGGTCGCCCACCACGAGGCGCGGCGCAGCATCCGGTATCCGGCCGGGCCGAGCAGCTGACCGGCGCCGTGCCGGCCGCCGCCCGGGTTGTCCAGGCCGGGCAGCAGGAACGCCGCGGTCACGCACCAGCCGACGGTCGCCACGCACCCGACGTTGACGGCCGCGCGAGCCAGCGGCAGCCCCCAGGTGGTGAGCGCCCCGGCGTCCGGCAGGCCGACGACCGTGCGTCCCGTGATCGCGCCGCCCCACCGCAACGCCGACACCAGCACTGCCACCAGTGTCATCGTGCCGGCGGCGAAGATGAGCGGCTTCCGGGCCTTTCGGGTCAGGTCCAGATAAGTCATAGTTTTCCGTGCACTACCGTGAGCATCGCCCAGGTAGTCGCTCCCAGACCCGGGTTGGTTCCCGTCACGAGGCTGTGATCTGTGGAACTCGAGGGGCCGCCATCCCGCTCGTCGTTTTCGAGAGGACCCAGCAGTCATGCGTCTCGTTCGCCTTGCTCGTGCCGGTGCCGCCCTGGCCGCGGTGGCCGTGGCGGCCTTCACGTTCCCCGGCGTGGCATCCGCGCACGTCACCGTCAACCCGAACACCGCCACCCAGGGCGGCTACACCAAGGTCACCTTCCGGGTCCCGAACGAGAAGGACGACGCCAGCACCACCAAGCTGGAGATCGCGATCCCGACCGACACGCCGATCGCGTCGGTGTCGCTCAAGCCGCTGCAGGGCTGGACCGCGGTCACCGAGAACAGCAAGCTCGCCACCCCGATCAAGACCGACGACGGCGAGATCACCGAGGCGATCTCGAAGATCACCTGGACGGCGTCGGCGGGCGCGGAGATCAAGCCGCACACGTTCCAGGAGTTCGACGTCTCCCTCGGCCCGCTGCCGACCGCCGACCAGATCGTGTTCAAGGCCCTGCAGACGTACTCCAACGGTGAGATCGTCCGGTGGATCGACGAGCCCGCCGCCGGTGCCGAGGCCGAGCACCCCGCCCCGGTGCTGAAGCTGACCAAGGCCGGTGCCGCCGCGAGCCCGGCCGCCGGCACCGCGGCGAACGTCGCGGCGCAGGACGCGGCCGCCACCGCCAACGACGGCGACACCGACGGCACCGCGATCACCCTCGGCGTCTTCGCGCTCATCGCCGGCCTCGCGGGGCTGTTCCTCGGCGTCCTGGCCTACCGCCGCGCTGGCCGCACCGGCTGACCGTCCAGCGAGCCGGGTCCGCCGTCATCACGGCGGCGGACCCGGCGGGAACTTCAGGACACGCGGCGGCGACTACCTGGTGTGCCGTATGTGAGTCCCTGCGCGTGGACGGTGACCTTCCGGTTGCGGACCCGCGGCACCGCGGCGCCGGTGATGACGACAACCCTGCGCACGTGACGGCCCGGTCAAGCGGCCCGGTCCAGGTCCGCGGCGCCCGTGCTGATCCGCGCCTGGCCCTGGATGAGCCGCAGCGGCGGCCGCGTGGCGGTGGGTTCCGGCAGCGGCTGCTGCTCGGTCAGGCGCCAGCGTGGCCGCAGCCCGCGGCTCGGTGGAGTGCCGGGGTCCAGACGGGGGTGGCACAGCGCCAGCACGAGGAGGTACCCGGCGAGCACGAACCCGTGACTGGCCAGCCGGATCTGCTGCACCTGACCGGCGAACACGTCGTTGGCACTGAGCAGCGCAAGGAGCGCGACGAACGCGGACAGGATCGGCACTGCACCCGTGGGCCGGCTACGGCTCCAGGCGGCGAACGCGAACCCGGCACCGACGGCGACGTTCCAGGCGGCCGACTCGTGCCACAGGTGCCCCGCCGTGGCGCCCGCCGCCGCAGCCGCGTGGACGTGCTCGGCCGCGGCGTTGCGGGCGACCTGCGCCATGCCGAGCAGGAACTGCGCCGCGCCGAGCGTGCCGAGCGCCACCCGCAGACCGTTGCGCAGCCTCGGCATGTCGGGCCGGACCTTGCGCAGCAACGCCGCGATGTCCAGTCTCGCGGGCACGCCGACCGGCTGGATGCGCACGGCGCGGGTCAGCATGAGGGCGTCGCGCTGCCACGTCCGGCAGGTGCGGCAGCGGCGCAGGTGTGCGTCGGTCTCGGCGGCCGGGACCGGCTCGGCCTCGCCGTCGAGCCGGGCGGACAGCGCTTCCTGGTACAGGTCACATCCCACACACCGGTAGTCGTCCCCAACCCGGAAAAGGTTCCACCAGGAACAGCGGAAGGCACGGTGGTGCGCCATGAGCGCCGCAGGCCCGGGTGACTCGCTCACCGGTGCTCGGCCTGTCCTACGCGGAGGCCGCCGAGGTTGAGGGTGTACCGATCGGCACGGTCCGGTCACGGGTCGCCAGGGCGCGCGCGGAGCTGGTGGCCGCGCACCGCACCGCGCAGGCCAGCTGATCAGCGCACCACGAGCTGCACCAGCAGCAGATGCGCGCCGTGGGTCTCGATCTCGAACATGCCGGCCGTGTCGGCGGGGAATTCCAGTGTTGCGGGCTGCCCGGCGGTGAGCGTGGCCTTGCGGTCATAGCCGTGGACGTGCAGTTCGTCGGGCACGTCGGAGGTGACGGTGAGCTTGATGGTGCTGCCTTTGCCGACTTCGACGCGTTGCACGGGCGGGTCGGCCCGGCCAGCGGTGATCGTCACGGTGATCTGCCGGTCCTGCACGGCGGCGGCGTCGCCGGTGCTGCCGCGGTACAGCAGCGCCACGACGACGCCGGCGACGATGAGGACGGCGACGGCGGCGAGCCGGGTGACGGTGTCCCGGGAACGGGCGGGTGCGGAGGTGACGGGCACGGCAGAGTCCTAACGCGAGCACGGTAAAGGGCTGCGGTCCCCGGTGCGCCATACACCGGTTGGCCGCTTGTCCGCTCCGGCTGCCGCTCCGGGGTTGTGGACGCGGCCAGCGTACCGGTGCCGCGCCGGCAGCGGCAGTGCCTCGTTCGTCAGCCCGTCCGGCTCCTGCGCCACCAGACGGCGCCGCCGCCCAGTACCAGCGCGACGGCGACGACACCGAGCACGACCCAGAGCAGTCCGCTGGCCCCGCTGTCGCTCGAGGCCGGGCCGGTCCCGACGGTCGGTGTCGCCGCCGAGGCCGTCGCCGGGGCGGCGCTCGTCGCCGGTGGCGGGCTGGACGGGGCGGTGGTGGTCGGTGCCGGTGCGGCGTTGGTGAAGGTGAGCTGGCCCTCGATCGGGTGGCCGTCGACGGAGACGGTCCGCCACGCGACCTTGATCGCGCCGGCGGGCAGCGGCTTGACGGACTGGGTGAGGGTCTTGTCGACGGACTTCGGGGTGCCGTCGCTGTAGGAGATGCCGTCGGGCCCGGTGACGACCACGGTGCTGAACTGCTGCTTCACCGGCTCGTTGAAGGTGAACGTGACTGCGGTCAGTGGGGCGGACACGGTGGCGCCGTCGGCCGGGTCGCTCTTGACGAGCTTGGCGTGTGCCCACGCCGGCGTCGGCGGGGCCAGCAGGACGAGCAGGGCCACGGCGGCGGCGGCCAGGACCGCGCGGAACGTTCGCATGCGTCCATCCTGGACCCTCCGGCACTCCGGTCGGCACTGCGGGCAGCGACACGAATCTCACGGGAACTTTCCCGGCGTGCGCCCCGACTACTCCCATGACAGTGCTCTCCGCCGAACGTGAAGGATGTCCGATGTCGTTGCGCAACCTTGGTGCGCTGGCCGGCGCTGTGCTGGTGCTCGCCCTCACCGCTTGCGGGTCCGAGGAGTCCTCGAGCAGCACACCATCCGGGCAGGCCGCGCCGGCCGCCATGAGCGCGAGCGCGCAGGCGGCGCTGGTGGTCAAGGACCCGTGGGTGAAGAGCGCGAAGTCGGGGATGTCCGCGGCGTACGGCACAGTCATGAACACGACCGGCAAGGAGATCGTCGTGGTGTCGGTGACGTCGTCGGTGTCGCCGATGATGGAGCTGCACGAGACGACCACGGTCGACGGGAAGATGGCGATGCGGCCGAAGGACGGCGGTTTCGTCATCCCGGCCAACGGCAGCCACGAGTTCAAGCCCGGCGGCGACCACTTCATGCTGATGGACGTCAAGACCGAGGTGAAGGCCGGCGACCAGGTCACGTTCACGCTGACGCTGAAGGACGGCGGGACGGTGCAGTTCACGGCCCTCGGCAAGGACTTCGCCGCGGGCAACGAGTCCTACATGCCTGGCATGGGTGGCAGCCCGAGCGCCAGCGCGATGACGATGGGCTGACATGACCCGTCGTGCACGCGGGCCGGTCAGCAGGCGTGCCCTGCTGACCGGCGGTGCGCTGTCCGTGGGCGGGGCGATCGGCGTCGCCGCGGCTTCGGCATCGCGTCCTGAGCAACGCGTTCCTGAGGTGTCAGCCGCGAACTTCGGCGGGCAGATGGTGCCGTTCTACGGTGCACATCAGGCGGGAGTGGAGACGCCGGCACAGGCACATGCCGCGTTCGTCGCGCTCGACCTCGCCGCCGGTGTGGACCGTGCGGCGCTGCGCCGGATGATGCTGGTGCTGACCGACGATGCGGCCCGGCTGACCCAGGGCCTCGCGCCCCTCGCCGACGGGCAGCCGGAGCTGGCGCACGTGCCGGCCCGGCTCACCGTGACGTTCGGGTTCGGGCCGCGGCTGTTCGACGCCGCCGGGCTCGGCGACCGGCGGCCGGCGTCGCTGGAGCAGCTGCCCGCATTCGGCATCGACCGGCTGCAGGAGCGGTGGAGCGGCGGGGACGTGCTGCTGCAGCTCTGCGCCGACGACCCGCTCACCGTCGCCCACGCCCAGCGGATGCTGGTCAAGGACAGCCGGTCGTTCGCGACCGTACGGTGGGTGCAGCGCGGATTCCGGCGCGGCCGCGGCATGCAGGACGACGGGGTGACCCAGCGCAACGTCCTCGGCCAGATCGACGGCACCGGCAACCCGGCGCCGGGCAGTCCGATGTTCGGCGGCGCGGTGTGGACCGACACCGGACCCGCCTGGCTGCACGGCGGGACGACCGTGGTGATCCGCCGGATCCGGGCCGAGCTGGAGCAGTGGGACGCCGCCGACGCGGTCGGCAAGGAGTTCGCGGTCGGGCGGCGCCTGTCTGACGGCGCGCCGATCACCGGGCAGCGGGAGTCGGACAAGCCCGACTTCAACGCGAAGAACGAGCTCGGCTTCTCGGTCATCTCCGAGTTCTCGCACGTGGCCCGCGCGCAGGTGGGAGAGGACCGGTTGCGGATCTTCCGGCGTCCGTACAACTACGACGAGCCGCCCGGCGCCGACGGCACCGCCGACAGCGGCCTCGTGTTCGCCTCGTTCCAGCGCGACATCGGCGAACAGTTCATCCCCATCCAGCGCAAGCTCGCGGAGGCCGACCTGATGAACGAATGGATCACCCCGATCGGGTCCGCCGTCTTCGCCGTCCCGCCCGGCTGCGAACCCGGCGGCTGGATCGGCGAGGGTCTGCTCAAGTAGAAGGATCAGCGTCATATCCAGTACGCCACCCGCGGGTTGGCGACGCTGTAGGAGCCGCAGGCCCTGCCGGCGCCCGGGGCGCTCGTCAACCTCGTCGGCGCCGTTCGCGCGGGGTTGCTCGTACAGCTGGAGACGCCCGCATCCTCGACGGAGCTCGCCGCCCGTCTCGGCGTCACCATCACCGCGGTCAACCAGCACCTGCGGAGCCCTTCGAGGGCCACCGAAATCCGATCTTTTGCAACTTTGGTCACCCTCAGCCCGATCCCGCTCGACTCCTTATTGCAAGATACTGGCAGAAGCAATCTCATGGCATCATCCTGAGAGGATCGCGAATGGCTGTCTACACGCTGCCGGACATGCCCTACGACTACGGCGCCCTGGAGCCGGCGATGTCCGGGCAGATCCTGGAGCTGCACCACAGCAAGCACCACGCCGCATACGTGAAGGGTTCCAACGACGCCCTCGACCAGCTCGCCGAGCTGCGCGAGAAGGGTGACTTCGGTGCCCTCGTCGGGCTGGAGAAGACCCTGGCGTTCAACCTGTCCGGGCACGTCCTGCACTCGATCTTCTGGAACAACCTGTCACCCAACGGTGGCGACCGCCCCGACGGCGAGCTCGCCGCCGCGATCGAGGAGCACTTCGGCACGTTCGAAGGCTTCGCCGGTCAGCTCTCCACCGCCACGAAGGGTGTGCAGGGCTCGGGCTGGGGCGTGCTGGCGTGGGAGCCGCTCGGCAGGCGCCTGCTCGTGGAGCAGGTGTACGACCACCACGGCAACGTCGGGCAGGGCACCACGCCGCTGCTCGTCTTCGACGCCTGGGAACACGCCTACTACCTGCAGTACAAGAACGTCCGCCCCGACTACGTCGACCAGCTCTGGAACCTGGTCAACTGGGCCGACGTGCAGGCCCGCTTCGCCGCGGCCACCGCGGCGGCGTGACCGAAGCCGCCCGCGGCACGAGCGCCGAGATCGTCCAACGCGTCGCCGGGTCATCGCCGCGAAGCGCCGCGGTGACCTCGCCGGCGCCGAGGCGCTGCTCGGCGCGTTCTACCTCCTGGCCGAACTCGCGCCCGACCCGCTGCGGACCCCGACCGGGAAGAGCGTGGAGGACCTCGTCCGCGAGCTCAACCTGCTGCTCGAACGGGCGCTGACGAGCCTGCCGGACCGAGCGTGACGCAGCACACGGGCACCCCATCGCATCCGGTGGGGTGCCCGTCGGCATGATCTGAGGGAGGTGGCGGCGCCCAGTTCAGGTTGAGGACCATCGCGCTGGGCGCCGCCGCGCCTGACCGCACCCTGCGCAGCCATGGCGTCGACGAAGAACCCGCCAGGCAACGGTGACCACTCCAAGGACCGTACCCAGCCAGGACTCTCCTTCTGCCAGTCTCCTGTATTTGCCAATCAGTTGCAACAAGGCCACTGCCGGTGGTTTGTAACTACAGCTGGTATGCATCGAGACGAGACGCATCGAGACACCCCATGACGATCTTGAGACTGTCGCGGACGTCCCGGCGTGCGGCGTCACGGTCGTCCTCCCGGCTGGTGCGGGTGCCCGCTGGCACACTGGCGGGCATGGTCGACTGGTACACGCGGACCGACGTGGGTGGCGGCGTCATCCGGATCTCGGAGCCGCACGTCAACGAGCTGCTGTCGGCGAACTTCTGGTGGCTGCGCGGCACCGACCGCGACATCGTGATCGACGCCGGGCTCGGTGTCGTCGGCCTCCGGGACGCGGTCGCGGGCCTGTTCGATCGCGACCCGATGGTCCTGCTCACCCACGCGCACCTGGACCATGTCGGTGGCGCGGCCGAGTTCGCCGACCGGGCCGCGCACCCCGCCGAGGCGGAGCTGCTGGCGGCGGGTGTACCGGCGAGCCTGTACGGCGCGGAGCTCTACGACAAGCTTGGGATCGACGCGGCGGGGGAACCCGTCCCGGAGCTGATGCTCGACGTCCTGCCCGGTCCCGGCTACGACCCGGCCGGCTACCGCGTCCGGCCCGTCACCCTGAGCCGTACGATCGACGACGGCGACCGGATCGACCTGGGCGGGCGGGTACTGACCGTGCTGCACCTGCCCGGCCACACACCGGGCAGCATCGCCCTGCTGGAGGAGCACACCGGCACCCTGTACTCCGGCGACGTCATCTACGACGGTGGCCTGATCGACGACCTGCCGAACTCCGACGTCGCCGCCTACCGGCGGAGCATGGAGCTCCTCGCCGACCTCGACGTGTCCGTCGTCCACCCCGGCCACGGGCGCAGCTTCGACAGGACGCGCCTGCAGCAGCTCGCCGGGGCGTACCTGCACAGGACGGCTGAGGTCCCCGGCTCGGGGATGTCCATGACGGAGGGCTCAGGGTAACTCCCTGATGGCACCGGCGATCAAAACCGGTCGCTGGGAGGAGGTCCGGCCGGGGGTCCGCGTGACACGATGCCGCCAGGGACTGACGGGGGAGCAGGGATGGTGCTGTCGCGACGAAGATTCCTGGCGGGGGCGGGGCTGGCCGCGGGTGGGGTGGTGGCCGGCGCGGCGGGCGGACCGCTCGCACGGCACGCGTTCGGGCTGGACCACCCGCCGCTCAGCGGTGGCTACGCGTCGGCCGCCGACGTGCTCGCCGACGCGCAGTCGCCGAGCACCACCATCACGTATCACGTGCGCACCAACGAGCCGGTCGTCGCGTTCACCTTCGACGACGGGCCGGCGCCGAAGTGGACGCCCATGGTCCTCGACGCCCTCGACGAGTGGCAGGTGCCGGCGACGTTCTTCATGGTGGGGCGCAATCTCAGGCGGCACGCGGACGTCGTACACGGGCGGCTGGACCGCCACGAGATCGGCAACCACACGTGGTCGCACCCCGACCTCGCCACGCTCGACCTGCGCCACGCCGTCGACGAGGTGCGCCGCGGCGACGAGGCGATCCGTGCGGTGACCGGGCGGACGCCCACGCTGCTGCGGCCGCCGTACGGGCACCTCGGCGGCTCCACCGTCCTCGCCGCCGACAAGCTCGGCTACCGGCTGGTGCTGTGGTCGCACCAGATGGACGAGCGACGCTACCGCCGCGACCCGCAGCAGCAGGTCCGCGCCATCGTCGACGCCGTGCAGCCCGGCTCGATCGTCTTGGCGCACGACGTCGGCCAGCCGCGCAGGTTGGTGGCGCTGCGCCACCTCGGCGAGATGTTCGCCGGCCTGCGGGCCCGGGGCTTCCGCCTCGTGACGGTGTCGGAGCTGCTCGCCATGGACCAGAACGACCCTGCCCGCCGGCCCTGACGAGCCGGCGGTGCCGCCCGGGACAGCGGACCGTCCCGGGCGGCACCGGGGTCAGGCGGGCCGGCCGTAGAGGGTGATCTCTGCGGCGGAGGCGTAGGCCGCGCCGTTGGTTGCGCGGGTGGTGCGGAGGCGGACCTGCCGTGCGGTGGTGGGGGTGAAGGTGACGGTCCTCGGGGTGCTGCCGGCCGGGAAGGTGCCGGCGGCGACCTGGGTCCAGATGGTGCCGTCGGTGCTGGTCAGGATCTGGTAGTCGGCGATGGTGCCGTTGGTCCCGCCGTCCTGGCGGGGCAGGTAGTCGAGCCGGTCGACGACGACGCTGTTGTTGAGGTTGACGGTGAGGTGGTGCGGCATCGGCGCCACGCCGCCGGTGTAGGCGGTGTGCCAGATGGTGGCCGGGTTGCCGTCGGCGGCGTTGGTGGGGGCGCCGTTCTCGCCGGCGGACTCGGCGCTGTCGGCCGTCACGGTCCAGCCCGCCCGGGACAGCGGGGGCAGGCCACCGCCGCCGACCGCCTCGTCCGTCGGCACCGCCTGGAAGACGGCGACCTCGAACGGCTGCAGCGTGATGGTGACGGGCGTGGCGGCGTCGGCGACGAAACCGCTCCGGCGGCCGTCGCGCTCGGTGAACCTGTACCGCCGGTGCGCCCCGCCCGGCAGCTCGAACACGGTCCGCGGGTCGACGGTGAACGCCTGCGCGGCCGTGGTCGGGTTCCTCAGCATCAGCATGCCCGTGGAGGCACCCGCCGTGGAGTTCCACGCCGCGGTGCCGTAGACGGCGCCGGCGGCCGGGTCCCCGCCGATCCAGTGCACGTCGCCGAGCAACCGCTCGTTGGCCCGCGCCCATCGGGCGTTGGCCGCCACGGTGTCCCAGAACCAGGCCGCACCGGGCCGGTCCGGGCTGACGAGCGTGTTGCGCACGTACAGCTCCTGCAGGCTCAGCCCGAGCGCGAAGTAGGCACGGACGTCCTGCGAGACCTGCTCCCGCACCGACGGCTTGCTCAGGTCGTAGTCGGCGGTGAACTGCGGCGTGCGGTCGGAGAAGATGATGCCGTGGTTCATCAGGCTCGGGATCGGGAACAGCGGGTTCTGCGTCGCCACGTTGCGGAACGTCTCGGAGTCGCGGTAGCTGACGTAGCGCTGCTGCGGTGTGCCCTGCCCGGCGAGTGACGCGTCGTGCCCGTCGCGCCAGATCGAGTCGGTGTACCACAGCCAGTACGGTGAGCCCCAGGTGCCGACGGTCGCGTTGACGAACACGTCCTTCTGGTGCGCGCGCAGATCCGAGGTGAGGCCGAGCAGCGCCTCGTAGTCGGCGATGTAGGCGGTGTTCGGGCCTGACTGGTACAGCCCGCCGCCGATGCCGTCGAACTTGAAGCCGCGCACGCCCTGGTTGTCCATCATGTCGAAGGCCACCGACCGGAACCGGTCGTAGTACCGGGGGCCGGCGAGCATGAACTGCCCGCCAGCGTGGGTCTCCAGCCTCCGGTCGGCGGGTTTGCTGGCGTTGAGCGCGGAGCGGGTCGACGCGCTGCTGCCGTAGCCGCCGAACGGTGACATCCACACCGACAACGATGCGCCGTACTGCGCGGCGGCGGCCCGCTGCGGTGCGAAGCCGGTCGGGAACTGGGTGGGGTCGAACGACCACACGTGCAGGTTCGTCTCGTCCACGGGTGGCGTGCGCAGGTAGTCCCATCCGTCGTCGACCCAGAAGCTGTCGATCTTCGCGCCCCGCGTGGTGAGCTGGGTGCCGAACAGGTTGACGGCGCGGGTCAGCTCGGCGCCGTCGATGACCTCGCCCGGCGGCTTGAGGTCCAGCCAGCTCTGGTAGTGCAGGAACGTGCGCCGGTCGTGCGCCCGCTCGCGCGCCAGGTAGTACTGGAAGGACCGGCGGAGCTGCCCGGCCGCGGCGACGCCGGTCGAGGCGGTGTACTGCCACGACGCGCCCGCGGTCAGGTCGCCGGCCCGGCGGACCGCGATGTCCACCGTGGAGCCGGAGACGGTGGCCTTCGCCATCGGGTTCTCGACGCCGACGAAGACGGTCTCGCCGCCGGCGGTGCCGTGCACGACGGGGCTGCCGTCGTCCTGGCCGAGCACCCGGGCGTTGCCGAGGTTGAGCTCGACCAGGCGCAGCGACGTGATGTCGAACGTGCCGGCGACGGAGCGGACGGTGAAGGCGTGCTGCACCGTGTTCGCGCCGTCGCGCAGCCGCACCTGCCACTGCACGTCGAGGGTCCGGCCGGCCGAGGTGTGGCGGAACGTCGTGGTGACCGCCTTTCCGGCCGACCGTTCGGCCAGGCGCGCGGAGCCGGCGTTGGCGGCCAGGTCCGACAGCGCGGGTGGGGCGGACACGGTGCTGTTGGCGGTCGTGATCGTGCTGCCGTCGGCGAGCGTGAGTGTGAACAGCCCGCGCAGCGTCATCGGCACCGTGGTGTTCGTCGCCCGGTTCTGGAACCGGGTCAGCGACACGGTGCTGCCGGTGAGGCTCCATGTGCTGGACAGCGCGGCGTTGGCGAGGGTGAACGTGCCGGCGGACAGCGACCCGGTGGCCGTCCCGGGCACGGGGCCGGGGAAGACGATCCCGCCGGCGTCGGCGTAGACAGGGTCGGGTGGCGGTGCTGCCGCCGCCGTGCCGTCGGCGGCGGACACGCTCACCAGCGTGCCGGCGGTGGCGGCGAGCGTCGCGGCGGCCGCGAGGAACCGCCTGGTTCGGACCTGCATGTCATGCTCCTGCGTGCTGGAAGGGGGTGGTGCCGGCGGGCACCGTCACCACCCCGGCCGTCGTGCGGGACAGGTCAGAGGGTCGGCGCGGTCCATTGCTGGTTGACGGCGCCGTGGCAGGTCCAGAGGATGAGGCGGGTGCCGTTGGCGGTCGCGCCGCCGTTGGCGTCGAGGCACTTCCCGCCGCTCTGGAATGTGCGTGCCGTCGCGCTGTAGGTCCAGCGCTGGTACGCCGCACCGTTGCAGGTGCGGATCACCGCGGCGGTGCCGTCGGCGGTGGCGCCGTTCGCGGGCTCGAGACACTTGCCGAGCGAGCGCAGCGTGCCGTCGGTGTGGTGTGTCCAGGTCTGGTTGGCGCCGCCGTGGCAGTCCCACAGCGCCACCTGGTTGCCGTCGGCGCTGCTGTTGTTCGGCACGTCGACGCACCGGCCGCTGCCGGCCCCGGTGACCGTGCCCCGCTTCGGGCCGTAGACCTCCAGCTCCCACAGCGAGTACCCGAAGGTGGTGGCGCGCTGCGTGCCGTACATGCGGACGTACCGGGCGGTGCCGGTGACGGCGTACTCGTCGGTGCCGCCGTCACCGGCGGTGGTGCTCGCCACCGTGGTCCACGTGGCCGCGTCGTTGGAGGTCTGCACCTGGTAGGCCCGCCCGTACGCGGCCTCCCACCGCAGCACCACCCGCGACAGCTCCTTCGCCGAGCCGAGGTCGACCTGGATCCAGGTCGGGTCGGTGTAGCCGGAGGACCAGCGCGTGGCCGCGTTGCCGTCGACCGCGTCGGCGGCCGGGAAGCCCGCCGTCTCCGTGGACGAGGCGGTGACCGGCCGGTTGTACGCCAGGTTGTCCGCCGAGCCCGGCCAGCCGGGTGAGCGGCCGACCTTGTCCATCACGGCGGTGAACTCGGTGTAGGTCGGCACGGGCTTCGGCGAGCCCCACGTCTGCTGCGCCACCACCCGCAGGATGCCCCGGATGCCGGCCTCGACCTGCTCCTCGGTCTCCGCGTCGGGGTTGTCGCACCAGACGTGGACGAGGGTGCCGAGGTTGCGGCCCGGGGCGTTGACCGTCTGGTTGCCCTGGAACCGGTCGGGCGTCCAGGTCTCGTAGCCCCACGTCAGATTCGGCTTGCCGCCGCCGAGCACGTAGTACGTCGGGTCCCAGGACTGGTTCGTGATCGTGTGCCCGCGGTCGAGCAGCCCCTGCGGCGAGAGGCCGTAGTTGTACCAGAACTCCACGACGATGTTCGACGCCGGGCGGACGGTGCCGTCGCCGCCGATGCCGTCGTTCCACATCCGGGTGGTCTTGCCGCCGGCGCGGACGATGTCGTTGGCCCAGTTGATGAAGCCGTAGTAGGTGTCCTTGGCCACGGCGTTCGGGCCGTAGTTGGCCCGGGCGTAGGTGAGCAGCTGCGGGTAGGCGTTGTAGTTGCCGACGTACTCGTCGGCGCCGATGTGCCAGTACCGGCCCGGGAACAGCGGCAGGTACTCCTGGATCAGGTCCCGGACGAGCGTGTAGGCGCCCGGCTCCGACAGGTCGAGGTAGTACGGGTTGCGGTTGCCGGCCGTGTCGTCGAGCTGCAGCTCCGGGTGGTTGGCCAGGATCGCGTTCATGTGCCCAGGCATGTCGATCTCCGGGACGACCTCGATGTGGTACTGCGCGGCGAGCGCGACGAGGTCGCGGATCTCCTGCTTGGTGTAGTGCTGCGCGGACACGACCTCCGGGTGGGTGCTGCTCTCCAGCCGGAATCCGAACGTGTCGGAGAGGTGGAGGTGGAGCCGGTTCATCTTCAGGTAGGCCAGCTCCTTGATGTGCCGGCGCAGCCACTCCACGGTGAAGTACTTGCGGCCCTGGTCGACCATCAGACCGCGCTCGGACTTCGACGGCGCGTCCGTGGTGGTGCCGGCCGGGATCGTGGTGCGCTGCTTGAGCAGTTGCAGCACGGTCCGGGTGCCGTAGAACGCGCCGGTGTCGGTGGAACCCTGGACGGTGATGGAGGAGCCGACCGTCATCGTGTACCCCTCGGCGGGCTGGGTGCCGCCGAGGGTGAGCCGGATGTCGCCGGCGCTCGCGGTGCCCGCGGCGACGGTGACGGCACGGCCGGTCAGGTCGCGCAGGTCCGCGGCGAAGGTGGCCGCGTCGTCGTTGAGTTGGGCGGTGTAGGCCGGGTCGACGACGATCCGGGAGGTGGTGGTGAAGGTGTAGCTGCCGCTGCCCGCGGTCCACTGCTGCAGCGCCGGGATGACCTGGAGGTCACCGGGCGCGGCGAGCGCCGGGGTCGTCCGCAGGACGAACGCGGTGGCGCCGGCGGCCACGGCGAGCACCGCGCCCCCCGCGACCAGCTGTCTGACCCTTCGAACTTGCATGGGCGTCTCCGATCTGCGTGGAATCAGCACGTTTCCGGGTTGGCTGTGGCGTTGGTGGAGTACGCGGTGAGCGTCGCGACCTGCGGCGTGCCACGGGCGGCGGTGATCCGCAGCCGCAGCCGGTCGCTGGTCACCGCGCTGGACAGCGGCACGATCCGCTTGTAGCCGACCGTGCCGGCGGCGGCGACCTGTTGCCAGGCACCGGCGACCCAGGCGTCCACGGCGAACGACTCGACGCGCTGGCCGTTGGCGACCGACTCCTGCAGCAGCACCCGGTCGAATGTCCGGGCCCGGCAGGCGGTCAGCTCCACCGAGCCGGTCGTCGCGCCGGCCGCCGGGGACCAGAAGGTGCCGAGCGCCGTGTCCGTCAGCGCGGCGTGGGTGCCGGTCGCGCCGGCCTTGGCGAACAGTTCCCTGGTGTAGCGGGCACGCAGCTGCGTGCCGAAGCCGTCCAGGGCGGTCACGTCCGGTGCGTCGATCACGCCGGCCCGGTTCGGGGGCACGTTGAGCAGCAGGTTGGCGTTGCGGCCGACGGCGTTCTCGTAGAGCTGCAGGATGGTGCCGGCCTGCTTGACCGACCCGTTCTGCGACGAGTGCCAGAACCAGCCGGGCCGGATCGACACGTCTGCTTCGGCCGGGTACCACGACAGGTAGGTGATCGTGCCGAGCCGGCTCGAGATGAGCGAGCTCGAGCCGAGGTCGCTGGACTGGGCGCCGGCGAGCAGGTCGTCGTCGCGGTTGAGCGCGGCCGGGTCGGTGCCCTTGAACGGCAGCGCGCTCCACTCGTCGGCGCGGAACGCCCCGGACTCGGAGCCGATCCAGCGCACGTCGGGGCCGTTGATGGCGATGGTGGCGTTCGGCTGCAGGCTGCGGATCAGCTGGTACCAGTCGCCGACCTGGTACGGCTGCGGGTAGGCCGTGTACGGGTTGGCGCCGTCGAACCAGACCTCCTCGATCGGGCCGTACTCGGTGAGCAGTTCGTAGAGCTGGTTGAGGAAGTACGCGTTGTAGGCGTCGGCGCTGTAGGTGTAGCGCTGCGCCGGGTTGCGGGTGTCGCCCGGCACCGGCGTCGGGATCGTCACCGTGGTGCGGGGGCTGCCGTTGCCGAACCGGTCACCGCCGCGCCGGCCGGGCACCTCGGCGCCGTCGGCGGGGGAGAGGTAGAAGCCGACGGCGAGGCCGGCGGCGCGGGCGGCGTCGACCATCGCCCGGAAGACGTCGCCGCGCCACGGGCTGGAGGCGACCGAGTGGGTGCTGTACCGCGACGGGTAGAGCAGGAAGCCGTCGTGGTGCTTGACGGTGAGGATGACCTGCTTGAACCCGTTGCGCTTGAGCACGTCCATCCACTGGGCCGGGTTCACCGCCGCCGGGTTGAACAGGGCCGGGTCCTCGTTGCCGGTGCCCCACTCGACGTCGGTGAAGGTGTTCATGCCGTAGTGCAGGAACGCGGTCAGCTCCCGCTGCTGCCACGACAGCTGGGCCGGCGTCGGGACGACCTGGCCGGCCTTCTGCCGGACGCGGTCGAGCGGGTCGCAACGGTCCACGGCGATGACGTTGGCCGGGGTGACCGGGCCGGTGCTGCCCGGGTTGCCGGTGCAGCCCGGCGGCGGTGCCGAGCCACCGCAGGCGGGCGCCTCGAGCTGGAAGTCCACCGGGCTTGCCGCACCGCTCACCGAGGCGAGTGCGACCGCGTCGAGGGTGCCGTGCCAGCCACGGTTGCGGGTGCCGGCGTCGTTGCCGAACGTCAGCAGTCCCGCCGAGGCGTTGGCCGCCGCGACCGGTGTGGTGACGACGGTGCCGACCTGGCAGCCGTTGACGTACGCGACGAGCCGGGCCGACGTGTCGCTGACGTACTGGTACGCCAGGGCCACGTGGGTGTCGGCGGTCGTGGACAGGTTCGGCCCGTCCTGCTGGGTGTCGTGGTACGGCGCGTCGGGTCCGTACATGCCGAACTGCGTGACGTCCTGCGACCCGGTGCGGTACCGGTAGTACGCGCCGCCGGCGAGGCTGAGCACGGTGTCGAAGTCGAGCGTGGCACCGGCCTGGCGGCGGACCACCGCCTCGGCCAGCAGGCCGGTGTTGACGTACTTGGCGCCGGTCACGGGCTGCCGCGGGGTGAAGCCGATGCCGGTGCCGCCGCCGGTCAGGGTGACCGTCGTGCCGCTGATCGTCTCGGTGCCGGCCAGGCGGGTCAGGGTGCCGTCGACGAGCTCACCGGTCGACGGCGTGTATCCGCTGGCCGAGGTGAAGGTGCCGCTGAAGCTGACGTTGAGCAGCGCCTTGAAGTTCGCGGCGGCCGCGTCCCAGCGCTGGTTGTCCGCGCTGGAGCAGACCCACAGGATGACCCGGGTGGTGTTGGCGGTCCCGCCGCCGTTGGCGTCCAGGCAGGTGTTGGTGGCGTGGTTGCGGAGGGTCTTGGTGGTGGTGTCGTAGGTCCATTGCTGGTTGGTGGCGGTGGTGCAGGCCTGGATGACGGCGTCGGCGCCCTGGGCGGTGGTGGCGGGGGTGAGGCACATGCCGCGGTTGCGGATGGTGTTGTCGGCCTCGCGGGTCCAGACCTGGTTGGGGTTGCCGTGGCAGTCCCAGAGGATGACGGCGGTGCCGGGGGTGGTCGAGCCGCCGGGCACGTCGACGCAGCGGCCGCTCGCGACGCCCCTGATGGTGCCGGCGGCGGCCGCGCCTGCGGGCGTGGTCGAGGCCGAGGCCACTTGGACCACGACGGTGGTGAGCAGGGTGAGCGCCCCGAGGAGCAGGCCGCCGTGGCGGGCTCTCCGGCGCTGGGTTGGTCTCACGGTGATCCTTTCCGGTCGCGCGCCGCCGGAGCGGCCTGGGTGGTCGACGCCGACCACCCAGGCCGGGCACGGTCACGCGGTCACAGCAGCCACTGCTGGTTGGCGGAGGTGTGGCAGGGCCAGAGGATGACCCGGGTGGTGTTGGTGGTGCCGCCGCCGTTGGCGTCCAGGCAGGTGTTGGTGGCGTGGTTGCGGAGGGTCTTGGTGGTGGTGTCGTAGGTCCATTGCTGGTTGGTGGCGGTGGTGCAGGCCTGGATGACGGCGTCGGCGCCCTGGGCGGTGGTGGCGGGGGTGAGGCACATGCCGCGGTTGCGGATGGTGTTGTCGGCCTCGCGGGTCCAGACCTGGTTGGGGTTGCCGTGGCAGTCCCACAGGATCAGTGCGGTGCCGGGCGTGGTCGCCGCACCGGGCACGTCGACGCAGCGGCCGCTCGCCACCCCGAGGATCGTGCTGCCGGTGGACGGTGCGACGGCCTGGTACCTGTGTCCGGCCTGGGCGGTGAAGGTGACCTGGCTGCCGTTGCGGACGACCGGGACCGCCTGGTTCGTGCCCAGGTCGACGACCGCGGCGCCGGCCAGGATCGGGTTGCGCAGGGTGAGCGGGCCGGCGGTGCCGGCGGTGACCGTGATCCGGGTGGCGGTGCGGTTGCGCCACTCGACGTCGACCGTGGCGTTGCCCCGGGCCCGCAGGCCGCTGACCGAGCCCGCCGGCCACGCGGCCGGCACCGCCGGCAGCACGTCGATGATGTCGTGCTGGCTCTGCAGCAGCATCTCGGCCACACCCGCCGTGGCGCCGAAGTTGCCGTCGATCTGGAACGGCGGATGGGTGTCGAAGAGGTTCGGCAAGGTGCTGCCCTTGAGCTGTTCGGCGAGCATCTTGTGCGCGTGGTCGCCGTCGAGCAGCCGCGCCCAGAAGTTGATCTTCCAGGCTTTACTCCATCCGGTGCCGCCGTCACCGCGCGCGGTGAGCGACACCTTGGCGGCCTGGGCGTACGCGGGCGTCGTCAGCGGCGAGATCTGCCGGCCGGGGTACAGCGCGTACAGGTGCGACACGTGCCGGTGGTCGTTGGTCTGGCTGTCCCAGTCCGCCTTCCACTCCTGCAGCTGGCCCCAGGATCCGATGCGCAGGCCCGGGTCGAGCCGGTTCAGCGTGCTCTGCCACTGCGTGCGCAGCGTCGCGTCCAGCCCGAGTGCGGTGCTCGCCTCGATCGTGTTCGTGAGCAGCTCCCACACGATCTGCTCGCTCATCGACGCGCCGGCGGAGAAGTCGCCCTGCTCGGGGGAGTAGCTCGGCGACACGACGAACTTGCCGTCGCGCGGGTCGGTGTGCAGGTTGGCCCGCCAGAACTCGGCGACCTCCTTCATCGCCGGGTACGCCCGGTCCCGCAGGAAGGCGGTGTCCCGGGTGTACCGGTAGTGCTCGTAGAGGTGCTGGCACAGCCAGGCCGCCGCCTCCGGGAACCAGAACGCGGTCGCCCAGTCCTGCACGCCGGTGAAGCCGTACGCGTTGGTGCTCAGGTGCGTGACCCATCCGGTCGTGCCGTAGATGTTCTGGGCGGTGACCCGGCCGGGTGCCCGCAGCGCCTCGATGAAGTCGAACAGCGGCTCGGCGGTTTCGGTCAGGTTCGTGGTCTCGGCCGGCCAGTAGTTCATCTGGACGTTGATGTTGGTGTGGTAGTCGGCCTGCCACGGCGGGCTGTTGGAGTTGTTCCAGAGGCCTTGGAGGTTCGCCGGCAGTGGGGAGCCGTCCCGGGACGAGCTGATGAGCAGGTAGCGGCCGAAGGAGAAGTACAGCGACTCGAGCGCGCGGTCCTGCGGCCTGCCGCCGGCGCCGGTGTAGGCGGCCCGCAGGTCGTCGGTGGGCAGGTTGGGCATCTGGCCGCCCACGTCGAGCCGCAGGCGGTCGAACAGGCCCCGGTAGTCGGTCAGGTGCGCGGCGCGGACGGCGTCGTAGCCGGCGGTGACGGCGCCGTCGACCGCCTGGGTGACCTTCGCGTGCGGGTCGGCGCCCCGGTAGGCCGGGTACGTGTCGGCGTAGGAGGTGCCGGCCGAGAGCACGACGAACGCGCTGTCGGCCCCGGTCACGGTGATCCGGTCGGTGTCGTCCGTGCGGGTGCCGCCGGTGGTGACCACGCGGTACTGCGTCTCGTGGATCAGGCCGTTGCCCAGCGTGCCGCGCACGGTCATGCGGCCGCCGGCCACGGTGGTCGTGCTCGCCTGTGCCGCGGTGGTCCGCAGGACGAACGAGATCCTGCCCGTCTGGCTGGCGGTCAGCCGGGCGACGACCACGTTGCGGGGATGGCTGGCGAAGTACTCCCGGCGGTAGGTGACGCCGCCGTGGGTGTAGCTCACCCGTGCGGTCGCCTCGCTCAGGTCCAGCTCGCGTTGGTAGCCGGTCACCGTGGCCGGCGTGCCGGTCATGTCGAGGTAGGTGTCGGCGAGGTTCTGGTAGCTGCCGAAGGCGGTCATGGGCTGTCCGAGCCTGGCGGCGACGGCGCCCGCGGTCATGCGTCCGTCACGGTCGATCTGGGCCTGGACCTCGTCGATGGCGCCCGGGCGCGGGGCCACCCAGTTGCCGTGGTTGTACCCGGCGGCGCCCGGGCCACCGGTCCAGAGCGTCTTCTCGTTGAGCTGGAGGTGCTCGGCCTGCGGCCCGCCGAAGACCATGGCGCCGAGGGCGCCGTTGCCGATCGGCAGGGCGTTGCTCTCCCAGGTGCTGGCCGGCTCGTCGTACCAGAGCGTGAGGGCGGGGTTGGTGGGGGCCGCGGCGGCGCGTTCGGCGCCGGGCAGGACGACGGCGACCCCGTTGAGCAGGAGACCGGCGACCGCCGCGGCAGCCGCCGCCCGGATCCGCTGTCGATGACGCATAGCTTCTCCTCGATCTGGGTGTGGCGAGTGAGCCCGCGGGGCACAATTTTGTCAATGCTTCGGCCAAACGGAGATCTGCTGTGCGGGTGGGACGCGGTCGCCGAAGTGGCCGTTGAGCTGCGGATACGCAGAGTCCGGATGGGGTTGGCGGCGGGCGGGGCTGCGGATACACCCGATGTCTATGTGCCGGATGGTGTCTACTGACCGGCTGGGAGCGGTCCCGGTAACGCTCTGGTCTCGAATTATGTCAAGGCAATGGATTTTTTAGAAACCGAGAAAAGTACCTGGCCTGCGAGGTCTAGCGGCGGCTCGGCGGATCCCGTCCGGAGGGCGTGTTGCGAACGTTCACCCTGGATGTTAGACATCGGACGTCCGATGGCCAAGAGCCACATGGATCCGATGTCTGACGGTGGTGTGATGAAGCTTCTCCGTGCGGGTCGTGCCGGCGCCGAACATGTCTGTGTGCTGCTCGGTGACGGGCGGCTGCTCGACCTGTCCGAGGCGGTGGCCGACGTCGACCCGGCCTTCTTTGCAGGCGGCGGCATCGAGCGGATCCGTGGCCTGCTGGGCGCGCACGGGTTCCCGACCGTCTCGCGGACGGGGCTGCGGATCGGCGCGCCGATGGCCCGCCCGGGCAAGATCGTGTGCGTCGGGCCGAACTATCCCGCACAGGCCGAGACAGGGCAGCCCGCACCGGCGGAGCCGGTGGTGTTCCTCAAGGCGCCGGACACGGTGGTCGGGCCCGACGACGAGGTGCTCGTGCCTCGCAACAGCGTCAAGACCGACTGGGGGATCGAGCTCGGCGTCGTGATCGGCCGCACCGCCCGCTACCTCGACACGGTCGAGGAGGCCCTCGCCTGCGTCGCCGCGTACGCCATCTCCCACGACGTCAGCGAGCGGGAGTTCCAGCTCGAGCGCGGCGGCCAGTGGGGCAAGGGCACGTCCTGCGAGACGTTCAACCCGCTCGGCCCGTGGCTGGTCACCGCCGACGAGATCGCCGACCCGCAGGACCTGGGCATGCGGTTGTGGGTCAACGACGTGCTGCGCCAGGACGCCACCACCAAGGACATGATCTTCGGCGTCGGTGAGTTGATCCGGCACCTCAGCCACTTCATGACGTTGCGGCCGGGCGATCTCGTCAACACCGGCACCCCCGGCGGCGTCGCCCTCGGGCAGCCGGACCCGAAGCCGTACCTGCGCCCCGGTGACGTGGTGCGGCTCGAGATCGACGGCCTCGGCTGCCAGCGGCAGAAGCTCGGGGCGGCGTGGTGAGCCGCACGCGCGCCGCCCACGCGGCTGACGCCCGGCGGCCCGCAGACGTGACGGGTGCGGCGTCGCGCCCGTCGCGCCGGGGACCGGCACCACCATCCGGCCCGGAGGGCCTCGCCGGATACGCGTTCCCTGACGGTCCCGCGTGGATCACCAGGGGTGGGTCGTGACCGATGCGTCAGGTCAGGCGCGACGTCATGACAGGGGACCGCGTACTGAGCGCCGGCGAGCTCGAAGGCCCGGTGGCTCCGGTCACCGCGGCGCCCGGGGCAGTGGGCCGGGCGGCTGCCGGCCCGCTGTCCGCCGCACCGGGCGCCGGGGCGGCGTGCCCGACCCGACATGTCGTTCGGGTCGGGCACGTCCGCTCGACGCCGGCGGCGGGCCCGGATGATCGCGCCCGCCGCGGCCCGCCCGGCTTCCCGCCTGTCACCCGAAGTGAGGCCCGCATGTCGTTGACCGCACGTCGTGCGGCCGCCGCGGTGGCCGCCCCCGACCCGGCCACCATCGCCCGCGGCGACGTCGGATGACCGGAGACACCGGCGCCGTCGAGATCGCGTTGCACACCCGGCTCAGGCCCGGCGCCGAGGAGGCGTACGAGCGCATCCACGCCGTCATCCCGGCCGACCTCGACGCCGCGCTGCGGGAGGCCGGCGTGCTGAGCTGGCGCATCTGGCGCGACGGCCTCGACCTGTTTCACCTGGTCCGCGTCGTGGACCCGGTGCAGATGCGCCGGCACCTGCGCGACCACCCGGCCAACCAGGTGTGGCAGCAGCGGATGGCGGCGCTGCTGGACGTCCCGGACACCTACGACGACGGCGCGACCGGGCTGGGACTGGTCTGGAAGCTGCCGTGAGCAAGGCCGGCGCTCGCCGGCGCGAGCGCAGCAGGACGACCCGGCCCGGACCGCACCCGGGCCACCGTGCACGTCGCCGGCATCGAGGAACGGCGCCGGCGCGCCTTGCAGCACCTTCGTTCAACCCCCGGCACCACGCAATCAGGAGGAACCATGTCCAGTGCACTGTCCCGGCGCACGGTCCTGCGGCGGGCGGCCGTCGCCGGCCTGGCGGCCGGTCCGGCCGCCGGCCTGCTGGCCGCCTGCGCCGACAGCGGATCCGAGGAGGGCGGCGACACCAAGGGCACCACGAGCGCCGCCAACCCGCTCGGCGTGAAGGAGGACGCGCCGGTCAACGTCGTCATCTTCAACGGTGGCTACGGCGACAAGTACGCCACCGACGTGCACGAGCCGCTGTACAAGAAGGCGTTCCCGAAGGCGGAGGTCAAGCACCAGTCCAGCCAGGCCATCTCGACCCTGGTGCAGCCTCTCATCGCCGGTGGCAACGCGCCGGAGTTCGTCAACAACTCCGGCTCCCAGGCCATGGACGTGGGCGCGCTCGTCGCCGACGGCCAGCTGCAGGACCTCACCGAGCTGCTCGACGCGCCGTCGGTCGACGACCCGTCCAAGAAGGTCCGCGACACGCTGATCCCCGGCACGGTGGACACCGGAACCCTCAACGGCAAGCCGTACGTGCTGTACTACGTGTCCACGGTGTACGGCATCTGGTACTCCGGCAAGCTGTTCGCCGAGAAGGGCTGGCAGCCGGCCAGGACCTGGCCGGAGTTCCTGGCCCTGTGCGAGACGATCAAGAAGGCGGGCATCGCGCCGTACGCCTACGCCGGTGCCAACGCCGCGTACTACCAGTGGAACATCATCCTCACCAGCGCCGCGAAGATCGGTGGCGCGGACGTCCTCAAGAACATCGACAACCTCGAGGACGGTGCCTGGAAGACCGACGCGGTCAAGCAGGCCGCCGAGGCGTGGGCCGAGATCGGCGCCAAGTACAACCTGCAGGGTGCCGAGGGTCTCAAGCACACCGACGTCCAGCTCAAGCAGAACCAGTACCAGCTGGCGATGTACCCGTCGGGTGACTGGCTCGAGAACGAGCAGAAGAAGGACACACCCGAGGGCTTCAAGTACCAGTTGACGCCGGTGCCCGCGGTGACCTCCAGCGACAAGCTGCCGTTCACCGCGGTGTACTCGGCGGCGGCGGAGGGCTACGTGGTCATGGCCCGCAGCAAGAACCCGCGCGGGGGCCTGGAGTACATGCGCCAGATGCTGTCCAAGGCGGGCGCGAAGGGCTTCACCGAGACGGTCAAGGCACCGACCGTCGTGATCGGCGGCGCGGACGGCATCACCTTCACGCCCGGCGTGCAGTCCTCGCAGGACGCGCTCAAGGCGGCCGGCAAGGACGTGTTCAACGTGCTGTTCGACACCTGGTACAAGGACCTCGACAAGGAGGTCCGCACGGCCACGAACGAGCTGATGTTCGGGCGTATCAAGGCCGACGCGTTCGTCGAGCGCATCCAGAAGAAGGCCGACGAGGTCAAGAAGGACTCGTCGGTCACCAAGTTCAAGCGCTGACCGACCCGCCCTGATCGGAGCCAGGAAATGCGGCACGGGAAGTACCCCTTCGTCACGGGGTTCCTCATCGCACCGGTGACGCTGTACGCGATCTTCGTGTTGTCCCCGTACGTGCAGACGATCCGCCTCTCGTTCCACCGATGGCGAGGTTTCACCACGCCGCGGTGGGCCGGGACGGAGAACTTCGAGCGGATGCTTCAGGCCGACCGGTTCTGGCAGGCGCTGGGTCACCACGCCGTGATGCTGGTGTTCCTGCCACTGCTCACGATCGCGATCGCGGTGGTCTTCGCGTTCATGCTCAACGTGGGCGGGGCCGGCCGCGGCGGCAGGACCGCCGGCGTCTGGGGCTCGACGTTCTACCGCGTGGTGTTCTTCCTGCCGCAGGTGCTGGCCATCCCGGTGGTGGCGGTGCTGTTCGCGACCGTGTACCGGCCGGACCGGTCGGGCCTGATCAACGGCGTGCTGCTGCGCGCCGGCATGGACGAGCCGGTCGGCTTCCTCATCGACCGCCACCTCGCCCTGCCGTCGATCATCGCGGTGCTGGTCTGGCAGGCGGTCGGCTTCTACGTGGTGCTGTTCTCGGCCGGGATGGCCAACATCCCGGCCGAGATCTACGAGGCCGCCGAGCTCGACGGCGCCTCGAAGGTGACCGTGTTCTTCAGGATCACGCTGCCGCTGCTGTGGGACACGATCCAGACGGCGTGGGTGTACCTGGGGATCCTCGCCTTCGACGCGTTCGCGATCGTCTCGGTGCTGGCGCAGGACAACGGCGGGCCCGACGGCGCCACCACCGTGCTGGGTCTGGAGATCTACAACTTCATGAACATGAGCCGGTACGGCGACGCCACCGCTTACAGCGTCGCGCTGTGCGTGCTGTCGCTGGTGTTCGCCGCCTTCACGCTGCGGGTGAGCCGCCGCGAAACGCACGAGTTCTGAGAGGTCGGACATGACCGCCACCATCGGTCGGCAGCAGGCGCGGGGCGTGCGAGCCGTCGCGCCGGCGCCGCGGAAGCGCCGCAGGCTCACGGGAGCCGGCCTGGTCACCCAGGCGGTGCTGGCAGCCTGGGCGTTGCTGATCATCATTCCGCTGGCCTGGGTACTGCTCGCCTCGTTCAAGGACACCACGGAGATCTTCTCCGCACCGTGGACGCTGCCGGGCCGGCTGCGCTGGGAGAACTGGGGCCGCGCCTGGGTGAAGGCCGACGTGGGCCGGTACGTGCTCAACAGCGTCATCGTGGTGTCGCTGTCGACCGCCGGCACCATGCTGCTGAGCTCGATGGCCGCCTACGTGCTCGCCCGGTACCGCTTCTGGGGCAACCGGCCCGTCTACTTCCTGTTCGTCGCGGGGATCGCCTTCCCGCCGTTCCTCGCCGTCGTGCCGCTGTTCTTCGTCGTCAAGAACTTCGGGCTGCTGAACACCTACACGGGCCTGGTCCTGGTCTACATCGCCTACTCGCTGCCGTTCACGATCTTCTTCCTCACCTCGTTCTTCCGGTCGCTGCCCAACTCGGTGGCCGAGGCCGCGGAGATCGACGGCGCGTCGCACACCCGCCGGTTCTTCGCGGTCATGCTGCCGATGGCCCGGCCCGGTCTGATCAGCCTCACGATCTTCAACCTGATCGGCCAGTGGGGGCAGTACCTGCTGCCCCTCGTGCTGATGGCGGGGGCGAGGGACAAGTGGGTGCTCACCCAGGGCATCGCGAACATCTCGACCAGCGCCGGCTACGAGGCCGACTGGTCCGGGCTGTTCGCGGCCCTGAGCATCTCGATGCTGCCGATGATCGTGATGTACGTGATCTTCCAACGGCAGATCCAGGCCGGGCTGACGGCCGGCGCGGTCAAGTAACCCACGGCCACACCGAAGCGGCGGGCGCGTCCACATCGGACGCGCCCGCCGCGGTGTTCGGCGCCGGGTCAGGCGCCAGGCCGGGCACCGGCTCACCGTGGACGGACCGGCCCCGTCGTGCTGCGCCGTGCATGACGCGCCGCCACGCGCCACGCACGGCCGTCCATCACCCGTCAGGCGAGGGCGTAGATCTCCGCGGCGGTGGTCCACGGGTTGCCGTTGACCTCGCTGAGCGCACGCAACCGCAGGAACTGCCCGGTCTTCGCGGTGAACCGAATCTCCTTGAGGCCCGCGTCGTTGGCGAAGGTGCCCGTGGTCACGGGCGTCCCCCAGGTGACGCCGTCGGTGCTGACGTACACCTCGTACTGGCCGATGCGCCCGTTCGCGGCGCCCGGGCCGGTGTCCTGCCGCGGCAGGTACCGCAGACCGGAGACGGCGTGGCTCGCACCCATGTCGATCTGGATCTCGTGGGGCAACGGCGCGGAACCACCGGACCACTTGGTGTGCCAGAACGTCGCGGTGTTGCCGTCGAAGGCGTTGGTTGCGGCGCCGTTCTCACCCACGGTCTCCTGGCTGTCGGCGTACCGCAGCGACCATCCGGTGCGGGGGAGGACGACCGCGGCGGGCGTGCAGGTGGTGCTGAGCTGGTGCACTCCCCGGTCGGGACGGCAGCCGGCGGTGACCGGCCCGCCGAAGAAGTCGCGGCCGCCCGGCGCGGTCATGGCCTGGCCGTTGGCCAGCGCCGGGGATCCGGCACGCAGGCGGTAGCCGCCCGCGTCGCCGATCGACGTGGCCGTGCCGGGGGAGACGAACAGCGGATCGGCTGTGCTCTTGTTGGGATCTGCGGGCTCACCGGCCGGGTGCTGGCCGTAGAACACGTTGGAGTCGAACAGGAGCGCCCCGGCCGTGTAGGTCGCCGCGGTGGTGGTCACGTAGAAGACGTTGTTGTACAGCTCCGCGTTGGCGCCGCCCGATCCGTTGCTGTTGTTGATGATCTGAGCCGGCTGGCCGACGAAGAAGACGTTGTTGTAGATCTTCGTGTTGGTGATCTTGCCGCAGATGAGGTCGAAGATCTGCCCCCGGTCGTTCTGGCTGATGTTGTAGCGCACGATGTTGTCCCTGGTCGTCGACCCGCCGCCGTTGCACAGCAGGAGGAAACCGCCCTCGTTGTCGTGGCTGTAGTTGTACTGGTAGATCGTGCGGATGTTGCCCTCGTCCAGGTCGAAGCCCTGCCCGTCGCAGGTGCTGCGGCCGCCGCTGACCTCGTTGAACTGGAACAGCGCGTCGTTGATGTTCCAGCCCCAGATTCCGGCGGCGCAGTTCGTGTCGCGGACCCGGAAGCCGTCGACCCGGTTGCGTTCCACCAGGGCACCCTGGGTGTGGTGCACGACGATGGCGTCGCCGCCGTTGTCGGTGACGGTGTTGCCGCGCACGACGACGCGCGTCTGCGGAAACCAGGCGCCGCACGTCGTGCCGCAGTTGGGGTTGGCCAGCTCGGGACGGGTCATCCAGCGGGTCCAGAAGTGGATGCCGTACCGGTCCACCGCGGTGACGGTGTTGTCGCTGACCAGCACGTCGTCGAACCTCGTCTGGACGGTGTTGCCGAGGACCTCGAAGAAGATGCCGGCGCTGGCGTCGTCGTCCTTCTTGCTCTGGTTGCCGTTGACGTCGTGGACGTCCAGGCCGGTGACGCGGTAGTAGGTGCCGGTGCCGGAGTTCTCGCGGACGACGTGCACGCCCCGGCGGGTGGCGGCGGTCGCCCCCTTGTTGCTCACGTTCAGATTGCGGATCTCCCAGTACTGCTGGTTGTACAGCTTCACCACGTCGACGACCGCGCCGTTGCCGGCGAGGACCGGTTTGGCGCCGGTGCCGTAGGTGTCGATGACGATCGGGGCGCCGGCCGCGCCGGAGCCCTTGGGGAACAGCTGCTGTCCGGCGCAGGTCGTCCCGCGCCTGAGCAGGATGCTGTCGCCGGCCGCGAACGTCCTGGCGTTCACCGCGGTGAAGCTGTTCCACGGGCTGGCCTGGGTGCCGCTGCCGGCCGCGGTGGCGGCGCAGTCGACGTAGTAGGCCGTCGGGGCCGCCGCCGCGGAGGACGGGGCGGCCAGGACCGCGGCGAGCAGCGCCGCGGCCGTCAACGAGGACTTGAACAGGCGCATCGCGGCTCCTGATGGTGGGCGGTGTGGGGACAGCCGCACTGCGTCGGCAGGGTGCGTTTCGATCGTCACGGCAGCTTCCACCGCTGAGCGATGCCGCCGTTGCAGGTCCAGATCTGCAGGCGGGTCAGGTTCGCGGTAGACGCTCCGGGGTCGTCGAGGCACTTGCCGGAGGCGGGGTTGCGCACCGAGGCCCCACCGGCGGCGTCCCACCGCCACTGCTGGTTGCCGCCGCCGTGGCAGGTCCACAGCACGAGTCGGGCACCGTCGGCGGTCCCGCCGTCGGCGATGTCGACGCACTTGCCGAAGGCCCGGATGGTCCCGTCGTCGTGCAGGGTGAGCTGCTGCGGGGCGCCGCCGTGGCAGTCGTAGAGGATGATCGCGGTCCCGTCGGCGCTGCGGCCCGCCTCGACGTCGACGCACTTGTTGCCGGGCACCCCCGACAGGATCGTCCCCGCCGGCCCCGCGGAGCTCGGCACCGGCCACGGGATCTCGGTCGAGTGGTGGTACCGGATGCCCATCTGGTCCCACCGCGGGCCCTGCGCGGCCAGCCGCGTCCGGAACGACGCCCAGTCGTGCGTGGACCACGGTGACCACCCGAGCTCGGCGAGCGCGGGAAGCCGCGGGAACGCCAGGTAGTCGACGTCCTGCTGCGAGGTGACGCTCTCGGTCCACAGCGCGGCTTCGACGCCACGGATCGCGCTGTCCGGCACGTTCTCCAGCGTCGCGCCCGGGTTCCAGTCGTAGGCGCGTTGCACGTTGGTGATGCCGGCCCAGGTGAGCCCGATGACGTTCGTGGCGGTGTGCTTGAGGTCGATGTACGCGCGGTTGGCCGGCGACATGATGATGCCGTGCCCGGCCGCGGCCGCGGCGGCGACCGAGGCGTTGGACGTCGGCGTGTTCCAGTACTGCAGCACCGCGCCGGGCTGCAGGGTCGACGCCGAGATCTCGTTCCAGCCGACGGGCGTCTTGCCGTATTTGACGACGGTCTGCTGCGCCCCGGTGACGAACTCCAGGAACTGCTCGTGCGGCGTGCTGTGCGCCTCGTCGCCGCCGATGTGCAGGTACGGGCCGGTCGTCATGCCGGCCAGCTGGCGGATGACCTCGTCGACGAACGGCCGGGTGTCCGGGTCGGTGAGGCAGAGGCTGCTGAAGCCCACCGCGGTGCCGGTGTACGGGGCCGGGGCCACGCCGTCGCAGTTCAGCGGGGCGTGGGAGGCCAGCGCCGCGTTGGTGTGTCCGGGCATGTCGATCTCCGGCACGATGGTGACGTACCGGGAGTTCGCGTAGGCGACGAGGTCACGGAACTGGGCCTGCGTGTAGTAGCCGCCGCTCCAGCCGCCCGCGGACGTGCCGGCGCCGGTGCCGGTGAGGTTCGGGTAGCCGGCGATCTCGATGCGCCAGCCCTGGTCGTCGGTCAGGTGCAGGTGCAGGTGGTTCATCTTGTACAGCGCGAGCTGGTCGATGTACCGCTTGACCTGATCGACGGTGAAGAAGTGCCGGGCGACGTCGAGCATGGCGGCGCGGTACGCGTAGCGCGGCTGGTCGATCATCTGACCGCCCGGGATCACCCACGGTCCGGCCTGCACGGCGCGCGCCTCGATCTGGGGCGGCATGATCTGCCGCAGCGACTGCACGCCGGCGAACAGGCCCGCGGGCTGCTGCGCGCGGATGACGACGCCGCCGGCGGTGACGTCGAGCTGGTAGCCGTTCGCCCCGACGGACGCCGGGGCGCCGCTGAGCACCAGGGCGATGCCGCCGGACTGGTTGGCGTCGGACGTGGTCGTGACCGTCAGCGGGAAGCCGGTCGACGGGCGCAGGATGCCGGCGAGGTAGGTCCCGACGGCGCCGGCCGCGGCGTTGCCGGCCCAGGTGTAGATCGGCGTCGAGGCCGTCACGGTGTACGAGACGGCCGGGTTGGCGGTGACCGTCGCCGGCCGCGGGACGACCGTGGAGAACGCCTGGGTGGTGGCGGCCTCGGCGGCGGACGGCGTGAGCGGGCCGAGCGCGGCGAGCAGCACCGCCGCCGCGCCGATGCCGGCCAGGCGCCGTCTGGACCGGCGGTCCGGGGGAGTGCCATGGCGGGGAGGAGCGAACATCATCGCTGGGTGCCTTCCGTGCGTGGGGAGTGGGATCCGATGCGCCGTGGTCCGTGGACATCGCCCGGTCACGGAAGGCAGGGCTGAGCGACCCATGACGGCGCCGGCGCAGGGGTGAGGCACCGGTGTTCAGACATCGGATGTCGTACAACGCGAAAATACATGGCGGCGCGTTCGATGTCACGAACCGAAGCCGGCCGATGGGTGCGGCATCGCCGACGCGGGATGCGCGGCTTGACGGCGCCGGAGCGGGCTTCTACGGTGAGGCACCTCAGACGTCGTACATCAGACATCCAATGTCCGCGGAGGCATGATGGAACCACGCATGGGCCGGCGGGCGGTGGCCGCGGCCGGAGCCGCCGGCGCGCTCGCCGCCCTCGTCCCACCCGGGCGCAGCGCCGCCGCGGCCGTCCCGGCCCAGCTGCCGACGCTCGGGGTCACCGACGACTGGGCCGCCGTCCTGGCCGCCACGCCGCGGGTGCAGCTCGCCCCCGGTGCCGTCTACACCCTGGCCGCCACCGTGGCGCTGCCCGACCAGTGCCTGATCGTCGGCAACGGTGCGACGGTCACGGTCGCCGGCGAGCATCTCGGTGCCCTGTCGGTGACCGGGCGCAGCGACGTCACCCTCACCGGCATCCGCTTCCTCGGCCGCGCGGCGAGCCCGGTCAACCTCGCACCGCAGTTCGCCCACGTCGGTGTCCGGATCAGCCGCAGCACCAACGTCCGGCTCCTCGACTGCGACTTCACCAACTGGCGCGGCGCCGGGGTGGCGGTCACCGGATCGGCCGCCGACGACTACTTCGGCTATCGGCTCAAGCTGCGCGGCAACGCCTTCCACCGCTGCTACCTCGGCGTGTCGCTGGCGGACCGGAGCGAGTACTCGCAGCTGACCGCCAACAGCTTCACGTCCTGCCGGCTCGCCGTGTGGAACTCCTCGGGCAACTGGTCGATCGCCGACAACGTCATCGTCGGCTGTCACGGGGCGTACTACTCGTTCGGGCGGACCGGCCCGTACGGTGCGCTGACCGCCGACAACTGGGGGCACGGCAGCGTGACCGGCAACATCGTGAACCACGCCAACGGCGGCACCCCCGGGCGGTGGACGGCCAACCTGGCCTTCCCGATCGGCGGCACCGGCCTCGACCCAGGCCCCGGCGTGGTCGTCGACGGCGTGCTGCCGCCCACGTTCGCCGCCAACACCCTGTGGTACAGCGACATCCGCGCCACGAACCTGCTGGGCACGCGCTGGCTGCTGACCGGATGCACCCTGTCCAACCTCACCGTCGGCTGCACCGGCGCCGTTCCGGTCCACCTTGCCGGCACCCAGTCCGGCAGCCCCGCCGCCATGCCGCTGCTGCAGGGCAACGTCCTGGACCTGTTGCCGCTGTAGGCGGCCGGAAGGCGCCCGTGCCGGCGGGTGCGCACGACCGACGACCCCAGCACCACCTGCTCACCGCCCCGCGCCGCCCGTACCCCGGTGCGTGACCGCCACCGTCGCGCCGACATCGAGGAGTCCGATGGCCGCTCCGCCACTGCTACCGCCATCCCCGCCCGTGTCCCGTCCGACCGGCCGCCGCCGGTCGCTCGCCGCGACGCTGGCACTGTCCCTGGCCGCCACCGTGACCGCGGTGCTCGCACCGTCGGTGTCGGCGGCCGCGGCGCCGGTCGACCTCGCCCGCGCCGGGACGGCGAGCGCCTCCAGCGTCGAGCTGGACCGGGCCGACTTCGCCGCGGCGTACGTCAACGACGGCAACCCGAATACCCGCTGGTCGTCGAAGTACCAGGACGACAACTGGGTCCAGGTGACCCTCGCCGCGCCCGCGGCCGTCGACCATGTCGTCCTGCGCTGGCCCAACGCCTGTGCCCGCGACTTCGCGTTGCAGACCTCCGCCGACGGGGTGACCTGGACGACGGTCGTGCGGATGCAGCGCGGCACCTGCCCGCGCACCGACGTCATCGAGGTCCACTCGGCCCAGGCGGTCCGCCACGTCCGCATGCAGGGGTACCGGCGGTGGGCCGGGTACGGGTACTCCATCTCCGACTTCGAGGTATGGGACAGCTCGCCCGCCGCGCCCGCCCCGACGCTCGGGCTGCTGCCCAGACCGGTATCGGTCCTCGAGCGGGCCGAGGCGCCGTACACGCTGCAGCGGGGCACGCCGATCGTGGCCGCCGGCGCGAACGCCGCCGCACCGGCGAACCACCTCGCCGGGATCCTGCGTCGCTCCACCGGATACCCGCTGCCGGTGCTCGGCTCCGCAACGGCCGCGGCGCCCATCGTCGTGGACGTCGGACCGGGGAAGGGTCCCGCCGGTCAGGCGGCCGAGGGCTACCGGCTCACCGTCGACGCCACCCGGGTGTACATCGGCGCGGACACGGCCAACGGGGCGCTCAACGCGGTGCAGACCCTGCGCCAGCTCTTCCCGCAGTGGGTGGAGTCGCGCACCGTCGTGGCCGCGACCTGGACCGTGCCGGCGGTCACCATCGCCGACCATCCGCGCTTCGCCCACCGCGGCATGATGCTCGACGTCGCCCGCAGCTTCTACCCCGTGGCGGAGGTCAAGGCGTACATCGACGCGGCCGCCCAGTACAAGATCAATCGGCTGCATCTGCACCTGACCGACGACCAGGGCTGGCGGATCGCGATCGACAACCCGGCGAGCAACCCGTCGGCCATCAACTATCCGCTGCTGACCCAGGTCAGCGGCGCCACGGCGATGACCTACTCCCCGACGGGCCAGCTGATGGGCACCGAGCTGGGCGTCACCGGGTTCTACACCAAGGCCGACTACGCCGAGATCGTCCGCTACGCCGGGGTGAACGGCATGACGGTGATCCCCGAGGTCGACGTGCCCGGCCACACCAACGCCGCGCTGCACGCGATTCCGCAGCTCAACACCGCCGGTGCCCAGCCGCAGCGTCCGGCCGGCGCGGCCACCGTGCCGGCCAACGGCACCGGGTCGGTCGGCTACTCGTCGCTGGACGCCGCCGCGGCGGTGACCTATGAGTTCGTCCGGCAGGTGCTCACCCAGATCGCGGCCATGACCCCCGGCCCCTACCTGCACATCGGCGGCGACGAGGCGCACGTGACCGGCCACGCCGACTACACCGCCATGGTCGACGCGTTCACCGCCCAGGTCGCCGCGCTGGGCAGGACCGTCATCGGCTGGAACGAGTACGCGGGCTCGGCGCTGCCGCAGAACAACGCCGTCGTGCAGTACTGGAACGGCGACCGGACGGCGGTGGCGAACGCGGTCAACACCCGCGGCGCGAAGGTGGTGCTCTCACCCGCGCCGCACACCTACGTGCCGCAGAAGCAGGACGCCCGTCAGCCGCTGGGAGGCACCTGGGCCTGCGGCGGCGTGTGCGGCCTGGACCGGCACTACAACTGGGACCCGGGCACGTTCATCCCCGGCATCGCGCAGAGCAGCGTGCTGGGCGTCGAGTCGGCGCTGTGGGGGGAGTTCATCCGGCGGGTCGGGCAGGCGCAGTACTACAGCTTCCCGCGCCTGCTGGCCACCGCCGAGGTCGGCTGGACTCCGCAGGCCCAGCGCGACTACGCCGACTTCCGGCTCCGGCTGTCGGTGGCGGGCGGCCGGCTCACCTTGCAGGGCGTCAACTTCTTCCCGACGGCCGACGTCGCCTGGCGCGGGCAGGTGCTCGGCGCGCCCGGTGCGGCCCGTGTCGGCACGCCCGCGGCGGCCACCTGGACGGTGACCGCGCCCGGTGCGGCGCCGGCGGACGTGTCGGCCACCGTCACCTGGAGCGACGGGCGCGTGGAGGCGCTCACCGCGGTCACCGCCCGGGAGACGAGCATCCCGGGCATGCGGATCAACGACGTGTTCACGGTCGTGTCCCGGCGGACGTTCGCCGCGGCCGGCACCTACACGGGCAGCCTGCTCGTGCGGGTGGCCGGTCAGGCGCCGGTGCGGGCCACGCTGACGGTGGCGGTCACCACCTGACCGCGTCCGCCGCCACCGTGCCGGGCGCCCGGCCGTCGCGCTCAGCCGCGGCTGCCCGGGCGCCCGGGGCCGCCGGCTGCCCCGGGCGGTGCGAGCTGCGGATCCGGAGCGCCGTGCCGCAGCACCGCCGCGACGGCGCCCAGCGCTCCGTCGTCGTCGCCGAGCCGCGCCGCGACGACCTCCAGGCGCCGTGGATGCCGTGGGATGGCCAGCCGGCGGATCGCCTGTCGCACCGGATCCAGCACGAGGTCACCGAGGCGGCCGAGGTCACCGCCGATGACCACCCGCGACGGATCCAGCTGCACGACCGTCCCGGCGATCACGTGACCGAGCAGCCCGGCGGCGTCGCGGACCACGGCCGCCGGGATCGCCGCCCCGGCCGCGGCCCGGTCGAGCAGGCCGGCGACCTCCTCGACCGGCTCGCCGCGCGCCGTGCACTCGGCGATCAGGGCGCTGGTGCGGATCCGCAGCTCCAGGCAGCCACGACCGCCGCAGGGACACGGCTCGCCGTGCGGATCGAGGCTGACGTGTCCCAGCTCGCCGGCGGCGCCGTGCGCGCCGCGCACCGGCCGGCCGTCCACGATGAGACCGCCGCCCACACCGTCGCTCCAGCGGACGTAGACGACGTTGCCGGAGTCCTGCGCCGCGCCCCAGGTGGCCTCGGCCAGGGCGGCCAGGTGCGAGTTGTTGTCCGCCACCACCGGTGCGCCGAAGTGCTCGCGGAACCTGTCGACGGTGCGCCGGGCCGCTGTGGTGAGGCCGTGGCTGCCGTCCGGGCGGCCCGGGTCGCGCACGAGGCCGGGCAGGCCCAGCCCGACCGCCTCGAGCGTGCTCAGGTCCACGCCGTGGCGCTCGACGAGCTCCTCGACGAGGGCGATGGCGGCGGCGGCGCGCCGGCTCGGGGCGGCGCTCGCGGCGACCTTCCGGCTGCCGCCGGCCAGGATGTCGTGCCCCACGTTGGCGACGACGGCGTTGATCCGGGCCCGGCCGAGGTCGATGCCGACGATCTGCCCGGCGGCGGGGTTGAGGCTGACCGCGCTGGACGGCCGTCCACGGCCGCGCTGGCCCTCGACGACCGGCTCGCGCTCGACGACGACGTTGCGCGCGAGGAGGTCGGCGATGATGTCGAACAGCGTCGTGCGCGACAGCCCGGTGCGTTGGACGAGCTCGGCACGACTGAGTGGGCCGGCGCGGCGCAGCTCGTCGAGCAGCGATCGGGTGTGCGCCAGGCGCACGCGTTGCATGGCGTCCTTGCGCTCGATCACCGAGACGATTCCCCTTCCGGCTCAACGGCTTCGGCCGCTGGTCGCGGGCCGGTCACCAGCGGGAGCTTACGCGACCGGCCGCCACGCCCGGCGCCGTGACCGCATTTAATCCGATGGGTTGACATGAATCGGGGCGCGTCGCAGACTTGCCTCGCCCGCCAGGATCGCTGACGAAACGGAGAGAGTGGTGAGGTTGCTCCGCGCCATCGCCGCGCCCGGGACCGGCCGACGTGCCGGCACCCGGGGTCACTGGACGGGCCCGGCGCTGAATCTGGCCGCCGTCGCGGCGGGCCTGGGAGCCTGGGCCGCACTGGCCGCGGCCGGGGTGTCCGGCCTGCCGGGACCGCGGGCGGTCGCGGTCCGCGCCGGCGAGCTCATCGCCGACGGCACGCTGCTCGACGACACGGTGGCCAGCCTCCGCCGCGTCCTCACGGGCTTCGTGCTCGGCAGTGCCCTCGCGGTGCCGGTCGGATTCCTCATGGGGTGGTACCCGGTCGCCCGTGCGCTTATCGAGCCCTACGTGCAGTTCTTCCGCACCATCCCGCCGCTGGCCATCATCCCGCTCGCCATCCTGCTCATGGGGATCGGGGAGACGCCGAAGGTCTTCGTCATCTTCCTGGCGGCGTTCCTGTCCTGCGTCATCGCCACGCTGCAGGGCGTCGTCAGCGTCGACAACACCCTCATCAACGCCGCTCGGGTGCTCGGCGCCGGGGACGCCGTGGTCTTCCGCCGTGTGGTCGTGCCCGCCTCCGCTCCGTTCATCCTCGTCGGCATGCGGGTCGGGCTCGGCGCGGCGTGGGCCACCCTGGTCGCCGCCGAGCTGATCGCCGCGCAGCAAGGGCTGGGATACCGGATGCAGCAGGCGCAGATCTACTACGAGCTCGCGACGATCTTCGTCGGGCTGATCACCATCGGCGTCCTCGGCCTGGTCATGGACCGGCTGCTGCTCGCCGCGGAGCACAGGCTCACCGGATGGCAGGAGCGTCGATGAACGCCAAGATCTCCTTCCGGGGCGTCAGCTGCCGGTTCGACGTCGCCGGCACCGGGTTCCAGGCGCTGGACCGGGTGGACCTCGACATCGGCGACCGCGAGTTCGTCACGGTCGTCGGGCCGTCGGGCTGCGGCAAGTCGACCCTGCTCAACATCGCCGCCGGGCTGGTCGAGCCGACCGCCGGACAGGTTCTGGTCGACGAGCGGCCGGTCGCCGGACCGGGGCCGGACCGGGGCGTCATCTTCCAGCAGTACGCGCTGTTCCCCTGGCTGACCGTCCGGCAGAACGTCGAGTTCGGCCTGCGGCTGGCCAAGGTGGGCAGGGCCGAGCGGCGCCGCAGGGCGGAGTACTTCATCGGACTCGTCGGCCTCGGCGAGTTCGCCGACGCGCTGCCCAAGACGCTGTCCGGCGGCATGCGCCAGCGGTGCGCGGTGGCCCGCGCCTACGCGGTGAACCCGAGCATCCTGCTCATGGACGAGCCGTTCGGCGCACTGGACGCGCTCACCCGGGTGCAGCTGCAGGACCAGCTGCTGCGGACCTGGCGGGCCGAGCAGCGCACCGTCATGTTCATCACCCACGACGTCGACGAGGCCGTCTACCTGGCCGGCCGGGTCGTCGTGATGGCGGCCTGGCCCGGCCGGATCCACCAGACGATCGACGTCGACCTGCCGACGCCGCGGACGGAGGAGGTCCGGCTGTCCCCGCAGTTCGCGGCCATCCGCAACCGGGTGTGGCACGCCGTCTACCACCAGAGACCCGAGGAAGGACTCCCCAAGTGACGACGCCCACGCGGCGCCGGGTGCTGGCCGGTGTCGCCGGCACCGGCGCGCTGCTCAGCCTCGGCGCCTGCGCCGACGACGACCCGGCACCCGCCACCGGCGGCTCGCCGCTGAAGGTGAGGTTCGGCTACATCGCCGACTTCACCGGCGCCAGCGTCGTGGCGCTGGCCGGCAAGCTCGAGCTGTGGGACAGGTTCGGCCTGCAACCGGAGCTCAAGGTGTTCACCAACGGCCCGCTGCAGGTCCAGGCCCTCGGCGCCGGCGACCTCGACTTCGGCTATGTCGGCCCCGGCGCCATGTGGCTGCCCGCCACCGGCAAGGCGAAGGTCATCGCGATCAACTCCCTCGGGTTCGCCGACCGGATCATCGCGCAGGCCGGCATCACCAGCGTCGCGCAGCTGCGCGGCAAGAGGGTCGGCGTGCCGGAGGGGACGTCCGGCGACATGATCCTGCGGCTGGCCCTGCGGCAGGCCGGGATGTCCATCGCCGACGTGCAGAAGGTCGCCATGGACGCCAGCACGGTGGTCACCGCGTTCGGCGCCAGGCAGATCGACGCCGCCGGCATCTGGTATCCGCTCGTGGGCACGATCAAGCAGCGCGTGCCGGACCTGGTGGAGCTGGCCAGGAACGAGGACTTCTATCCGCGGTACAGCTTCCCGTCGGCGTTCGTGGGGCGCAACGAGGTGGTCGCGGACAAACCCGAGTTGCTCAAGCGGGTGCTGCGGCTGGTGCGCGAGGCCACCGACCGGCGCGCGGGCGACGTCGACGCCGCCGTCACCCTGACCGCGGCGCTGCTCAAGGCGCCCGTCGAGCAGCTGCGGTCCGAGGCCGCCAACGCCCGGTTCCTGACCTCGGCGGACCTGGCGGCGAAGTCCGGCGACGGCACCGTCACGGCGTGGCTGGCCGGGCTCAACGCGCTGTTCAAGGAGTTCGGCAAGGTCACCGGTGACGTCGACCCGGCCACCTACTACGACGCGGCGGCCTACGCGGCGCAGTGACCGCGCTACCTGCCCCACCCGCAGAAGGGACAGCAATGCCACCCAACATCCTGTTCATCATGGCCGACGACCACGCCGCCCACGCGGTCAGCGCCTACGGCAGCAAGATCAACAGTACGCCGCACATCGACCGGATCGCCGCTGGCGGCATGCTGCTGGAGAACTGTTTCTGCACCAACTCGCTGTGCGCGCCGAGCCGGGCGACGATCCTGACCGGCACGTACAACCACGTCAACCGCGTGCAGACGCTGGCGACCGAGTTCGACAACCGCCAGCTGGTGTACCCGCAGCTGCTGCGTGAGGTGGGTTACCAGACCGCGCTGGTCGGCAAGTGGCACCTCGGGCACGGCCCGTCCCACGACCCGCGCGGGTTCGACTACTGGGAGGTGGTCCCGGGGCAGGGCCGCTACCGCGATCCGGTCTTCATCGGCATGGACGGCACCGAAACGGTCCGCCCGGGGTACTGCACCAACATCATCAGCGACCTCGCCGTCGACTGGCTCGACCGCCGCGACCCCGAGCGGCCGTTCTGCCTGCTGGTGCACCACAAGGCCCCGCACCGCAACTGGGAGCCCGACGACAAGCACCGCGACATGTACGTCGACGACGACATCCCGGTGCCGCACACGTTCACCGACGACCACAGCGGCCACGCCGCGGCCGCCCGCGCCGCGCGGATGCGCGTGGACCGCGACCTCACCACCAACGACGTGAAGGCGCTGCTGCCACCGCACCTGGACGCCGACGAGGCGGCGCTGTGGAACTACCAGCGCTACATCAAGGACTACCTGCGCTGCGTGGCCAGCGTCGACGACAACGTCGGCCGGCTGCTGGACTACCTCGACGAGCACGGGCTCACCGACGACACGATCGTCGTCTACACCTCCGACCAGGGCTTCTTCCTCGGCGACCACGGCTGGTACGACAAGCGCTTCATGTACGAGGAGTCGCTGCGGATGCCGTTCCTCATCCGGTACCCGGCCGAGATCGCGCCCGGATCCTCGTGCGCCGCCCTGGCGATGAACGTCGACTTCGCCCAGACGTTCCTGGACTTCGCCGGCGTGCCCGCCGACGAGCGGATGCAGGGCCGTTCCCTGCGGCCCCTGCTCAACGGTCAGGACGTCGAGGACTGGCGGCAGTCCGTCTACTACCGGTACTGGGAACACGACGACAGCGAGCACCACGTGTGGGCGCATTACGGCGTGCGCACCCACGACCACAAGCTCGTGTTCTACTACGCCGACGGGATGGGCCTGCCCGGCACCTCGTCGTCGCGCGAGGCGCCGGAGTGGGAGCTGTTCGACCTGAAGGCCGACCCGTGGGAGCTGCGCAGCGTGTACGACGACCCGGCCTACGCCGAGGTGCGCGCCACGCTGCTGGAGGAGCTCGCCAGGGTGCAGCAGGAGTGCGGTGACCGGCCCTGGACACCGCCCGGCCAGGACACGACGGCCCAGGATGAGGCCGGCCCGATCCGCCGGGACGGCGACGGCATGGACCAGAGGCGCGACGGTTGAGCGGAACCTTCACGGTGACGGGGCGGCGGTTCGTGCGCAACGGCGCCCGGCACCGGATCCTGGCCGGGGCGGCGCACTACTTCCGCACCCATCCGGCCCAGTGGACGCACCGGCTCAGGATGCTCCGCGCGATGGGCCTGAACACGGTCGAGACCTACGTGCCGTGGAACTGGCACGAGCCGCGCCCCGGCACCGTGCGGCGGCTCGAGGACCTGGAACGGTTCCTCGACGAGTCCGCCGCGTGCGGCCTGGACGTCATCGTGCGGCCCGGCCCGTACATCTGCGCCGAATGGGACAACGGCGGCCTGCCCGCGTGGCTGACCGCGCGGGTCGGCCGCCGGGTCCGCACCGCCGACCCGGACTACCTGCGGCACGTCGACGCCTGGTTCGACCGCCTGCTGCCGGTGGTGGCGCGGCGGCAGATCACCCGCGGCGGCACCGTCGTCATGGTGCAGGTGGAGAACGAGTACGGATCGTTCGGCAGCGACGCGGCATACCTGCGGCACCTCGCCGACGGCCTGACCGCACGGGGCATCGAGGTGCCGCTGTGCACCTCCGACGGGCCGGAGGACCACATGCTGACCGGCGGCTCCGTCCCCGGCGTCCTCACCACCGTCAACTTCGGCTCCGACCCGGAGGGCGCGTTCGCGGCGCTGGCCGCCTGGCGCCCGCAGGACCCGCCGATGTGCATGGAGTTCTGGGACGGCTGGTTCGACCACTGGGGCGACCGGCACGTCGCCCGCGACCCGGCCGACGCCGCCGGCGTGCTCGACCGCATCCTGGCCGCGGGCGCCTCGGTGAACCTGTACATGGCGCACGGCGGGACGAACTTCGGCACCACCGCCGGGGCGAACCTCGGCGGCGAGCACCATGACGGCGCGTACCAGCCGACGACCACCTCCTACGACTACGACGCCCCGATCGACGAACGCGGCGCGCCGACCGCCAAGTTCTGGCGGTTCCGCGAGGTCATCGAGCGCCACGGCGGCGTGCCGGGCGACCTGCCGCCGCTGCCGCCGCTGCTGCCCGCGGCCCGGCTGGCGGTCGCCGACACGGTGACGTGGCGCGCGGCCCTGCCGTCCGGCGGTGGCGCGGTGGCGCCGGTGCCGCCGACCTTCGAGGAGCTCGGACTGGACCACGGACTGGTGCTCTACCGGTGTACGCTGCCCGGCCCGCGCGAGGCCCGTCCGCTCGTCGTGGACGGCCTGCACGACCGGGCGCACGTGTTCGTCGACGGCCGGCCGGTCGCCGTGCTGGAGCGCGACGGCCGGCGTTCGGTCGACGTGGCCGGTCCGGCGACCGTGGAACTGCTGGTCGAGTCGATGGGCCGGGTCAACTACGGCCCCCGGCTGGGGGAGTCCAAGGGCATCCTCGGCGGCGTGCGTCACGAGCGGCAGTACGTGCACGGCTTCACCGCGCACCCACTGGCGCTGGACCCGCTCGACGTGCGCTGGACCGGCGCCGCGGCGCCGGGGGACGGGCCGGCGTTCTGCCGGGCGTGGCTCGACGTCGAGGACGCCGCCGACACGTACGTCGCGCTGCCCGGCTGGGGCAAGGGCTACGTGTGGGTCAACGGCGTGAACCTCGGCCGATTCTGGGACCGCGGCCCGCAGCGGACCCTGTACCTGCCCGGTCCGCTGCTGCACGCCGGCCGCAACGAGGTCGTCGTGCTGGAGCTGGACGGCCGGCGTGCAGCGACGGTCGACCTCGTGCCGGGGCCGCAGCTCGGCTGAGCGCGCAGTGCCGTGCCGCCCGGCGGGCGGCCTCACACGCGGAGCCGGTCCTCCACGCTGTCGAGGGCGTGCCGGACCGCCCCGAGCGCCACCGACTCCTCGCCGAGCGGCGACAACGTGATCTCCGGCGTCTCCAGCACGCGGCCCGCCACCGCGGCGCGGACCGCGTCGAGCAGCGGCGCACCGGCCCGGGACACGCCACCGCCGATGATGACCCGCTGCGGGTCGACGAGCAGGATGAGCGGGGCGAGACCGCGCGCGAACCGGTGGGCGACGGTGTCCACGATCGCGGTCGCCGTCGGGTCGCCCGCCGCGGCCGCGGCGAACAGCGCCGGCAGGCCGGAGTCCGGGCCGGCCAGCGACAGCGTCCGGTGCAGCGCGCCCCCGGCGTCCGCGGCGCTCATCGCGCGGGCCAGCGTCAGGATCGCCTGCGCGCCGACGAGCCGCTCGAACGGGCCGACGCCGCCCGCGGCGAGCGGCGTGTCCCCGGAGCCGGCGGTGCCGACGTCGAGGAACCCGAGCTCGCCGGCGGCGACGTGGGCGCCGCGGTAGGGCACGCCGTTGATCAGGATGCTGGCGCCGATCCGCTCGCCCCACTGGACGAAAACGGCGCTGTCGACGTCGCGGGCCACGCCGAGCCAGCGCTCGCCGACCAGGGACAGGGTCACGTCGTGCTCGAGCAGCACCGGACAGTCGAACCGCTCGCGCAGCACGTCCACGATGGGCAGCCCGGCCCAGCCGGGCATGCTCGGGGTCAGCCGGACGTCCCCCCGCCCTGTGCTCACGAGTCCGGGGCTGGCGACCGTGATGGCCCACGGCGCGCAGGCCGCCGCGCCGGTCCGGACGTCCGCGATGCCGCCGGCGATGGCGTCGCCGGCGGCCGCCAGGATCTCGGCGCCGCCGGTGCGGTCGCTGACGTCCAGCCGCCGAGTGGCCACCACCCGGCCGGCCAGATCGGCGACCTTGACCAGGATCTTGTGCGGCCCCACGTCGACGCCGACGACGTGGCCGAGCTCGGCGCGGAACCTGGCCCGCTGGGCGGGACGGCCGATCCGGGGCGCGGCGACGTCGGCCGGGTCGAGGCTCTCCACCAGTCCGGCCCCGCCGAGGTCGGCCAGCGCGCGCATGACGGCGGGCCTGGACAGCCCGGTCGCCTGGGACAGGTCGATGACCCGGGGCGGATCCTCGGCAGAGCGCAGGATGCGCAGCACCAGGTCGCGGTTGATCTCCCGCAGGACGTGCGGCCCGGTGCCGGCCGTCGCGTGCCGCATCGGTGACCCCCGATCAGAGCTTGACAGGCGTCGATACTAGACCCAACGATAGATACGAATGGTTCGTTAAAATCTTCGCCCAGCTTGACTGCTCCTCGACGCCGACGCAACCCGTCGCGCACAACCCCGTCGCGCAACCGCCGCGCGGCCGCCGACGGCCGCACCGCGCCGAACGACCGGAGGTCCACATGGCGCACACAGCAACCGCCCACCGACGCCGTCAACCGGTCCGTCGCGCCGCCCTGCCAGCCTTCATGCTGGTCGGCGCGCTGCTGGCCGCCGCGCTCGTCGCACCGCCCGCCGCCCACGCGGCGACGGCCGGCGACGTCACCGGCATCACCCAGGCCGGCAACACGTTCACCGTCGCCACCACCAGCGCGGCCCGGCTGCGCATCGTGCTGGTCCGCGCCGACATCGTCCGGTTGTGGCTGGCACCGGACGGCTCGTTCACCGAACCCACCGCCGGCGAGATCACGATCCGCACCGACTTCGGCGCCGTCCCCGCCACCGTCACCGACACCGGGACCCAGTACAAGATCCGCACCGCCGCACTCGTGCTCCGCGTGACCAAGGCGCCGCTGACCATCGCGGCCTACCGTCCCGACGACGCCACCGTCATCTGGCGGGAGACGCAGCCGCTCGCCTGGGCCGACGGCCAGACGACCCAGCGGCTGGCCCGCGGCGCCGACGAGCAGTTCTACGGCACCGGGCTGCGCCTGGGGGAGTGGGCGCTGCGGGACAAGACGGTGCCCGTCGCCGTGGACAACCGGTGGCGGGAGAACACGAACGCCAGCCCGGCGCCGTTCTACATGTCCACCAACGGCTACGGCGTGCTGCGCAACTCCTGGAGCCCGGGCACCTACGGGTTCACCAGCCCGGTCACCACCACCCACCGGGAGAACCGGTTCGACGCGTACTACTTCGTCGCCACCTCCCTCAAGGGCGTGCTCGGCGCGTACACCGACGTGACCGGCAAACCGTTCCTCAGCCCGATGTGGGGCCTCGAACTGGGCAACGCCGACTGTTTCAACGCCTCGAACCCCACCTATCAGGGCGACCACAACCGCGCCGGCCACCAGGTCACCACCGACGTCGTCGGCTACGCGCAGGAGGCCCGCGGCAAGGACATGCCGTCGGGCTGGTTCCTGCCCAACGACGGCTACGGATGCGGCTACACCAACCTGCCCCAGGCCGTCGCCGGCGCCGCCGCGAACGGGTTCAAGACCGGGCTGTGGACCTCGACCGGGCTCACCTCGATCGCCTGGGAGGTCGGCACCGCCGGGACCCGTGCGGTCAAGACCGACGTCGCCTGGATCGGCGGCGGCTACCGGCCGGCGTTCCTCGGCGTGCAGCAGGCGGTGAACGGCATCGAGAACAACTCCGACGCCCGCCGGTTCGTGTGGACGGTCGACGGGTGGGCGGGCACCCAGCGCAACGCGGTCGTGTGGACCGGCGACACGTACGGCACGTGGGACGACATGCGCTGGACCGTCCCGGCCGTCGCGGGCGCCGGGCTGTCGGGCCTGAACTACGCCACCGGCGACGTCGACGGCATCTTCGGCGGCAGCCCGCAGACCTACGTGCGCGACCTGCAGTGGAAGGCGTTCACCCCGGCGTTCATGACGATGTCCGGCTGGGGTGCGACCAACCCGTCGGCCGGCTACCAGGACAAGCAGCCGTGGCGGTACGCGGAGCCATACCTGTCGATCAACCGCCGCTACCTGCAGCTCAAGATGCGCCTGATGCCGTACCACTACACGATGACCCGCAACGCGAGCGTCACCGGCGTACCGGCGACCCGGGCCATGGTCCTGGAGTACCCGGACGACCCGATCGCCCGCGGCAACGCCACCAGCGGTCAGTTCATGGCCGGCGACGCGTTCCTCGTCGCCCCGGTGGTGTCCGACACGGGCGTCCGGGACGGCATCTACCTGCCGGCCGGCACCTGGACCGACTACTGGACCGGCCGCGTCTACCAGGGCCCGGCGACGCTCAACGGCTACCAGGCGCCGCTGGACACGCTGCCGCTGTTCGTGAAGGGCGGCGCCATCGTGCCCATGTGGCCGCAGATGAACTTCACCGGGCAGAAGCCGGTCTCCATGCTGACCTACGACCTGTACCCGCGCGGCACCTCGAGCTTCACCCTCTACGAGGACGACGGCATCACGCGGCAGTACCAGGGCGGCGCCTTCGCCACGCAGCAGGTCACCATGACCGCGCCGCAGGCCGGGACGGGGAGGGTGACGGTGGACGTCGGGGCGTCCACCGGCTCGTACACCGGCAAGCCCGCCTCCCGCGCGTACGAGTTCACCACCCGGCTGACGGCGGCACCGACCTCGGTCACGGTCGCCGGCGCCGGCCTGACCCGGCTCACCACCCAGGCGGCCTACGACGCGGCGACCACGGGCTGGTTCTACGGCGGCGGCGTCCTGCGCATCAAGGCCGGCACCCGAGGCGCCGGCTTCGCCGTCGTCATCGACGGAGCGGCGCTGCCGCCGGCCGGCGGCATCCCCGGCACAGGACCGCTGCCGAAACAGGGATGGCGCCTGCTCGCGGCGGACAGCCAGGAGACCGCCGCCGAGAACGGCGCGGCGGCGAACGCCTTCGACGGCAACATCGGCACCATCTGGCACACCGCCTGGTCCGCCGGTGCCGCACCGCTGCCGCACGAGATCAGCATCGACCTCGGCGCCTCCTACCAGGTCGACGGGCTGCGGTACCTGCCGCGCCAGGACGGCGGAGTGAACGGGCGGATCGGCGGCTACGAGGTGTACCTGTCGAACTCGGCCACCGACTGGGGCCAGCCGGTCGCCACCGGCACGTTCGCCGACAACGGCAGCGAGAAGACCGTCGCGTTCACCCCGCGGACCGCGCGGTACCTGCGCGTGCGGGCCCTGACCGAGGCCGGCGGGCGCGGCCCGTGGACGTCCGCCGCCGAGCTGACACTCACCGGGACGGCGGCCCCGGCGGCAACGGTGTCCTGATCGCGTGTCCCGACCGCCGGCGGTCCCCTGGTCCGGGACCACCGGCGGTCAGGACGCCATCTCATAGACCGCGTGCCGGCTCTTGCCGCCGCTCTTCGCCCGGTACATCGCCAGGTCCGCCTCGCGCAGCACCTGCTCGACGTCCGTGGCGTCGTCACCCACGACCGTCACCCCGATGCTGGCGCCCACCCGTGCCTCACCGCCGACGATCCCGATCGGCGCGCACAGCGCGGTCACCAGCTGCCGCGCGAGCGACTGCAGGCCGTCCGGGTCCACCTCGTGCACCAGCACGGCGAACTCGTCGCCGCCGATACGCGCGACGGTGTCGCCGTCCCCGACGGCGGCGCGCAGGCGGACCGCCACCTCCCGCAGCACCGCGTCGCCCGCGGCGTGGCCGAAGCTGTCGTTGACCGGCTTGAAGTCGTCGAGGTCGACGAGCAGCACGGCGGCGACCTTGCCGGCGGTCACCGGCTCCGCCAGGCGGGCGGCCAGCCGGTCGTGCAGCAGCGCCCGGTTGGCCAGCCCGGTCAGCCCGTCCTGGAACGCCATGTCGTGCAGGCGCGCGGCGAGCGCGTCGCGCTCGGCCAGCGTCGAGCGCAGCTCCCGCACCGTCGTGTCGAGCTCGCCGACCAGGCGGGCGTTGTCCGCGAACGCCGTGAGCTGCCGCAGCACCACGAGCCCGGTCGAGACCGCCACGCTCGCCAGCACCAACCAGGTGCGGCCGCTCTCGTCATGGTCGACCAACGCTCCGGTCAGCAGCGCCAGGGTGCCGGACAGGGCGACGTAGGGCAGGAAGCTGTACGGGCGGCGCCTCGGGCGTTCCAGCGCGTCCGGGTCGGCGGCCACCTGGAGACACTGCACCCAGGCCGCGACCATCAGCAGGCAGTCGCTGCCGACACTGAGCGCCGTGATCCAGCCGGCGTGTCCTGAGCCGACCGCGGTCGTCCACAGCACGGCGGTCAGGCCACCCGCACCGGCCGCGGCGCCACCGAGGACCCCGGTCGCCGCCGTGAACGGAGGCCGGCCCGCGAGCAGCAGCTTGGCCACCGCGAACACCGTCACCAGCAGTGGCACCGGACCGGTCAGCAGACGGAGGAAGTCCACACCCGCCGGCCCGCTCGCCGGCACGGCGAAGTAGCCGCTGTAGGCGACGGCGCCGACCATCACCGTGGCCAGGTCCAGCCAGAAGCAGAGCCGGTCCCGGCCACCACGCAGGCGGAGGGGGTAGGTGAGCATGACGGCGACGGCGAGGAGCGCACCGATCCCGGCGAGGCTCGGAGCCGCCTCGGTGAGCCACGGCGCCGCCAACCCGAGCGGGAAGACGACGCCGGCGAGGTTCCCTGCGGCGGCCGGCGTCGCGGCGGCGGTGATGACGTGCCAGAAGCGGCGGGCCGGGTGCGCGGGCGGAAGCCGGCGCGCGACGCGCTGGCAGGCGACGGCCGCGCTGGCGTCCGCGGCGCCGCCGGCGAGCGCCGCGACGACGTCCCCGGCGGACCCGGCCAGCCGCCCCGAGGCCAGGGCCGCGAGCGCCACGACGCTCAGCGTCAGGTGCACGCCGAGCGCGACCCGCATCCAGCGGACGCGCGTGAGCGAGGCGAGCAGCAGCACGCCGACCCCTCCTCCGCGTCGCAGCATGGCATGCGGCATTGGTATCGGCGGGCCACGGCGCCGGCTGAGGGCAACCACCGCGGCGCACCCGAACCGGTGCCGCACCGCGACCGGGGGAGGGCGCGGGGCGGCGGACCGGTCAGCAGAGGGCGGCGTCCACGGTGTCCGCGACGTCGGTGACCATCTGCTCCGTGGTGGGCAGGGCGGTCACGGTGACGACCACGCTGCGGCCGTCGGTCGTGGCGAGGTTGCGGGTCTCGAAGCCCTGGATGTCGCCGCCGTGGCCCCAGGCGTCGCCACCGCAGGGCAGCGGGTGCCGGGCGATGCCGAGGCCGTACTGCCAGTCGCCGGTCGGCTCGAAGCCCGGCGCGGCGACGGTACGCAGCATCGCCGCCTGCTGGGCGGGCCGCAGAAGCCTGCCGTCGAGCAGGGCGGTGAAGAACGTGCGCAGGTCCGCCGGGGTCGAGATCAGCTGCCCGGCGGCCCAGCCCAGCGACGGGTCCATCTCGGTGACGTCCACCCACGCGGCGCCCGGCGCGGTGGCGACGTACCCGTGCGGATGCGGATCCGGTAGGCGCTGCTCGCCGGCGGCGGGCCAGGAGGTGTCGCGGAGCCGGAGCGGTTCGATGATCCGGCGGGTGATCTCCTCACCGATCGGGCGCCGGGTCACCTCCTCGACGACGAGACCGGCGAGCACGTAGTTGGTGTTGCTGTACTCCCACCGGCTGCCCGGCGCGAACCGCGGCGGCCCGGTGAGCGCCGCGTCGACGAGCCGGCGCGGCTCGTAGTAGGCGTGCGCCAGGCCGGCGAGGTCCTCGGGGCGGGTGAACAGCACCTCGTCGTAGTCGGGCAGCCCGCTGGTCTGCTGCAGCAGCTGGCGCACGGTGATCCTCGACCCGTCGTTACCGTTGCCGCGCACCACACCCGGCAGGTAGCGCTCGACGGCGGCGTCCAGGTCGATGCGGCCCTCCCCGGCCAGCTGCAGCACGACCACGGCCGTGAACGTCTTGGTGTTGCTGCCGATGCGGACGTGACCGTTGCGCGGCACCGGCCGCCCGGTGCGCAGGTCGCCGACACCCGCGGTGTACTCCCGGACCCGCCCGTCGGCGCGGCGGACGGAGGCGAGCGCACCGGGGAACCCGTCGTCGCGCACGAGGTGGTCGAGCCGCTGCTGCACCGCGTCGGGGCGGCGGGCGTCGTTGTCGGCGAAGGCGGCGGGCGCGGCGCCCACGGCGAGCACGGCCGAGGTCCCGGCCGCGACGAGCACGGCACGGCGAGTCTTGCTGGACATGAGCGCTCCTTGAACGTGTCGGCGGTGGATACCTGCCGAACGCTACGAGCGGCAGCGGCGAACATCGATCCAGCAGCCTGCCCGGCCGTGGTGGAGCACGCTATACCTCTCACCCAGTCCCAGCCGTCCGGCTGATGCTCGGTGCGGGACGCTGGCATTGCTGTGGTCCCGGAGGACGAGCCTCCGGGACCACGGGGCGGCGGGGAGTCAGATCAGGACTTGCAGAACTGCTGAGCGTCGAAGACTTCGCTCGTTCCTGCGTCGACGAGAAACACCATGACGCAGTACAGACTGGCCGACAGCTTCTTGCGTTCCTCTTGCTTCATCGTCATCGGCCCGCGAACCTGCGGCTGGCTGCCGCGGTAGGTGACGACCCAGGCCAGGCGGTCGGCGTAGTCGGCGGCTGCCTGACCCTTGAGCTGCCGGGTCACCGACCGCAGCGCCACCTCCGGGGTGCCGGGCTGAAGCTCTTCCGCGAAGCCGGCTGACCGCACCTTGGCGACGGCCGAGCCGCGGTCGACCTTCGGCGCCGCAGCCTGGATTGCCGGACGGGCCACCGTGGCACCGTCCGGGTACACCACGTCGGCGGTTGTGTCGGCGCGCAGCCAGCCCGGGTCCGGCCGAGCGGAAGGGGCCGAGTTTGCCGCCGACGCCATCACGATCGGCACCACGACCGCAGCTGCGATCGCCACGAACAGGCCGACGGTGATCTGGTGTCGCAGGGACAAGCCGCGTTGCATCGGGTTCCTCCTCATGGTGTCGCCGTCCAGATGGAGAACGCGTCGCAACCGGAGGCGGACCGACCCCACCGGGCGCTGGAGGTGGTCGCGTTCATCGCACATGGCATGGGCACCAGGGCATCGTTGGAGTACTGCTGGGCGCCCAGCGCCGTGAAAGCCGTGCGGGTGCCGGACCTGCCGGGGACATCGGTCTCCAGGTGGCCGGTCTCCCCCGAGAACTGCGGTGAGAAGGGCAGGCCGCCCCAGCCAGAGCTGAAGAAGGGGTTGAAGTCCGAGTTGGACCAGACGGTGACGTCAATGATTGCCTGCAGGCAGGTGCAGGCTGAGTTCCACAGCACCCGGAAGGTGTGACGGACGCCGACCTCCGACGCGATCGAGAAGGTGCTGTAGCGGGTCGACAGGTGATCGCCTGTGCTGTTGTTCCAGGCGTGCTGCGAAAACCACCGCAGCGGAAAACCGGAGGTACGTTCGAAGCCTACCTGGGACCACGCGGCTCCCGTGCGGTTCCAGCCCGCAATCATCAGCCACGCATTGGAGAAGTTGCCGATGCCACCTGCCCCGCTGCACAGCACACCGTCTCGTACGACGATGTAACCAGACGCTCCTTCGAAGCTGTACCCGGGCCAGTTGTCAGGATCGTAGTAGTAGCCGTCAAAGTAGTTGCCCTGCGTTCCGCAGGTTCCGGCCGCCGCGGCCGGGTTCTCGTCGATCACCACCACGGCACCGGTGGCGAGAACGAACACGACCAGCATGGCCATCATCCGGTCGATGAGACGTTCCACAGTGGACGTTGACTGGACTTGACTATTCATGTGTCTCCCCGTGGGGGTATCCGCCGCCCCGCCTGATCGTACTCGCGTTCATCGATGCATGGTGTCCCCGTTGCGGGACCTGCCCCACGCTGTAGGCGTTGGGCGCCCGCCGTTCCGATACCGTGCGGTGGACCTCGACCGGATCATGGCCTGGCACCTGCGGACCGTGCTCGGGGACGCGTTGTGGCGGACCGAGGCCGGAGTCGCGTTGCCGGCCCATCGCACGCCGGCGCAACGGGTCGACGACCTGGACGCCCGATTCACCGCCCTCGGAACCTTCGGCTGAGCAGTGCCATGTGGTGTTGGGGCCTGTGCGGGACGAACTCGTGGCGGCGCCGCTCGGGTCAGGTCAGCAGACCGATGGTGGCCAGCGGTGCCCGCGCCATTCGTCCCACGTCGCGAATCCGGCCGGTGGGCCGCCGATGGGCTCGCTGCCGTCGAGCTCGCCTTGCGTCGGCACCTCGATCCAGGCCGCCCACTCGGCGAGCTCCTCGTCGGACATGGGCCAGGTCGTGTGTGGTGCTTCGGTTTGGCGCTGATCGAGGCGTCTGCGCTGTTCGGCCGGTGTGAGCTCGAAGTAGAGCATCTGCACCGAGGCGTCCCGGTCGGTTGCTGCCTGGCGGAGCGCGGAGCGCTCATCCCGACCCCAGAGGCCGAAGTCGATGATGACGGTGTTGCCCAATTCAAGGGCGCGCAGCCCGATCTGGATGAGCCGTCCTTCGATCACGTCCCCGGCCGACTCCGGATTCTCGGGCCCGAAGAGCGCCTTCACCCATTCGTCCTTCGTGAGACGAAGCGCTCCCCGCTCGAGCTCGATGCGTCGGGCGGCGGTGGTCTTCCCGGTACCCGGGAGCCCCACCGTCAGAAACAGCGTCGGTCGCCTCATCAACACTGCCGATGACCGGTGGGTAGACGTCAGCTGCCGGAGCGGGACGGCCGGGCCGGGCGGTGCGCGGCGTCGCGGGTCGTGGCCGCGTCGAGCAGCAGCTCCGCCATGGCCCGGGCCTGCCGGACCGGGCCGTCGATGCCCAGGGCCTGCACCGACGCGTTCATCCCTTCGGCGATCAGGGCCAGGCGGTCGGCGAGCGCGTCGGGGTCGTCGACGGGCTCGACCTCGGCCAGGTGCCGGACCAGCCCGTGCAGTCGCTCGCGGACCCAGGTCTTCGTGGCCACCGCCCGGCGGTGGGCCGGCACATCCTCGTCGGGGAACTCGCCGATGGCGATCAGGAACGCGCACCCGCGGCACGTGTCGGGCTGGAGGGATTCGAAGATCTTGTCGAACAGGTCGAGGATCTGCTGCCGCGGTGGCTGCTCACCCGGTTCGGTGGCGGCGGTGAACCACGCGCGGTAGCCCTGGTCGACGTGGTCGACGTAGGCGTCCACCAGACCGTCCTTGGATCCGAACAGCCGGTACAGCGTGGTGGGCGCGACCCCGGCCTCGGAGGCCACCATGTCGACCCCGGTCGCCCTGATGCCACGCCAGTAGAACAGATCGTGCGCCACCTGCAGGAGGTGCTCGCGGGTCTCGGAGCCTGACCGCCGCATCGTGCCCCCTTGCCGTCACCCACTGCCGTGAAAAACTATAGTCACCGCGAATGTTAGGGATCGTTCCCTAACTACGGTACGCTGTGGCTCGACATCGGCCGCACCTTGGATGAGCTGAGAGGGACGTCATGAGTCCGCAGACCGCGTCGGCCAGCCGCAGACGTACCAACCTGGCACTGCTCCTGCTGTTCCTGGGAACGTTCACGATGGGCAGCGCCGAGCTGGTCGTCGTCGGCGTGCTCCAGCCGGTCGCCACAGACCTCGGCGTGTCGACGAGCACCGCGGGATACCTCGTCACCGCCTATGCGCTCGGCCTGTCCCTCGGAGGGCCGATCCTGACCGCGCTCACCATCAAGCTCGCCCGCCGGCCGCTGCTCTGGGCGACGCTGGCCGGGTGGCTGCTGCTCAACCTGGTCGCGGTCGTCACGGCCGACTTCGCCACGTTCGTCGTCGTGCGGGCGGTGACCGGCGCGCTGCAGGGCCTCTTCGTCGGCCTCGCCTTCACCGCCGGCATCAGCATGGTCCCGGCGGAGCGGATCGGCCGGGCGTTCTCCGCCGTCATCGGCGGGTTCGCGGTCTCCACCGCGCTCGGCGTGCCGATCGGCACACTGATCGGCGAGGTCAGCAGCTGGGAAGGCGCGTACCTCGCGATCATCGGGCTCGGCGTGCTGGTCCTCGCCGCCATGACGCTGGCCATCCCGCCGGTTCCCAGCGGCGGCGCGGGCAACGCCTGGACCCAGGCCCGGCACGCGTTCGCGCCGCGGGTGCTCGCCCTCCTCGGGCTGTGCGTGCTGCTGTTCGCCGGACCGTACGCCACCCTGACGTACATCACCCCGTTCCTCGACCAGGTCACCGGCATCTCGGGCGCCCTCATCAGCGCCTTCCTGCTGGCCTACGGCGCCGCGACCGCGATCGGCGCCTTCGGCGGCGGCCGGTTCGCCGACCGCAACGCGGCGCGGACGATTCTGGTGACCAACGTCGTCCTCGTCGCTGCCCTGGTGCTGCTGTACTTCGTGGCGGAAGTGCCGCTGCTCGTCGCCCTGGCGCTGGTCGTCTGGGGCGTCGCCGGCTTCGGCATGGTGCCGTCGCTGCAGTACCGCATCGTCGCCCTGTCCGGCCCCGGCGCCGACCTGGCGGCCACGCTGCCCGCCTCCGCCATCAACGCCGGAATCGCCCTCGGCTCCCTCATCGGCGGCTGGGCGCTGGCCACACACGGGGCCTCCGCACCGGTGATCGTGGGCATCGTGGTCTCGGCGATCGCCGCCCCGGCCTCCTGGGCGACCGGCCTGCTCCGTCCACCGGTCACCGCCCAGGCCCCCGCGCAGCCCTCCGACGATTCGCTGGACCCGTCACCGACGGCCGCCTGACCACCCAGAACGCCAGGTCTGCCGCCCCGCCCGGAGCGGCACCACCAAGATCACCACGATCGTGCCACCGTCAGCCTGGCGATGCGTCGAATCGGGTCGAGGTGACCTGGCCACGCAGGACGCCGATATGGTGATCGTGCCGCCACATCGACGCCTGACCGGGAGGCTCCTGGTGACCGTACCTCCGCCCGCGTGGGCCAACCTGATCGAGGGCCTGACGCTGCTGGCCCAGCACCCCGCCAACCCGGGCTATCCGCTGGACATCGAACACGGTCAGCTGTTCGTCCTGGCCGACGCCAAAGCGTTCACCGACGATGAGCTGTCCCGGCTGGAAACACTCGGCTTCACCGTGAACCGCGACAGCGAGTACTACGCGTTCCGCTTCGACAGCGCCGGATCGTAAGCACATGCCGCCGGCCTGGCGCGGCTGGCAGTCGTGAGTGCCGGGTGGGAGGAGGGGATCTACAGGGCCGCATCGTCGGGGTGACCTGCCTCGAAGGCAGCATTGGCCAGTCGCCCGGCGAATGCTGGTCGAGCGCGACCGGCTGGAGCCGGACGCCTGCAGCAGGTCGAACAACAACATGCCGGGCTCGCCAACAGCCGTCCATCGTCTCGCGTCGGCTGTCGATCGTCGTCAGGTCCCACCGGTCTGTGTCATCGACGGCATGGCCTTCGGAACCTGATTACGGCTTACGCTTTCGTCGGCGACCACATCAATGACGCTTGATCGCGTTTCCGCTCAAGAAGCCGATGACAGCGCACCCGACCAAAGGAAAGCGCGACCCCAACTCCGATCCTTCACTGTTCTGCCACCGTCTGGCCGCGGAGCTCCGGGGATCGAAGGCTTCGCCCGGCCGCCTGCATCCGGACGGCCTGCGCCGTTGAAGTCCGTTCCCACCGATGTGGCGCCCGGCCGTCCTCCCTGCAAACCCGACGCCGCAGTGATACGTTACGCCGAACTTGAACAAGTTCAAATCGGAGGCTTCGTCATGGTAGAACTCGATCCGAACCATGCGACATGACCGCCACTGCCCTCCTGCTGCCGCTGTGCTCAGCACTTCAGGTCGCCTTCCTCGCCGGGCCGGCCGAGAGCGGTACAACTGGCGCGATCTTGTGACCAGCCGGATGCTTACCCCCTGGTGGCAGGCTCGGACTGCGTCCGTCAACACCAGCGCCGGCAGTACCGCGGCGACGCGGATCCTCGACTGGAACAGCGTTCCTGTGCTCAAGCTGATGGCCGATCTCGAACCCGCCATCGATCCGTTGACTCGGTTGCGTTCAGCGCACGGCCTGATCGCGGCCCGGGTTCGGCCCGTCTACGCCGTCGACGATCAACAGCCGGTCTCCGAAACGTTGACTCGTCGCCGTGGATCGTGCAGCCAGCGACTCGCGGTGCTGGAAGCGGTTGCCCGGGCGATGAGGGTCGCCACCCGCTGCCGAGGGCTGTTGGTGGACGGGCGGTTCTGGTACCCGCGTTTCCCCCGGTTACGCCATCTCGTCCCCACTGAGGTGCTGCTAGCCTGGCCCGAGTTTCATCTCGACAGCCAGTGGATCTCCACGACCGAGCTGTTCGGCTCCGTCGAGCAACTCGGTGGCAGCGGGGGCGGCTTTACCAACAGCGGCGGAGAGACGCTGTTTGACGCGGTGGCGCGCACTGCCGTGGACTGGGACGGCGCAAGCAGTACACCGGGCGCCTGCTCGGCATGCGATCTGTCCGCAGCAGTCCTCGCCGACCTCGGCCACTTCGACTCCCGAGATCAACTCTTCGCCACACACGGCCAGACCATGTGCTGGGGTGCACGGACCCTCACCGCGCCAGTCCTGAACCGCTGGACAGCAGGGCACCCTCAACGAGCCTGATTCGACACGTGGCCACCGAACTGCACTTGCCGATCTCTGGTGCTGGCTTGCCCCAACATGACATCGCCGACCTGAGCGCCCACGAGCACGGGACGACTCATGATCACAACGTCGGGGCGCTGCCATCGAGATCTACAGACCTCTCAAGATTGCACATACGCTCATGCCGCTGTCCGCTCAGCTGATCGTTCCGTTTTCTTTGAACTGGGTGGGTTTCAGCTTCGCGTCTAATTCGTGGCTTCCGCGATGATGGCAGGCCATCGATTATGAAGTTGATCTGTAGGGGGACCACCTTCATACCGGGGTTCTGCGTCTTTTCCCTGCACCACAACGGTTGCGGCGTGTCGCAAATCCGGCCGGACACTCGGCTGGACTGCGTCATCCACCGTCGCGCTGAATGACTCAATGCGATCGAGGTCGTCCTGCTGTCCGTCAGCCGCGGCTAGCGTGGAGGTAAACGGTGATTGCGTCTGGTGCATCGAGGTTGAACAGCACCGATCGGTACGTGCCGTCAGTCGTGGGTTGCTGCTCCTCGATGCCGGAAACAGATACAGCGGTGTCGGGATCCCAGAGGTTGCCCCCGCCAACGTTGTGCTTCGCTGTGATGGCCCGAAGCCCCGGTGTCAGTGGGGCGGTGAACTTCCCGGCGGCGACGAAAGCGTCAAGCCCGGTGCGAGGGATGCGGAACTTCGCCGAAAGGCGGGTTTCCAGACCATTGCTGTAGGCGGCGGCGAGAAACACCGTCCCGGGAGGAAGGGTCACATGCGCCACCGCCTCCACCTGGGACGCGCTCGCCTCCGCGGGCTCGGACTGCACCGGCAGCAGGTCGATGTCGGCAGCACTCGCGACGAAGCCCGCCAGGCCACAAGAGACTAATGAGATCACAAGGCTCACGCTCGCGAGTACGAGCGCGGCTTTGCTCTGGCGGATGCGAGGCGAGGGCGCGGGGGCGGGGGCGTCGATCACCGTCGTACTGTAGCCATGCCGCGACAACGGCGAAGGCGATGTCCACCGTCAAGGCCATCGACCGCCGGGTCCGTTTACGCCGGGCACCCACACGAAGGGAGACCTTGGAAGGTCAGCTATTTGCCGGCGTTTGTCTGTCCGTCAGCCGCTGGCCACATCGACGCTCTGTTATCGACCGTTACGCGGAATGCCTCAGTGAGGCGCCGTGTACGCATTGCCGTGGCAAAGTCGTCTGGATATCGCCGAGGGTGCGGCATCGTGAGTCACCGGAGGCTCGCCCGCCCGTGCCTACGGTCAGCCTCCGGGACACCTCGGGCGCGTAGTGCGGCCGCAACCGCTCCGGCGCCGCTCGGGAACAGCCCGACCTGCACGGTATAGCCCCTACGCCCGCCGCGCGTGCGCATTAGAGGTAGCTGATCCTCCGTGTCTTGCAACCAGTTGAGCGCCGCTCGACGCGGGACGACGTGGAGGTGGGCGAAGACCGACCGACCGCGGACTGTCGCAGACTCCACGTTCGACCACGGAAGCAGGACCGCCCGGGCGTTGGTCGTACCGATCTCCAAACCGGCGGTGGACAGCCGTACCCAGTGCGGCCCGCGAATCAGCACCCCAAGCGACGTGCCGATGACGGTGATGAACATAAAGAAGAACGGCGGAAGCGTGAGGAAGTCCACGGTGCGGTCGGCCGGTCGGCCGAGCAGCATCGCCAGCCCCATGTAGAAGACCCCGCCGAACAGCCAGACGAGGACCGCCATACCGGCACAACCCGCAACGGCACGGCCCGCAGAGGTACGAAACAAGGCAGCGTCAGGCGCTAGCGGCGGCGGGATCACGGCCCCATTGTGATGCCATCGGTCCACCCAGCGGGCATTCCGGTCGGCCCCGGTTCGATTGCACAAGGAGAAGCCAGGCGTCCCGACCACAGGACGCCCTCTTGAAGCTCCGAGCGCAACGCTGGCCTTGGCGGTCGGAGGAGGCGGGTTCATCCCGACGTCGAGGCCTCGCCATCCGCCAATCACCGCACAGCTGGGTAGAGGCCGCCGGCCGTGGGTCCGATCGGCTGATCTGCCGTGTGGGCGCGCCGGGTCCTACGCTGCCGGGATGATCTCTGCGATCCTCGCCGGAACCGCTCGTTGTCCTCGCTGGGTGCTCGGCGGTGCGGTGTCCCTTGCCGGCGTGTTCGTAGGGGTGCATCTGCTGTCGGCGTCGCACAGCGGTATCAGGTCCGCGATCTCGGTGGTGCTGTCCTTGCTCGCGCTTACGGCAAATTTCCTGGCGTCGGTCGCGGTGAGCCGGTGGCGGCCGGCGGCGTTCACGGTGGATGCCGCGGCGTCCGCATTTCGTACCCTGCCCCAGCCGGGCCATGTCTACCAGGCCGTCGGCATGGCGTTCTTCAGCGCGACCTTCATCACCATCACCGTCAACATGCACACCGAGCTGCGCGGCTGGCCGTCCCCGGACCGGGCCGAGCAGTTCATGGCCGCCACGATGGTCGTCCTTGCCGTCTTGCTCGTCGTGTTGAGCGTCGTTTTCATCACCGCGGCATGGCAGGGCATCGGTGTGCGGTTAGGGCCGGACGGTCTGCAGGACCGGAGCGTGCTTGGCACGCTCGCCGTCCCGTGGGACGCCTTGACGACGGCCTCGCTGCCAGCCATCACCCCATCGGCGCTGTTCCTGCAGCTCACGTACGCCAGGCCTGATCTCATCCGCGTCGACGGCCTGCCGTTGACCCGGCGACAGATCCGTACCGACACCGTCAACGCGCTGTTTCTGGCCCACACGATGCACCACTGCCTCGTCCATCCCGAGCGTCGCCAGCGTATCGGCACGGCAGCCGGATACACCGAATTGCTGACCGCGCTGTACGGCCCGGGCCCCAATAGATTCAGCCATCCGCCGGCGTGAGCCTGAGCGGGTTCAGCGGCTGCGGGGGTGGCTCGACCGGTCCCGTAGCCAGCTGCGCGACAGGGTCGCCGCAATGGCGAACGCCGGCAGCGCGGCAAAGAGTAGATGCGGTGGGGTCACGTCGAAGATGAAGATCGCGATGAACATCGCCACCGCGAAGGCGAACCCGGTACCGAGAAGAACCCACCACACGACATCCGCTCGCTTCATGGCGTGAGTGTAGGTGCGAGCGACCACCACGTCCCATTGTCGCTGCTGTCTCGGCTGTTGCCGGCACGGGGCCGCAGCCTCGGCGCGATCACCGCCGGGACCGGTATCCCGAAGCCCTCACTCACTGCACCGCTATTCCACCGCGGCCGGCTGCACAGCGCACTGAGCGCTCCATGCCGCGACCCCGGCGTTGAGACGGTCGACCTCCGCTGGTGTGCCGATGTCAGAGCGATACTGGGGCTCGGCTACGCATCAGCGCCACTCGTGCCAGGCATTCCCAACATGGTCGGCCTTGGAGCGCGCAACTGATCGAGCCGGGCCGGTTTCTCGCGGGCCGCGTTCAGCGTGGCGGTTTCGGCACCAACACGTCCGGGCGTGTCGCTGCGAGAGCTTGGACGAAGGAGCGCACGCAAGGGCGGTAGTGCGCCTTGTTCGCGGCATGGGGGTTCGCCAGGCCGGGGCAAGTCGCGGCCGAGGATCCCGGATAGTTGCCGCGCAAGTGTCTAGCATGCGTCGTCGACCACATACCTCCCCGCAAGCAAGCTTGGTCGGCTGGCCGAGGCGATGGAGTCCGTCCCGACGCTGAAGCGCGGATCGACGTGATCCGGCGTCGGTCGCGCCGTAATCTCGTCGATCGGCGCATCGGGCGGCCTCAGCGGTCGCAAAATGGTCGGGCGAGCGCGAGGTCGGCGTCCACTCGGCGCAACAAGTCGAAACCCCACGTGTTGACGCCGTCCAGGTCGACCTCGTTGTAGATGCGAGCTGCAAGGTCGTGCAGCGAGCGGGCGAGCCGGGCGTACTCGAGGTGGGTGAGGTCGAGTCGCTGCGCGCCGTAGGCGTGCAGGAAGCGCACAGGGTCGGGTCCGCACAAGGCGGCGAACAGGTCGTGCTCGCGCGGTGCCAGCATCGTCTGACCCCAGTCGAGCAGCGTCGCGACGCGACCGTCGCGGTCGACGAGGACGTTGTGAGGGAACAGGTCGTGGTGGCACACGATGTGGGGCACGTCGATCGCGCGGGCCCGTTCGATCACCGCTTCGAGCCGGTCGACGTTGGCCATGACCTCGTCGCGGCGGTCGACGATCCACGGGTGGTCGCGCCGGTCGCGCAGCACCTCGATGCACCACTCGTCCATATCGGTGCGGGGTAGGACGAGGTCGGCGATCTCGTGCACGGCACGCATCGCCCGCGCGATCGCGTCGGCGTCGTTCCACGTTGCCTGGCGGCCGTCGACGAACGGGAACAGCGCGTAGCGCCGGCCATGGTGCTCGGAGGTGTACGAGCCGTCGAGCGCTCGCTGCGCCGCAGGAACGGGGATGCCCCGAGCCGCCAGCTCAGCGGTCAGCGCAAGTCCGGCGTCGCTGCCGGGCTGCTGACGCCAGAGTTTCACGAACCAGCGCCCGTCCGTGAACGCATCCGCTTCGAACCCGCCCGGGTGGGGCCGCAGCTCGCCCACCTCGACACCGAAGGCGTCGCGGACCTGAGTCGTCGTCGGCGGGGTTGCTTCGCTCCACATCGAACCAGGATGCTACCGCTGCCGAGTCCTGCCGGTCGACGTCTTCTGCGAGTATCGGCTCGAGTGGCCGTGGATCTGCACGACCAGCCCGTGCCCGCAGCGATTGCGGCCACGCACCGGCGGGCTGCACACCTCAGACGACGGCGAAACTCGCTCGGCAGTGACGAACGAAACGTCGGTGCACGCACGACTTGGGCGTACTACTACACCGGCTTCCCACTGATCCGGATCACCGACACGGAGGTCAGGCCCTTCGCGCCGGGGTCCGGTCCGTGGGGCACGGGCCGTGCTGATCCACGACGACGTGGTGATCTTCATCGGTGGGTACGGCGCGCCGCATCGGCTGGGACTGTCAGCCGTCGGCGCGGAATGCCCATCGGGCGCGGACGACACCATCCGGGTCGGCAACGATCGCTCGGGCGAGCATGGCGATGCCGTTGCTGTAGATGATCGTGGCGGCCCGGGCCCCGGACACCATGGCGCGCAGCTCGTCGTGCAGGCGGTCATCGCATACCTGCTGGTTGATCCGGCCCTGCTGGTCCTGCCAGACCATCGTGAACAGGCCGCCGGGCAGATCGCCCAGGACCGCGCCGACGTCGGAGGACAGGTCCGGCCAGACTGCCAGCATCGTTCTGGGCGCGAGCTGGTCCCGCACGGTGGCGAGGGCACCGGGGGTGAGCCGGTGAAACGCCGGCCGGTTGACGACAGCCGTCGCCTCGAGCAGCAGCGACCCGTGCGCCTCGGCCTGCGCGCCCACCTCCGTCCAAAACGCGTCATCGGCCGGCCGGCGCTCGTCGGTGTCCTCGAACTCATACGCCCACGGCGACTCCGGGATCGGCTCCACGAAGAGTCCGAGCTTCCGCGCCTCGGCCACGGCGACCGGGCACGGCACCTCGCTGCCGACGTACATGTACTGGTCGTAGCCGACGTGGACGAGGAACCGGTCGTCGAGCTCCAACCGGCACCATGCACCGTTCTCCCGCAGCATCACCCGGACCAGCTCGAGTCCGACGGCCAGGTCGATCTGCGCCCCGTCGTGAAAGCCGGCGAGGTCGGGCGGGAACAGCCCGGTGAGGCCGTCGCCCTCAACCGGTGGATCGAGCCCGAAGTTGACCCAGCCCACCACCTGCGGCTCGCGGATGGCGAGTCGGGCGATCCCGGTTTCCCGGCCGAACGCGGCGACCGCGGCGAGATAGGCAGACTCCACTGCTCCGTGATCGCTGCGCTCATAGTCGTCGTACCAGTGAGTCATCGGATCCCGCTTGGTGACCTTGTAGACGTAAGCCGGCACGCCACCATTGTGGACGAGGGCGCTCGACTCATGCCGATGAACTGGTGGGAGGTCCGGGTGCTCGGCCATTGTGTCGGTGTTGAACCGGCTGCCTTCGGTATGCGTGAAATCGGGTGTGGCCGGCCGCCTTCCGTGCCACCCTTGCCCCACGTCATCGCTGCGAAGGAGAGCCCGGTGACAGCCCAAGACCGCGTCCAGGACATCAACCAACAGGCGTGGGACCATGCCGTCGACCGTGGCGACAACCCGTACACCCACATCGTCTCCTCCGCGCGCGTGGCCGCGGCTCGACGAGGCGACTGGTCACTGACCGTCAGCGAGCAGCGGCCAGTGCCGAGACACTGGCTTGAACCACTCGCCGGGGCTCGGGTGCTCTGCCTGGCTTCGGGTGGCGGGCAACAGGCGCCGATCCTGGCCGCTGCCGGCGCCGCCGTCACCGTTGTCGACCTGTCCTCCCGCCAACTCGACCAGGACCGGTTCGTCGCCGACCGTGACGGTCTTGAGATCGCCACTGTGCAGGCCGACATGGCAGATCTGAGCGCCCTTCCCGATCAGGGCTTCGATCTGCTGATCAATCCCGTCTCGACGCTGTTCGTGCCCGACCTCACCCCGGTCTGGGCCGAGTGCCATCGCGTCCTGGTCGACGGCGGCGCCCTGATCAGCGGCTTTCTCAACCCGGACGAGTTCGTGTTCGACAGCGACGCGCTGGACGACCACGGTGTCTTCGTCGTCAAGAACCCGCTGCCGTACAGCGAGATCGACAGCCTCAGCCCCGAGGCACGCCAACGGCGGCGGCAGGAAAACGGACCGTTCCACTTCAGCCATACGATGGAAGCCCAGATAGGCGGCGTCATAGCCGCCGGCTTCACCATCGACGGGTTCTATGAGGATCGACGGACCGAGGCGGACGGCAACCCTATCCGCCACTTCATGCCCAGCGTCTTCGTGATGCGCGCCCGCAAAGTCTGAACCGCGACCGCCGCCCAGAGCGCACGCAGGACACCCTTGCGCCGCATACCCTGCTTCACTGCCCTTGGCATCCGGACTTGCCGGCGGCAGGGCGCGCCGCTGCCCCGGCGTCCAAGCCGGGGCAGCGATCGTTTCGAACCTCTCAGCGGTCGCCGGGGCGCTCGTGGCTGGTTGCGGCCTTCTTGGCGTTCGCTGCGTTCACCTTCGGCGGGAAGGCGTTCTTGGCACTCGCGAAGTACCAGACGGCGTGCACGAGCGTGTTCTTGAACTGGTACAGCGAACGTAGCGCGTTGCCGCGGAGGCTGTTGGCCTGTTGTTGTGCGAGCGCTGGGTTCGCGGCGTACGTCTCCATCGTCGAGGCGGGCGGCTGCTTTGTGACGGTCGTGTACGTGTCGCAGTCCTCGTGGTAGCACGGGTCGAGCTGCTCGCCCAGGACGCCACCGTACTTGGCGACCTGCTCGGCGGTCTTGGGTGCCTCGGCCCCGGCGAACACGCCGCCCGCCGGAATGCCGCGGTTGATGAAGCCGACGTAGTCCGAGCGGCCGTCGAACGGGATCGGCTCGCTGACCATCCCGCGCTTGGCCCAGTAGCCGGTGAGCACCCGCTCGATCAGGCCGGAACCCTCGGGTCCGGCGTTCTCGGAGCCGAACGTCGAGCCGTCGCCGTCATAGACGAGCCGCGCGAAGTTCGGCGACGAGATCATGTCGGTGTCGAGCATCATGTCCGTTCGCGCGACCTCGCGGTCGGACAGGTGGGCCGCGTAATACTGCGAGCCGACCAGGCCGTCCTCCTCGCCACCGAACCACAGGAAGCGGATCTTGTTGCGCGGCGTGCCCGCCTTGGCGAGCTGCTCGGCGAGCTCGAGCTGGAACGCCGTGCCTGACCCGTCGTCGTTGATGCCCGGACCCGCGGTCACCGAATCCAGATGGGCGCCGAGCAGCACCATGTGGTTCGCGTCCCCGCGCTTGGTCTCGGCCACCACGTTCGGATACAGCCTCTGCTCGTCGACACCGTTGGTCGCGAGGTCGACGGTCGGGTTCTGGCCCGCCTTGTACGCGTTGTAAAGCTCCTGACCGACGGCGAAGCTCGACGCCACCGCCGGCAGCGGGTAGTCGAACGGCGCCGCGCGGAACAGGGCGTTGCTGCGGGCCGCCGTGTCACCCTCGTTGAACAGGATCACCCCGATGGCGCCCGCCTGCACGGCGTTCTCCAGCTTAGAAGTGAACGAGCAGGTGCCCCGCTGGATCAGCGAGACGGCGCCGCTGGTGGCCGCGGGAAAATCCGACAGCTCACAGCCGGAGGTCGATCCGCCGGGGCTCGGGATCACGACGTCGTCGGTCGGGACGACCTTGACGTTCGTCAGCGCCTTGGTCGGCGTGTGCTCGAACGCGATGAAGTCGACCGACGGCGAGTCGTCGTCCCCGGCGCCGCCCGCGACATAGGCCCTGCCGGTCGGCGAGACCTGCCGAAGCGCGGGCGCCGCGTTTTCATGCCACTCCGGCATGTTGAACATCTCGTAGTGGACGTTGTAGCCGGCCCTTTCCAGCGTGGCCTTCACGTAGGCCGCCGACGCGGTGTAGCCGGGCGTCCGCGTGGCGCGCGTGCCACCGTTGCGGTCGGCGATGCGCTGCAGCGCCCGCTGATGATCGGTGATGCCATCCACCGTCACCAGCCGCTCCAGCCGTGACGAATCAACGTCCGGTGGCGCTGCGGCAGCCGGCGACGCGCCGACAAGCGCAACGATGATGACGGCCGCACCCACCAACCCGACCCGATGCATCTCGTCTCCCGCCTCTTACCCCTGGCAGGTCACCATCCCATAGCCAAATATCGATCACAACCCTCATCTATGTGGCGACCACCCCTGGCGGTTGCCTACGTAACCCCTCTCCGGCACCCGCGCCGTCATCGATTTGGACGCCGCGACGGTCGAGCCGCTCACGCTCGGCCGGTGCGGGGGGATACGGGTGTCGGCACCGGCGGTCGACGATGGATGTCATGGAAGCCGAGCTTCGACCCACGTACGACGCGGACCCTGACATCTACGACCGGTACGAACGGGAGGCCGACGAGTACCTGGCCTCCCATGGCCTGCGCGTCGCCGCGGAAATGCTGCCCGCGGCCCGGGCGACAATCGTCCGTGAGACCCGGCATGAGTCAGATTTCTCTGCCGGACGAGGCGGCGTGCCGGGCAACACGTCCCTGATGCGGATCTGCGCCGCGCAACTCTGGCACGGTGGCGCCGTCGAGGATGCCCTGTTGGTGTACCGGGCCCGCCGGACCAGCATGGATGCGACCGGCGCCATCGACGGGGAGCTCATGCTGGGCGCCGGCGTTCTTCCGACGCGGTGGTACCTGGTGGCCCTGGGCATCGACGAGGCCAGCGAGGCGCTCCGCTACGTCAGCAGCCTGGCGGAGGGTTACGAGGCCGGCCGCTTCGCCGCCGACCTCGACGACTACTACCGCAACAGCTGACACCGGAACACCCGTCCCGGTTGAAGGCGCGTGGGGCCGCTGGCGTGCCATGCCCCACCGGGGGTTCAAATCCCCTCCGGTCCGACATCCTCATCTCCCGCTGACCGCGCTCGTCGGCGCGCGGTCTGTTGCGACACCGAGTGACTGGGACACAGAGCCTTGTTGCTGGTCGTGTCGGATGCCACGCGCGTGGCGGCGGTCGTTGCTGCGTTCTTGGCGTACCGTGCGCCAGTGGGTTTCTTCGGGACGTTCGTGCTGGCGCGGTCCGACCGTCTCCTCGCCGCCGAGGAGGCGACGCTCGGTTTCGGGTATCAGCATGAGCATCTGTACGAGCTCGGCGGTGGATGGCAGCTGCTGGAGACTCGGGCCATCGGGGACCCACAGGACTTCGTTGCCGCCGGCGAACGGTTTGTCGCCGCCACCGGTGACGGCGTGCTCGCCGCATATGTGAACGCCGGTGACTGTATCGGCGTCCATGGGCGGACGTCCGAGGGTTGGACCACGTCGTTCTATCTGCCCGTTGACGAGGCTCCGTGCTCGTATCGGCATCGCCCTCAGGCGGCGGCGCGAACGAGGGAAGCCGTCGGCGCCGATCTTGAGCAGTGGGCCCGCAGCGCCGGGCTGACTCCTGTCCCGGAGCAGGTCCGGGCCATCGCGGCCTACGACTATCGCGGCAGTTCCGGCTGGGGCCATGAGCTGCCGTTCGAACTGCTGCCGGCGCTCGGTCTGCCCGAGGCCGCCGAACCAAGCCCAACCTTCATCGACCTTGAGCAGCCGCCCTGGTGCGCAATCGTCGGTTCCAGTGGCCTGGCACGGCAGGCGTTGGGACGCAGGATCTACCGCGACAGCCGCAAGGCAGCGGACAGCGGAGTCTTCGGCCCGGAACAAGAATGGGAACGCGCCGCAATCGCGATCGAGGCCGACATCTGGGCCGCCAGGCATCGCCCGAACGCCGACACCACGACATTGCGAGAACGCGCCGAGCGGCTTCTCGACGCCTGCCGGAACGACGAGAACGCAATGGTGTACCGCTGGCGCAGCTGAACTCCCCGCAGACGCCGACGCCGTTCCTGTCAAACGTCCCGCAGCGACGTACCGTCCGGTCGGACATCTCATCTGCGTCATGGTCCGAGGCCATCGGCTCCGGCGCCCGCAACATCACGTCAGCACGGCTCGGGAATCGAGCAATCTTGGCATCCGCTCATGCCGCGCTTGAGCGACCGCCAGGGAGGACGACGCGCTGTCGCCCGCGCGAAAGATTGAAGGTCAGGCCATGCTGTCCGCCGCTGACGGATGACAGCAGCCCTTGCCGCAACACAGAATCGACGGGTGGCCATGACGTTGCGGGCGGTCCTGGAGACCCCCTTCAGGGCACCGGATCCTGTGCCGTGGCCCGTCGCCACCCGCGAACCCGGCGCCTGGCTCACCCTCGACGGCACCTGCGGCGACCTCGAGATCGGGCTGTTCGCCGCAGTCGTCGCCGGCTACAACAACATCCCGCCCGGCAAGCTGGCCACAGCGGAACACCTGATCGCGCCGGGCGGGCTGATCCTGACGGACCCCACCACCGTGATCACCCCAGGTTGCTGCTGCGGCCTGGAGGACTGGCTCGACTGGGCCCGCGCCCTCGTCGACAACGAACCACCATGGCTCGGCCACGACCCGACACCCACAATGTCGATCGGCGACCGGATCACCGTATGGCAGGACACCGGACCACCAGAGAACCACGCCCCGATCCTGTCCGGCCCGCACATCACCCTCACCCGCGCTCACCTCGCTGACCTGCTCCAAGGTGTCCACCGCGACCTGACCGCGTTCACCACCGCGCTCGCAGCCTGGGCCGAACGGCAGACCACCAACGGCCCAGCCCTCACCGCCACAATCGACGCCGCGTTCGCGTTCACCGCGCCGCTGCCTCCCAGCGCAATCTGACACCGCGAGGGGCGGACGACTCAAGCTCTCGCACACCGGTTCATCCAAGATCACACGCTCTGATCTGCCGATGAGCGCGCACGTGACCTTGGCCGGGCTGAGATGCCTCGTTCGTCCATCGTGTGGGTATCGCGCTGCCCTGGTAACGAGCCGGTCATGGACCAAATCGAACGTGCCTGGCCGCGGGTGCCGGGCCGGAGGCGTCGCGCCGCTATGTCGGTGACGCGCTGGGCTTCGGGTAGCGGTTGCTGATCCGTTTCGCGTAGGCCTCGACGTCCCAGAAGGTGACGCCCGGCGACCGGTCGATGGCGATGGTGAAGGGTCCGAGGAGATTAGGGTCCGTATCGTTGAGACGCGGGTACAACGTTTCTGTAGCGGCCCACTTGCCGATGCACTTGCTTTCGTGTGTCTGGGTGAAGTCAGTCGTTCCGCTCACGCGGAACAACACGGTGCCGTCGCCGGCGCATCGCGCCCGAAAGAAGAACATCCACCCATCGGGCCTCGGGATCTCGGGCGGCGGGGTGACGGGGAACGTACCTTCGATGTGTGCGGCGCCGTCCGTGGTCGAGCTCCAAGCGCCGACCAGCACGTCGTTGGAGCCGGGCGAGGCCTCAGTCAGTGGCACAGCCGGGTGCACCGCGCCGGTGGTGCAGGCGGTCAGACCGGCCACCACCACCGCTGCCGCGAGGAACTGTGCGACCACCCTGGGTGTCATGACGGCAGGGTACGGCGCGCGGCACGTTCGCGTGGTCCTCCTCCGCGCCGGTACCGGCGAGCAGCCGGCGTGGACGGTGGTGAGCGCAGAGCGACCGCTGGCGCCGACAAGCGCCCTGACCACGCGTTCGGATCTGCCGCCGAGCACGCGCGCCGACTACCTGAGCCACGCCACGCTTGCCTCGGGTGCCTGGGCTTCCGCAGCAGCCGCCGTCGTGGCGATCCGGGTCCGGATGCCGCAGCAGTGATGGCGCATCTCTCGGGTGAATGACGATCGTGTCCCTAGTACGGCAGCCGCCGTTTGAGATGTTGCTGGTCGGGGCTGGTGGACGCGGGGCGGCCACCGCGTGATCGTCTGTGCGTTGTGGACACAACTTCAGATCTTGCGGTGGCCGCTGGAGCGTCGACGAGTCCTTCCAGGCCGGCAAGAGCCAGGTCGGGCTGGACCAGCACCAGGTCCGTCGCTGGAACTCCTGGCACCGGTTCACCACCCTGGCCATGGCCGCACTCGCCGTCCTGACGATCTGCGCCGCCGACGCCGCCACCCACGCACCAGCCGCCGCCGATCTGATCGACCTCACCGTCAACGAGATCCGCCGCCTGCTCAACACGTTGGTCATCCAGCCGATCCGCGACCGAGCCCACCGGCTGCGCTGGTCACAATGGCGACGTCGGCACCAAGCCCGAGCTCGACGCGCCCATTACGCACGACGACTCAGCCTCGAGCTTCAACCATGATCCCAAACGGCGGCTGCCGTACTAGGCGGCTCGCCCGCGTCGTTTAGGACGCCGATGTTGCGTTTCGTCCGACTCTGCTGATTGCTTGGCGCCGGTACGTTCCGCGTGAACGCGATCGGTGTTATCGAGTCCATGGGCGACGGAGCACCCGCCGAACACCCACGGAACAACGGATTGGTCGCCGCCGTTGCGGCACATCCCGCATGTCAGCGCGACGTCGAGGGATCAAAACCTTCTGACAGATCGAGGTCGGCGTAGGCCCGCTGCTTGTTGCACGACATCCCAGCCTCGCATAGAGTGGCTTCAACTGAAGGGCCTGACGCATTGGGGGAAATGTGTTCAATCGGCTTCGTTCAAATCGAATGCCTTCGAGGGCCAGCCGGCAATCTCTGCGAGTGATGGTTGTGATGGTCGTGGCAATGGCCGCGACCGCGGTCGCCAGTAGCCCAGCGGCTGCGGCGCCGACGAACTGCAGCTATGGGCCCGTCTACTGGGGCAGCAATCTCGTCGGGACGTCCGGTGGCTGCAGTAGCGGCACTGGACAGCACCGAGCCTCGCTGTGGTGCTTGAAGGACGGCGGAAAGCAAGTTTACGGCTCGTGGAAGAACCCGGGCCAGACCAGTTACACGGACTGCGGTTCCAACTTCTGGGGCACTCCCTACCTAGCGAGCTATTACGGCTACCAGGTGCGCAACTGAATGCCCGAGCAAATATCTCATTCTTGGTGAACTGATCGTTCAACAAGACGGAATTGCATCGCACGAAGCCTCGGACATCTGATCGATCGATCGATGTCCGAGGCTTCGGCGCCTTCGCGGTTCGGCGGCGAGTTCCGAGTGGGACGCGAACCCGACGTCGTCGGGCACGCCGGCGTCGCGGCAGCGGTCCGGGTCTCCGGTCCACGACGCCGGCAGGTAAACCCGCCGGTCAGCCAAGGGTGTGCCCGTGCCGGGAAGCGTAGGCAAGGAACACACCGACCTGCGCGTTCTCAATGCGGCCCGCGGTGCCGGTGTACTGCCGCTGCACACCGACCGTATGGGTGCCCTTCTTCAGGTCCCCGGTCTCATCCACGACCAGGACCGCGTCCGGATCGCCGAGCCGCTGCACGATCAGCGCACGCAGGTCGTCGCGGACCGCGTCGGCGTCCCACACCGCCCGATACAACAACCGCTGCATCGCATCCGGCCGGGCATGACCGGCCTGCTCAACCAACTGCCAGCACGTCTTGACCTCCACGTCGGACAGCAGCCCAGTCGCGAACGCCGCCGCCGTCCTGCGCGGCTCGACCCGCCCGAACCGTGCCGCGAACGAGTCGAGCACCCCGCCAACAACCCGCCGCCAAGCAGCCGGGTCTACGCTGTGACCAGCGGCCACCGCAAGATCTGAAGTTGTGTCCACAACGCACAGACGATCACGCGGTGGCCGCCCCGCGTCCACCAGCTCCGACCAGCAACATCTCAAACGGCGGCTGCCGTACTAAGGCCGGCTGATGTCATTTCAACGCCATCGACGTTCACGCTCAGACAAGGCACGACCGTCCCGTACGTTTCCTGGTCGGCAGCGGGCACGAGTGGTGCGCCGAATGGCTCGGGGTCGATCGCGTACCAGCCCGTGGGCATCGTTGACGGCCTCAGGCCACGCTGGCCGGTCGACGGCGGCCGCACCAGCGGGCACTAACGCAAGGTCAGGTCGCCGGTGATCGCCACGCGGCAGACGCGGCAACCGAAGACTGGCACGGTCACGAGCGTAACAACGCTGACAGACGAGCCTGTGGCCTGCATCAGCGGGGCTCCGGATCTGCCGCGCTTCGTGCGCGGCGCTCAGGACGACCCTCACGCTCCGTACGGCCAGCGCTGGTCCGGATGCCGATGAGCGGATGTTCCCGGCATCAACCTCAAGACCAGCGGATCATGAGCCCGGCGGTGGTAAAGGCTGCCGATCACCACCCGAGTCCCACCAGCGGCCAGTGAATCCGTAATAGATCCCCGTAGCCCAATCGGCGGGTTCGTCGTGGTAGATCAGGCTGTTGCCGACGATCCATACACGAGGAACATCACCGTCCGGACTCCCCGGCTCAGACCACTGCCGATTGATACGCGCTACCGCCTCAGCCCGGGAAATGCCGAAGGCTCGCACCATCTCGTCGGCTACGTCCTCACAGAATTCGCGAGCTTCATCGTCACCGGCGCAGGGGAACGCGCCGTGCGGGCGAAGGACCGACCGATGCACGAGATATTCGATCTCGCCGGCGTGGGCGACACCTGGCGGCAGTGTGCGCATGCGACCGCTGCCGCCGAGATCCTCTTCATCGAGGTCGTACTCGGCAAGCAGGCGAGTCAGGTGTTCCCGCAGACCGATCCGCTCGTAGCCGTCGTACTCGCCTGTCGACACCTTCACATCATGCGACGTGCTCGGTGCGGCGCCGTCACGGGACCATTGAAACTTCCGCTCATGCCGCGGACAGCGCGTTCGCGATGGTTGTGCTCAGTGCTATCGCCGCTGTCGGCGGCCCTGGGTGTTGGCGTTCTGGGTGAGGTCGGCGCGTAGCTGGGTGCGGGTGCGCATCAAGATCCGTCCGAGCATGTTCTTGCCGGTGCCACTGCGGCCGCGTCCCCAGTAGTGGTCAGTGCTGGTGTCCTCGACGATCTCCTCGTCGCCGGTGTCCAACAGGATGGCGCGGATGTCGGCGTGGGCGGTGAACTTGGCCGTCACGGCCCGCCGCATCACGTCGTTTTTGACCCGTTCCCAGTCGCGGCGCAGCGGCCGATACCGGTCGCGGCCCAGCTCGGCGGCCCGCAACGGGGTCGCCGTCCGCCGGATGAGTTCGGCGTGGCGGGTACCGGGGAACTTCTGGGCCTGGAAATAGTGCTCGGAGGTCGTCCGCCAGTGGCCGTCGAGGTCAAAGCCGTGGCCGGAGAAGTTGGAGAAGCAGCCGTACGGAACCTCGTCGGCACCGTAGAAGTAGATCGTCATCTGGGCCTCGGAGCGGGGGTCGGGGATCTGCACCGTGTCACAGGCATCGACAGAGCGGCAACCGAGTTCGCTGGCCACCATCCGGATCTCATAGGTTCTTGTCAGCCTGCGGATGCAGGATGACTCTGGAGCGGCCGGCGGGTCAGCACTCTTCGGATCTGACCCTGGTGAGGTCTTGCGGCAGACCGTACGCCCGCTGGTCGTGAGGAGATGTAACAGCTGATGGGATGACGTGCCCCGGCCCGATGGCTGGTGAGCACTGGACTATGAGATCGCTGCTGTCTCCTCCGCGCTTCGACCGTGGTGTCCACAGTGGAGGAGGACGACTTGGAAGAGCTGATCTGGATCGGTGACGACTGGGCCGAGGACCACCACGACATCGAGATCCAGGGTGACGGCGGCCGGCGCCTGGCCCGGGCACGGCTGCCCGAGGGCCTGGAGGGCATCACCCGGTTGCACGCGCTGATCGCCGAGTCGATGCCGGCATCGTGGGCACAGCTCGACCCGGCGCAGGCCGCCGGCCGGATCCGGGTCGGGATCGAGAGCGACCGCGGCGCCTGGGTGCAGGCGCTGCGCGGCGCCGGGTACCGCGTCTACGCGATCAATCCGATGTCGGTGGCCCGGTACCGGGAACGACACTCCACCTCCGGCGCCAAGTCCGACGCCGGCGGCGCGCACGTCCTGGCCGAGATCGTCCGCCTGGACCACGCCCACCACCGGGCGGTCGCCGGGGACAGCCGCCGAGGCGGTCAAGCTCGTCGCCCGCGTCCACCAGAACCTGATCTGGGACCGCACCCGCCAGGTGCTGCGGCTGCGCGCCGCGCTGCGGGAGTTCTTCCCCGCCGCCCTGCAAGCCTTCGACGACCTCACCGCCAGCGACGCGCTCGAACTGCTGGACCGCGCACCCGACCCGGACCGGGCCGCCCAGCTCCCGCGGCTGACCATTGCCGCCGCGCTACGCCGCGCCGGCCGCCGCAACCTCGACGCCAAGGCCGACATGATCCAGCAGACGCTGCGCCGGGACCAGCTCCGCCAACCCGGGCCGGTCCAGCACGCCTACGCGGCGATCGTGTCCAGCCAGGTCCAGCTCATCAACATTCTCAACATCGAGATCGCCGAACTCGGGCAAGTGGTGGCCGACCATCTTGGCCGGCACCGGGACGCTGAACGCTACCTGAGCCTGCCCGGACTCGGACCAGTACTCGGCGCCCGGGTCCTCGGCGAGTTCGGCGACGACCCCCACCGCTACACCGACAGCAAGGCCCGCCGCAACTACGCCAGCACCTCACCGATCACCCGCGCCTCCGGCAGCCGCCGCGTCGTACTCGCCCGCTACGCCCGCAACCGGCGCCTCGGCGACGCCGTGCACCAATGGGCCTTCTGCGCCATGCGCGGCTCACCCGGCGCCCGCGCCTACTACCAAGCCCTCCGCCAGCGCGGCACCGGCCACCAAGCCGCCCTCCGCCAACTCAGCAACCGCCTCGTCGGCATCCTCCACGGCTGCCTCAAAACCGGCACCACCTACGACGAAGCCACCGCCTGGGCCAACCTCCAACCCAATCCTTGACATACAAGAAATCGCGTGGGGCGAGCACATCGGACGCAGCATCGCCCCGGTCGGCGAGCTGGCCGGGAACACCTGCGCTTGCGCCTGGCTGGGCATGGATGAGCACGAGGAGGTCTACGTGGTCGTCGACGAACTCGCCACGTTCGGCCGCATGCCGCAGGCGATGGATCATCTCGTACTCGGGTACATGCCGCGCCGCATCAACTGAAGCCGTGCCGGTGTCTGGCGGTGCATCCAGATCCGCCGCTGGTCGGTGTGCAGCGCCAACGTGTATCGACCGCGGATTTCTGTCGTACCGCACGTGTAGCGTCCGGCCCGTGCTGAAGGATCTCGACGGGGTGGCGTGGGCGGAGCTGACCCATGCGTATGGTGTCGCCGACGATGTGCCCGAGCTGCTGCGGGGCCTGGCTGACGGTAGTTCGGAGGCGCTCTGGGAGCTGTTCGGCAATGTCATCCATCAGGGCACGCTGTATGAGGCGACGCGTTTTGCCGTGCCCTTCCTAGTTGAGATTCTTGACGCACCCGCCGCCGACGTGCGCGGGGTGTTGGGGCTGCTCGCCTCGATCGCGGGCGGCACCTCGTTCATGGCGGTGCACGGTGCGCTGCTGGAGGAGGAGTTCGGCCAGGACGCCGGCGAGTTGCACGCCCAGGAGGAGCAGGAGCTGGTGTGGGCCGCGGCGGCGCGGGAAGCGGTGGCGGCCGGGATGCCGGTCTACCTGCGGCTGCTGGCCACGGCGGCGGACGAGGACGTGCGGACCGCCGTCGTGTCGATGCTGACCGCCGTCGGCGCGACCGAGGACTCCACGGCGGGCCTGCGAAGGACCGCCGTGGCCGACCCCAGTACGTTCGTACGGGCCGCGGCCGTGCTCGCCCTGGCGTGGCGGGGTGTACAGGACCCCGCGTATCTGGTTGATCCCGCGCCGCTGCCCCGAGTCGTGGCCGCGATGGCTGCCCGAGCTACGAACGTCCTGGAGCGGGACGCGCCGGCTGCTCTCGGTGACGTGGCACGGCTGCCCTGGCCCATCGATGAACCGCTCGCCTGGATCATCGGCGGCGCCGGCCTGGACTGGCCGGTGCAGGTTCGGCTGCTCGCCGGGTGGCTGGGACACCCCGACGCGGAAGTGCGGGCCGCGGCGGCCTATGCGGCGAGCGTGCCGCTGAGGGCCTGGCGACCCGCCGCGGCCGCGCTCGTGCCGGTCCTCGCCGGCGCCTTGCGTGATCCGGACGCGACCGTGCGCTACTGGTCCGCGATGCGCCTCGAGGACGCCGGGCGGGTCGCAGCCGCGGCGGCCGACGCACTGTGGGCCCTGCTGGAGCGGGACCCGTCGTGCCGGCCGGCACTGTCGACGCTCGCCCGGCTCGAGGATCCGCGGGCCGACACACTGTTGGCCCGGATGATGACGGACGACGTCGAAGAGCTTGCGGACGACGACACCATCCTCGCCGCGCTCGTGGACATACAGTCGGCCGGCACCGAGCGACGGCCGGCGTCGGTCGGTCAGGAGCGCGCGGACGCGGAGTTCCACGCGGGCCTGCGCCCGGCCGCCGGCGACTGCCCCGACGACCTCGCTTTGTACCGCCGCTGGATCGACCGGTACGTCATTGCGTGCGTAATCGCCCGCCTCGGCCCGTGGGCGACGGCCTGCCGCACCGCGGTTGCCGACGCGGTCCGGCGTCAGCCTCATGGCGAGGACCGGGACCGGCTGATCCGCGCTGCGGTGCGCATGCAGGCCGAAGCCGACGAGCTAGTGCCGCTCGTACACGCTCAGCTGCGTGAGCGCCCCCTGGTTTCCGCCGAGGCGCTGGGCGGAATCGGACCAGCCGCCGCCGCAGCGCTGCCGGACCTCACCGCGTTGCTGGAGCACGAGGATTGCCAGGTCCGTCTCGCCGCAGCCGCCGCCATCCTGCAGGTCGGCGGCCCGCCGGACGGCCCGCTCGACGCGGCTCGCGGCGAGCTCGCCAGCACCGCCCGCGGCTGCAAACAGGCCGTCGCCGTGCTGGCCCTGGCCGGCCCAGCGGCGTCCGAGCTCGCCCCGCTCCTGCGTCCGCTGTTCACCGGCCCGATCCCGGCACTGCCGCCCACCTTCACCAACGGCCGAGCCGATACCGCCGTGCGGGCCGCCGAAGCGTACTGGCACGTCACCGGCGACGCCGCCAGCACCGTCCCGGCATTGCTACAGCTCGCCCAGCCCAGCGCACGAGGCGTGGAAGCCGTGCGGTGCTTGGGCCTGATCGGCGCGCCCGCCGCGGTCGCCGTACCCATGCTCCAGGACGCACTCACCGCATCGCGGAGGCCCGACCACATCGACGGCCACATGGACGATCTATGGCGGGACGCCTGTGCGACCGCTCTGTCCCGCATCGCCGCCGTCCTATGAGCATCGGTACCGACATCCGGATCGTTACGCTCTGTAGTAATGGCTCGGCGTCTGCCGGGGGTACGGGCGTCGGAGAGAATCAAGCATGGTTCACGCCGCGATCGCCACCGTAACGATGAAAACGCACATGCCCTCGGAGGTCGCCCGGTTCTGGCGAAGTTAGGTGCCTCAGCCACAAGCGCACGTCTGCCGCAGCTCTCGCGCGACCGTCCTCAAGATGGTGCACTACTGTCGGGTGGTGCGCGTGGAACTCGACGGGAATCGGATCCACAGCGAGGCCGACTTCCACCGGCAAGCGGCAGCGCTACTGAATTTCGGCCCGTACTACGGAGCCAACCTGGACGCGTTGTGGGACCGGCTGAGCAAGGACGTTCAGCGGCCGGTGCGCCTCGTCTGGAACGCCGCCCGCGCGAGTCGTGCCGCAATGGGATCACGGGCGTTCAAGCGAATTGAAGACGTCCTGCGGGCGGCCGCAGCCGAGGACGTTGCGTACGGCTGGACCGACCGCTTCACGTACCAGCTGGCGTAGCGCTGTGAGAATGGACCGGCAACCGGCGTCCGCCCGTGCGGCGCTGCAGGCGCTGAACCGGTCGATCCTTTGTTGAATGAGTCAGGGCGCAAGGTGGGACGGGGTAGCGCATGCAGCCGGATTTGCGTCAGGTACTGACCACGCTGTACCGGATCTGTGCCCGGTACCCGTTGAACCCGGACATATCGTACTGCCGGCACTGTGTGGACGAGGACGAAGTCCGCGTGCTGTGCGAGGTCCCGCTGGGGGGAAGCTGACGGCCGAGCAGCTGCGCCGGATTGCGTGGAAGGCTGGCGGGACGTGGGGCGACGATCGCGACTGGCTGCATTTCGCGCCGCGGATCCTGGAGCTGTTCGCGCTCGGCGCGTTCGATGACCCCACACTGCTGGACACGACGTTCGGCCGCCTGAAGATGGCCGTAGCCGGCTGGCCGGCGGAAGATCGGGCTGTCGTCGAGTCCTTCCGGTTCGCGCTGTGGCAAGACTTCTTGGCGGCCTGGCCCACCGCGATGGCCGCGGAGGACATGGTCGTGGCGCTGAGTGGGCTCGGCGAGGATCCGCAGCCGTACCTCGAAATCTGGTCCGCCGGGCCCTCTCTGGCCGCCGCGCGGCACTTGGCGTCGTTCGTCGCGGGTTATGTGGTGCCGGTGCCCGATGAGTCCCGATGCATCGAGGCGTGGATGGCCAGCTACGCACCTCTGCGCCTGCTCGACACCGCCCGCGCCGCGACAACCGACACGAATGTCATCGCCGAGATCGATGCGGCGACCGCCAGGATCCGCGAGTACGTGGCATATCGCGCTGATCGCCCGGAAGGCCGGGCATCGCCGTGAACGCAACCGGGGACGCCGTGCGGGCGACGATTGCTCAGACCTGATCGAACAGGTGCGCTGTGGGGCGTAGTTGATCGGCCATCCGGCGTAGACGCCGAGGACACCGTCGTGGGTGCAGTGCAGTCCAATTGAGTTCGGAGCATACGGCCCGTCTATCTGTCACACGTGGCGCTCCGCCGCCCGCGGGCAGGAATCACTGGCGGCTACGCTGCGTGGCATGTCGTCGCGGGAAGAGCTGGCCTTCGAGGCGGTGGTCCGGCGGATCGCCGCCGGTGGGTACATCGACGGGATGTCCGCCGGCAAGCCGGCGCCGCTGCGGCCGGCATCGCCTGCCGTGGTCGCGGAGGCGGAGGAACTGGCCGGACGGCCGCTGCCGTCGCTGCTGCGCCGGCTCTACCTGGAAGTGGGCAACGGCGGGTTCGGCCCTGGTTACGGCCTGCTCGGCCTCCGAGACGGGCACCGGGCAGGCAGCATCGACGCGCTGAGCGGGCTCAAGGGCGGTGTCCTGATCCTGTGTGACTGGGGCTGCGGGATCAGCAGCGAACTGGACCTCGCCGACGGCCAGGTCTGGGGCTGCGACCCGAACCCGGCCCCGGACGGTGTGTCATCCACGTTCCCGCAGCACATGACGGTCGTTGACTGGTTCTTGAAGTGGGCGGAGGGCACGCTGTACCAGCCGTGGCTGGTACAGGACCCGGTGACCGGCGTGTGGCGCGGCGCGACCGACGCCGAGTGTGCGGAGATGCTCGAGGAGGCGTTCGGCCCCGGCGGTCCTGAGGACTGAACTCCAGAAGCCCGCGACCGGGTCTTCGTGGTACGTCGTGAGAGTCGACTGCGTCGGGTGAATGGCACCGCCCGCTGAAGTGACGCGGGATCGGGATCGGCTAAACCCAGTCGCCCGGCGATTCGACGAGCTTGCAACGCAGCGCGTCGCGGATCAGCGACGCGTCCTCGCCGAACGGACCACTGAGATCCCAGTACTCGTGGCTGAGCGCGTCATCTGGTTCGAGGCGGCTCATCAGGTCGGCGACCGCGTCGAGCTCGAAGTAGGTGGCGGCCGCGATGAACGCGGCGATCTGCTCGGCGGTGCAGTAGTCCAGCGGCCAGGCGGCGCCGTTGGCCATCGCGCCGTTGTGGAACCACATCAGGTAGGACAGGTGCACCAGGCCGACCGGGCACTCCGGCGACCCCGCCCACGGTTCCATGTCGAGCGCCCGATCGACGATCGCGTCGACACGGTCACGGTCGAGGTATTCACCAGCGCCCCACCGCCAATCCAGCGAGTGCACCCAGCGATAGTCCGCACCGGGCGTGCGTAATACCTCCAGGCCACGAGTACGGGGCAGAACGTCCGTGCCGGACTCAACCAGGTGAAGATCCCGGCAGCGGACGCGCCGCTCAACCCTGCAATGGTCGCGATCACTGACCCACACCATCACTCTGTCGTGCTCGAAGACCGGCTTGGTCTCTGGATCAACCGCTGCGTAGGCCGCCTCGAGCTCGGCCGGATCGATGACACGCTGCCGTTCGCGAGCCTTGTACAACCGCAGTCTGATCACGTCTCCAGTGTGCAGCCACAGCGGTGGGTCCGGAACTCGCGAACACAAGGACCGGCCGACGTGAGGTGGGCTCGAAACTTTCCGACAGGCGAGACCTGACGTCACCGACAAAATCCCCTTCGGTCCGACATCCGCTCATGGCACCCCTCTGTGTCAAGTAGTCATTTGTGTCCTTTGTGGACGCCCTGGCGGGGTGGAAAATTGGGGGTGGTTGCCCGCCGACGTCGTCGCGGCTTGGTTCGATGAGACCGTCAAGTAGTCTGACGCTGGGAGCCGGTTCCAGGGCCCTGCATTGTTGCCTTGAGCACGCGAGTCCGCCTCTTTGTTGTCCCTCGGCCCCGCGGGCAGCCACCTGATAGGTGTCCGCGTGGTGCATGACGAGGAGCAAGGGGATGGAAGCAACCGACGAAACTGTCCAGCTTGTGGAGCGGGTCGCCGCGCTGGATATCGGCAAAGCCAGTCTGATGGCATGTATCCGGGTGCCGAACGAACGCACTGCGGGCAGGCGTCGGCAGGAGGTGGCCGAGTACGCCACGACCACCGGTGCGCTGCTGCGCCTGGCCGACCGGCTCCGTGAACTGGGCGTGACCAGGGTGGCGATGGAGGCCACCTCGGACTACTGGAAACCGGTGTTCTATCTCCTGGAAGCCGAGGGGTTCCAGTGCTGGTTGCTCAACGCCACACACGTGAAGAACGTGCCCGGCCGGCCCAAGACCGACAAGCTCGACGCGGTCTGGCTGGCCAAGGTCCTCGAGCGAGGCATGTGCGCACCCAGCTTCGTACCACCCAAGCCGATCCGCCGGCTACGGGACCTCACCCGCTATCGGCGCTCATTGATCCGGGACCGGACCCGGGAGAAGCAGCGGCTGGAGAAGCTCCTGGAGGACGCGCAGATGAAGCTGTCGGTGGTCGCTTCCGACATGTTCGGGGTCTCCGGGCGGGCCATCCTGGCCGCGTTGATCGCCGGGCAACGTGACCCCCAGGTTCTGGCGGAACTGGCCCGCGGCCGGCTGCGTTCGAAGATCAGTCAGCTGCGGGAGGCGTTGACCGGTCATTTCCAGGAGCACCACGCGCTGTTGTGCGCCAAGATGCTCGACCGTGTCGATGCCATGACCGCCGACATCGCCGAGGTGAGCACCGCGATCGAAGCCGCGATCCGCCCCTACGATGCTCAGGTCAACCAGCTCGACGAGGTCACCGGCATCGGCGTCACCTGCGCCCAGGAACTCATCGCCGAACTCGGCGTGGACATGACCGTCTTCCCGACCGCCGCGCACCTGGCTTCCTGGGCCCGGTTCGCGCCCCGCGCCAACCAGTCCGCCGGCAAGAACAAACCCGCCACCACCGGCAAAGGCAACCCCTGGCTCGCCAGCACCCTCGGCGAGATCACCGCCGTCCTGGCCCGCAGCGACACCTTCCTCGGCGAACGCTACCGACGCCTGTCCAGACGCCGCGGCAAACTCCGCGCCATCGTCGCCACCGGCAACTCGGTCCTCACCGTCGTCTGGCACCTGCTCAACGACCCCAATGCCCTCTACCACGACCTCGGCGCCGACTTCCACGACACCCGCTACCACCAACGCCACCAACACAACCTGATCATCCAGCTCGAACGCGCCACCGGACAGAAGGTCACCCTCACCGCCAGGGACGAACCAGCCGCCGCGTAACCCACCACCGCTTCCAACGTCCCCAACCACCCACCACAAACCACCGGGGCTCCGCCCCGGTGCTGCCGCCTGCCCACTCACTGAAGATTTTCGAGTCAGCCGCTGAGAGGCGTTCGGCGGTGGGCCGAAGGGCGTTGCCGACGGTAACTGGCTCTCGGTCAGCGGAGCGCTGCGACGGCTTCTACTTCGACGAGTTGGTCGGGGTAGCCGAGGACCGCAACTCCGAGCAGGGTGCTGGGCGCGTCGTGGTCGGCGAAGTGCCGGCGGACCACGTTCCATGCCGTGACGAGGTCGGTGCGGTCATGGGTGGCGACGTAGACGGTCGTCTTGACCACATCGGTGAGGGTGGCGCCGGCGGCCGCCAACGCTGTGCGAAGGTTCGCCATCACCTGTTCGGCCTGCCCGGCCACGTCGCCGACGGCGACGGTCGCGCCGGCCTCGTCGAGCGGGCAGGCGCCGGCGGTGAACACCAGCCGCCGGACGTCGGAGGCCACCGCGGCGTAGGCGTACGGAGCCTGGTCGGTCAGCTGGGGCGCGCGGATCAGTTCGATGGAACCGGGTACGGTCACGGACGCATCGTCGCAAACTCGCTCGGCAGTGACGAACGAAATCCGGTCACCCATGATCCCCGGCCACCCACGATCGCCGGGCGTCCGGATCTGGCCGCGATCCGTGCGCTGTCAGTGTGCGGTCGGCTTGTCCGTCCGTCGCAGTCTCGGGAGGGCCTCGACGGCGCCTGTCGTGCCGGCCGCGACCTCGTCCAGCAGCTCGTCGGCCCGGCCGTACCGGACCAGCATGCCGGTCAGCCGGTAGCCGACGGACGCGTCGGCGGCGTGTTCGCGCAGGGCCTGCAGAGCCTCGTCGACCCGGTCGTGCTCCTCCAGCATGGTGGCGAGCTGCTGGAGGCAGTGCACGTCGCCGCCGGCGGCGCGGTCGCGGAGGACCTGCATCGCCTCCTCGACGCGGCCGCGCGACTTCAGCATGCCGGCCAGCCAGCGGGCGTCGGACGTGTTGGTGGCGGCGCGGTCGCGGAGCACCTGCAGCGCCTCGTCGACCCGGTCGTGCTCCGTCAGCATGCTGACGAGGCGGCGGACGGCCTCCTCGTCGCCGGCGGCGGCGCGGTCGCGGAGCAGTTGCAGCGCCTCCTCGATGTGGCCCTGCCCGGCAAGGTCGGCGGCCAGTTGGTGGGCGTGCGCGGCTTCGGCGATGCCGGGCGGCAGCTCGAACGGTACATCGACGGCGCGGCGGAACTCGGCGGCCATGTCGATCATCTCAGAGAAGGAGCGGATCGCGCCGGGTTCGGAGAGGACCCGTGCCGCCTGGGCATGGCAGCCGTGCTCGGTCAGCAGCTCGGCGAGCTGTTGGTAGGCGTACGGGTCCCCGGCGGAGTATTCGCGCAGCACCTGCAGCGCCTCGTCGAGGCGGCTGTACTCGGCCAGCAGGGCGGTCAGGCGGCGGACCCCGTACCGGTCGCCGCCGTCGGCGAGCTCGCGCAGCACCTGCACGGCCTCGTCGACGCGACCGCAGTGGACCAGCATGTCGGTCAGGAAGTGGGCGACGATCGTGTTGCCGGCGGCGTGGTCCCGCAGGATCTGCAGACCTTCGTCGGCGCCGGTGCCGGCGCCGTGCTGGATCAGCGTGGCGGCCAGGGGTACGGCGGCGAGCAGGCCGTCGGTGGCCAGCGCGCCGCGGTAGAAGGTGATGGCGTGCTCCGGCCGGCCCCGGCGCCCGGCGTTGCCGGCGAGGCCGAGGCTGTCGCGCGGGTCGCGGTGGGTGAGGAGCGCGTTCCACACGAGGTCGGGCAGCGCGGCGGTGCGGCGGGTGCGCTGGGCGTGCTGGTGGAGGTAGTCGGCGGGCAGGTAGCCGGCGACCGCCCCCATGCCGGCCGGCACGGGCGTGAGGCAGGCGGCGGCGCCGTGGACGGTGCCGGTGGCGTACGCCAGGGCGCGGTCGAGCCAGTCGGCGGGGGCGGTCGCCTGCTGGGCCGCGGTGAGGTAGGCGGGCGCGGCGGCCTCGAGGTAGGCGCGGGTCGCGGGTTGCTGGGCGCCGACGCGGCGGGCGTCGAGCGCGGCGGTGATGACGGCCCTGCCGTAGCAGTCGGCGGCGGGGGCGTGCTCCCAGCGGTGGATGAGGGCCGGGCCGGCGGCGAGGACCTGGGTGAAGCCGGCGTCGGTGGTGTCGAGGGCGATCCGGATGCGCGGGTCGGTGCCGGCGAGCGCCTCGCCGTGGCGGCGTTCGGCCCGGCTGAACGTCTCGGGCACCTGGATCAGCCGGGCCAGGCCGAGCAGCTCGCGGTCGTTGGCGTACAGGTCCTGCTGGTCGGTGCAGGTCCGGGCGGTGCGCACCGTGTACTCCTCCGGCCACAGCGTCGCGACCACGACGGTGCCGGCGGTGACGAGCTGCCGCAGGGTGCCGGCCGGCAGCGCGGCGGGACGGTTGAGGTAGCGCTGCAGCTCGTCCAGCCACAGCACCGTCCGCGGCGTCGGCGCCTGGGCGTGGCCGGCGATCGCGGCGGTGTCGGCCGGGTGCAGCAGCCACCACTCGGGCAGGGTGGCGAGGGCCGCCTCGTGCAGGGTCCGGGTCTTGCCGACCGACGAACCACCGAGGAGCAGCACGAATCCGCCCTCCGCGGCGGCCTCGGCAAGCGCGGACCGCAGGTCGGCGTCGACGTCCCGCGGCACGTACGGCGGCAGCTCCCGGACGGTGCCGGACATCTGGATCGCGGCGTGGACGCCGAGCAGCCGCGGCCGGGCCAGCCGGACCCGGACCGCGCCGGCCGGCTGCGGCTGACCGGCCGTGGCCACCCGTTCCCACACGGCCAGCCACGGCCGCCGCGCCGCGTCGTCGTGCAGGCCGCACGCGAGCAGGAAGGTGACCACGGTGTCGCGGGTCGGCGTCGACCTGGCGTTGAGCAGGTCGCTCACCGTCGCGGCCGGCAGGGATCGCGGCCGTGCCGCCCTGCGCAGGTCGGCGTACGAGCGGCCGGCACGCAACCGGCCGCACGCCTCGGCGAAGTCCGCGAGGGACTGCACCGACGCGAGATCGAGCCCGCCGCCGTCGCGGGCGGCGGGAAGCTGGTCGTCGGTCATCTGGGCGCCCTCCCCGGGTGTTCGGCGACCCCGCCGAACACTCCCGGACCACCGTAGAACGCCACCGCATCGGCCGCGAACGCCGAGGGCAACCGGACCGGCGACCCGGGGAGGGGTTCGGCTTCCTTCGCACCCGGTGCCGAACCCCGCACTGGGGCGGTTCCTTGGAACCGTCAACGCGGGACACCACCGACCACCGGGAGCCACCGATGTCCACCGAACCCAACCCGTCCTGGCGCGAGAAGCTCACCCTCGCGGCCGTCCGCGGCGCCGTCGCCGGCGCGACCCGGGCGATCGTCACCTGGTTGCTGGAGCGCTGATCCGGCACCGACACGCGGAGCCGGACCGTCACCGACCTTCCCTGACCGTCCGGCGGCGCAGGGCGAGGAGGGTCGTGGCGGCGAGCACGGCGGTGACGGCGAACCCGGCCGGGTAGCCGGTCGCGGTGGCCAGGAGGCCGAAGCCGGCCGCCCCGGCGCCGAGGCCCCCGTCGTAGGCGACGCTCCACACGGCGGTGACGGCGCCGTACCGCGAGGGCGGTGCCGCGTCCAGCATCACGGCAAGACTCGCGGTCTGCAGGGCGCCGAACCCCGCACCGAAGACGACGGCGGCGGCCAGGACGGCCACCGGATGCGCGGCGACGGCGAGCGCGGCGAAGCCGGTGGTGGCGGCCAGCATCGCGGGCGTCAGGAGTCGCCGCGGGCCGTGCCGGTCGCCGGCCCTGCCCGCCCACCAGCGGGTGACGGTGGCGGTGAGCGCCTGCAGCAGCAGGGCCGTCGCGACGACACCGGCGCCGGCGTGCGGCAGCGCCGCGGGCAGGAACGTCGCGACGATGCCCGCGAGCGTGCAGGCGCCGCCGAAGACGATGGCCGGGCGGGTCAGGACCGGCTCGCGCAGGGCGCGCATCATCCCGTCCGCGGCGCGGTTGTCCGCGTCGGGCTGCGAAGACGCGGAAGCCCCGGCTCGGTCACCATCGGCGCGGCCGTCTGTACCGGATGGCGAGGGCGGGCGGCGGGTCACCCCGTCCGTGCCGGGCAGCAGCGGCAGCGCGAGCAGGGCGGTGAGGGCGAGGACCGCGCCGGTCGCGTACGCGGTGGGGAAGCCCGCGTGCGCGGCGAGCCACAGCCCTGCGGGCATACCGACCACGGCCGGCACCCCGGAGACGACACCGACCAGGCCGAGCCCCTCACCGCGGCGGTCCGGCGGGAGCAGCTGCGCCGACCAGGCGCCGCACGCCACGAAGAGCGTCGCCGCGCCGATGCCGCGCAGCGCGCACACGGCGAGGACCGCCCCGAAGGCGGTGGTGACGGTGAGGCCGAGCGCCGGCAGGCCCAGCAGCAGCAGCCCGGCGGCGATCACGGCGCGGTACCCGAACCGGGCCACCAACCGCGGCAGCACCAGCTCCGCGACCACCGTGGAGGCCATGAGCACGCCGGTGGTCAGCCCGGCGGCGGCCCCGCCGGCACCGGAGGCGGCGACGGCCGCGGGGACGACCGGCAGCAGCGCGTAGAAGGCGGTCAGGCCGAGCAGGTCAACGGTGGACACCAGCAGCAGCGACCGGCTGAGCAGCCGTGGCCGGGGATCGGTGTGCGTCGTCATGCATCGACCGTAGAAGCCGAACGGTTCGCTCAACAGTGCCGAAGACCCGGCGGCAATTCAGGACCAATTGTCGACGTGGCCGTCGGCTTCGGCACCTGACCCGGTCACGGCGACCCGCGATCCCGCGGCGGCGGCGCCGCGGGACGCGGCGTGGTCACGGCCCAGAGGCGGACGTCGTGCAGGCCGGTGGCGGCGGTCAGGTACCGGCCCGAGGCGCTGAAGCGCACCACGCACACCGCCGAGCCGCGCCGGCGGAACCGGTCGGGTGGAAGCGCGAGGATCGATCCCGTCTGCCTGCCGGTCGCCGCGTCCCAGGCGGACATCGTGCCCTCGTCGTCGCCGGTGACGAAGACGGTGCCGCCCGGCTCGAACGCGACGTCCCAGACCGGGGCGTACGCCCCGGCGACCGTCACGTCCCGGACGACCTGCCAGGTGTCGGTCTCCCACAGCACGACGCGGCCGTTGGTGGTCGAGCCGGCGAGGTACGTCCCGTCGCCGGAGAACGCGACGGCGCAGTACGAGAAGACGGTGTTGTGCCGGAGCCGGTTGACCTGCTTGCCGGTGGCGGGGTCCCACAGCCCGATGTCGCCGGCCCCGGCGGTGGCCAGCAGCGAGCTGTCGGGTGTGAACGCGACGGACCCTGTCGCGGCGCCGAACTTGCTCAGCAGGTGGTGCAGATGCCCGGTCCTGGCCTTCCAGAGCCGCACCGTGGTGCTGCCGTCGGCGGCGGCGAGCAGCTGGCCGTCCGGGGAGTACGCCATCTGCCGGATCTGCTGCTGGTCGCCGTTCAGCTCGGTGACCACCCTGCCGGTGTCGACGTCGAGGAGCCGGATCTTCGGGTGGCCGGCGGCGGTGGCGAGCACCGCACCGTCGGGGGCGAAGGCCAGCGTGCTGGAGCCGAGCCGGCCCGGGACGCTGCGGGCGGCGCGCTTGAGCAGGGGGACGCGCATGCCCGGCAGGCGGCGCAGCTCCCGGCCGGTCGAGGCGTTCCACAGCAGCACCTCGCCGCTCGTGCCGTTGGTCGCGACGAGCCGTTCGTCGCCGGAGACGTCGACACACCACAGCCGGTTGCCCGGGGACGAGGTGTCCCTGAGCGTCCGGGCGGCCTGGAGCCGGTGGTGCCACGCGACGCCGGCCGGCGCCGCCACGTCCCGCGCGGCCGGGGCGGGGTCACCCGGACCTGTGCCCGGGCCCGGACGGCGGGCGTCGGTTCAGCCCCAACTCCAACGGTGCCTGCCCCCGGCGCGGCGGCGGGAGCCGTGCGGGGCACCACCACCGGCGGAGTCTGTGGCGGCGGCGGAGTCTGTGGCGGCGGGGCGGTCCGCACGCTGCCCTCCGCGACGGCCAGCTGCGGTTGGTCGCTGACGACCGGCTCGACCCGCAGCGCGCGGTGCAGCAGGGTCGCCACGAGCGGAGTGCGGCACGCGCCACCGACCAGCAGCAGCCCGGCCACCTCCGACTGGCCCACGCCGGCGTGGCGCAGCGCCGACTGTGTCACGGCGACCGTGCGCTGCAGGTGCGGCAGGGCGGCCCGCTCGAACTCCTCGCGGGTGATGTGCAGCGTCGTCGCGGCCAGCGGGACGTACAGGTCGGCGCTGGAACGGCGGGACAGCTGCTCCTTCGCGGCGCGGGCCGCCGTCCGCAGCTCCCGCGCCGCGCGGCGGTCCTCCTCGCCGGCCGGCCACTCGAGGCGCCCCCACGCCGCCTCGTGCCCGCCCGTGAGTGCCCGGGCGTGCATGACGACCGCCTGGTCGAGATCCAGGCCACCGACGTCCTCCAGGCCGTCGACCGCGACCACGGTGAAGCCGCCGTCGCCGTCGGCACGCACGATGCTCAGGTCGAACGTGCCGGCGCCGAGATCGAAGACGATGAGGCAGCGGCCTCGCGGGACGTCGCGGCCGAGGACGTCGGTGAAGTACGCGGCGGCGGCCACCGGTTCGGCGAGCAGCCGTGCCCCGGCCAGGCCGGCCTGCTCGGCGGCGGCGCGCAGCGTGGCCTTGCGGGTCGGGCCCCACGTCGCGGGGTGCGTGAGCGTCGGCACCAGCGGCTCACCCGACGCGGCCTCGACGGCCTGCTCGTGAACCCGGCGCAGCACCGCCGCGATCAGCTCGGTCACGGGCCGGGACTCCTCGCCGAGCCACACCGTCTGCTCGTCGATGCGCCGCTTCGGGTTCGGCTCCAGCGCGCCCGGGTGGGCGATCGCGGCCCGCTCCGCCTCGTCGCCGACCAGCAGCCCGTGCTCGGCCGAGGCGAGCACGGCCGAGCCGAGCAGCGGCGAGCCGTCGAAGAGCAGCGGCCGGACCTGAACGCCCGCGGTGGCGATGACCGCTGCCGTCGTCGTCGTGCCGAAGTCGATGCCCAGGCGGACCATCGGCCCAGGATACGGATCACGCGCTTGCCCCTCACGTGGCGTCATGGCGGATAGTCGGTGCCGTGGAAGCGCAGTTGAGCGTCGGGCGGGTGGCCGAGCTGGCCGGAGTGTCCGTCCGGACGCTGCATCACTACGACGAGATCGGCCTCGTGCGGCCGTCCTCACGGACCGCGGCGGGGCACCGGGCCTACTCGGCGGGCGACGTCGTGCGGTTGCGGGAGGTGCTGGCGTACCGGCGGCTGGGCTTCGGCCTGCGCGAGATCGCGGACCTGGTCGACGACCCGGCCACCGACGCGGTCGCGCACCTGCGCCGGCTGCGCGGCCTGCTGCTCGACCAGCGCGACCGCGCCGCCGCCATGGTGGTGGCCATCGACAAGGAACTGGAGGCCCGGGCAATGGGGATCAGCACACCGCCGGAGGAGCAGCTGCAGGCGTTCGGCGCACGGTTGTACGACGCCATCGGGTCCGCGTACCCGGCGACCCGGCGCACCGAGCCGCGCATCGCCGCCCGGATCTGGGCGGCGCTCGGGGACGCGCGGACGGTCCTGAACGTCGGGGCCGGCACGGGCTCCTACGAGCCGCCGGACCGCGACGTCACGGCGGTGGAGCCGTCGGCGGTCATGCGGGCGCAGCGTCCCGCGGGCGCGGCGCCGTGCGTGGCCGCGGTCGCCGGGCGCCTGCCCTTCGAGGACCAGTCGTTCGACGCGGCGATGGCGGTCAGCACCGTGCACCACTGGCCCGACCCGGTCGCGGGGCTGCGGGAGATGCGGCGGGTGGCCCGTCGCGTGGTGGTGCTGACGTACGACGCCGACAGCACCGACTGGCGGCAACGGTTCTGGCTCGTCCGCGACTACCTGCCGGAGTTCGCGGAGCTGCTCGTCGGCTGGCCTTCCGTGGCCGACATGACCCGCGCGATCGGGGGCCGCGCGGAGCCGGTGCCGATTCCGTGGGACTGCGCCGACGGCTTCTTCGAGGCCTACTGGCGCCGGCCCGAGGCGTACCTCGACGAGCACGTGCGCCGCGCGGTGTCGGTCTGGACCAGGGTGGGGCAGCACGCCGAGCGGCGGGCCGTCGGCAGCCTCCACGACGACCTCACCTCGGGCCGGTGGGCGGAACGCAACCCCGGGCTCGCCGACCTCGACGCCGCCGAGCTCGGCCTCCGCCTGCTCGTCGCCTGAGCCTCGGGCCTGTCAGGACGCGCCGGTGTGTGCCGCGTCCAGGTGCTTGCGTCTCGGCGGGCGCGCCGCGCCGGCCTCCCGGTCCTCCAGGGAGTCGACGAGGCGGGTCAGGAGCGCTTCCAGGAGGTCGTGGTCGCCGTCGGCCGCGGGCAGCGCCGCCATGCTGGCCTCGACCCGCTGGCTGACCCGCTGGTGCAGCCGCCGGCCCCGGGGCGTGAGGTGGGCGCGGATGCGGCGCCGGTCGATCTCGTCGATCCGCCGGTACACCAGGTTCTCCTCCACGAGGTGGTCGAGGAGCTTGGTGAGCGTGGCCGGCGGGAGGAAGGCGTGCTCGGCGATCTCGGTCATGTGGTGGCCGGCGCCGTCGGAGAGCAGGGTGATGACCCGCCAGGCCTCCGGCGTGCAGCCCTCGGTGTCGAGGACCGTGGCCAGGCGCCGGCCCAGTAGCCGCTCGGCCCGCGTCAGCAGCCGGATCAGGTCCTGGGGCTGAGGCGTGCGCGAGATCGTCATGCCACTCCTACGGCCGGTGAGCAGTGTCATGCTACAGAACGGCCGCATCCGTGGGAACGCTCTGGAGATCATGCGCGGCACCGGGAAGCATGACGCTATGTCTCGGTCTGACCGGCTGGTCTCCGGTCCGGTGCTGCCGGATCCGTTGCCGCGCGGGCATTCCGAGCTGCTGCGTGTGAGCGGCGAGACGCTGGATGTGGCGCTGGTCGTGCCGATGCGGGGGCCGGCCGGGATCTTCGGGCCGAGCTGTGAGCTGTGCGCGGAACTGGCGGTCGAGGAGGTCAACCGGGCCGGCGGCGTGCTGGGGCGCGAGCTGCGCCTGGTGCCGGTCGACGGCGGTGCCGCGCCGGAGCGGGTGGCCGCCGAGGTCGAGGCGCTGGTGGCGGTCGGGGCGGTGCACGGCGTCACCGGGTGGCACATCTCGTCGGTGCGGCAGGCGGTGGCGCCGCGGATCGCGGGGCGCGTGCCGTACGTCTACACGGCGCTGTACGAGGGCGGCGAACGCACCGATGGAGTGTTCCTGACCAGCGAGACGCCCGACCAGCAGCTGTACCCGGCGATGCGGACCCTCGCCCGGGAGCGCGGGCTGCGGCGCTGGTTCGTCGTCGGCAACGACTACGTCTGGCCGAGACGCACCGCGCGGGCCGCACGGCGGTACGCGGCGCAGTGCGGCGCACGCATCTGCGGCGAGGTGTACGTGCCGCTGGGCACGCACGACTTCGCCGACGTGTTGCGCCGCGTCGAGCACGCCGAGGCCGACGCGGTCCTGATGCTGCTGGTCGGCAACGACGCCGTGCGGTTCAACCGGGCGTTCGCCCGGTACGGCCTGGACCAGCGGTGCCTGCGGCTGAGCACGCTGATGGACGAGAACATGCTGCTGGGCAGCGGCGCGGCGGCGACCCGCGGGCTGTTCAGCACCGCGGGGTTCTTCGCGTCGCTGGTGACCGCGGAGAACCTGGACTTCCACGGGCAGTACGCGCGCCGGTTCGGGGTCGACGCCCCGCCGCTGGGCAGCCTGGGCGAGTCCTGTTACGAGGGGGTGCTGCTGCTCGCGGCGCTGATCGAACGGGCTCAGTCACTCGATGTCCGGGCCATTGACGCCAGTGCCGGGACGGTTTTTTACGAGGGGCCGCGCGGGCTGCTGCGGATGCGGGGCCGGCACATGCGCCAGCGTATATACCTCGCGGAGGCCCGAGGGCTCGAGTTCGACGTGGTGACCCAGCTGTAGGACGCTCTTGACAGCGTGAGCCGTCGACATCGAAGATGCTTCCTGCGTGAAGCATCTCGGGAAGCTCCGCACGTCGTGGACCTTCCGGATGTTGGACTGCCCCCGCCCGCGTGCCCGTCCGCCGCGGTGGGGGCCTTCGTCGTGTCCCATTCTGCCGGCCTATTGGCCGGCTATTTTTTTCACGTCCGCAAGCCCTGCGACGCAGCGTGCAGAAACGGTGAATTAAGGGCTGGGAAACGTCGCAGAAATCAATCTCGATGACGCTGACCGCACACCAGCACCTGGACGCGTAGTGCCGCTCGCCACGAGCCGCGGCCATCGAATGTTCAGGCACGACGAATGCGTGCGCCAAACACCGAATGCCGAATTTCGTGCTCCTGTGGGGAGCAAGGAGGTTCCATGTCCAGGTTCCGCGGACGCCGCGTCGCGGCGTGTGCAGCGATGCTCGCAGCAGCATTGACGCTCGCCGCATGTGGCAGCAAGACCGGCGAGAAGGCGGCCGGCCCCGGCGCGGCCGCCGACACCTCGGGTGACACCGTCAAGGTGGGCCTGCTCAACTCGCTGTCCGGCACCATGGCCATCAGTGAGGTCACGGTCCGCGACTCGCTGAAGCTCGCCGTCGAGGAGATCAACGCCGCCGGTGGCGTGCTCGGCAAGAAGATCCAGCCGGTCAGCGAGGACGGCGCCTCCGACTGGCCGACCTTCGCCGAGAAGGCCGAGAAGCTCATCCAGCAGGACAAGGTCGCCGCCGTGTTCGGCTGCTGGACCTCGGCCAGCCGCAAGGCGGTCAAGCCGGTCTTCGAGAAGAACAAGGCGCTGCTGTTCTACCCGGTGCAGTACGAGGGGCTCGAGCAGTCGCCGTACATCTTCTACACCGGCGCCACCACCAACCAGCAGATCGTGCCCGGCCTGGACTACCTGAAGTCGCAGGGCAAGACCTCGATCTACCTGGTCGGCAGCGACTACGTGTTCCCGCGGACCGCCAACAAGATCATCAAGGCGTACGCGGCGGCCAACGGGATGACCGTCCTCGGCGAGGACTACGCGCCGCTCGGCTCCACCGAGTTCGGCACGATCGTCAACAAGGTCAAGGCGTCCAAGGCGGCGGCGGTGTTCAACACCCTCAACGGCGACAGCAACGTGGCCTTCTTCAAGGAGTACAAGTCGGCCGGCCTGACCGCCGCGTCGATGCCGGTGGTGTCCGTGTCGATCGCCGAGGAGGAGGTCAAGAGCATCGGCACCCAGTACCTCGACGGCCAGCTCACCGCGTGGAACTACTACCAGACCACGACGGGCGCCGCGAACGACAAGTTCGTCAAGGCGTACAAGGCCAAGTACGGCGCGGACAAGCCGACGTCCGACCCGATGGAGGCCGCGTACACCTCGGTCTACCTGTGGAAGGCCATGGTCGAGAAGGCCGGCACCTTCGACGTGGAGAAGGTCAAGGCCGCCTCCGACGGCATCACGTTCGACGCCCCCGAAGGCAAGGTGACCGTCGACGGCGCCACCCAGCACATCTACAAGACGGCCCGCATCGGCAAGGTCGGCGCCGACGGCCTGATCACCGAGGTGTGGAACTCCGGACAGCCCGTCAAGCCCGACCCGTACCTCAAGGGCTACCCCTGGGCGACCGGCCTGTCCTGACCTCCCGGCCCGGTGGCGCGGGACGGCCCGTCCTGCGCCACCCCCGCCCGCATCCGAACGGACGTTTCCGATGGTCATCGTCAGTCAACTGTTCACCGGCGTCAGCATCGGTGCTGTGCTGCTGCTCATCGCGCTCGGCCTGGCCCTCACCTTCGGCCAGATGAACGTCATCAACATGGCCCACGGCGAGTTCATCATGACCGGCGCCTACACCGTGTTCGTGCTGCAGCAGGTCATCACCGTCGCCGGCCTCTCGCTGCTCGTGGCGCTGCCGGTCGCGTTCCTCATCGCCGGGGCGATGGGCGTGCTGCTGGAGTTCCTGCTCATCCGCCGGCTCTACGCCCGCCCGCTGGACACGCTGCTGGTCACCTGGGGCGTCTCGCTGATCCTGCAGCAGGCGGCCAGGGACATCTTCGGCGCCCCCAACGTGCAGACCCGCGCCCCCGACCTGCTCACCGGCAACGTCAAGATCGTCGGCGACCTGGTGCTGGCGAACAACCGCCTGTTCATCCTCGCCCTCGCACTGCTCGCCGTCGCGGCGCTGACGTTGGTCATGCGGTACACCTCCCTGGGCCGGCGGATCCGCGCGGTGGTGCAGAACCGTGACCTCGCCGCGGTCTCCGGCATCCCGACCGGCCGGGTCGACCGGCTCACCTTCTTCATCGGCTCCGGCCTCGCCGGGGTCGCCGGGGTCGCGCTCACCCTGCTCGGGCCGATCGGCCCGACCATGGGCACCAACATCATTATCGACGCGTTCCTCGTCGTGGTGGTCGGCGGCATCGCACAGCTCAAGGGCACCGTCATCGTCGCCTTCGTGCTCGGCATCCTGCAGTCCACAGTGGAGTACTCGACCACGGTGAGCGTGGCGAAGGTCGTGGTCTTCATCGCCATCGTGGCGTTCCTGCAGTGGCGGCCCCAGGGGCTGTTCACCCTACGCACCCGGAGCCTGACTTGAACCGCCTTCTTGCGCGCGGCGCGTCCCTGCGGGTGGGCGCCGGGTTCGCCGCCGGCGCGGTGCTGCTGTTCGCCGTCGCCCCGTTCGCGCTCTCCGACTTCCGGCTCGGCCTGCTGGCCAAGTACCTGTGCCTGGCGATGGTCGCGATCGGCATCGGACTGGCCTGGGGGCGGGGCGGGCTGCTCACCCTCGGCCAGGGCGTGTTCTTCGGCCTCGGCGGCTACGCGATGGCGATGCACCTCAAGCTCGCCGACGCGGGTCCGGGCAACATGCCGGACTTCATGGAGCTGTACGGGCAGCTGGACGAGCTGCCGTGGTGGTGGCGGCCGTTCGCCAGCCCGTACTTCGCCCTCCCGGCCGCCGTGCTCCTGCCGATGGCGGTGGCGTTCCTGCTCGGCTCGCTCGTCTTCCGCCGCCGGGTGCGCGGCGCCTACTTCGCGATCCTGTCGCAGGCGCTCGCGGCCGCCATGGCGATCTTCCTCATCGGCCAGCAGGGCACCACCGGCGGCACCAACGGGCTCACCGACTTCCAGGGCTTCTTCGGCTACGACCTGGACGACCCGGTCAACCAGCGGATGGTGTACTTCATCATCGCCGGCGTCCTGTTGCTGCTGCTGCTCGCGGTCCGCCAGCTCATGCACAGCCGCTACGGCGAGCTGCTGGTCGCGGTGCGCGACGCCGAGGAGCGGGTCCGCTTCCTCGGCTACGACCCGGCCAACGTCAAGCTCGTCGCGTTCGTCACCGCCGCGGGCATGGCGGGCCTCGCCGGGGCGCTGTTCGTGCCGGCGGTCGGCATCATCAACCCGGCGCTGATCGGCATCGTGCCGTCGATCGAGTTCGTCATCGGCGTCGCCGTCGGCGGCCGGGCGACGCTGCTCGGCCCGGTGCTCGGCGCGGTCGCCGTGGCGTGGGCGAAGACCACGCTGTCGGAGCAGTTCCCGGCCGCCTGGACCTACCTGCAGGGGCTGCTGTTCGTGCTCGTCGTCGCGTTCCTGCCGGGCGGGCTGGCGTCGCTGGTCCGGATGGCGCGCGCCCGGCGCCGTACCGCGGAAAGCCCACCCGGCACCGCGGAAAGTCCACCCGGCCGGACGGCGTCCACGGCCGGTGCCGCACAGGAGGTGGCCGCATGAGTGACGAGCTGGCAGGGCTACGGATCCGGGACCTGCGGGTGGTCTTCGACGGGTTCCCCGCCGTCGACGGCGTCAGCCTCGACGTGCGCCCCGGCGACATCCGCTTCCTCATCGGACCCAACGGCGCCGGCAAGACCACCCTCGTCGACGCCGTCACCGGCCTCGTCAAGGCGACCGGATCCGTGTGCTTCGGCGAACAGGAACTGCTCGGGCGGCCGGTGCACCGCATCGCCCGGCTCGGCGTCGGGCGCACCTTCCAGACCGCGACGGTCTTCGAGGAGCTGACCGTCCTGCAGAACCTGGACATCGCCGCCGGCGCCGGCCGCGGCGCGCTCACCCTGCTGCGCCGCCGCCGCGGTGTGCCGGAGTCGGTGGCGCGGGCCCTGGAGACGATCGGGCTGACCGGGCAGCGCGACCGGCTCGCCGGCACCCTCGCGCACGGGCAGAAGCAGTGGCTGGAGATCGGCATGCTGCTCGTCCAGGACGTCCAGCTGCTGCTGCTCGACGAGCCGGTCGCCGGCATGAGCCAGGACGAGCGGGACGCCACCGGCGAGCTGCTCGGCGTGGTCGCCCGGGACCGGACGGTCGTGGTTATCGAGCACGACATGGACTTCCTCCGCCGGTACGCCCGCACCGTGACCGTCATGCACGTCGGCAAGGTGCTCTCGGAGGGCACGGTGGCCGAGGTGCAGGCCGACCCGAAGGTCCAGGAGGTCTACCTGGGACACGCCGCCGAGCCCGCCGTCCAGGAGGCCTGATGCTCCAGTTCGACAACGTCCACGTCGGGTACGGGCGCAGCGTCGTCCTGCACGGGATATCCGCCGACGTGCCGGCGGGCGGCGTCGCCGCGGTGCTCGGCCACAACGGCGCCGGCAAGAGCACCCTGCTGCGCGCCGCCATCGGGCTGCTCAAACCCCGGCAGGGGACGATCCGCCTGGACGGCGAGGACATCACCGGTCTCGCGCCGCACCAGCGGGTCGCCCGCGGCATGGCGTACGTGCCGCAGGGCCAGCAGTCCTTCCCGCACCTGACCACCGCCGAGAACCTCCAGCTGGTCGCGGACGGCCGCCCCGGCGGCAAGGAGGCGACGGCCGAGGCCCTCGACCTGTTCCCCGCACTGACGGGACTGCTCGGCCGCCGGGCCGGTCTGCTGTCCGGCGGGCAGCGCCAGCAGCTGGCCATCGCCCGGGCACTGATCACCAGGCCGCGCGTGCTGCTGCTGGACGAACCGACCGAAGGCATCCAACCGACCGTCGTGGCGGAGATCGAGCAGACGATCCTGGCCGTGGCCGGCCGTGGCGGCGTGTCGGTGCTCCTCGTTGAGCAGCACGTCGGCTTTGCGCTCGCGGCGGCCGGGCGGTACTACGTTCTGGAGGCCGGCCGGGTCACCTCGTCCGGTCAGGGCGGCGAGGACGCCCGGACCGCGGTCCGGCAGGCGCTGTCCGTATGACCTGGAGGACTCGTTGTTCCTGACCCCGCACGAGCAGGAACGCCTGCTCATCCACGTCGCCGCCGACGTGGCCCGCCGCCGGCGCGAACGCGGCCTGCGGCTCAACCACCCCGAGGCGGTCGCGATCATCACCGCGTTCCTGCTGGAGGGCGCCCGCGACGGCCGTACGGTCGTCGACCTCATGGAGGCCGGCCGGCACGTGCTCACCCGCGACGACGTGCTCGACGGAATCCCCGAGATGCTGAAGGAGGTGCAGGTGGAGGCCACGTTCCCGGACGGCACCAAGCTGGTGACTGTGCACCACCCGATCGCATGATCCCCGGCGAGGTCTTCCCGGCCGACGAACCGGTCGAGATCAACGCCGGCCGTCCGGTGACCACGCTGATGGTGACCAACACCGCCGACCGGCCCGTCCAGGTCGGCTCCCACTACCACTTCGCCGAGGCCAACCCCGGTCTGGACTTCGATCGGGCCGCGGCGTGGGGACAGCGGCTGGCCGTCCCGGCCGGGACCGCCGTGCGCTTCGAGCCCGGCGTCAGCCGCGAGGTCGACCTCGTCCCGCTCGGCGGCGCGCGCGTCGTCCCGGGGCTGCGCGGCGAATGCGGCGGTGCGCTGTGAGCTACTTGGATCGGCGGCGCTACGCCGCCCTGTACGGGCCGACCACCGGCGACCGCATCCGGCTCGCCGACACCAACCTGATCGTCGAGGTCGAGGCCGACCACTGCGCCGGCGGCGACGAGGCCGTCTTCGGCGGCGGCAAGGTGATCCGCGAGTCGATGGGCCAGTCCCGGGCCACCCGCGCCGAGGGCACCCCCGACACCGTCATCACCGGCGCGGTGATCCTGGACCACTGGGGGATCGTCAAGGCCGACGTCGGCATCCGCGACGGCCGCATCGTGGCGATCGGCAAGGCCGGCAACCCCGACATCATGCCCGGCGTCCACCCGGACCTGGTGATCGGGCCGTCGACCGAGATCGTCGCCGGCAACGGCAAGATCCTCACCGCCGGCGCGGTCGACACCCACGTGCACTTCATCTGCCCGCAGCTCGTCACCGAGGCCCTTGCCGGCGGCGTCACCACCCTCGTCGGTGGCGGGGTCGGCCCGGCCGAGAGCAGCAAGGCCACGACCGTCACCTCCAACGTCTGGCACCTCGCCCGCATGCACGAGGCGCTCGACGTGTGGCCGGTCAACGTCCTGCTGCTGGGCAAGGGCAACACCGTCTCCGAGGAGGCGATGTGGGAGCAGTTGCGCGGCGGGGCGGGCGGGTTCAAGCTGCACGAGGACTGGGGCACCACCCCGGCGGCCATCGACGCGTGCCTGCGCGTCGCCGACGCCTCCGGCGTCCAGGTGTCCATCCACACCGACACGCTCAACGAGGCCGGGTTCGTCCAGGACACCCTGCGGGCGATCAACGGGCGGGCCATCCACTCGTACCACACGGAGGGCGCCGGCGGCGGCCACGCACCGGACATCATCACCGTCGCGAGCCTCCCCAACGTGCTGCCGTCCTCGACCAACCCGACCCGGCCGTACACCCGCAACACGCTCGCCGAGCACCTGGACATGCTCATGGTGTGCCACCACCTGTCGCCGGACATCCCGGAGGACCTGGCGTTCGCCGAGAGCCGGATCCGGCCCTCGACGATGGCCGCCGAGGACCTGCTGCACGACCTCGGCGCCATCTCGATCATCGGCTCGGACTCGCAGGCGATGGGGCGCATCGGCGAGGTGGTGATGCGGACCTGGCAGACCGCCCACGTGATGAAGGCCCGCGTCGGCGCGCTGCCGGGCGACGGCGCCGCCGACAACCACCGCGCCCGCCGGTACGTCGCGAAGTACACGATCTGTGCGGCGATGGCCAACGGCCTGGAGACCGAGGTCGGCTCGGTGGAGGCCGGCAAGCTCGCCGACCTGGTGCTGTGGGATCCGGCGTTCTTCGGTGTCCGCCCGCACGTGGTCATCAAGGGCGGCATGATCGCGTGGGGGCAGATGGGTGACGCCAACGCCTCCATCCCCACCCCGCAACCGGTCCTGCCGCGGCCGATGTTCGGCGCATACGGTGTCGTGCCGGCGGCGACCAGCGTCGCGTTCGTCGCCCCGGCGGCCATCGAGGCGGGGCTGGAGCTGGACGTCCGGCGCCGGCTCGTCCCCGTCGCGGACGTCCGGTCCCGCGGCAAGGCCGACCTCCCGCACAACGGCGCCATGCCGCGCATCGAGGTCGAGTCCGACACGTTCACCGTCCGCATCGACGGGGAAGTGGTGGACCCGGACCCGGTGACCGAGCTGCCCATGGCCCAGCGGTACTTCCTGTTCTAGCCGCCATGGACACCACACTGCTGCTCCTCGCCGACGGCCGGTTCCCCTCCGGCGGCCACGCCCACTCCAGCGGCCTGGAGGCCGCGGTGGCCGCTGGGCGGGTCACCGGAATACCCGAGCTGGAGGCGTTCCTGCGCGGCCGGCTGGCCACCGCCGGCCCCGTGACGGCGGCCTTCGCCGCGGCCACCAGACAGGCGGCGGCCGAGGCGGTAGCCCTCGGCGCCGTCCTGGCGGAGCTCGACGCGGAGCTCGACGCCCGCACGGCCTCGCCCGCGCTGCGGCTCGCCTCACGCCGGCAAGGGCGGGCGCTGCTGCGGGCCGGCCGGACCACCTGGCCGTCCCCGCTGTTCGCCCAGGTTCCGCACCACGCGGACGGCTGCCACCAGCCGATCGCGCTCGGGCTGACGGCGGCAGCCGCCGGCCTCACCACCGAGCAGACCGCGCTGGTCGCCACGCACGGGATCGTCACCGGTCCGGCCAGCGCCGCCGTACGACTCCTCGGGCTCGACCCCTATCAGGCCCAGGCGCTGCTGGCCCGGCTGGCCGCCACCTGCGACCGGGTCGCCGCTCTCGCGGCCGCCGAGGCGGGCGCCGCGCCCGCCGACCTGCCGGCGAACACCGCACCACTGGCCGACATCCACGCCGAAACTCACGCCACCTGGGAGGTGCGTCTCTTTGCGTCCTGACAGCCACCACGACTTGCGTCCTGACAGCCACCACGACGAGACCGTTCCGCACAGCCACCCGCACCCCGACGTCGACCCGCACGCACCCCTCACCGACGCCGCCGACGGAGGACGGGCGCTGCGGATCGGCATCGGCGGGCCCGTCGGATCGGGCAAGACCGCCCTGGTCGCCGCGCTGTGCCGGGCCCTCGGCGGCGAGCTGCGCCTCGGCGTGGTCACCAACGACATCTACACCACCGAGGACGCCGACTTCCTCAAGCGCAACGCGGTCCTGCCACCGGAACGCATCCGTGCCGTGGAGACCGGCTGCTGCCCGCACACCGCGATCCGCGACGACATCTCCGCCAACCTCGACGCCGTCGAGGAGCTGGAGTCCGTGCTCGGGCCGCTGGACCTGGTGCTGGTGGAGAGCGGCGGCGACAACCTCACCGCCACCTTCAGCAAGGGCCTCATCGACCAGCAGATCTTCGTCGTCGACGTGGCCGGCGGCGACAAGGTCCCCCGCAAGGGCGGGCCCGGGGTCACCGCCGCCGACCTGCTGGTCATCAACAAGACCGACCTGGCGCCCATGGTCGGCGCCGACCTGGCGGTGATGGACCGGGACGCCCGGGCCCGCCGCGGCGAGCTGCCCACGATCTTCCTGTCGATCGCGACCGACCCGCACGCCACCGCGGTCGCCGACTGGGTGCGCCATCTCGTCGCCCACCACCAAGCCCATCACCGTGCCCACCACCAAGCCCATCACCAAGCCCACCAAGAGGGCCGGCCGCACGCCCACGCCGCGACCGGCTGATGCGGGCGCACGCCAGGGTCGTCGCCGAGGCCGACGGCCGCGGCGGCACCCGGCTCGCCCAGCTCCGCGGCGAGACCCCGCTGCTGCTGCGGCGGACCGGTGTCGCCGCGGACCTCGACGCCGGCTGGGCCACCGAGCCGCTCGTCGGTGGCGCGGCCGGCCCACTCGGTGGGGACGACCTGCGACTGGACATCGACGTCGGGGCGGGGGCGAGGCTGAGCCTGCGCACCGTCGCCGCGTCGATCGCCCTGCCCTCGCGTACGGGCGCACCCTCGCACCTCAACGTCCGGGTGACCGTCGCCGGCGGCGGGACGCTGCACTGGCTGCCCGAGCAGACCGGCGCCGCCGCCGACTGCCGCCACACCACCGCCGCGAGCGTTGACGCCGGCGAGGGCGCGACGCTGCTGTGGCGCGACGAGCTCGTCTGCGGCCGGCACGACGAAGCGCCGGGCGACCTCACCGTCAGCACGTCGGTGACCTACGCCGGCCGGCCGCTGCTGCGCCAGCGGCTCGACGTCGGTCCCGGCGCCGACGGCTGGGCCGGGCCGGCCGTCCTCGGCGCCGCCAGGGCGACCGGCTCGCTGCTGCACGTCCACCCGGGCGTGGCGCCGGGCGCGCCGCGCGTGCTCGGCCCCACCGCCGTCCGCGTGCCGCTCGCCGGGCCGGCCTCGCTGACGACGGCCACCGCACCCGACGCCCATGCCCTGCGCCAGTACCTCTGCCTCGCCGCGCCGGAACCGGCCCCGGTGCCGCTGCTCCGGCCGCCGTGAGCGGGCCGCCCGGTGCGGGTGCGCCGCTCTGGCCCGGCGGTGTGGTACATCCAAGTGGTGCAGTACGTTTCCACGACGATGTGGTGAGCCGGTGTCAGACGATGCCGACGCGCGCCCCGGTGACGCGAGGACGTATCGGGACCGGTCCGGGTCGCCGGGGCCGATCCTGGTCTCCTACACCGGGGCCGAGCTGCGCGTCGCCGCCGCCAACGCGGCGTTCCGGGCGTTCGTGGGCAACGATTCCGTGGTGGGCCGCACCGCCCGTGAACTGTTTCCGGAGTGGACCGGGCAGCGGATCATTCCCATGCTGGAGCGGGTCCTCGCCACGGGTGCCACCCAGATCGGGAAGGGCTGGCGCGTCCAGATCCGCGACGACGGCGACGGCGGCATGCGCGACGCCTACGTCGACTTCGTCGCGGAGCCCTGCCGCGACGCCGGAGGCACGGTCGTCGGGGTGACCGGCGTCGGCACCGACGTCACGGAACAGGTCCGGCGCCGGCGGGCCGAACAGCGCCGGGCCGCCGAGGCCGAGCGGCGCTCCGCGCCCGCCCGCGACGTGATCACCGGGCTGCAACGGCACCTGCTGCCACCGGGCCTGCCGGTGCTGCCGTCGGCGCGGATCGCGGCCAGCTACCTGCCGGCCGACGCCGGCGACGCCGCGGGCGGCGACTGGTTCGACGCCGTCCCGCTGGCCGGGCGCCGGGTCGCGCTCGTCGTCGGTGACGTGGCCGGGCACGGCGTCGCCGCCGCCGCGACCATGGGGCAGCTGCGCGCGGTGATGCAGGACCGGCTCGACGAGACCGGTGACCCCGTGGCCGCGATCGAAGCCGCCGACCGGCTGGCATGCCGCGTGCCCGAGGCGCATGCCGCGACGGTGTGCGTGGCGGTCCTCGACCTGACCGGCGGCGCGCTGACCTACTGCACGGCCGGGCACCCGCCGCCGCTGGTGGTCGGCCCGGACACCGCCCGCTACCTGCCGGCGTCCGGCGCCGGTCCGCTCGGCACCGGCGCCCGCTTCGCGGTCGCGACCGGCCGGGTCGAGCCGCACGAGGTGCTGCTGCTCTACACCGACGGCATCATCGAGCGACCCGGCCGCACCCCGGCGGCCGCCACGGTCGAGCTGGCCCGGGTCGCCACCGACGCGGTCGCCGGACGAGGCTTCGACGCCCCCGGCGACTCCGTCGTCGACCGCGTCTGCACCCAGACCCTCGAGCTGCTGGTACGCGAGACCGGGCACACCGACGACGTCACCCTGCTCGCCGCGGGCCGCCGCGTCCCCGCACCACCGCTGCGGCTGCACCTGCCCGCGGCCCGGTCCACCACCGCCGTCCGCGACGCGCTGACCGCCTGGCTGGCCGCCCACGACGCCGGCGAGGACGACCGGCTCGCCCTCGCCCACGCGGTCGTCGAGCTGACCACCAACGCTTACGAGCACGCCCGGCCCGACACCGGCGACGCCACCGTCACCCTCACCGCCGACCTGCACGACGACGGCCGGGCGCGGATCGACGTCACCGACAACGGCCGCTGGCACGAACGGCCCCGCCCCGGCGACGAGCGGTTCCGCGAGGACCACGGACTCGGGCTGGCCATGACCGCCGCCTTCGCGGACCGCCTCGACATCCACCGGGGCGAGCACGGCACCACCGCCACGGTGCACCGCCGGCTGTCAGGCTCGGCCCGCCTGCTCACCGCCGGCCAGATCAGCCACGGCGCCGTCCTGGCCGCGCACCAGGCGGCGGACCTGATGCGCATCGTCGAGCAGCCGGACTCGCCCAGCAACCGCATCGCCGTCCACGGCCCGCTCGACGCCCGCCACGCCACGGAGCTCCGCGCGGAGCTGGTCCGGCGCACGCTCGGCGGCACCCACCGGCTGACCGTCGACCTCACCGGCGTCACCCACCTCGCCAGCGCCGCCGTCGCCGAGCTGTACCGCCACCGTCAGGACGGAGCCGGTCCGCTGCGGCTGTACGCACCCGCCGGCAGCACCGCCCACCACGTCCTCACGCTGATCAACCTCCCGCACACCACCAGCGACCCCGACCTGCCCGGCCCCGGCGGCGTCCACGGCTGAGCATCAGTCGAACGTGTAGATCTGCCTGCTCGACGTGTCGATGGTCTTGCCGAGCCGTGGCAGGAGCACCAGGGACAGGATCCCCAGCACCTCCAGCACCAGCAGCCAGACCGGCGCGGTCGGGTCCATGAGCAGGCCGATGGCCAGGGCCGCACCCGCGAACGCGAGGTACGCCGCCCCGAGAAGACCGACGACGAGGACAGCGGTCCACAGGCCGACGAGCAGCTGCCGGAGCGGGCGCATGCGGGCCAGGTCGGCGATGTTCAGCAGGACGATCGAAGCGGCCGCGGCGATGACCGTCCACCGTGAGGCGACGCCCCACCGCTGGTAGCTGAGCGCCTGGTCGAGGACGTACTGCCAGTCGACGTGGTCCACCTTCGTGACCGACTCCTCCTGACTCAGCTGCACGACGAAGCCGACCAGCTGCGCGACGGCGTAGGCGATCGCGATGAAGCAGGCGCTGCACACGACGAACTTCACGGTCGCGCGCTGCCGTTCGGTGCTCCAGTACAGCGCCGAGTCGCGCGCGGTCCGCAGCGCCGTCCTGCCGTGGCGTGCGGCCGCGACGGCGAACTGCTTCCAGGCGAGCAACGTCAGCACGGTGGTGAGCACGCCGATGAGCAGCGCCGGCACACCCAGCCACAGCAGGACGTGCATGACGACGTCTTGGGGGTCTGGCAGCTCCGGCATGCGACGAGTGTCGGCGTGCCCGATGGCGGTCGACATCCGTCCATCGGCCGGAACCGCGCTGTTGAGTGGAGGCATCGTGTCGCTGGTGGCGACAGGATTGTGTCCGTGCGGCTGTTGTCCAGGGGCCCGGCCGCGCGGGGTCCCGCCTTCTTCCCGTGTCCGGATGCTGCAGCGATCGTATGATTCGGGAGTGGACCTTGGTGAGACGTCGATGTTGGGGGCGGTGCTCGGCGCGGTCGAAGACGCGGCGCCGGTCGACGCCGTGGAGGCGATCACCCGGGAGCTGGTCAAGGCCCTCGACGCGCGGTCGGCGTCGTTCCTGATCGCCGACCTGGGCGGCCGCGCACTGGTCCGGCTGGCGTATGCGCCGCAGGAGCATCCCGCGGGCCCAGACGCGGGCCGCCGCCGCGGTGACGAGGTCGCCACCGTGCTGCCGTTCGACGGCGGGCCGACGGAGCAGGCCCTGCGGACACAGACACCGCAGGTGCTCGACGGCGACGACGGGTGGACGGTGTGGGCGCCGGTCACGGAGCGCGGCGAGGCGATCGGCCTGCTGGAGCTGGTGCTGCCGGACGAGCCCGACCCGCGGGCGGTGCAGGAGATCGGCCGGATCGCGCACCTGCTCGGCTTCGTGGTGATCGCCAACCGGCGGCACACGGACCTGTTCGAGTGGGGGCAGCGCACCACACCGTTCAACCTCTCCGCCGAGATCCAGCGCCGGCTGCTGCCCGGCGCGTTCACCTGCGAAGCCGGCGCCTTCGCCCTGTCGGGCTGGCTGGAGCCGGCGGCCAGCATCGGCGGGGACACGTTCGACTACTCCCTGGCGCGCGACTCGCTGCACTTCAGCGTCACCGACGCGATGGGGCACGGGGTCGCGAGCGCGCTGACCGCCACGCTGGGCGTGGGCAGCCTGCGCAACACCCGCCGCCGCGGGCGGAGCCTCGTCGAGCAGGCCGAGGTCGCGAACGCCGCGGTGGCCGAGCACGCCTCCGCCGCGAGCACGTTCATCACCGCCGTCCTCGGCCGGATCGATCTTGCCGGCGGCGTGTGTACGTTGATCAACGCCGGACACCTGCCGCCGCTGCTGATCCGGGACGGGCGGGTCGAGCAGGTGCGGCTACCGCGCAACATCCCGCTCGGCATGCTGCCCGGCACGACGTTCGGCAGCGGCGAGCTGCGGCTGTCGGCCGGGGACCGGCTGGTGATCGTGACCGACGGGGTGCGGGAGCGCCGGGCCGCGCAGCTCGACCTGCCCGCCGAGCTGCTGCGGGTGGCCGGCCTGCACCCGCGTGAGGCGACCCGCGCCCTGGCCGACGCGGTCCTGCGGGTCGCCGGCCCCGTGCTCGCCGACGACGCCACGCTGCTGATCATCGACTGGTACGGCGAGCACGGCCAGAGCCGGCGCACCAGCGCCGGCGCCGACACGGACCGCGCCAGCGGGCCGCTGACCGACTGACCCGGCTGCCCCGCTGCCCTGCCTGCCATAGAGGGTCCGTCAGCCGGTGTGCTGCACCAACTCGATGGTCAGGCCGCCCGGATGCCAGACCCGCACGGACCGGTACCCCCGCAGCGCGGCCAACCCGGCGTCGTTGCCCGCCCCGGCGACGATGTGGTCCTGTGTGGACACCGCGACGACCCACACCCGTCCGGTCCCGGCGAGGCAGGCCTTCGGGTCGGCGCACTCCCGGGCCCAGAACGCGCCGATCTGCGCCGCCGACCTGTCCAGGTAGACGTCCTTGGGCCGGGTGGCGTCGGTGCGCAGGTGGTAGTCCATCGTGCTGCGCAGCATGAACATCGAGCGGGCGCGGTCCGAGTCGCCGACGTAGACGATGCCGTCGCCCGGCCGCTGGCCGGAGCGGACGATACGCGCGGCGCCGAACCAGTCCGGAGGGGTGTACCACGGCCCGGCCGGGTAACGGTCCGCCTCATGGCCGGCCGGGCCGCGGATCGCCAGCTGGTCCGGCAGGCCGAGCAGACCGACGAGGACGGCACCGGCGACGACGGCCGGCAGCGCTGCCCGCGCGAGCGCCCGCGCGGCGAGGAGCGCGAGCGCCGGGAGCAGGAACAGCAGGTACCGCGGCCACCAGATCGGGGTGGACTGGGACACGACGAAACCCGCGATCGGCGGCGCCAGCACACCGCCGGCGCACACCAGCAGGCTTCGCGTGCCACCTCGCCGCGACCCGGCCGCGGCCATGCCGACCAGCGCGCCGGCGACCAGCGTCGACGCCGTGACCATGGTCAGCGTCGGCAGGAGGTCGTGCGCCGCCGGCACCGGCATCCAGCCGATCTGGGTGGTGCGCTGGCGTCGGGCCACGAGGATCAACGGAGACAGCGCGGCGATGCCGAGGCCCGCCGCCGCCGGCCAGCGCAGCAGCCGCCTGTCCCGGTCGACGGCCAGCAGCCAGGCGACGGCGACGGCGTGGCCGGACAGGAGCAGGAGCGCGACGAGATGCGCGCACCCGACCAGGACGAGGGCGGCCGAGTACCAGGCCCAGCGCCCCCAGCCCGGCCGGTCCAGGGCGCGCACGAACAGGTAGGTGGCCAGGGCGGCCGCCAGGGTGGCGAACGCATACGAGCGGGCCTCCTGCGCGAACCTGGACGTCGCCGGGATCGCCGCGAACAGCAGCCCCGCGGCGAGGCCGCCGGCGCCCCCGTGCAGGTGGTTGCCGGTGAGCGCGACCAGCGCCGCCGCGGCGGCCATGGCGAGCAGCGACGGGGTCCGCAGCGACGCGGCGGAGTCGCCGAAGACGGCGATCCAGTAGTGCATGAACAGGTAGTGGCCGCCGGCGACCGCATCCGTGTTGCCCAGGAGGTCGAACAGCTCCGGGACACTGCGGACGGCGGCGCTCCACGTCGCGATCTCGTCACGCCAGAGCCGGGGCGTCAGGTACCGGTAGCGACCCAGCCCCAGCATCACGAGCCCGGGCACGACCCAGAAGTAGTGGGCGGCCAGCAGCCGCCGCCATCGTGGGGTGACCGTCGGCACGCGCGGCTCGCCGGAACCGGCGGCACGCACGACCTCGCCGGTGATCGAGGCGCTGGTCAACGGATCTCCTCACTGCCGGCCCGGTGAGCCGGCAGTGACCCGGTCCCCGCCGGGCAAACGTCATCGCTTGCGTGAACCGCCGGGCTAGCGCCCGGAGGCTCACCCCGAGGTTCCGGCGCCGCAGCACCTCGGGACGCGGCCGGGCACCCAGCGGCGCCGGCCGGGAGGAGGAGGTGATTTCGCCCTGGCCCGTGCGTGAACCAGGACCGGCCGGGCAGGGGTACCGGACGCCGCACCGCCCCGCGTGGCCCGTCGATCCTCGGCACCCGGCCGTGGCGCGGCCTCGGGAAGGGCGTGTGATGGCGAGCGGTCAGGTCGTGGTCGGCGTCGACGGCACGGCGCCGTCGCTGGACGCCGTACGTTGGGCCGCGGCCGCCGCCCAGCGGCGGGACGGGTCGCTGCACGTCGTGCTGGCCTATCACTGGCGGGTGCCGGCGGCGTTCGCGCCGCCCGCCGACCTGGCCGAGACCGCGCAACACCTGGCCGAGATGCTCGCCGCCGACGCCGCCCGCGAGGCCGGGGCCGTCGCGGCAGGCATCGACGTCACCGCCGAGGCCGTGCTGGGGCAACCCGCCGGGGTCCTCATCCGGGCCGGCGAGGGTGCGGGGCTGCTCGTGGTCGGCACCCGCGGCCGCCACCGTGCCGTCGCCGCCGTGCTCGGCTCGGTCGCCCAGCAGGTGGCCACCCACGCCGCCTGCCCGGTCGTGGTCGTGCGTGGCCGGCAGGACCCGTCCGGTGGCGTGCTCGTCGGTGTCGACGAGTCGCTGTCTGCCGACGGCGCGCTGGAGCTGGCCTTCGCCGAGGCCGCCCGGTGGCAGTGTGACGTCGTGGCGGTCCGGGCGATCGAGACGCCGATCGGGCCGCCGGCCGTCGGCCTGCCCCCGGTGCTGTACGACACGGTCGAGACCCGCCGGGTCCTGGAGGAAGCGGCGACCGCACGCGTCGCGGCGGCGGGGCAGCGTCATCCTCGGGTTCGGTGGGAGTTCCACGGCGTCGCCGGCGACCCGGCCGACGTGCTGTGTGACCGGTCGCGGCAGGCGCGGCTCGCCGTGGTGGGCAGCCGCGGCCACGGCGGGTTCGCCGGGCTGCTGCTCGGCTCGGTCGGGCTACGGCTGCTGCACCGCGCCGACTGCCCGGTGCTCGTCGCCCACCATCCGCCGGCACCGGCGCCCGGCGGGGCCGGACGTCCGGGAAACGGGTCGTCTGCCCTGTGCGACGGCGAAGGCCCGGGCAATGCTTGACGGTGTGGTCGAGGTCCCGCACGCATTGGAGGTGAGGGCAGTGTGTACCCCGCGGCAACTCCTGGCCGGAGCGCGGACGATCGCGGTCGTCGGAGCCTCCCGCGACCCGCTCGCGCCCGCGAACTGGGTGCCACGCATGCTGCAGGAGCACGGCTGGCGGACCATCCCGGTCAACCTGGAGGACGTCCGGCTGTTCGGCGAGCGGGTCTACGGCCGCCTGGCCGACATCCCGTGCCACGTCGACATCGTGAGCGTCTTCCGGCCCGCCGCCGACGCCCCCGGCATCGTTCGCGACGCGGCGGCGGCCGGTGCCGGCGCCGTATGGCTGGAGCCGGGCACCGTCAGCCCGGAGGCGAGACACCTGGCCGAGGCGGCCGGCCTCGGCTACGTCGAGGACCTGTGCATCGGCGCGGAGCGGGCGCTGAGCCAGATGGTCGTCGGCGGCGTGACACCGGCGCCTCCGGTGTACGAAGGCCCCGGTGTGCCGCCGACGCCGGTGCCTCCGACGCCTGTCCCCCCGACACCCGTGCCGCCGATGCCCGTGCCGCCGACTCCTGTGCCTCCGGCGCCCGAGCCGGTGGCGGGGGGCTTGGAGCCGCCCGCGCGGCCGGCGCCCGCACACGCGCGCTCGGCGGTGGCATGCCGATCGGCCCGGCAGGCGCGTCACCGGCCGCGCGGCCAGCGGCCTTCGGTCCGGCAGCGGTCGCTCCGGCGGGTCAAGGAGAGCCACGGCCGCATCGACGGCTACTACGACATCACCAGCGACCGCACCACCACCTGGCCGGACGGCCGGCGAGCGGGCGGCACCCGCGCCGGCCTGCTGCACGGCCGGCCGATGCGACGGATCCTCACCGCCTGGCTCGCCGACAGCGACCACGCGACGGCCTCCCGCCGAGCGGCGCCCCGGATCCGCCGCCAGACGGCGGCCGTCCTTTAGCCACCGGGCGGAGCGCTGCCGTCCCGGCCGCCACCGGCGGCTCCTACCCGCCCCGCGGCCGGCGACCCGTCAGCGCTCCGACTCGGCGGAGGCCCCGGCGGAGATCCCGGCGAAGACCGCGGCGAGGTCGACGAGACGGTTCGTGTAGCCCCACTCGTTGTCGTACCAGCCAAAGACCTTCACCAGGTGCCCGTCGGCGGCGGTGAGGCCGGCGTCGAAGACGCAGGACGACGGGTCGCCGATGATGTCCCGGGAGACCAGCGGCGCTTCGCTGTAGCGCAGGATCCCCGCGAGGGGGCCCGCGGCGGCCGCGGCGAACGCCGCGTTGATCTGCTCGGCCGTCGCGGGCCGCGCCAGCCGGCAGGTCAGGTCGGTCATCGAACCGTTCTCCACCGGCACCCGAAGCGCGACACCCCCGAGCCTGCCGGCCAGTTCCGGCAGGACCAGTCCGATGGCCTTCGCGGCGCCGGTACTGGTGGGGATGATGTTGACGGCCGCGGTCCGGGCCCGCCGCGGGTCCTTGTGCGGCGCGTCGAGGACCATCTGGTCGTTGGTGTAGGCGTGCACGGTCGTCAGGTATCCCTGCTCGATGCCGAACGCCTCGTGCAGCACCTTCGCCATCGGCGCCGCGCAGTTCGTGGTGCACGACGCCGCGGAGACCACGTCGTGCAGCGCCGGGTCGTAGGTGCCGCTGTTGACGCCGGGCACGATCGTCGCGTCGACCTCCTTGCCCGGTGCGGAGATGAGGACCTTCCTGGCGCCGGCCTTCAGGTGGCCCGCGGCGTCGTCGCGGGCGCGGAACCTGCCGGTGGACTCGATGACGAGGTCGACGTCGAGGTCCTCCCAGGGCAGGGACAGCGGGTCCTTGTGGCGGAGCACCTCGATGTACTGCCCGCCGACGGTCATGCCGCCGCCGGACGGGTCGACGTCCACCGCGGCGCGCAGGCGGCCGAACGTCGAGTCGTGCTGGAGCAGGTGGGCGAGCGTCGCCGTGTCGTAGAGGTCGTTGACCGCGACGACGGCGAGGTCGCCGCCGAGCATCCCGCGGTCGACGAGACAGCGGATGAAGCCCCGGCCGATCCGGCCGAACCCGTTGATGGCGATCCGGTATGTCATGGCGTCCTCCTGAGACCCCTGCCGTGGGACCGCGGCGGCCCCATCCGTCCCACCGTCACCCCACGCCGCGCGTTCCGGCACGGGCCGAAGGTCATCACCCGGCAGGGCCATCGGCGGGCCGTGGTGAACAGGACCTTTGCCCCTGCCGGTTCCGGCGGCTCCCCGGGACCGTGGTGGGTGGCAGGTGACGTCGGACGATCGAGGAGCGCGCCATGGTGGCGATCCACTACACCGCCCGTGGCGCGGCGCCGCTGACCGGTGCGGTCAGCCAGTCGCTGACGCGGGCCACGTTCGCCGCGCTCAACGCGCCGTCGGTGCAGGAGACGCAGCCGTGGCGCTGGCGGATCGACCGGGACAGGCTCGCCCTCTACGCGGACTGGAACCGGCGGCTGGCCGACGCCGACCCCGACGGCCGGCAGCTGCTGATCAGCTGCGGTGCGGCGCTGCACCACGCCCGCGTGGCCCTCGCCGCCGAGGGGGTGGGCGTCGACGTGTGGCGCTTCCCGGACCCCGCCGATCCGGCCCTGCTGACCGAGCTGCGCTGCACCGGCCCGGTCGAGCGGGCGCCGCGGGCCGCCACGCTGCACCGCGCGATCGCGGTCCGGCGCAGCGACCGGCGCCCGTTCGCCGACGTGCCCGTGCCGCAGGAGCAGCTGGCGGTGCTCGAGGCGGCGGCCGGGGCCGGCTCGTACACGCTGAACGGACCCGACCCGCAGCGCCGTGCCGCGTACGTCGTGATCACCGCGCCGGGCGCCGGGCCGGGTGACTGGGTCGCCGCGGGTGAGGCGATGTCGGCGGTCCTGCTCGCGGCGACCGCGGCCGGGCTCGTCTCGTCGCCGGTCGACGACCTGACGGCGCTGGCCGGGCCGCCGGAGCCCCCGGCAGGAGCCCCGGGCCCCGTCGCGGCGGTCCGGGTCGGCGTCGCGGGAAGGGTCGGCGTCGCGCCGGCGCGGGCCGTCTCCACCTGACCACCCTCCCGCCGGGAGAGCCGGCGAGGGCCGTCTCCGCCGGCGGGTCGTCGGTGCCGCTACAGGGGCACGTGCCAGGCGACCCTGGTGCCGGGGGAGGCCGGCTCGACCGTGCAGTCGCCGCCCAGGTCGGCGGCCCGGGCCCGCATGTTCGGCAACCCGTGCCCGGCGGCGTCGGCGTCCGCGGCGACGCCCCGCCCGTCGTCCTGCACGGTCAGCGCCAGCCGCCCGTGGGTGACCGCCACCGTGACGTGCACCGAGCGGGCGTTCGCGTGCTTGGCGACGTTGCTCAGCGACTCGCGCAGCACGGCGAGGAGGGCGGTGCGCTGCGTGTCCGGCACGGCCGTGTCGACCGGCCCGTCGATGCGCAGCGCGGGCCGGAAGCCGAGCGCCTCGCGGGCCTCGTCGGCCAGGTCGCGGATCTCGGTGCGGAAGCTGTGCGGGGCGGGTCCGCGCAGCTCGAAGATGGCGCCGCGGATGTCGCGGATGGTGGTGTCGAGGTCGGTGACGACCCGGTCGATGCGCTGCCGCACGTCGGGCTGCCCGGACAGCCGGGTGGCGCCCTGCAGCTGCATCCCGGCCGCGAACAGCCGCTGGATGACGACGTCGTGCAGGTCGCGGGCGATGCGTTCCCGGTCGCCGACGACGGCCAGCATCTCCCGCTCGTCCTGCGCGCGGGCCCGCTCCAGCGCCAGGGCGGCCTGCCCGGCGAACGTCTCCACCATCGCCAGCTCGAGGCCTTCGGCGATGGCGACGCTGTCCTTGCGGTACGCGACGACGAGCACACCGAGCGCGACGCCGCCGACCGCGAGCGGCACGAGCAGCGCCGTGCCCGTCGACAGCAGCACCGGCCAGTTCGCCGCCGACCCGAGGTCGGTGACCACCGACAGCTGCTGCCGGTGCAGCACCTCGGTGAACTCGCTGCCCGCCACCGGGATCGACCAGCCGGCCGCGTCGTCCGGTCCGCCGACGGCGACCTCGACCGTGAGCCGCTCGGCGGTGTCGTCGACGAGCAGCACCATCGCCAGGTCCGCGTCCGCGACGTCCAGCGCCCGGCTCGCGACGAGCTCGAGGGCCTCGGTCCGGCGTACCTCACCCAGCAGCACCGACGTGATCTCCGCGGCCGCCATGAGCCAGCGCTGCCGCCGCTCCGCCTGCGCGTAGAGGCGGGCGTTGTCGATGGCGGCGCCGGCCGCGACGGACAGCGCGGCGACGAGGTTCTCGTCGTCCTGCGTGAACTGCTCCCCGCCGCGCTTCTCCGCCAGGTACAGGTTGCCGAACACCTGGTCACGGATGCGGATCGGCACGCCCAGGAAGCTGTGCATCGGCGGATGGTTGGGCGGGAACCCGTACGCGCGCGGATGCTGGGTGATGTCCTCGAGGCGGATCGGGCGCGGCTCCTCGATCAGCAGCCCCAGCACGCCGTGGCCGCGGGGCAGGTCGCCGATCTCGGCGCGCTCGTCGGCCGTGACGCCGTGGTTGATGAACTCGACCAGCATCCGGTCGGGCCCGATCACGCCGAGCGCGCCGTACCGCGCGTCGGCGAGCTGGCAGGCAGCCCGCACGATCCGGTCCAGGGTGCTGTGCAGGTCGAGGTCGGAGCCGATGCCCACGACCGCGTCCAGCAGCGAGCGGAGCCGCTCCCGGCTGGTCATGACCTCGCCGACCCGGGTGAGCAGCTCCTGCAGCAGCGAGTCGAGGTCGACCCGCGACAGTGACGGCAGCGGCAGCGACGGCTGCCACGCGCTCTGCTCGCCGGTCACGGCTTCTTCAGCAGGCGGGAGGCGAGGACGGCGGCCTGGGTGCGCCGCTCGAGCCCGAGCTTCGCCAGCAGGCTGGAGACGTAGTTCTTCACCGTCTTCTCCGCCAGGAACATCCGCTCGGCGATCTCGCGGTTGGTCAGACCCTCGGCGATGTGCTGGAGGATCTTGCGCTCCTGGTCGGTGAGGTTCTTGAGCTCGTCGGGCTGCTCCGGGCCCTTGCGGATGCGCTCCAGCACCCGGGCGGTGACCGCGGGGTCCAGCAGCGACTGGCCTGCGGCGACCCGGCGGATGCCGTCGACGAGGTCGGTGCCGTGGATCTGCTTGAGGACGTACCCGGACGCGCCGGCCATGATCGCGGCGAAGAGCGCCTCGTCGTCGTCGTACGAGGTGAGGATCAGTGCCTTGATGGACGGGTCGACGGAGCGGACGTCGCGGCAGACGTCGATGCCGCTGCCGTCGGGCAGGCGCCCGTCGAGGACCGCGACGTCGGGGCGCAGCGCGGGAATGCGGTGCGTCGCGTCGACGGCGGACCCGGACTCGCCGACGACCTCGATGTCACCCTCGCGCTCCAGCATCTCCCGAAGCCCGAACCGGACCACCTCGTGGTCGTCGAGCAGATACACCCGGATCATGTGGCCCCTTCCACCGTGACGTCTCGCCGGTACGGCACAAACTGCGCCACCATCGTGTCACGCCCGGCCTGCCGCCCTGTGCGCCGGTGCCGCCGCCGGCCGTCCCCGGGGCGCGGTCCGGATGGCGGCATCCCCGGCCCTGACCCGCCGCACGGGTGTGATCTGCCGGGTGATACAGCGGGTGGGGAGGTTCGCCCCGCACCGTTGCGCCGGGACGGTCGGCGACCGTGGAGAGGAGGGACCGGACCTGTTCGGGAGGGTGCGATGACCGACGTCGACATCTGGTCGGATGCCACCTTCATGGCCGCGGTCGGCGAGGCCGTGTGGGCGCCGTCGATCCACAACAGCCAGCCGTGGCGGTTCCGGCGCACCGCCGACGGCATCGAGGTCCTGGTCGACCGTGACCGCGCCCTGCCGGTGTGCGACCCGGACCTGCGCGCGGCACGCATCTCGTGCGGCGCGGCCGCCTTCAACCTGCGCCTGGCGCTCGCCGTCGCCGGAGCGCCGGCGGCCTGCACGATCGGATCGGGCGACGTGGTGGTCCACCTCGTGCCCGACCGTGGCAGACCGGTCACCCCGGCGGAGTGCCGCCTGCACCGGCAGATCCGGCGCCGGCACACCAACCGGTCCGGGTTCGCGGAGGCCCGGGTCGCGCCGGGCGTCATGACGCAGCTGGTGGACGAGGCCGCCGACGAAGGCGGTTGGCTGCATGTCGTCGAGGACGACGAGTCGGCGCTGTGGACGGTCGCGCAGCTGACCCGGGAGGCCGACGCGCAGTTGAAGGCGGACCCCGCCTACGTCGCCGAGCTGCGCGCATGGACCTCGGCGGACGACGACGTGCAGGGGGTGGGGCGCGGCGCCGCGGGCGCCGCGCCCCACCCGGCCGAGATGATGCCCCGCCGCGACTTCGGCGGACCTCCCAGGGAGGACACCCGGGACCTCAGCGGGGCCCCTGTCGTCGCCGTCCTCGGCTACCAGGGCGAACACCGCATGCACGAGATCCAGGCGGGCATGGTGCTGCAACGGGTGCTGCTGCGCGCCGCCGACCTCGGCCTCGCGACGGCGATGTACTCCCAGCCGATCGAGGTGCCGACGGTCCGCGAGCGGCTGCGGCTCGCCCTGCGGCGCCCGTACGCCCCGCAGCTCGTGCTGCGGTTCGGGTACGCGCCGACGACCTGCTACACGAACCGCCGCCCGGTCAGCGACGTCATCGACCGCTGACCGCCGGCGCCCGCGGTGCTGTCGCCCTGGTCAGCCGTGCCTCGGGCCGGGCGGCTGCCACGCTTCACCCGACCGGGGTCGACCGCTCCGACGGCGGGGAAGTGTCCGATCATCGCCCGACAGCGAGCGGGCAGGCCGACGACCGCGCCATCGCGGAGTGGTTGATTGGAGTCGGGTCGGCCCTACCGCAGATGGCATCCGCCGGAGTCATCGCCCCCCGCAGCACGGCAGCGTCGGGCCGGCCCGCACGGCGTGCCGGGTCGGCCGGGCCCGCGGCCAGCGCCGCGGGCCGGCCACCCGCACGGCAGCGTCCTGAGGGCCCTCACCTGCGGGGCGTTCGGGACCGGGGGATGCCGGTGGCCTTGCGGCGGGAGGTCTCGACGCCGGCGGTGTGCACCCGGCGGGTCGAGGCCGCCGTATCCTCCGCGGACAGTGCCGGCTCGGGCGAGCCGGTCGGTGCCGGGGCGGCGTCCGGCGCGGTGGGGCGGGACGCGAGCCGGTGAGCCGCCAGCACGGCCGCCAGCGGCGCCGTCACCAGCAGCGGCACGAGGAAACGCAGGTCGATGACCGACAGCGTGACGCCGAGCATCAGCAGGGACAGGCTCATGACCGCCAGCAGCACGCTGTCCGCGGCCTCCCGGTCGCGGAGCCGCCGGCCGCCGCCGCGCCGGCGCCGCACGGTCGCGGCGAGCGCGAACAGGGCGAGCAGCACCAGGGCCGACGGTGGCATCACGACGGTCTGTCCGTAGGCCCACAGCGCACTGTTCAGCGGCGTGACCGTGGGCGCGGCGCCGCCGGAGCCCGCCGGCTGGAAGCCGCGCGCCATGAGCGTCGCCGTGCAGTTGCTCACCTGGTTGCCGGACCGCCCGCCGGACGGCATGGTCCACAGGTCCGTGGTGCAGGCGATCCGGGCCGGTGCCGGCCAGCCCGGCTGCACGAGGTGCCAGGCGTCGGTGGCGACCGCGGCGGCGAAGTCCCCGGGCTGCTCGCGGATCGCCTTCAGCGCGAAGTGCCGGAAGAGCCAGTCGTGCTCCGGACCCGGATAGCGCGCGCCGATGCGGTCGCGGTCCAGCTCCCACAGGTACACGTCGCTGACCTCACGGTGGCCGAGCGGCTCCGGCGGGCAGATCTGCCGTTCCTGCGGGGTGAAGTCGGTGCGGGTGCAGTCGACGAACGTGGTGGTGCGCTGCCACAGGTACCGGCCGGTGTAGCTGTTCAGCGCGTAGGCGTCGTAGTGCCGGTCGTACCACACCATGTAGGCGACGACCGGGACGACCAGCGACACGGTGAACAGCGCGATGCGCCGCCAGCCGACCCGTCGCACGATCAGGTACAGCACCACCAGCGCGGCGATGGGCTGGCCGACGGTGCGGGTGAGCGTGACCAGCGCGAAGACCAGACCGCTGAGGCCCATGAGCCACAGCGGGGGCCGCCGCGACCACATCAGCAGCGCGACGCCGGTGAGGAGGAGGAACGAGAACAGCGTCTCGGACAGCACGTAGTGCTCGAGCTGGATCTGGCGCGCGTCCAGGAGCACCGGCGCCGCCGCGAGGGCGGACCAGCTGCGCCGCACCCCTCGCCTGGTGCACAGCGCGTAGATGCCGACCCCCATGACCAGGCCCATCAGGTGCTGGACGGCGGAGACCGAGGCGATGTGGCCGGTCGTGCCGAGCACCTTGAGCATGGCCGGGTATCCGAAGGGCCAGATCGGGCTCGGCGTGCCGGAGCTCGCCGCGTCCATGTACGCCCGCGTGTCGTAGAAATAGCCGAACGCCGGGTAGTAGGCGGCCATCATGCCGACCCGCAGCAGCGCGCCGGCCGCGACGAGCCCGGCGAGCGCCCGGTGCTCCCGGAGCCACGCGCCGGTCATCCGCCACGCGCCGGTCATCGGAGGGACGTCTGCGAGTTGACCGGGCGCTGCGCCGGGATCTCCGGCTCGGCGTCGGCCGCGGGCGGGCCCGTGCGGCGGCCGGCCGCACGCAACGACAGCAGGCTCGCGAACAGGCCCGAGAAGATCAGGATGATGCCCAGCGCGATGGCCGTCGCCGACGGCAGCACCAGGCGCAGGGTCTCCCGCGGGTCCAGCCGGCCGAAGCCGCCGGCGCCCCAGTCGGTGACCGCGACCAGCGTGCTGACCAGGCCGGCGAGCCCGACGAGCAGGCCACCGGCGACGCACCGTTCGAAGCTCAGCCACCGTACCCATCGGACGTGCTTGTCCTCGCGGGTGATGCCTTCCTGGATGCCGTACAGCCGGGCGAACCCGCCGAAGATCAGCAGCTGCGCCCCGACGAGCGTGGCGAGGGACGAGTAGACCAGCGCGCTGACGTCGAAGGAGACGCCGAACACGTGCCGCTCCCCGGGCAGCAGGAGGGCCGTGCCGGTCAGCCCGGCCAGCGCGAGGATCAGGCCGGGGAGGAGCAGCGTGCGCTTCGGCGCGAAGATGAGCAGGAAGCGCAGGTGCCGCCAGCCGTCCCGCCAGGTCCGCAGGTGCGGCGGGCGGCTGCGGCCGTCGCGCCCCAGCGGGGTGGCGACCTCGCTGATCGAGTACTTCGCCAGCGCGGCGCGGATGACCAGCTCGCTGGCGAACTCCATGCCCGCCATGCAGAGCCCGAGCGCGCGGATCCGGTCGCGGTGGAAGCCGCGCAGGCCGCAGTGGAAGTCGCCGACGCCCGGCAGCGCGAAGAGCACCCGGCCGAGCCAGGACAGCACGGGATTGCCGAGGTACCGGTGCAGCGCGGGCATGGCGCCGCGGGTGATGCCACCCTTGAAGCGGTTGCCCATGACGACGTCCTTGCCGGCGCGCAGCTCGGTGATGAACGGGCCGAGGTTGCCGAGGTCGTACGAGTCGTCGGCGTCGCCCATGATCACGTAGCGGCCGCGGGCGGCCTCGATGCCCGCGAGGAGCGCGCCGCCGTAGCCGCGGACCGGGGCGTGGACGAGCGTCGCGCCGGCGGCCGTGGCGAGGGCCTGCGAACCGTCGGTCGAGCCGTTGTCGGAGACGACCACCTCGCCGATGACACCGAGCTCGGCCAGCCCCTTCAACGCCTTCCGGACACAGGTCTCGATGGTCTCCGCCTCGTTGAGGCAGGGCAGGACCACGCTCACTTCCACGGGGGCGGAGCTACCGGACATGAAAGGATTCCCCCGAGGTCGTCGAACGGGCAAAGTCGCGGAACGGGACGCCGACGGAGCGGGTCGGCGCGAAGTCGGGGGACGGGTCCTGGTTGAGCACGCTCACGACGCTGTCGCTGCGGAACGGCACGCGCAGGCCGACCACCTCGGCGGCCTTGAGCGGCAGCCAGACCGACCGCCACGGCACCGGCACCACGGCGACCCTGCGGCGTTGCCTGGCGGCGAGCTCCAGGAGGACCTGCCGCAGCGTCCAGCCGCGCTCGTGCGCGGCGATGACCGGCTCGCCGGGCGCGGCCAGCGCGGGCCGGACGACGAGACGGCGGATCAGGGCGGCGACGTCGTCCTCGTGCGCCGGGTAGAGCACCTGCCGGCCGTTGCCGATCAGCGGAACGACCGGCAGCCTGCGCACCATGGTGTTCAGGGCGCCGACCACGCCGCCGGGCTGGTCGCCGAAGACGAGGCCGGGCCGCACGACGAGGGCACCCAGCCGGTGCGCCGCGTCCTCCACGGCGAGCTTGGCCCGGCCGTAGTCGCTGCGGCAGCCGGGGAAGGCGCTGATGGTCGAGATGAACACGATCGTCTGCGCACCCTCGGCGCGGGCCTGCTCCATCAGCCGGATCGAGCCCCGCACGTTGCGTGCCACCAGGTCCGCGCGGGTGTGCAGGGAGAAGTCCCAGGCGCAGTGGACCAGCGCGGTCACGCTGTTGTCGCGGAAGATGCCGTCGTCCGCCCCGCCGGCGAGGGTGAACCGTTCGGCGGGCGCGCTGCGGCCCAAGCGGACGACCCGGCCGACGCCGGCCAGCCGCTTGCAGATGCGGGAGCCGAGGTAGCCCGAGGCGCCGGTGACCGCGACCCTCACCGGTGCGCCCCCGGATGGGCGCCGATGCGGTAGGCGTTCGCCATGACGGTCAGCGTGATCGTGCTCGCGGTGATGGTGGGGAACACGCTGGAGTCGACGAGGTGCACGCGCTCGAACCCGGCCGGACGCCCCAGCGGGTCGGTCTCGAGCTCGCCCGGCTGCCGCCGCATCGGCAGCGTGCCGCCGCAGTGGAAGCCGCGCCCCGGCTCGCCGAGCTTCATCGCCGCGCCCAGCGGCACCGCCCGGATCAGGGAACGGTGCCGGCGCAGCTTCGCGACGAGCCTCCTGAGCACGCCGCGGGTCCGCGGGCTGCGCCGCCCCTGGAGGTCGAGCACCCCGTCGCGGCGCAGGGTGAGGCCGATCTCGCCGGACAGGTCCGAGTGCAGGTACCCCTGGATCAGCAGCATCCGGCGCAGGAACGCCGCCGAGATCGGCCGGAACGCCGGCCGCGCCGCGCGCAGGGCCGAGGCGATCGCCTGCCGGTAGAGCTCGTTGTAGGTGTAGACCTGCATGTGGACGCTGTTGGCGGACAGTTCTGGGTCGAACACCTCCAGGAACGCCTGAGCGAGCGTGTGCAGCGGTTCGTCGAAGACGCCCCGGACGCCCGCGTAGCGCAGCATCGGCAGCAGGAAGTACTGGCTGTCGCGGACGACGACCTCGCGGTCGTAGGCGCCGATCGACGCCAGCACGAGCTTGGTGGTGCACAGCACGCCGGCGCCGACGTAGAGCCGGGAGGCGACGTGCCGGACCGCCTCGCCGGTACGCCGGTCGCGGCCCTCGATGTGCACCTCGCCGCCGCGCTCGGTGAACCCGGTGACGACCACGCCCGGCACGTAGGTGACCTTCCGCTGCGCGACGAGCTCCTGCAGCGTGCGCGCCGGGTTGTAGATCAGCCCGTACGGGCAGCCGAACATGCACAGGCCGCACCGCTCGCACGGCTGCCCGCCGGCGTTGCGGCTGGCGACCGCGAGACGGGCCCGGCCGAACAGGAACCCGTTGCTGCGCAGGGCCTCGCGGTTGGACCGCAGGTCATGCAGCAACGCCTCGGCCTGCCGGCTCACCGGCAGCGACTCCAGCCGCGGCGCGTAGGTGGGGAACCGCTCCGCCAGGTCGTCGTCGGCGCCCGACAGCCCGACGAACGACAGCACCTGCTCGAAGCACGGGCCCAGCTCGCCGGGCCCGGTCGGCCAGGACTCCAGCTCCGCCGGCAGGTAGGGCAGCACCGCCGCCCCCCAGACGTTGCCGAACCCGCCCTTGCCGAACGACGGCACCACGCCGACGCCGGTCGCGCGGGAGGGCAGGTGCCGGTCGGCGTCCCGGTACGGGAAGTCGGAGCCGAAGCTGACCTTCAGCGGGACGCCGCCGGGTCCCGCGCCCATGTTGGCCTTGACCGCCGACACGTCGCCGGGGCTCCACTGCGCCGGCCGCTCGGCGGCCATCCGTGCGACGGTCGACGCGCGGGCGGGTTCGAGCGTCAGACCCGCGTCCAGCACCGTGACGTGCAGACCTTGCCGGGTCAGGGCGACCGCCGCCGCGGTGCCGGCCGGACCGGACCCGATGACATAGATCATGCCTGGATGCCGCCGGGGGTCAGGCACGGCACGGCGTCACGGGCCGGGCGCGCCGCCGGGACGGTCCACAGTGGACCTCGGTCGGCTTGATGGTGGTGGTGCTGCGCACGCGGGCTCATGGCTCACCTCTGCCGGCAGTCCACCACCGCCGAAGCATGGCGGACGCCGGCATCGGCCGTTTCTCACCCGGGCCTCACCCGAAATTCACACATGAACCGCGGGACCGGACCGGCGGCCGTATGGTCCCGGCGATTCGGGTCGTAGGTCCCTGGGCCCGCGCGCTGTGCGCTCCGATCCTGGAGACCAGCAGCTCACCCGCGGTCGACGGGCGCCGTACGCCGGAGCCGCCACCCGAACCTACGGAAGTGACGATGATGAGTGGACACACTGCACCCGCGGTGACCGGGGCGCGCCGGGGGATGATGCTGGCGATCGCCACGGCCGGCTTCGCGGTCAACTTCTGGGCCTGGGCGCTGCTGAGCCCGCTCGCGCCGAAGCTGAAGGACGCCCTGCACCTGAGCCCGCTGCAGCAGGCGCTGCTGGTCGCGGTGCCCGTCGTCGTCGGCTCGCTCGGCCGGATCCCGGTCGGCGCGCTGACCGACCGGTTCGGCGGGCGGGTCATGTTCCCGCTGGTGTCGCTCGCGACGATCGTCCCGGTGCTGTACCTGGGGCTCGCCGGGCAGCAGTCGCTCACCGGCCTGCTCGTCGGCGGCTTCTTCCTCGGCATCGGCGGGACCGCTTTCGCCGTCGGCGTCCCGTTCGTCACCGCCTGGTTCCCGCCCGCGAAGCGCGGCCTCGCCGTCGGCGTCTTCGGCATGGGCATGGGCGGCACCGCGATCAGCGCGCTCACCACCGTCAAGCTCGTCGGCGCCTACGGCAGCGCGATGCCGTTCGTGCTCACCGCGATCGTCCTCGCCGCCTACGCGCTGCTGGCCGGGCTGCTGCTGCGCGACGCGCCGGGCCGGACCGTGCCCGCCGAGCCGCTCGGCCGCCGCCTCGCCGCCACGCTCAAGCTCCGCGTCACCTGGCACGCCTCCGCCCTCTACGCGGTCGCGTTCGGCGGCTACGTCGCGTTCTCCGTCTACCTGCCCGCGTACCTGAAGACCGCGTACGGCCTCGCGCAGGCCGACGCCGCCAACCGCATGGCCGGGTTCGTGCTGCTCGCCGTGGTGATGCGACCGATCGGCGGCTGGCTGTCCGACCGGATCGAACCGGCCCGGGTCCTGACCGGCACCCTGCTGGTCGTCGGGGTCGCGGCGCTCGTGCAGACGTTCACGCCGGCCCTCGCGCCGCTGGGCACCGTCGCCTTCCTGTCCCTGGCCGCCGCCCTCGGCGCCGGCAGCGGAGCGACGTTCGCGCTCGTCGCGCAGCTCGCCCCGGCGAACAAGGTCGGCTCCGTGACCGGTGTGGTGGGCGCCGCGGGCGGCCTCGGCGGGTTCGTGCCGCCGCTGCTGATGGGCACCATCTACGGCCGGTACGGCTCGTACACGATCGGCCTCGCGCTGCTCGCGGTCGTCGCGGCGGGCGCGGTGCTGCTGACCGCCACCGTCGTGCGCAGGTCGGCGCGTGCGGTCCCCGGCCGTGCCTGACCCGCTCATGGCCCCGCCGCCCGGTGTGCGCCGGGCGGCGGGGCCGCCGCGTGCGGGGCTCCACCCGGCGCGGGCCATGGCGGCGGACAATCGTTACTGGAAGCGACCTTTCGGCGAGGAACGGGCGACATGTCCGGATACGGTGGATGACATGACCGCGGCAATCACCCGCCCGCACCACCCGCGGCATCACGCCGGCGGGACCCCGTGGGCGGCCGCCCGCGCGCTGGCGCACCGCGTGGCGGAGCCACTGGGCCTCGTCGAGGTGCCGCTGACGGGCGCGGCCGGCCGCACCCTGGCCCGGCCGCTCGCCGCGGCCGTGGACCTGCCGGGCTTCGACAACGCGGCCATGGACGGCTACGCGGTCCGTGGCGACGGTCCGTGGCGGGTCGTCGGCGGTGTCCTGGCCGGCGGACCGGGCGCGGCGCCGCTCGCGCCCGGCGAGGCGGTCGAGATCGCCACCGGCGCGCCGGTCCCGGCGGGTGCCGACCGGGTCGTGCCCTACGAGGTGGTCGCCCGCCACGGCGCGGTCGTGTCCGCGTCCGGCGACGGTGCCGGCAAGCGCCACATCCGGCGGGCGGGGGAGTACGTCACCGCCGGGCGGCCCGTCCTGCCCGCGGGGTCGGTGCTGACCGCCGCCGCGCTGGGGCTCGCCGCGAGCGTCGGCGTGGACGTCGTCACCGTCCGGCGCGCACCGACCGTCCGCCTGCTGCTCACCGGCGACGAGATCGTCACGGCCGGCACCCCGGCCCACGGCCAGGTGCGCGACGCGATCGGGCCCACCCTGACGGCGCTGCTGCGGGCCTGGTCCGCCGACCTGGTCGACGTGCGATGGACACCGGACCACCCGGCGGCCGTCACGGCCGCCGCCGTCGAACGGTCGCTGAGCGACGTCGACGTCACCGTGGTCGGCGGCGCGTCGTCGGTCGGCCCGGCCGACGCCCTCCACGACGTGCTCACCACCGCCGGCGCGACGATCCACGTCGACGGCGTCGACTGCCGGCCCGGCCACCCGCAGGTGCTCGCCTCGCGCGCCGGGCACTGGCTCGTCGGGCTCCCCGGCAACCCGTACGCGGCCATGGTCGCCGCGTTCACGCTGCTGCAGCCGCTGCTCGCCGGCCTCGCGGGCCGGACGCTGCCGGCCCTGCCCCGGGTGTGCCTGGACGGCACTCCACGGGTGCACGCCACCGCGACCAGCATCGTGCCGGTCCGCTGGGACGGCGCCGCGCCGAGCGTGGTCGACGGTGCCCGCCCCGGCCACCTCGGCGCCGCGGCCCTCGCCGACGCGCTCGCCGTCGTGCCACCCGCGTGGCGTCCCGGCGAAACGGTCGAGCTGCTGCTCCTGCCGCAGTGACCCGCCCTGGCGCCGGCCGAGCGCCAGGGCCGACCATCACGCCCGGTCGAGCCGCCGGGCGCGGATGGGGTGGCCCGCGCTCGTCACGCACCGGCCGGTCGGCAGGTCGAACTTCCAGCCGTGCATCTGGCACGTCAGCACGCTGCCGTCGAGCTTGCCGAAGCGTTCCAGGTTGGCCTTCAGGTGCGGGCAGTGACCCTGCACCGCCCAGTCGCCGATGACGATCTCCTCGCCGTCGCTGGTCCGGCCGGCGTACCACGCCTCGGCGTAGCGCAGCCGCTCCTCGCTGAGGCACTTGAAGAAGGTGTAGACGTACTCGTTGTACTGGCCGACCCGGGCGGCGGAGAAGCGGCAGGACAGGAACAGGCTGTTGACCCAGTCGGTCTCACCGGTCGCCAGCAGGTGCTCGATCAGGCCGCGGCGGGTGCGGAAGCGGTACCGGGCCCGCTCGTCACCGGCGGCGCGCACCTCGCGGGCCGTGAAGTCGAAGACGACGCTCTGCACCACGACGTCGGCGTCGTCGGTCAGGTCGAAGCGGACCGGCCCGCCGATGCCGGCGGCGATGTGCTCGCTCGCGGCCATCAGCGGCTGCACCCGGCGGACCAGCTCCGCGAGCACGTCGAGCTCCGGGTGCGGCCATGCCGCCCTGGCGGCCTCGATCACCGGGCGCTGCCGCCGCTGGTAGTCGCGCAGGTAGCCGGCCTTGCCGGCGAAGAACGCGCGGACGTCCCCGACCGGGTGGCCGACCTCGCACGCGTCCGGGGTGATCGTGGCCGTGCTGCCGGGCAGCAGGACCACGCCGTTGGTGCGGCCGAGACGCTCGTAGTGGTCGATGAAGTCCTGCTGGTCGGGGAAGATGTTGCCCTCGTCGCCGAACAGGTCGTTGACGCCCCACAGCTCGTCGTCGAGGAAGCAGGGCGGCCCGGCGATCGGGAAGACCCAGCCGGCGTCGAGCTCCTCGATGTACCGCATCGTCCGGTCGAACTGGCGCTCCCGCTTCTGCTTGCCGAAGGCGCGCTTCGCGGCGGCGGGCAGCTCGTAGACCATCGGGTACCAGATGGCGCCGGAGAACTGCAGCAGGTGCGCGTGCACGCGACCGAGCCGCGCGAACTCGGTCAGGTCGCGGGGGCGGGCGTCGTTCTGGTTGAGCAGCCGCACGCCGTCGTGCTCGACCCAGATCGACGAGTCGCCGATCGGGCCGTCCGTCGGCGACACGAGCGCCTGGATCATGACGTTGAGCCCGCCGTCCAGGGCCACCGGCTCGCCGCTGCGGGTCCGCAGGAACGACCGGAACCCGAGCGCCCGCAGCTCGTCCTCCAGGTCGCTGGTCGGGTACTCGGGCAGCAGTACCGTGGCCGACTTCGACACGTGCCGGCGCAGGTGCTCCGCGTCGAAGTGGTCCCGGTGCAGGTGCGACACGTAGAGGTAGTCGCAGCGGCCGAGCCGGTCCCAGTCGAGACCGGAGTTGTCGGGGAACGGGAACCAGGAGGCGAGGAACGCCGGGTTCACCCACGGGTCGCACAGGATGGTGCCGGCCGGTGTCTCGATCAGCATGCCGGCGTGGCCGGTCCCCGTAACCCGCATGGGGCGCACGTTCCTCTCCGCCGCCGCGGACGTGGCGGCACGGTGCCGAGCCTGCCGCCTGCCGGCCGGGCCGGGCAGGGCTGAAGGGCCCGACCGGCACCATGCCGAAAGTCCCGGACCCGGGCGGCACGAGGACCGATGGCACCGGGACTTCCGCCGCCGTGCCCCGGCGCCGCGGCGCGCGAGACTTGAGGTGCCGGGGAACAGCGGAACCGCCCCATCCCGCTCGCTCCGCGGCACCGTCCACCGGGGGCAGGTGTGACATGAAACAGACGCTGCGGCTCGGACGCGTCGCGGGAATCCCGATCGGCGTCCACTGGTCGGTGCTGGTCATCATGGTGCTGCTGGCACGGAGCCTCGCCACCGCCGTCCTGCCGGCCGATGCGCCGGGCACCCCCAGGCCGGTCGCCTGGCTGTTCGGCGCCGCCGGTGCCCTGCTGATGCTGCTGTCGCTGCTCGCCCACGAGCTCGCGCACGCCCTGGTGGGCCGGCACTTCGGCATCCGGGTCGAGCGGCTGACGCTCTGGCTGCTCGGCGGCATGGCCGAGTTCCGCGACGAGCCGCCCAGCGCGCGGGCCGACCTCCTGGTGGCCGGTGCCGGCCCGCTGACGAGCGTCGCGGCGGCGGTGGGGTTCGGGTCCGTCGCGGTGCTGCTGTCGGCCGCCGGCGGGCCGGTCGCCGTCGTCGTCGTGCTGCTCTGGCTGACGACGATCAACCTGGTGCTCGCCGTCTTCAACCTGCTGCCCGGTGCCCCGCTCGACGGCGGCCGGGTGCTGCGGGCCGCGCTGTGGTGGTGGCACGGCGACCGTGCGCGGGCCGCGCTGACCGCCGTCCGGGTCGGTCACGCGCTGGGCGTGACGCTGATCCTCGCCGGGCTGGTCGAAGTGGTGATCTTCGGCCTGGTCGACGGTCTCTGGACGGCGCTGGTGGGCTGGTTCCTGCTCATGGCGGCCGGCGCGGAGGGCGAGTCGGTCCGGTCAAGGGGTGACGCCCAGCGGCAGCAGCCGAAAACCGGTGCGTTCCGGTAGCGGCGCACCGGTGCACCCGTCTGGGTCAGTGCTTGCCGTCAGTGCTTGCCGAGCAGGCGCGAGGCCAGCACCGCCGCCTGGGTGCGCCGCTCCAGCCCGAGCTTCGCCAGCAGGCTGGAGACGTAGTTCTTCACCGTCTTCTCCGCCAGGAACATCCGCTCCGCGATCTCGCGGTTGGTCAGGCCTTCCGCCACGTGCAGCAGGATCTTGCGCTCCTGGTCGGTGAGGTTCTTGAGCTCGTCGGGCTGCTCCGGGCCTTTGCGGATGCGCTCCAGCACCCGGGCGGTGACGGCCGGGTCCAGCAGCGACTGGCCGGCGGCGACCCGGCGGATGCCGTCGATGAGGTCGGTGCCGTGGATCTGCTTCAGCACGTAGCCCGAAGCGCCGGCCATGATCGCGGCGAACAGGGCCTCGTCGTCGTCGTACGACGTCAGGATCAGTGCCTTGATGGACGGGTCGACGGAGCGGACGTCGCGGCAGACGTCGATGCCGCTGCCGTCGGGCAGGCGCCCGTCGAGGACCGCGACGTCGGGCCGCAGCGCGGGAATGCGGTGCGTCGCGTCGACGGCGGACCCGGACTCGCCGACGACCTCGATGTCACCCTCCCGCTCGAGCATCTCGCGCAGGCCGAACCGGACGACTTCGTGGTCGTCGAGCAGATACACCCGAATCATGGCTTCATTGTCACCCGGTGGCCACCCGCGCGGGCGGGCCGAAAGTCCCGGGCCGCCCCAGCCCTTCGGCACTGAACCGGCCCTCGGCACTGAAACCAGCCCCTCGGCACTGAACCGGCCCTGCGGCATCGACCGGCCGGAGGTCCCGAGGTGGCCCGGGACGTAGGTCCCGTCGATGCGGGTGGTTGTGCTCTGTGGCGGGCCGGTGCCAGTGCCACAGGCTGATGCCATCACATCGACGCACTTTCCAAGGCCCCGGAGGGCACGCCATGAAGCGCAAGACGCTCGACATCCTCGTCGGTCTCGGCCTCGTCGTCCTGGCAGGGCTGTTGCTGGTGGCCGGCCTGGTGCTGACCAGCAACGCGAACTTCGCCAACGACTACGTCAAGGACCAGCTCGGCCAGCAACAGATCTCCTTCAAGCCGGCGGCGACCCTGACGGCGGAGGAGAAGGAGTCGGCCTGCCTGGTCAAGTACGCCGGTCAGCAGCTGACCACCGGCAAGCAGGCGGAGTGCTACGCCAACGAGTTCATCGGCCTGCACCTCAAGTCGATCGCGGGCGGCAAGACCTACGCCCAGATGGGTGACGTCCAGGCCGACCTGAAGGCGAAGATCGCCGCGCTGCCGAAGGACGACCCGGCCGCCGCCGACCTGCAGAAGCAGCTGACCGACGCCAACACGGCCCGCGAGACCGTGTTCAAGGGCGAGACCCTGCGCGGCCTGCTGCTCACCTCGTACGGCTTCAGCGAGTTCGGCGCCAAGGCCGGCCAGGCCGCGCTCGTCGCGTACTTCGCCGCCGGCCTGCTGCTCCTGCTCGGCGCCGCCGGTCTCGTCCACGCCGCCGCGACCCCCGGGACCAAGGGCTTCGCGGTCCCCGACCAGGCGCTCGTCAGAGCCTGACCGCCGGCCGCGACCCCCGAACCCCCCGACCCGGGCCTCCCAGTGAGCGCCCGGGTCGGGCGCATGTCGGCATCGGGCTGCCGGACCGGCGGCCTCCGGTCCGGCAGGTGTGGGCGGGCGCGGTCAGGCCAGCAGCCGCACGCGCTCGTCGGTGATGGCCTGGATGTCGGCCGCCGCCGAGAGCAGCAGCTGGTGGCCGAGGTCGTTGAGCGCGCGGGCGACGGCGAGTTCGTCACCGATCTCCGGCACGTTCTCGTCGGCGGGGTTGAGGCGGGCCCGGCCGACGCCGAGTTGGTGACTGTCGTCGTTGGCGTGCAGCCGGGCCTCGGCGTGGGTTTCCCCCTCGGTCTCACCGATCAGCAGGTCCACCGTCCAGTGCTTGGTCGTGGGCATGATCTCCTCCAGTCCGGTCGTTCGTCGCGTCGCGGGGCGACGCGTCACCTCCGACGGTCCCGCGACCGGGCCGCGGTCCGGGCGCTCGCGTCGATCTCGGACGGAAGGCGGGCGCCTGGGCCGTGGCGGCCCTGCCCGCGAACGTGTCACCAACAGCGGTGCCGCGACGCCGGCGATCCTCGGCGACCGCCGGGTCGACCGAAGAAGCTGAGCGGGCCGTCGTGCTGGGTGAAGGCGTGACCGTTCCAACGGTACTCGCGGACCTGCCACAAACCGGCGTGATCCGGCACCGCGGCGGCGCGGCCGCGAGGCGGGGGTCACCGCGTCGGCGTTGTTTCCCGGTACAGGTCGAGCATCCGCAGCCGGGTCGCCTGCATCCGCGCGACGACCACCTCGATCAGGCGCCGGGTCAGCTCGTAGCCGAGCTCCGGCTCGTCGGCGCACATCGCGCGGACGCCCGCAGCCTCGAAGCAGATCGCCAGGACGGGCGTGTCGGCCGTGGCGCCGAAGTGCCAGCGGTACGGCGGGAACAGCCACGACCAGCCGACCACCTGTCCGGCGCCGATGGTCTCCACGACGACGTCGCCGCGGCCGGGCAGGCGCGTGTCGAGACTCACCAGCCCGTCACGGATGAGCCAGAACTTGTCGGCCCTGCCGCCCTCGCTGAAGAGCCGGGTGCCCGCGCGGACCGTCACGCGGTGCGAATAGTGCGCCATGCGCTCCAGGAACCGGTCCGGCACTCCGGCCATGAACGGATGCTCGACGAGCAGATCGTGCGCGGTGATCATCGATCTCACCTCAACCGTCGTGTGGTGGTCTCCGCCTCCAGACAACGTGCCCCGGCCGGTCCCAGGTAGAGCCGCGAGCCCTCCGATGGCAGGACCTACGGCCCTGTCGCCGGCCGGGTCGTTCGGGGACGCGTGGCGGCAAGTCTTCAGGCCCGGGGTCCGGCGGCCGATAGTGCGGTTGACGACTGACTCCTGGAGGATGGCAGTGACCCTGCGGCGCAAGCTGGTCGGTGGGTACCTGCTGGTCGCGGTCCTGGTGGCGCTCGTCGGGGTGGTGGCCTGGCGGGTCGACGTCGGGTCCGCGCGCCGCGCGGCGATCACCGAGGCCGAGCACGTCGCGTTCGGGGTGGCCAGGGACGTCGCGTTCGGGCTGCCACCTGACTCCGCCGGGGAGCAGGACCCCGGCCCGCTGTACGACAGACCTGAGTGGCTCGACGCCTACCTGCGGCGGCTGCGCGACCTGCAGGGCCGCGACATCGTCGTCGTCGACCGCCGGCAGGTGGTGCTCGGCGGCGCGGTCCCGGACCACGTCGGCACCACCTTCGACCATGACACCGCGGACCAGGTCGGCGCCACGATCCGCGACCGGGTGCCGCGGACATTCGTCGAGGTCAGCGACGACCACCCGGATGGCATCAAACAGGTCGTCGTCCCGCTCGTCGGCCGCGACGACGTGACACTCGGCGCGGTGATCCTCGAATACACCCCCCTCTACGACGAGATGGTCGCCTCCACCGGCCGGGCGCAGCTGACGATCGCCGTCGTCTGCGGCTCCGGTGTGCTGCTCGTGCTCCTGGTCGGCGGGCTGCTCGCGTCGTCGGTGACGCGGCGGGTCGCGACGCTGACCGCGGCGGTGCGCGACGTCCGCGACGGCGCCTACGAGCGGCGGGTGCCGGCCGGCGGCCGCGACGAGATCCACCAGCTCGGCCGGGCGTTCAACGACATGGCCGCCGAGCTCGGACGCTCCGCCCGCGAGATCCTCGCCAAGGAGTACACCGACGCCATCCTGGCCAGCGCGGCCGAAGGTATCTGCGGCGTCGACGAGCACGACCGCATCACGTTCGCCAACGCCGCGGCGGGACGGCTCACCGGGCTCGGCGTCGGCGGGCTGCTCGGCCGGCCCACCGCCACGGTGCTCCCGGACGTCGACCCCGCGCTGGGCGAGGGCCGCGCCGACACCGTCCGGGAGCGGGACATGCCGGCTCCGGACGGGTCGTCGGCCCGTGTCTCCTGCACCATCAGCCCCATCATGAGGGACGGCCGGCGCGCCGGGGCGGTGCTGCTGCTGCGGGACGTGACCCGCCAGCGCGCCCTGGAGCACGAGCTGCGCCACCAGGCGCTGCACGACGGGCTCACCGGGCTGCCCAACCGGGCGCTGTTCAACGACCGCCTCGACCAGGCGATGACCCGCAGCACGGCCGGGCACGGGCCGGCTGGGGTGCTGTTCGTCGACCTCGACGGGTTCAAGCGCGTCAACGACAGCCTCGGGCACAGCGCCGGCGACCAGCTGCTGAAGATCGCCGCCGAGCGGCTGCGCGACGCGGTGCTCCCCGGTGACACCGTCGCCCGGTTCGGCGGCGACGAGTTCGGCATCCTCGTCGAGCCTGCCGGCGAGACCGTCGTCGCACGGCTCCCGGAGCGATTGCTCCAGGCGATGAGCGAGCCGTTCCTGCTCGGCGGGCGCGAGGTGACGGTCACCGCGAGCGTCGGCGCCGTCTGGGACGCCGCCCGGCACGCCGACGCGGATGAGGTGGTCCGCAACGCCGACGTCGCCATGTACGCCGCCAAGGAGCAGGGCAAGGCCCGCTGCGTGGACTTCCAGGCCGACATGCACGCCCGCATCGTCGACCAGCTCGACCAGGAGCGCCGGCTGAAGACCGCCATCGAGCGCGGGGAGCTGCGCCTGCACCTGCAGCCGATCGTCGAGACGCTCGCCGGCCGCACCGAGGGCGTCGAGGCGCTCGTGCGGTGGCAGGACCCCGCGGCCGGGCTGCGGGCGCCGGGCACGTTCCTGCCCCTCGCCGAGAGCGCCGGGCTCATCACCGACATCGACCGGTGGATACTGCGGGAGAGCTGCCTGACCCTGCGCGCGTGGCAGGACGACGACGCCGCGGGCGCCCCCGACTGGATCACCGTCAACATCTCCGCCGCGCTGCTGGACAGCCCCGACCTGCCGGACCTCGTCACGCGGACGCTGCGCGAGACGGGCCTGCGCCCCGAGGCGCTGGTCCTGGAGGTCACCGAGACCACCCTCATGCGCGACGTGGCGGGCACCGCGCCGCGGCTGGAGCGGCTGCGGTCGACGGGCGTGCGCATCGCCATCGACGACTTCGGCACCGGGTACTCGTCCCTGGGCTACCTCCGGGACATCCCCGCCGATGTGCTGAAGATCGACCGGTCGTTCCTCGAGGGGCTCGTCGGCAGCGACCGCCACCGGGGCCTGCTCGCCGCCGTCGTGCAGCTCGGGCACACCCTCGGCCTGCGGGTCGTCGCCGAGGGCGTCGAGGACGCCGAGCAGCTCGCCGAGCTCGTGGGCCTCGGTTGCCGGTACGCGCAGGGGTACCACCTGGCCCGCCCGGCACCGGTCGGGCAGCTGCGCGCCGCCGCCGACCTCGTCCGCGGCTGACCCCGGGCCGGGCCTCACGCTGCCGCGCCGCCGGTATGCTGCCGGTGGGTCAGGGGGCTGCCGGTGCGTGGACGATCAGCACCGGGCACGCGGCGTGGTGCATCAGGTGCTGGCCGACGGAGCCGAGGAGCAGGCCGGCGAACCCGCCGTGCCCGCGGCTGCCGACGGCGACCAGCTGGGCGGTGCCGGAGGCGTCCAGCAGCGCCTGGGCCGTCCGGCCGTTGACGAGCCGGGTCTCCAGCGCGACGGCCGGGTACTTCTCCCGCCAGCCGGCCACCGCCGCCTCCAGCAGCTGCTGTTCCGTCGCCTCGATCATGGCGTACGGCAGGGAGGTGACCATGGGTGGCAGGTAGGCACGGACGGCGAGCACGCCAGTGTCGCGCAGCCGCGCCGCCTCGAACGCGACACCCAGCGCGGCGTCGGAGCTGGGGGAGCCGTCGACGCCGGCCACCACCGGGCCGCCTGCCGCGGCCCGGCCGCGCACCACGACGACCGGGGTGCGCGCGTGCGTGGCGACCTGCTGGCTGACCGACCCGAGCAGCAGGTGGGTGAGCCCGCCGCCGCCACGGTTGCCGACCACGATCAGGCGGGCGCCCGCGTCACCGAGCTCGAGCAGGGTCGGTGACGGCGCGGCGTGGACCGCCGTGCCGTCGATGCTGACGCCGGTGCCGCGCCGGCGGAGATGCTCCACGATCTCGGCGATCAACGCGTCGCCGCGCTCCTGCGCCTCGGCGGCCATCTCCCCGGCCGGTCCCGCGTACTCCCCGCCGGGCCAGGCGAGCTGGTAGGCGTACACGATGTGCAGGCGCGACCCGGTCCGCTCGGCCTCGTCCACGGCCCAGTCGACGGCGGCCCGGGCCTCGCCCGACCCGTCGAATCCGACGACGATCCGCTGTGCGTCCATCGCAGTCCTCCTTCGTGACGGTCCGGCCGGACAGGGCCGGGGTCTCCTCGCCGGGCGGGACCTCCGGCCCCGCCCGGCGGCGCGTGGTGCCGTCAGTGCCGGGCGATGAGGACCGGCGAGTCCGCGTGCTCGAGCACGTGCTGGGCGACCGCACCGAGATGCAGCCCGGTGAAGCCGCCGTGCCCCCGCGCCCCGAGCACGATCATCAGCGCGTCCCGCGCCTCGTCCAGCAGCACCGGCACCGGCACGCCCTGCCGCACCCGCGCCTCGGCCTCAACGGCGGGGTCCTTCGCCCGCAGCCGCTCCAGGTCGGCGTCGAGCTCGGCGGCCAGCTTGTCCGGGTCGGGGCGGCGGGCCAGGCGGCTCGTCGGCGGCTGCCACACGCGCACCGCGACCAGCGGCACCCGGCGGGCCGACGCCTCGCCGAACGCCGCCTCCAGCGCCAGCAGGCCGCCGGCGGACCCGTCGGTGCCGACGACGACCGGCCCGTGGGACGGCAGCTGCGCCTCCGGCCCGGACCAGCGCTCGGCGTGGTGCACCACGAGGACCGGGCAGTACGCGTAACCGGCGAGCTGCACGCCGACGGAGCCGACCAGCAGCGAGTGGAAGCCGCCGTGCCCGCGGCTGCCGACGACGACCAGCTCGGCGTGCCGGGACTGCTCGCGCAGCGCGTGCGCGGGCTGCCCGAACCACGTCGACGTCGTCACGTGCAGGCCCGGATACCACCGGCGGGCCTCGACCGCGGCGTTCAGGACCAGGCCCTGCTCGTCGGTGACCTCCTCCGGAGGGCCGGGGACGCCGAGGGCGTGCGTGATGCGCAGCGGCAGGCGGAGCCGGACCGCCTCGTCGGCGGCCCAGCGGACCGCGCCGAACGCGGCCGGCGAGCCGTCGACGCCGACGATCACCGGCCGTTGGATGGTGGTCATGACGGCCTCCTCACGATGTGCGGCGGTGTCTTCAACGGTCGTCCACCGCCGCGCCGGCCGGAAGGGCCGATGGTCCCGTCCACCGCGGGCGGCGACACCGGCGCATGCGCCGACCGGCCCTGACCGCGCGCAGACCCTGGTACCCGATCCTGGTCGGGCCACCCGGCGGATGGGTGCGGTGCCTCAGGCGGCGCCCCGCCCCGCCGGTGTACCGGCGGGCGCACCGTGGGGCCGCGGGACGACCAGCACCGGCCGGTGGGCGTGGTGCAGGGTGGCCATCGCCACGCTGCCGAGCATGATCTCCTGTGCCGCCGAGCGCCCCCGCGAGCCGACGACGACCAGTGCCGCCGACCGGTCCGCCGCGTACCGGCCGAGGGCGTCGGCGATGGCGTGTCCCGGTGTTCCGTTCCCCGGCCGGACCAGGACCGGTTTGACGGACCGGCTCCCGTCCGGCGGCGGGGTCGACGGCCACTCCTCGGCCCTGTCGTGCACCGACACGAGCACCACCTCCCGCTCCGGCAGCAGCCGGTCGGCGGCCACGACCGCGGCCGAGGCGCCCGGGGAGCCGTCCCAGCCGACGACGACCGGTCCGCCCGGGACCGCCGCGGCGTCCCGCATGAGCATGGGATACGGCACGACCAGCACCGGCTTCGGGCTGTAGTGCACGAGGACGTCGGAGACGCTGCCGAGGACCGCGCGGAAGCCGTCGAGGCCACGGGAGCCGATGAGGACCACGTCGGGCTCCAGGGCGGCGGCGGTCCTGGCCAGCTCGAACCCCTCGCCGCCCTCGGTGGGCCGGGTGAGGGCCTCGGCGCGCCAGCCCGCGGTCCGGGCGATCGTGACCCCGGTGACGACGACCTGTTCGGCCCGCCACGCCCCCTCCCCGCGCAGCGCCTCGACGAACTCCTCGATGTGGTCCCGGCCGGCCCACAACCGCCGGCGGAGGCCCTCCTCGGCGAACGGTGGCGTCCACAGGTACGCGATCCAGGCGTGCGCGTCCGGCAGCAGTTGCGTGCCGGCCCGCAGCGCGGCGTTCGCGGCGGCGGAACCGTCGTAACAGACCAGGGCGCGTTTCGTCATCGCGGGCCCTCCTGACAGTCGGGTGGCCGCCGCGTCACCTCGGCGGGCGGACGACGACGACCGGGCAGTGTGCGTGGTGGACGGCGGCCTGGCCGGCCGAGCCGAGCAGCAGCCCGGTGAAGCCGCCGTGCCCGCGGGCACCGACGACCAGCAGCTCGGCGGCGGCCGAGGCGTCGACGAGCACGCCGCCGGCACGTCCGGCGACGGCCTCGAGCTGGACGTCGACCTGCGGGTACTTCTCCTGCCATCCGGCGATCGCCTCGGCGAGCACCCGGCGCGCACTGAGCAGTTCGGCGTGCTCGCCGTGCACCGGCGGGGCGACCCCGTCCCTCTGCCCGGCGACGTGCCACTGGACCGCGGTGACCGCGGTCAGCCCGGCCCGCCGGAACGCCGCCTGCTCGAACGCGAGGCCGAGCGCGAGGTCGGCGCCGTGCGAGCCGTCGACACCGACGACGACCCGGCCGGCGTGCGGCCCGTCGGCAAGGTCGACCTCCCGGACGATCACCACCGGGCAGGCGGCGTGCCCGGCGAGCTCGACTCCCGTCGAGCCGACCAGCAGGGCGGCGAAGCCGCCGAGGCCGCGGCTGCCGACGACGACGAGCGACGCCAGCCGAGAGGCGGCCAGCATCGCCGGCACGCACAGCCGGGTCGTGAACTCGGTGGTGATCCGCAGGTCGGCGCCGACGTCACGGGCCACCACGACGGCGTCGGCGAGCACCCGGGCCGCCGTCGCCCGCACGTCGGTCTCGTAGGCGACCGGCAGCGCGAACCCCACGGGCGGGTACACCAGGTCGGGCCAGTCGTGCGCGTGCAGCAGGTGCAGCGGCCGGTGCCGCCGGGCGGCGTCGGCAGCGGCCCACCGCACGGCCCGCATGCTGCCGGCGGAGCCGTCGACGCCGGCGACGACAGCAGTGGCCGGGACGGATGACGTGGACATGGCAGCTCCATACGATCGCTCCTGCGCCGTCGCCGGGACGGCGGGTCGCGCGGGCGTGTCCGGCCGGCGTCGCGGGCGGCGCGCACCGCCACCGCTGTCCCCACCACCAACCATCCGCGCCGGGTGCGTGGCCGGCCAGGGCCCGGCGGCAACGGACGACGGGGACCGCGGTGCGTGCATGGTGGGCGTCCGGGCGGGCAGGAAGGCCGGGTGCGACGGATGACCGCGTGGCGGGTCGAGCGGCCGGGCCCCATCCAGCAGCGTCCCCTGCGGATGGATTCGGCGCCGGTACCGGAGCCGGGGCCGGGCGAGGTCCTCGTGCGGGTCCGCGCGTGCGCGGTCTGCCGCACCGATCTGCACCTGGCCGAAGGCGACCTCCCGCCGTTGCGGCCCGGTGTGGTGCCCGGCCACGAGGTCGTCGGCGACGTCGAGCGGTTGGGGCCGGACGCCGGCGACCTGCGGGTGGGTGAGCGGGTGGGGGTGGCGTGGCTGCGCCACACCTGCGGCGCCTGCGTCTACTGCCGCGCGGGGGCGGAGAACCTGTGCCCGTCCTCGCGGTACACCGGCTGGCACGCCGACGGGGGCTTCGCCGAGCACTGCGTGGCGCCGGCGGCGTTCGTCTACCGGCTGCCGCCGCGCTACGACGACGCCCACGCCGCCCCGCTGCTGTGCGCCGGGATCATCGGCTTCCGCGCGCTGCGCCGGGCGGAGCTTCCCCCGGGAGGCCGCCTGGGCCTGTACGGGTTCGGCGCGTCGGCGCACCTGGCGGCGCAGGTCGCGATCGCGCAGGGCGCGAGGGTCCACGTGCTGACCCGCTCGGCGCAGGCGCAGCAGCTGGCCCTGCACCTCGGCGCCGCGTCCGCGGGCGATGCCGCCGGCCGGCCGCCGGAGCCGCTGGACGCCGCGATCCTGTTCGCGCCTGTGGGCGACCTGGTGCCGGTCGCGCTGTCGGTGCTGGACCGCGGTGGCACGCTCGCGGTGGCCGGCATCCACCTCACCGACATCCCGGTCCTGCGGTACGCCGACCACCTGTTCCAGGAGCGGACGCTGCGCAGCGTCACCGCCAACACCCGCCAGGACGGCCACGACTTCCTGGCGTTCGCGCAGGAGCATCCGCTGCGGGTGAGCATCACGGAGTACCCCCTGGGGGCGGCGGACGAGGCCCTCGCCGACCTTGCTGCCGACCGGGTCAACGGCGCCGCCGTCCTGGTCCCGCCCACCTGACCGCCCTACCTGACTGCGAGGCCCGGCCGGGCTACCGCACCACCGCGACCGGGCAGGCGGCGTGGTGGATCAACGCCTGGCTGACCGAGCCCAGCAGCAGCCCGGTGAAGCCGCCGCGGCCGCGCGAGCCGACGACCATCAGCTCCGCGCCGTGGGACAGCCGCCTGAGGACCGACGCGGCACCGCCGCGCACCGTGCGGCGGCGTACGTCGACGTCCGGGTACTTGTCGGCCCAGCCGCAGACCGACTCCGCCAGGGCCCGCCGCTCGTCGTCGAGCAGGTCCTCGGTGTCGTAGACGAGCGGCAGCATGTCGCCGGGGCCGGTGGACTCGGGCCAGCGGTACGTGTGCACCGCGGTCAGCCCGACCCCACGGAACGAGGCCTGCTCGAACGCGAACCGCATCGCGTGCTCGGCGTCGTGGGACCCGTCGACGCCGACAACGACCCGGCCCGCCTCGACGGCGCCGGCGGGCTCGCCTTGGCGGACCACGACGACCGGGCCGGCGGCGTGCGCGGCCACCTGCGCGCCGACGGATCCGAGCAGCAGGCCGCCGAATCCGCCCAGGCCGCGGCTGCCGACGACGACGGTGCCGGCCCACCCGGAGGCGTGGACCAGCGCGGCAGCGGCGGGCTCGATCGGCGTATCGGTGGTGATCGGCAACTGGGACGAGACGGTGCGCGCGCGGGCCACGGCGGTGTCGACGACGGTGTCGGCGGCGTGCCGGACGAGCTCGTCCAGCGCGGGTGTCCGGCGGGCGCCCAGCGACGGGTGGGCGACGGGCCACGCGTACGCGTGGACGATGTGCAGCCGGCGTCCCCGGCGCGCGGTGTCCCAGGCGGCCCAGTCCACGGCCGCCAGGCTCTCCGGTGAGCCGTCGACACCGACGACGACGTCATGCTTGTGCTCCATCACGCGTCTCCTTCCACGGATCCCCGGGCCGTTTCGGCGTTCCGTCGTCCTGCGCCGGCGCTTCGTGTCGGACGTCCGGGTGGCCGACGCGAAACGACACCCGCTGTTGGGGAGCCCGGTGCGGTGACCATCTTGGTGATGGCGAACCTGGCGGCCCTCGTCGCCGTCCTTGGCATTCCGCTCGTCGTGACCTGTGCCCGGCAGCGGGTGTCGCACCTCAATCCTTACCGCGGCGGACGGTCGGCGGCACCGGAGAAGGTCCCGCCCGCCGTGGGCCGCGCGGCCCGGACCGCCACGCGCTCGGGGCTCTGCCCGGCGCGCCGTCGCGCCGCACGTGGCAGATGGCCGGCGTGCCGCCGTCTCCCCGACCGCCCACGACAACGCGGCGACCGGAAGAGGATGAAGACCCTGGCAACGGCGTGGCGCGCGGCGCACGGTTGACCGAGAGGGAGACCCCGACCCCGCGGGACCGCTCGCGGGACGAGCGGAGGAGGAACGGATCATGCAGGCGAACATCGGAGACCGGCTGATCGTCGAGGGCACCCACCTGGGCGACAGCCGGCGGATCGGTGTCATCACCGAGGTCGGCCACGCCGATCACACGCCGCCGTACAGGGTGCGCTGGCTCGACACGGGCCATGAGGCGCTGGTCTTCCCGGGCCCTGACGCCCGGGTGCGCCCTCCTGCCGACGACGACGAGCCGGTCGGCGGCCCGGCGTCCTGACACCGGGGCGGTGGTCCGGCGGGGCCCGGTGTCAGGGTCGCCGGGTCAGGGCCGCCGGGCCCGGCCGCGGCGCGTCTCGTGCTCGTCCGGCCGCCGCCCGGCGAGGAGGTACAGCAGCGGGCCCGCCGGCTGGATCGCGAGCGCGGGCCACCACAGCGCCTTCAGCCCCTGGACCTGCGACGCGGGGCGCCGGTACAGGTCGGCGGCGGCGATCGCGGTGAGCGTGATCTCCGCGGCCGTCCCCACCACGAGCGCCGCCCGGTCGCGGGTGGACAGGTCGCTCCATCGGGAGTGGTGCACGGATTCGCGGCCGATCGCCCGGGCCACGGTCGCCAGTGTCATCGCATGCCTCCACGGTGCTGTAGGCCGGCAAGGCCACCGTAGGCAGGCGCCGGCGACAGCGGCGTCACACCGCGGTGGTGGGCGCGCCCGCCGCCACGACGACCTCGGACAGATCCCGGCGCGGGCTCGCGGGCACCGGCATGCCGTAGCCGATGCGCAGGATCATCTGCGGGGCCCACGGGTCGGCGGGGTCCGCGATCGCGCGGCGCAGCCGGGGGATCTCCAGCGCCTGGGTCATCGGCTGGGCGGCGAGGCCGCGCACCGTGGCGCTGAGCAGGACCCGCTGCATGGCCTGGCCGGCCCGCACGCGGGCGGTGCGGCCGTCGGCGCGGCTGCTGAGCACGACGAGCTGCGGATGGGGCTCGAACACGGCGGCCGGGCGGCCCGGGTCCGCCGACAGCAGCCCGAAGTCGCGTGCCGGCAGCCAGCCGTGCACGTCGCGCGGGCCGGTGAGCTCCGCCGGTATGCCGTCGCGGCGGCCGGGACCGCCGGCCGTCCAGGTGGCCAGCTCCCGGCGGTACGCGGGGTCGCGGCGCTGGGCGGCGTCGGCCGCCGCGGTGAGCGTCAGCAGCGCCTCGCGCCGCACCCGGTCCAGCACGGTCAGCTCGGCACCCTCCGCGGCTGCCGCCGCCCGCAGCTCGTCGATGACGCGGGCCGGGACGACGGCGCGGGCGTACGGTCCGCGGTTCGTGTGCCGCCGGAAGAGCGCCGTGCCGAGCGCGCGCAGGCCGGGCCCGGGGGCGCCGGACCTGCCCGGCTCGATCCGGGCCACGGTCAGGCCGTCGGCGGGAAACGGCCGCAGCACCGGCAGCCACCCGTCCAGCGCCATGGCCAGGCGCAGGTTGAACACGGCGGCGCCGACGCTGAGCAGCATCGCGCGGTGGTCGCGGTCGACGACCCGCAGCCGGCGCGCCGGGTCGGTGCGCACGTCGATCACGCCGTCGTGGATGTGGAACCGCCACGGTTGGGTGTTGTGGATGGAGGGCGCGGCGACGGCGGCGCGCAGCAGGGTCTCCGTCGTCCCGGCATCGAGTCGCCAGCGCATCGCCGGTCATCTCCGATCGTCGCCGCACCGGCCGACTGGCCGCCGTGCTGTCGTGGTTCCGGCGTCCAGCCTCGTCGCCGTGGCCGCGGGCCGCACGAGGCGTTGGTCCTGTCGCGCCGGGCAGGTCGGCCCGCCGGCGGGAGCCGACGCGGCGCCCCCTGCCCTTCCGGATCGACGGTGATCGCGGCATCGATCACCTGATGCGGATGATTCGTGTCCGGCGTGCTGGCACAGAGCGCCGCGGTGAGATCATGCTGGACCCGAGCGCCGCACGTGGTGCGGGGCGTTGGCAGCCGCGACTGCGGCATCGGCGCGCCCCCGGCAGGGCCGGTCCAGGCGGCGCGGCAGGTCACCGACGACGTGGTGGCGGCACCGCATCGCCGCCCGTCGTCGTGGGGGCCGGGCACGGCCGGCGGTCCGCCCGGCTCCGGACGCACGTGTTCGGGGGACTGTTCGGGGGACTTCGGGGGACGCGGAGGGAGGCCGACATTGGGCTACCGGTACGGACCCGTGGTGGCCGGCGTCGACGGTTCGGCCGACAGTCTCGGTGCGCTGCGGTGGGCGGCGGACGAGGCCTGCCGGCACAACCGGGAGCTGCTCGTCGTCCATGCGATCGACCCGGCCCTGCACGCCGGTGACGTGCCGCCGGGCAGCGCCGACATCGCCGTCCGGGCGGCGGACGAGGCGGTGCGATGGCGACCCGGCGTCTGCGCGGCCGGGGTGACGGAGGTCGGAGCCCCGGTCGAGGTGCTGCGCAGCCATACGCGGCAGGCCCGGTTGCTCGTCGTGGCGAGCCACGGCGGCGGCAACAACATGGCCGACCCGCTCGGCTCGGTGTGTGACCAGCTCTGCCTGGGGGCGGAGTGCCCGGTGCTCGCGGTCCACGCGGCACGACGCTGGGCCGATCCGTTCACGGTCCTGCCGCAGACGGGCCCGGTGGTGGCCGGCTTCGACGGGTCGGACCCGGCCCGCCGGGCGCTCCGCCTCGCGTTCGAGGAGGCCGCCGACCGCGGCCAGCGACTCGTCGTCATCCAGGTCTGGCAGCATCCCGAGCTGTGGCTGCACGGCCGGCACCACGGGGAAGGCCGGCACCACGGGCCGTGCCTGAGCAGCGACGAGTCGGCCGTCCACGAGGCGCTCGTGGCGGCGGCCGAGCCGTGGCGCGCGCGGCACCCCCTCGTCGAGATGGAGCTGCGCAGCGAGCCCGGCGACCCGGTCGAGGCCCTGACCCTCGCCTCGCAGTGGGCGATGCTCATGGTGTTCGGCACCCGCAGCCCGGCGGATCCCGACCAGCCGCCGAGCCCCTCGGTGATGCACCGGGTCCTGCGCGACATGGCCTGTCCCGCGCTCATCGCGCACGGCACCGTCCAGGAGCACGCCGCACCCGTGCCGGGCGCCGTGCATTCGGCGTCAGCGTGACAGCCGCCCGCACCCCCGCCCGGGCCGGCGGTCGCAAAGAAGCAGGCCGTTCGGCACCGAACAGCGTCCCGAGCCGGTGGCACAGTGGAGGTGTCGCCGGTCATCTTCACAGCGAGGAGCTGATCACGATGCGTACACCACGGCAGATACTCGCCGGCGCGCACACGATCGCGGTGGTGGGCGCGTCCCGCGACCCGCAGAAGCCCGGGCACTGGGTGCCGAAGATGCTGCAGGAGCAGGGCTGGCACATCGTCCCGGTCAATCCGCACGCCACGGTCCTGTTCGGCGAGCACGCGTACGCACGGCTCGCCGACGTCCCGGAGCACATCGACGTGGTGCAGGTGTTCCGGCCGGCGGAGGAGGCCGAGGGTCTGGTCCGGGAGGCGGCCGCGGCCGGTGCCGGGGCGATCTGGCTGCAGGAGGGCATCGCCAGCCCGAAGGCGCGGCAGCTCGCCGGCGAGCTCGCGCTGGACTACGTCGACGACACGTGCATGGGGGCGGAGCGCGCGCTGGCCGACATGGTGCACGGCGGATGCGAGCCGGAGTGCCCCGTCTACCACGGCATCGTGCCCGTGCCGGAGTCGTCGCCGGAGCCGGCCGACGCGCGGTGAACGTCGCCGGAACCGGTGCGGCACAAGGATCTGGACGATGAGGCCGGGAAGGAGTTCGTCATGGTAACGGTACGGCACACCGAGCCCGACGCGGCGATCCGCGTGGAGGCGGTCAGCCGGATCCTGGCGCGTGCGGCCGTGACCGCGCTGCGCGCACCGTCCATCTGGAACACCCAGCCCTGGCGCTGGCGCATCGAGCACGACGTCGCCGTGCTCCGCGCGGACCGGCGCCGGCAGCTGGACCCCATCGATCCGGAGGGCCGGCTGCTGACGGTCAGCTGCGGGGCCGCGCTGCACCACGCGTGCGTCGCGCTGGCGGCCGAGGGCGCGGCCGTGGTCGTCGACCGGCTGCCCCGCGACGACGACCCGGACCTGCTGGCGACGCTGCGGTACGCCGGCCGCCTGCAACCGTCGTCGCCCGCACAACGGCTCCGGCATGCGATCCAGGCCCGGCGGACCGACCGGCGGCCGTTCGACGTCCGCCCGGTGCCGGAGCACATCGCCGACCGGCTGCGCGCCGCGGCCCGCCACGCCGGCGCCGACATGCACCTCGTCCGGCCGCAGGATCTCACCGCGGTGGCCGTCGCCGCCGGTCACGCCGCCGCCGCCGAGCGGGCCGACCCGGCGTACCGGGCCGAGCTCGACAGGTGGACCGGGGCGCGTCTCGCCGCCGGCGAAGGGGTGCCGCACGACACCACCGCGGCAGTGGGCGCGCGGCCGGTGCCGATCCGCGACTTCACCGGTGTCGACGAGGGCCCGAGCATCTACAGCGGTGCCGAACCCGTGGACCGCGCCGCCTCGTACGGCGTGATCGTCACCGACGTGGACGAGCCGGCGGCCTGGCTCGTCGCGGGTGAGGCGCTGTCCGCCGTGCTGCTCACCGCGACCGCCGAACGGCTGGCCACCTCCGCGATGAGCGACCTCGTGGAGGTCCGCAGCGCCCGGGACCTGCTGCGCCGCATGCTCGGCGACGTCGCCCATCCCGTCATCGGCGTCCGGATCGGCGTCCCCGCCCCGGGAGCCCTCCCGCCGCACTCGCCGAGGAGGCCCGCCGCCGAGACCGTCGAGGTCGTCGGAGAACTCATGGTGGACGGCTGACGTCCCGTCCGCAGGGCCCTTTGAGGGCCCCGTGCGTTGCGGATCACGTCTCCTCGTCGGCGGTGGTGACCGTGTCGATGCCGGGCGTGGTGCGCACGAGCGCCATCGCGATGTCGCGTTCGGTGCCGCTGTCGAAGCGGCCGCTGACCACCGCCGTGCCACCGGTGACGGCGACCGTCCAGCGACGCTGACCGCCGGCGTACTCCGTCAGCCGTCGTTGCGCCTCGCGCATCGCCGTGTCGTCGGTGGGCATGATCGTGCGGAGCACGTCGCACCGGCTGACGATGCCGATGACGTGCTCGTCGATCACGATCGGCACGCTGTGGACGCCCTGGTCGACCATGACCTTGGCGATGTCGGCGACGTCGGTGTCGGGCCAGCCGGCCACCGGCAGCCCGGACATGACGTCCTCCACCCGGGTGCCCGGCGTGTCCGCCCCGGGTGCCGCCGGTCCGGCGGACCGGCGGAGCAGGTCCCGTTCGCTGATCGAGCCGACCAGCCTGCCGTGCGCGTCGACCACCGGCGCGGCCGTAATCTGCTCGCGTTCGAGCAGGGCCACCGCGCCGGCGACGGGTTCGTCCGCCCGCACCGTGTGGACGGGCCGGCTCATGATGTCCTTGGCGTGCATGGCGTGCCTCCTGTCGCCTTCCTGGGTGTGTGCTCCCTGGCTTCCCGGCCTGCTCCACGGCGGGGAGTCACGGTCCGGTCTCGTCGCCGATGACGTCACCGGTCGGCCGGCGGGGGCTCGCCGGTGGCGGCGACCCGGGATCGGCGCCGACGCGCAGCACGAGTTGCGGATTGCCGCCGTGCGGCAGGAGGCTCCGCAGCAGGGCGCGGGCGCCGGGCACCTCGACGGCGTCGCTCATCGGCGAGACCGCCAGCCCGAGACTGATCGCGGTGAGCCAGACCGCGCTGACCGCCTCACCCGCCCGTAGCCAGGCGGCGGGCTCGTCGGTGCGCGTGGCGAGCAGCAGGTACCCGGCGGACCGGTCGTCGCCGGTGCCCGGGGTCAGGGCGGCCCGGTCGCCGAGCCCGAAGCCGCGCAGCGGCACCGGCCGGGGCGTCGGTCCCGCGACGGTCTCCGGCGGCACACCGTCGCCCTTCTCCGCCGGCCGCCCCGTCCACTCCCGCAGCTCCTCCCGGCGCCGCTCGTCCTTGGCCTCGATGATCTGCGCGCCGTGCTCGGCCGCCCGCAGGTACGCGATCTGGTCGCCGTCGATGCGGTGCAGCGTCGTGTCCTCGGCCGTCGCCGCCGCGTGCAGCGCGTCCAGCGTGTCGCCGGTCGCCGGCCCGGACGCCAGGAACGGCCGCCGGTCCGTCCGCCGCTGCCGCATGGCGTCCGCGGCGGCGGCGTCCTCCGCCCGCACCGGTTGGATCCCGCCGGACCGCACCCGGGCGAGCAGGTCCGGGTCGGCCGCGTCGGGATAACGCCGCACCGATGGGTTGATCCCGGACGCCGCCAGCGCGACCCGGGCGTGGTGCAGCGCCGCGCCGCAGCTCAGGATCAGCAGCCGGCCGGCCGGGTCGATGGCGTGCAGCTGGCGGGTCCGGTCGGCGTGCAGGTCGAGCCCGTCCTCGCCGACGTGCCACCGCCACGGCTGCGTGTTCAGCACGGACGGTGCCCGCGTGGCCTCCTCGGCGGCGCAGCGCAGCAGCTCCTGCACCGTCCGCCCGTTGTTGCGTGTGCTGATGTCCATCCGTCGGCCTCGCTTCCCGCGAAGTGCCTCAGTGCCTGCCGCCTCCACGGTGCTTCGAGCCCGCAGGCGGTGCCGGACCGTCCGTGGCGGCGGCAGGGGCGGCGTGGTCGCAGCGCACCTGCCCGCCGTGCCGCCCGCTACACCTGGCCACGGGCGGCATCGGGGAATGATCCCGGCCGGCCCGCGCCGCCACGGTGTGACGGGACCAAAGACCCTGGAGGCGTCCCGTACCGGGGAGATCAAATGATCTCAGGCGGTCGGAACCCCGCCCCTTGGACGAGGGAAGGACGAGACGATGTCCCGCACGCACGACGAGGTCGAGGTCCAGGTCCAGCTGCAGGCCGGAATGGAGCCTCGGCTGCATGGGTACGCCCGGGAGAAGGTCACCGCGGTGCTCGGGCACACGGGACGCCCGATCCTCTACGCCAAGGTGCGGCTCGACCGGATCGCGAACCCGGCCGCCACCCGGCCCGTCACCGCCCGCGCCGAGATCGACCTGAACGGCCGGGTCCTGCACGCCGAGGCGGCCGCGGACGGCCCGTACGAGGCCGTGGACCTCCTCCAGGACCGGCTGCTTGCCAGGCTCGAGCACGAGAAGGCCGGCCACCGGTAGGGCACCGGGATCCGGGACGGCGAGGACGGGACCTTCGGCACTGTCGGCCCCTGTGACGGGCGGCGACACTGACGCCGTTGCCGATCCAGGAGGTGTACCGGTGCCGGAGCTCGACGTGTCAGTGATCGGCCCCGCGGGTGACGTCGACGTGCGCAGCCGCGGGCCGGTCGACCCGGACGACCGGGACCGCGCCCGGGCGGCCGTCGCGGCCGTGGTCGCGCGGCACCGGTCGGCCGGCGCGGCGCGGCTGCGCCTGACCTGCGGACCCCACGCGGGCTGCCCGGCCGTGATCCAGGTGAACCTGCGCGTCGGCGGGGCACCCGCCCGGATCCAGGTCGACGGCCCGACCCTGCCGGCCGCCGTCGCGGCCGCCGCGGACCGGCTGGAGCGCCAGATCACCCGGCTGGAGACCGGGTGGGAGCCGTGGCCGTGGCCCGACCCGCAGCGGCGCACGCTCGCGGTGCCCGGCCCGGACCGGATCACCCGCCGCAAGGTGGTGCCGCTGCGGCCGCGCCGGGCCTGCCAGGCCGGGTCGACGCTGGCCGCGATGGACTACGACGTGTGCCTGTTCACGGAGCTGGACACGGGCGAGGACGCCGTCGTGTACCGCGCCGGCCCCACCGGCCTACGGGTCGCCCGGCAGCACAGCATGCGTCCGGTCACCGCCAACGGCACGCCGACGCCGACGGTCAACTCGCGCCGGACGCCGGTCCTCACCCCGGACGCGGCCGCCACCCACCTCGCCGAGGGCTGGCTGCCGTTCCTGTTCTTCACCGACGCCGCCGACGGCCGCGGCGCCCTGGTCTACCGCCGCTACGACGGCGGCGTCGGCCTGCTGGCGCCGGGTGACGCCGCGCGTTTTCCTACACTTCGCGCGCGGGGCGGCGAATAGAGGGACGGACGGAACAGGCACGGACCGATCGGACGGCGAGGTGTGATGCGTGAGGCCACGGTGGCCCCGACCGGGCAGGAGCGGATGCTCGGCGAGGACGAGCTGATCGTGACCAAGACCGATCTGCGGGGCGTCATCACGTACGCCAACCCGGTCTTCCTCAGGATGTCCGCCCTGACCGCCGCGGAGGCGATCGGCAGCCCGCACAACGTGATCCGCCACCCTGACATGCCGCGGTGCGTCTTCAAGCTGCTGTGGGACACCATCGGTCGCGGCGACGAACTCTTCGCCTACGTCGTCAACCTGGCCCGCGACGGCGCGCACTACTGGGTGCTGGCGCACGTGACGCCGTCGTTCGACGCCCGTGGCGCCCGCGTCGGGTACCACTCCAACCGCCGCCGCCCGGATCGCTCCGCGGTCGCGGCCGTCACCGGGCTCTACGCCAGGCTGCGCGCCGAGGAACGCCGCCACGGCCGGCCGCAGGAGGCGATCGAGGCGTCCACCCGCCTGCTGGAGCGGGAGCTCGCCGAGCAGGGCCGCACCTACGACGAGTTCTTCTGGTCGCTGACCGGGGCTGTCACGGCATGAGACGGGCGTCGAAGGAACCGCGGCCGTCCGGGGACGACACGCTCCGGACGCTGGCCGCCGTCTGCCGGGCCGTCGCCGGCGGTGACCTCGAGGCCCGCGTGCCGGTGGTGGGGCACGACCCGGACGCCGCCGCGGCGGCGGACGCCGTGAACCAGCTCATCGACGTGGTCGACGCGTTCGTGCGCGAGTCCACCGCGTCGCTCACCGCCGCCGCGGAAGGCCGCTACCACCGGCGCTTCCTGCCGGGCGGGATGCGGGGCGCGTTCGGGCTGGGCGCGGCGACCATCAACCGCGCCACGGACCGGATGCGCGCCGCCGCCGAGGACCTCGCGGCGGCCGGCCTGAGCCGTCTCGGCCTGGCCGACCAGCTCGAGTCCGCGGTGCTCACCGTGTCGGAGCAGGTGGCGGCCGCCGCCAGCCAGGTCGGCGCGTCCGCCGGAGGGCTCGCGTCCTTCGCCAACGACGCGGTCGGCCACGCCGAGGAGGGCATGCAGACCGTCGGCGGGCTCCGCGCCGCCTCCGAGCAGATCCGGCGGGCGGTCGAGCTCATCACCCGGGTCGCCGCGCAGACCCGGCTGCTCGCGCTCAACGCCACCATCGAGGCCACCCGCGCGGGTGAGGCGGGTCTCGGCTTCAACGTCGTCGCCACCGAGGTCAAGACCCTCGCCACCGAGACGGCGGCGTCCAGCGACGAGATCGTGGCCCACGTGGACAACATGCAGGCCGCGGCCAGGTCGGCGATCGCGGTGCTGGAGTCGGTGACCCAGAGCCTCCGCGAGATGAGCTCGCTCGTCGACGGCATCGCCGCGGCCGTCGACGGCAAGCCGTCCGGGCTCGCGCAGCTCGCGGAGTCGCTGCGCAGCGAGGTGCTCGCGCTGGTCACCACGGTGCGCAGGACCTGAGGGCCACCGGGCCGGGCCCCGTGCGGGCCCGTGCGGGCACCGGGCGCCACGCGGTGGCACGGCGCCCGCCGCCGGCCAGATTGCCGATGATCGGCAAGTAGGGCGCCGTCAAGGTTGCCGACCGATGCTGGTGCGCACCGTGCGCGGATCGCCGATGCTGGAGATTCCTTCGGTACGGCTCGCAGGGGTGGTGATCGTGGTGACTGGCGTGTTGTGCCCTGAGCGGCCCCCCGTCCTGGTCGCCGCCTGCCCCGCGCCGACCGGCTCGCCCGGTGCGACCTCAGCCTGGCCACGTGTGGCGCGGGGACGCATCGGGCTCGAGCGCTTCCGCCGGCAGTCGCCGCCCGGCCGCTACGGCGTGCCGGCCGTCATCGGCTGACCGCAGGCCCGGCCACAGCGTCCGCGGCGATCGACGCCGGACGCGCCTGACCCCTCGTGCTGCGGCACCGCCACAGCCCGTCCCGGTCGCGTCCGGACCGCCTTCCGCACAACCTCACCGTCGTCACGGACCGCGTACAGGTGTCCGAGAGGAGAGCCATGTTCACCCAACCGACCGGCAGCGCCGCCCTAGAAAGGCTGGAACGCCCGGGCGACCCCCGGCACCGCACCGGCGCGGCGAACCCCGCGCACGAGCCCGCGGCCGTGGGGCTCGACCTCGGCGGCGCCGGCGCCAGGATCTGGGCGTCGGGCCGTGGGGTGCTGCAGCTCAGCTACCCGGAGACGGTGACCGCGCCGTGGTCCGGTCTGGTCGCCCGGGGCCGGATCACCGACCTGGAGGCGATGCGGACCCTGCTGTCCGGCCTCTCATGGGAGCGGCGCCGGCCGCTGCCCGCCGGTGCCGTGGTCGTGACGTGCCGGCCCGTGGGCACCGACCCGCGGATGGAGCCGGCCGTGCGCGAGCTGGTGACGAAGGTGTTCGAACCGGCACGGCTGCTGTTCATCGACTCCGTGCGCGCGGCGGCGATCGGCGCCGGCGCGGCGCCTGGCCCGTTGCTGGTCGCCGACGTCGGCGCGCACCTGACCGAGGTCGCCGTGCTCGAGGGCGGCGTGATCGTCGCGGCCCACCGGCGCGACGTCGGGCTGCACGACGGCGTCGACGGGCCGGACCTCGACGCGGCGGTCGTCGCCGCCATCACCGACCTCGTCGGCCGGGTGCGCCGGCAGACCGGCCAACGCCGCCAGGTCGTCGCCGCGGCGGTCCGTGGGGGACAGCTCCTCGTCGGCGGCGGCGCCGCCCGGCCCCGGCTGGCGGCGCGCATCGCGGGTGCCGCGGGCACCCCGGTGCGCCGCCCGGCCGCGCCGCATCTGGCCGCGGTGCGCGGCGCGGGCCTGGCCGCGCTTGCCGCGCTGCGCCGCGGCGCCGTGCGGCCCTGACCGGCACACGCGTGCTCCACCGCAATGTTCTGACAGGTTGATGGGAGACCAGCATGAGCGTCGACACGAGTCCGCTGCGGCACACGCTGCAGACGCAGCTGCGACAGCACACCGAGGAGCTCGCGGTCCTCGCCGCGGCCGGCACCGAGCCGGGCAGCGCCGGCGAGGACCCGGACACGATCGGTGCGCGCACGGCCGCCGCCCGCCAGGCGATCGAGGAGATCTCCGCCGCGCTGTCCCGGCTCACCGCGGGCAGCTACGGCCGCTGCGAACGCTGCGCCGGCCCGATTCCCGCCGCCCGGCTGGAGATCCTGCCGCACGCGCGGTTCTGCGTGCCCTGCCAGGCCCGCGGGCGCTGACCGTCCCCTGCCGCCCTGAGGCGCCGGACCGCACGGCCGGCGCCTCCGGCGGCCACGAACCAGGAGCTTCACGATGGACACACGCGGCAGGCAGCGGGATCTCGACATGCTGCGGGTGCTGCTGCACGAGCACCGCGACCGGTACCGCACCCAGCTCCGCCTGCTCAACCAGCCGCGGCAGGGCGGCGCCGGCAGCACCGAGCAGCCGGCGCTGGCCGAGCTCACCTGGCGCCGGCTCGACGACGTCGAACACGCGCTGCACGCGCTCGACCGTGGCCGCTACGGCAGGTGTACCGGATGCGGGGCGGACATCCGTATCGACCAGCTGATCCGGCAACCGGCGGCCAGCCGCTGCCCCGGCTGCTCGCGGCGGGAACCGGAGCCGGGCCTGCGGAGCCGGGTCTACACTGCCGGTGACCGGCCACGGCGGGAACGCACCGCCGCGCCGGAGACCCGGCGGCCGGACGCCGGCGGGAGGTGAGCACTGCGATGGCCGACCGCAGCCGGCGGGCCTCGACCGGCGCGTCTGCCGACGCGCCCAAGGCCGCGCAGCCGCAGCAGGCGCAGCAGGCATGGCTGGCCGAGGTCGCCACCGCCGCCGCCCGCGACGCCGGTGACGTGCCGGTGCTGCTGCTCGGCGACTACCTGCCGATGCTCGCCGACGCCGCGGTCAGCGGCCGCCGGCCCAGACGCGCCGAGCTCGACGCCGTGGCGCTGCTCGGCCGGCAGGCCGCCGAGCAGGGCATCTCCGCCGGACGGGTGGTGCAGCTGTACCTGTCGGCGGCCCGGCGGCTGTGGCAGGACCTGCCGATGGTGGTGCGTTCCCGCGACAGCGAGGTCGTCCGCGCCGCCGCGGCCGCGGTGCTGCACGTCATCGACGACGCCGTCGCGACCCTCGCCGAGGGGTACGCGGTCGCGCGCCGGGACCTCGTCCGCCGGGAGGAGGCGCTGCGCCGGGAGCTCGTCGACGACCTGCTGCGCGGCGACTCCGACCTCGGCAGCGTGGTCGAGCGGGCCGAGCCGTTCGGGCTCGACCTCGCCCGGGTGCACCAGGTGGCGCTCGCGGCCCCGGGCCGGCGGCTGCCCGACACCGACACGGCGATCAGCGCCCTCGAGGCGGTCATCTTCGACCGGCTCGGCGACCGGGACGTCCTCGTCGCCACCAAGGACAACCTCCTCGTGGTCCTCGCCCCGGCGGAGCCCGCCGTGGCCGGCACGACCGCACCCGCCGGCCGCGACAGCGACCTGGGTGAGCTGGTGCACGGCGAGCTCAACCGGCTCCGGCACGGACGGCCGTGGCGGGTCGCGGTCGGCCGCCCGCACCCCGGCCTGTACGGCATCGCCCGCTCCTACGAGGAGGCCCGCGAGGCACTGACCATGGCGGGGCGCCTGCACGCGGACAAGTCCGTCATCACCGCGCACGACCTGCTCGTCTACCGGGTCCTGCTGCGCGACCAGCCCGCCATCGTCGACCTCGTCTCCGCCGTGCTCAGCCCGCTGCTGCAGGCCCGCGGCGGCGCCCGGCCGCTGCTGGACACCCTCGACGTCTACTTCGCCACCGGCGGGGTGGCCACCGAGTCGGCGAAGCGGCTGCGGGTGTCGGTGCGCACCGTGACGTACCGGCTGGAGCGCATCAAGGCCCTCACCGGCTACGACGCGGCCGACCCGACCCACCGGTTCACCCTGCAGGCCGCGGTCCTCGGCGCCAAGGTCCTCAACTGGCCGGCCGACGCGCGCCCGGGCACCGCGTGACCGTCCTCACGCAGGAGGGCCCGACAGTCCCGGACGGACGTGCCGTTCGGCCCTGATGCCGCCCGCGCCGGCTCCCGAGAATCGGGCCATGGACGCGCTGGACCTTGCGCGGTGGCAGTTCGCGATCACCACCGTCTACCACTTCATCTTCGTGCCGATCACCATCGGCCTGTCGGCGCTCGTCGCCGGGCTGCAGACCGCCTGGTTCCGGACCGGGCGCCCCGAGTACCTGCGAGCGACGAAGTTCTGGGGGAAGCTGTTCCTCATCAACTTCGCGATGGGGGTCGTCACCGGCATCGTGCAGGAGTTCCAGTTCGGCATGAACTGGAGCGCGTACTCACGCTTCGTCGGTGACATCTTCGGCGCGCCCCTGGCCATCGAGGGACTCCTCGCGTTCTTCCTCGAGTCGACGTTCCTCGGACTGTGGATCTTCGGCTGGGACCGGCTGCCGAAGCGCGTCCACCTGGCGGCGATCTGGCTCGCGTCGATCGGCACCATGCTGTCGGCGTACTTCATCCTCGCCGCCAACTCCTGGATGCAGCACCCCGTCGGGTACACCGTGAACGCCGAACGCGGCCGGGCGGAGCTCACCGACATCGTCGCGGTTCTGACGAACTCGACGACCCTCGTGACCTTCCCGCACACCGTCACGGCGTGCTTCCTCACCGGCGGCGCGTTCATGCTCGCCGTGAGCGCCTGGCACCTGCGCCGCGGCAACCAGGTCGACGTGTTCCGGCCGGCGCTGCGCCTCGGCGCCTGGGTCGTGCTCGTCGCCGGCGTCGGCGTGCTCGTCACCGGGGACCTGCAGGCGCGGGTGATGACCGAGCAACAGCCGATGAAGATGGCCGCCGCGGAGGCGCTGTACCAGACGTCCGAACCCGCCTCGTTCTCCATCTTCACCATCGGCTCGCTCGACGGGCGCGAGGAGGTCGCCAGCGTGCGCATCCCGTCGCTGCTGTCCTTCATGGCGACCGGCAGCCCCGGCGGCTCCGTCGAGGGCATCAACGACCTCCAGCAGCTGTATTCGCAGCGGTACGGCGAAGGCGACTACGTGCCCTACGTGCCGGTCACCTACTGGTCGTTCCGCCTCATGATCGGCTTCGGCGCCCTCGCCATGGCCGTCGCCGTGGTCGCGCTGTGGCGCACCCGGAAGGGCCGGCTGCCCGCGGGGCGCTGGCTGTGGACGGCCGCCGTGGCCACGGTCGCCATGCCGCTGCTGGCCAACTCGTTCGGCTGGATCTTCACCGAGGTCGGCCGCCAGCCGTGGACCGTCTTCGGCATCTTCAAGACCTCACAGAGCGTCTCGCCGTCGGTGGCCGCGAGCACCGTCGCGACCTCGCTCGTCGTCTTCACGCTCCTGTACGGCGCGCTCGCCGTCGTCGAACTGATGCTGATGCTGCGCTACGCCCGAGCCGGGGCACCCGAAATCGTCGTACCCCACGACGAAGATGACGAAGACCGTCCACTGGCGTTCGCGTACTAGAGGGAAACGACATGGAACTCACCACCGTCTGGTTCGCGCTCATCGCCGTGCTCTGGGCCGGCTACTTCCTCCTGGAAGGCTTCGACTTCGGCGTCGGCATGCTGCTGCCGGTCCTCGCCCGCGACGAGCGGGAGCGGCGCCTGCTCATCAACACCATCGGCCCGGTCTGGGACGGCAACGAGGTCTGGCTCCTCGTCGCCGGCGGCGCGACGTTCGCCGCCTTCCCGGAGTGGTATGCCACGCTCTTCTCCGGCTTCTACCTGCCGCTGCTGATCATCCTCGTGGCGCTCATCCTGCGTGGGCTCGCTTTCGAATACCGTGGCAAGGTCGACAGTCCACAGTGGAGGCGCCGCTGGGACCTGTGCATCATCGCCGGGAGCTTCGTGCCGGCGCTGCTGTGGGGTGTCGCGTTCGGCAACATCGTCCGCGGCGTGCCGATCACCGCCGAGCACGAGTACGCCGGCACGTTCTTCACCCTCCTCAACCCCTACGCGCTGCTCGGCGGGCTCACGACGCTGTCGCTGTTCGCGCTGCACGGCGCGGTGTTCCTGGCGCTGAAGACCGACGGCGACGTCCGGGCCAGGGCGGGGCGCCTCGCGTTCCGGCTCAGCCTGCCCGCCGTGCTCCTCGCCGCGTCGTTCCTGCTGTGGACCCAGCTGACCCACGACGACGCCTGGGGCTGGGCGCTGTCGGGCGCGGCCGCCGCGGCCCTGATCGGCGCGGTGGTGGCCGCGCGGGCCCGCCGCGAAGGCTGGGCGTTCCTCGCCACCGGGGCGACCCTGGTCCTCGCCGTCGCCGCACTGTTCGTCACGCTCTTCCCCGACGTCATGCCGACCACCCTCCCCGGCGGCGACAGCCTCACCGTGACCAACGCGTCGTCCACGCCGTACACGCTGAAGGTCATGACCTGGGTCGCGGTCTGCTTCACCCCGATCGTGCTGGGCTACCAGTCGTGGACCTACTGGGTGTTCCGCCGGCGGCTGCGGGTCGAGCACATCCCGGCGGCCCACCCGTGAAGCCCCTGGACCCGCGCCTGCTGCGCCACGCCCGGGCGACCCGCGGCTACCTCGTGCTGTCCGTCGCCCTCGGCGTCGCCCTCGCCGCGCTCGTCGTGGCCCAGGCCACGCTGCTCGCCGACGGCATCACCGCCGTGTACCTGCACGGCGCCGACGTGGCCCGGATCGCGCCGGCCCTCGGCTGGCTGGCCGCCGTCGTCGCGCTGCGGGCGGCGGTCGCCTGGGCGCAGGAGGTCGCCGCGGCCCGCTCGTCCGCGGCCGTGAAGCGGCAGCTGCGGTCGCGGCTGCTCGCCCACGTCGCGGCGCTCGGCCCGGGCGCCGCCGGCGACAGCGGCAAGGTCGCCGTCCTCGCCACCCGCGGGCTGGACGCCCTGGACGCCTACTTCGCGCGGTACCTGCCGCAGCTGGTCCTCGCCGCGCTGGTGCCGGTCATCGTGCTCGCCCGCATCGCGCCCGCGGACCTCGTCGCCGCGGGCACGATCGCCCTCACCCTGCCGCTCATCCCGGTGTTCATGGCCCTCGTCGGGCTGCACACCGAGTCGGCGAACCGGCGCCAGTTCCGGCTCCTCGCCCGGCTGTCGCACCACTTCCTCGACGTCGTCGCCGGCCTGCCGACCTTGCGGGTCTTCGGCCGCGCGAAGCGGCAGGCCGGGGTCATCGCCCGGATCAGTGCCGAGCAGCGCACCACCACCATGCGCACGCTGCGGGTCGCGTTCCTGTCCTCGCTCGTGCTGGAGCTGCTCGCGACGCTGTCGGTGGCGCTCGTCGCGGTCGGCATCGGCCTGCGCCTCGTCGACGGCAGCCTCGGCCTCGCCACCGCGCTGCTCGTGCTGATCCTCGCCCCGGAGGCCTATTTGCCGCTGCGCCAGGTCGGCGCCAACTACCACGCCAGCGCCGAAGGTCTCGCCGCCGCCACGTCGGTGTTCGAGATCCTCGACCGGCCGCCGCCACCGCACGGCACGGCACCTGCACCCGCCGGCACCGTGCGCTTCGAGGACGTCGTCGTCCGGCACGACGGGCGATCCGAGGCGTCGCTGCCGCCGTTCACCGCCGAGATCCACCCGGGCGAGCTGGTGGCCCTGACCGGCCCCAGCGGCTGCGGCAAGTCCACGGCCCTGGCCGTGCTGCTCGGCTTCGCCGCACCGGCGGCCGGCACCGTCACCGTCGACGGCCAGGACCTGGCGGCCGTCGACCCCGACGCGTGGCGGCGGCTGGTCGCGTGGCTGCCGCAGCGGCCCTGGCTTAGCGCCGGCACCATCGCCGACAACATCCGCCTGGGCGCGCCCGCCGCCACCGAGGAGTCGCTGCGCCGCGCCGCGGACCTCGCCGGCGCCCTGGAGTTCATCGACGCCCTTCCGGACGGCATGTCGACCAGGCTCGGCGACGACGGCGCGGGCCTGTCCGCCGGCCAGCGGCAGCGCATCGCCCTGGCCCGCGTGTTCCTGCGCGACGCCCCGCTGGTCCTGCTCGACGAGCCGACCGCCAACCTCGACGCCGCGACGGAGGCGGGCATCCTCGCCGCGATCCGCGCCCACGCCACCGGCCGGACGGTCATCATGACCGCCCACCGCCCCGCGCTCATCGCCCTCGCCGACCGCACGATCCCGGTCGGCCGCTCGGCGGTGCCGGCATGAGCGTCACCGACCACGCGGCCCGCCGCTGCGCCCCCGCGAACGGTTGGACGGTCATCGTGACGGCTCATCGTTCCGTGCTCGTTGCTCTCGCTGACCGCGTGATTCCGGTCGGCCGCTCGGCGGTGCCGGCATGAGCGTCACCGACCACGCGGCCCGCCGCTGCGCTCCCGCGAACGGTTGGACGGTCATCGTGACGGCTCATCGTTCTGTGCTTGTTGCCCTCGCCGACCGCGTGGTTCCGGTCGGCCGGATGGCGGTGCCGGCATGAGCGTCACCGACCACGCGGCCCGTCCCAACGGCCCGTCCACCTCGCCCACGAAGAACGGCGACATGATCCCCGACCACAACCACGGCGCACCGGCCGAGTCCACCCGGACGCATGACCGCCCCGTCCACGCCGCCACCCGACCGCGCGACGACCGTGCCCGCGCGGCCGGTCAGCCTCCCCTGGAGCGCGGCGTGGATGGCGTGCCCGGTGCGGCGTCCCGGGGGCGTGGCGTGGCCGGCGCGGTGGGCCGGGAGCGAGCCGTGGACGGCCGTGGCGTCGGCGTTGTCCGTGGTGTGCTGCGGTTGTGCCGGCCGGCGGCAGGGCAGCTCGCACTGGCGTTGATCGCCGGGGTCGGCGCGGCCGGAGCCGGGGTCGGGCTGATGGCGACGTCGGCGTGGCTCATCTCGCGCGCTGCTCAGCACCCGCCGGTGCTGCACCTGATGGTGGCGATCGTCGCCGTGCGGGCGTTCGGCATCGGGCGGGGCGTGCTGCGGTATGTCGAGCGGGTCACCGGCCACGACGCCGCGTTCCGGGTGCTGGGCGGGTTGAGGGTGCAGGCGTACCGGAGGCTGGAGCGTCTTGCGCCCGCCGGCATCGCCGCGTTCCGCCGCGGTGACCTCGTCGCGCGCCTCGTCGACGACGTCGAGTCCGTGCTCGACGTGATCGCGCGCGTGCTGCTGCCCATCGCGGTCGCCGCCGTCACCGGTGCGGCCACCGTGCTGCTCGTCGGCGGCCTGCTGCCGGTCGCCGGTGCGGTCCTCGCGGCCGGGCTGCTCGTCGTCGCGGTCGGGGTGCCGGTGCTGCAGTCGGCGGCGGTCCGTCGCGCCGACGCCAGGCTCGCACCCCTGCGCGGCGCGCTGGCCGCGGGCACCGTCGACCTGATGGAAGGGCTGCCCGAGCTCATCGCGCACGGCGCCGCCGGTGACGCGCTCGCCGCGCTGGACCGCACCGACCGGCAGCTGCTCACCGCCGCCCGCCGCTCCAGCGCCGCCGCGGGCCTGTCGGCCGCGGTCACCGCGCTATGCACGGGCCTGAGCGTCCTCGCCGGCCTGGCCGCCGGCGCCGTCGCGGTCCGGGCCGGCACCCTCCCGGGGGAGCTGCTCGCCGTCGTCGTGCTCACCCCGCTCGCCGTGTTCGAGACGGTCGGCACGATCCCTGCCGCCGCGCAGCGCCTCGCCGCGGCCCGCGCCGCCCTCGGCCGGCTCGCCGAGATCGCCGCAGCCGCCGACCCGGCACCGGACCCGATCGAGCCCGCGCCGTTGCCGGCCGGCCCGCCGACCGTCCGCCTCGAGGGCGTGTCCGCCGGCTGGACACCGGGCCAGGTGGTGGTCCGCGACGTGTCGCTCACGCTGCGCCCGGGCCGCCGGGTCGCGCTCGTCGGCCCGAGCGGCGCCGGCAAGAGCACGGTCGCGGCACTGCTGCTGCGGTGGCTCGACCCGGTCGCCGGCCGGGTGACGCTCAACGATGTCGACGTGCGCGACCTGCGCAGCGACGACCTGCGCCGGGTCGTCGGCTACCTGGGCGACGACGCGTACCTGTTCGACACGACCATCGAGGCGAACCTGCGCATCGGCCGCCCCGGCGCGACCCAGGCCGCGCTCGAGACGGCCCTGACGGCCGCACGGCTGCTCGACTGGGTCAGGACCCTGCCCGCCGGCCTCGACACCCCCGTCGGCGAGCACGGCGTCACCCTGTCCGGCGGCCAGCGCCGCCGGCTCGCGCTCGCCCGCGCGCTGCTGGCCGACTTCCCCGTCCTGATCCTCGACGAGCCCACCGAACACCTCGACGAGGCCACCGCCGCCGCACTGACCCGCGACCTGCTGACCGCCACGGGCGACCGGGCGGTCCTGCTCATCACCCACCGCACGGACCTCCTCACCGACGTCGACGAGGTCGTCAACTTGGCCCCGCCTCACCGCAACGATGCCCACCTGCCGGGCAGGAAGGGCGATTGAGCCCCACCGCCCGCTGCAGCCGGGCAGGAGGAGAGGCTGAGCACACCGGCCAGCGGCGGGAAGGGGGGTCGAGCTCCACCGCCCCGCGTTCTCCACGGCAACCCGGGCACGGGCCGGCTGACCCGTTGAACGATGCCGGTGAGGCTTTGCGGTGCAGTTGTTCCCAGGCGCGGGCGTTCATTCCACGTCGGCGGTGTATGAGGTGATGCCGCAGCGCCAAGCGCCACTCGCGGTCCGGATGGGTGGTTTTTGCTCGCGAGTTCGGGCCCCACCGACAGCACCGAAGGCTCAGCAGGTCACCGAAACCAGGGCCTTCTTACGCACCGTGATGAGCGCCGCACGGAGGTGCCGTACAACTCGGTGATCTGCTGCCGCGTGAGCCAGACCGCGCCATCGGCAGGGGAGCGCACCTGCAACCGGTAACGCCGAGCGCCGCCGGACAGGCTGCAGGCGGCGCGCACCGCGTCGGCGTTGAGCACCAGTGCGGCGACCGCAGTACGGACCGGGACGGGTGGATCGGCGGGGTCGACGACGCCACCTGCGTCGCGGACTCCGGTGGTTGCGGTCCAGGCGGCGGGCGGCGGTTACCCGGCGAGCAGTTCGACTGGGATGTTGCCGCGTGTGGCGTGGGAGTACGGGCACACCTGGTGAGTGGCCTCGATGAGTTCGCGACCGGCTTCCCGGGGCAGGCTTTCCGGCAGCTTCGTCCGCAGGGCGACTTCAAGACGGAAGCCGCCTTGCCCGTTCGGGACGAGGCCGACCTCAGCGGTGACCGGCCTCCGCAGTCGGAACCGCATGGACCCCGCGGCGGTGCCGGCCGAACTGCGAGGCGTCAGCGCGGGCTGTACCTCCGACTACCCGGGGCGCGAACAGCCGAAGATGTCACCCACCATTGCCGCGGCGGCCCCAGCCGTCGCCGTGCATGATCGTGCTCAGCAACACGAGCGCGCACAGCCGCACGGTTCGATGCGCCCGCCAGTCACCACGAAGCGTGACGATCTCCGAGCCGGTTGGCGCCTTCCGCTGGTGCGCTACATCGACCGGCAGATCCAGCCAGCCATGCTGGCGGTCGTTCTGGAGGGTCGGGACCGCAGGCGCGCCGGAAGGGCGCAGATGGGCCGCTGAGAGCGCGGCTATGATCCGCTCATGACCACGCGAAGGCGGCCGCTGACGAACCAGCAGAAGATCGGGTTGCGGGTTGCGGGTGGCCTGCTCCCCGTTCTCGCCGTCGTCATCGCTATCGGGGCGATCAACGAGAAGGATGCGCCTACGCCTGCGGCTGCCGCCACGACGGAAGCCCCGACAGAGCAAAAGCCGCCGGTCGCTGCGGCCGAGTCGAAATCTACGTCCGCCGAGCCCGCGGCCGAGGCGGTCCTGACCGTCGAGAACAACGAGGATTTCGCAGCGCTCTTGGCAGCGGTGGATGACTACGACCTGTTCAAGAAGTTCGCGGCCAAGTACCAGGGCCGCACCATCAGGTTCGATGGCACCATCGCTGCAATGAACCGTCTCGGCAATTCCAAAACGCGGTTCGACATCTTGGTCTTCGCCGGAGACAACATCGGGGCGGGAGCGACTGGGCCGAACTTCAGGTTCAGTGACGTCAACATCACCAGCGATCTGCGCGTCACGGGCTCGAACATCGCCGACTCCATTGGAGTTGGGCAGAAGCTTCGCATCACTGCTGAGGTAAAGGGCTACACCGGGCACGAGTACGCAGATCTCTTCCTGCTCGAACCGGTTTCCACTGAGGTGAGATGAGACCGTGGCTGTACAGAAGGCGCGGCGAGCAGCTTGTCGGCCGGTGCTGGCCGCACCGGCGCGCGGGAGGTGTGCCAGGTCGCGGTGGCGGCCAGGTGTTTGAGTCGCCGCGTCGCGACGTGGTGGTCCATGCGGGTGCCCGAGGGTGCTGCGCAGGATCGGCTCGTTGGGGCGTCTGTCGAGGCGCGTTCAATCGCCCGTACGACAGAGGGTGGCAGCGGGACGAGAGCAACCTTGCCGGTGGAGCGCCACGGCCTACGGCATCTCGAAGCAGGCCGGCAAAGGGCAGGATATTGCAGCGTGGCGTGGGTAGGCTCCTGCGCCATGAGCGGCAACGAGGCCGAGCCACGCATGTTCACCAACCGGTTCGCCGATGCTGTCGGGCCGTCGGGTCGAGCACCAGACCGGGACCGGTGCCGATGCACGGATCCTTCGGTCAAGACACGACCGGCGCGGGTGGCCTTCCATGCCGAGCGGCAGGACACCGCACGCGACGGTTGGCGGCACCTCCTGACGCTCATCGAAGAGGCGGCGGCCGACGGCAGGACGGTCTTCAAGCCTTTCGTCGAGCTCAGCGCCGAGGAGCGCCGGCAGATCGTCACCCTGCCACCGACGATCGCGACCCTGACCAAAGTCAGGCACCTCGTCCTGTACGGCACCAACCTGGTTCGTATCCCGCCCGAGATCGGGGCGATGGCGAGCCTCGAGGTGTTCGAGCCGTACACCTCGCACCGCCTGCACTGGTACCCGTACGAGCTGACCAGGTGCACCCGGCTCCGGGACAGCACCGTCAGCACTCGCGTGCTGTACACCAGCTTCAACAACCGGCCGCCGTTTCCGAGCCTGAGGCCGGTGACCACCGCGACCGAGGCGGACTTCACGCGGCTTGACCCCGGAGTGTGGGGCGCTGACAGGGTCGACGCGTGCAGCGTGTGCGCGGAACCGGTCGATCACGAACTGCACCAGGCCTGGATCTCCCTCCGTGTGGCCACCGATGTACTGCCGCTGCTCGTCAACGCCTGCTCCGCAGCGTGTCTGGCGGCGGTCCCGCGGGGTCCCTCCGGCCATGTCAGGACCCCGCACCACGGCGGACCTGATCTTGCTCAGCCGCCGGTCCGCGGCGCCTGAAGGACCCCTCGGCTCCGCACAGCGCCACATCTCGGCGACTCGACCGTCGTGCGAACAGCTGCACTCGTCGCCCAACCGCTGCGGCGTGAGTGCTCGTTCGTCACGGAGTCCTGGGCGGTACTCCGCGGAAGAAGTCGGCCAACGTTCGGCCGGACTCTGCGAGCTGTCGTTCGAGGCCCTCCTTCGCTTGCATGAGGGAGGCTTGCGCGGCCTCGGGCGTGGCCTGGGATGGACCGGCCTGTGGAAACATCGCGGCGAGTCGCGGCAGCCGTTGACAGGACTCTGCCGGGTCGTAGTGATCCCAGCGTTCTTCCTCGACAGGCTGCGGTAGTGGCTCGGCGGTAGTCAGCCGGGACGCAGGTGCGCGAGTGCCGGCCGGCCAGGCGCTGTACCTCTGGTTGGTCAGCGAGCCGGTCAGGGTCGTCAGCAACACGGTCGACCACGACGGGACCGAGGCCGACCAGCCATGCGCGGAACCCGCTGAAACCATCATCGCTGCACCCACCCTGGATCAGGCTGGCCGCGTGCCACATCAACCAGCTGCCCACCCGATCTGTCTGGGCGTCGAGGTGATCCTGGAAGTCGATCAGATCTTCGTCCGCGAGCCCGGTCAGTGCCGCTGCGAGCCAGTCGCCTCGCTCGATCGGATCGGTGGCTTTCTGCGCCGACCGCGCAATGAGCGCCCAGAATCCGGCAAGATCCATGTGCCACATCATGTCGTACGAGACGCACGCTCATCGAGCGAGCGCCGGGCCGCCAGCACTCGGCTTCACCAACGTGACCTTGGCGGCGGACGCCGGCACGTGAGCCGCGGCTGATGCGGTGCCGGGATCGCTCATTCGTGGTCGTGGTCGGTCTTGTCGGCGACGTGCTTCCGGACCGCTGCCCTGGCTTGTCGCCGGCACGACTACCCGCGGCAATCAGGGTGATTCCACTGCCGAGCCAAGGCGTGCACCACCACGCCTCGCATGAAGGTCGGAAGCATGCACACCAGCACGAGCGCGGACCACGACGACGCGGTGACGAACAGAGCGTGACGGCTGCCGATGGGCCCGCACTCGGACGGCGGCATGAGTGTGCAACCGCATCCTGCCGCCATCGTGACCGACCTGCATCGAGTTCTGCACGTCGGCGCTCTTTTCCTTCGGGGCGTGACTGGACCTTCGCCGGTGCCCGAGTTCGAAAGCCTGCGGATCCTGTGGAACTGCGCCGCCGACTACGGGGCGGACGGCGAAGTACCCGAGGACGCACCGATCGGAGTTGTGCACCTTTCGCATCTGCTACGTGTCTACAAACTCTGCGATGGGCGGTGGTTTGGGCTTCGCCGTCGAGGTCAACGAGGAGTTCCGGCTGCGACGCGCCGTCGACGCCGCGCAGTATCTCGGTCTGGTCGGCTTGGCCGAACTGCTGGAGGACCTGATCGCCCGCTACGGAGACGGCGCGTATGCCGAATCCAGGGATTCCGATCTGGTGACCATCCTCGGCCAGCGGGACGAGCACCTCGAGGCCGCGTTCCGTGCGAAGGCTGCTGAGTCGCCTGCCGACTTCGGCCTTAGCTGACGACCCGAAGAACCCGGAGCTGGCAATGACCGCCGCCTTCCGCCGCGCGACATCCGCGGCAGATCCGGATGCGGCTCGTTAACTTGCAGCGCGACGATGCGCACGGTCTTCGCGGGTGCCGAAGACCCGGCCTGGTATGGCATCGTGACCTGATGATCGACAGGCGTGGGATGCTGGCGGCCGTCGTCCGGCACGCCGTGGAGCTTGAGGACGACTACGTCGACGTCGCGTCGACCCTCGAGGCGCTGTCAGCGAGCGGCGACACCGCGCTGGTATCCCCGCTTCACGAGGCACTCGACCGGTTCCTCGACGACGGAAACTTCTACGGCCGCGATCTGATCGCTCGTATCCTGGCCGGTATCCAGGGCCCGGCGGCGCTGCCAGCGCTGCTGCGCGCGTCGGCCCGCGATCTCCACGATGACCAGGACAGCTTGAGCGCCGAGATCATCGTCCTGCTGGAGGCGGACCGGGCCACCGCTCGCCGTACGGTAGTCGAGTTCGCCACCAGCGACACGCCCGAACTGCGCCACACGGGGTTGTGGGCGCTCGGGTTCGTGGCCGAAGCCCAGGACATTGAGCTGCTAGCCGCGGCCGCGACTGCCGTCGACGCAGCGGTCAGGTCCACCGCGATCGGCTCGATTCCCGACCCCGACGGCGACGACCGGGCGTACCGTGTGATCCTCTCCGCGTTGGATGACCCGGACCAGCAGGTGCGGGCGGCGGCGGTCAGCAGGCTCGGCTTCACCGACCGGACCGATGCGGTCGCGCCCCTCGCCGCCCGGGTCGATGATCCTGCACCTCAGGTGCGGTCCATGGTCGCATACGCACTCGGACGCCTATGCGGTGCAGACACAATCCCGGCACTCCTACACCTTCTGCACGACCCCGATCAACACGTCCGTGAGCGCGCTGTGGAGGCCCTCGGCTCTGTCGGTGGTTCGGCTGCGGTCGACACGCTGCTGGGGCTCGCCGCCGCCGAGGACCCGCAGCTGCGAGCCCAGGCCGCAGCCGCACTCGCGAAGGCAGTCGACTCGGATCTCCGTGTCTCGCAGCACCTCGTGGCGCTGGCACAGGACAGCGAGGCGGCGGTACGGGCGGCCACGATCAGCGGCCTTTCCGGTTCCGGCGTCAATGCCTCACGCTGGGCATCGCTCGTGGCCGGGCTGGCTGCGGATCCCGATCCGGTGGTCCGCCTACGAGTCGCGGTCGCGGCACGCCGGCTCCCACTCGACGCCGCTCGAGACATTCTCCGCCGGTACGCCCGCGACCCCGACGAGCGTGTGCGCGGAATCGCCGGCATCGAACTGGAACGGCTGACTGGCCCCAACGCCCGCTGACACGGCGACCGGCCTACGGCCCCACTCGCCGTCAACCTGTGTCCTGCAACGACCGCTCATCGGCCACGAGCGCGCACGAGACCGAGGGGCACGCTGGCCTCGGTGGGGTACGGAGCGTAATGATCACTTATGAGCTGCAGCGCGCGATCGGGCGGCATGACAGCGCACGTGATCTTGAAGTGCGCGGGATGATCTGTACCGCCTTGGAACGGAAGGCTTGGCGGCAAGCTTTGCCAAATTCGCACGTAGACGCGTCCCGACGTCACGATGCCGAGCTCGGCTGCCCGCGCCTTATCTTCGGCACGAGAGGTAGCTTGGCCGTGTCACCGGCGCCGAAACCACGCCCCGGTGCCATGGAGATGCACAGCGACCAAATATCCCAGCGCGAGAAGACCCTCCAGGCACGATGCCGCCAGCTCAGCCATGCCGAGAACGCTGCGAGTGTGACCCATCAGGTAGGACACGTCCCCCGGCACGGCCAGCAGCATGACGACCATCAGGACCGTCAGCACGATCCGGGCCCATCCAGCACCGGCGCGCATTCGGAGTGCCAGCAACAACTGCAATGCAAGCAGGACCAGAGCGAAACCCGCGGAACCGTACGCGACCTTTTCGTTGCCATGGCCGCCGTACATCAGGTCGATGTCGAAGAAGATCAGCACGGCGCTCACCCCGCCGGCCACGATGGATGCGGCGGCAAGCCAAAATGCCGTACGCACCGCAGCTGGCGGCCGGATCGGCGCGGTCACAACCTGCGTCATGGCCGGCCACGCTACTCCACTGGCTCCGCAACCACTGTCCCGTCGGGTCAGTGCGCCGTCGGCCAGCTCACAATCAACATGGGCTCATGATCGGTAGGCATGATCACATGCACGCAATTCGGCAGTTCAGCGCGCCGGTCGCCGCGTGACCTCATCACGCGGCGTAACGGACGCGGTCAACTCGCGCTCACCCTCGGCGGCAAATGAGGATGCCGCTCCACGCAGCCGGGCGCTGATCCAGCATGTGACACCTCGCATGAAATGACTCGTGCGCATACGGAAGACTGGCCGGCATGGCTGATCTCGGCGACCCGAAGGCTGCCCTGCACCACTACCTCCAGGCGACTCGCGACGACCTGATCTGGAAGCTCGACGGGCTGAGCGAACGCGATGCCAGACTGCCCCGCACCGCGACCGGCAACAATTTGCTGGGAGTCATCAAGCACTGCCTCAATGTCGAGGCCGGCTACTTCGGGCCTACCTTCGGGCGTGAGTTCCCGTCGCCTGAGGATCTAGTCTCCGTGCAGGCGTTTGAGCAGGACCCGCAGGCGGACTGGTACGCGCGGGAGGATGAGACGAAGGATGGGCTGATCGACCTGTACCGCCGTGTGGGGAACTTCGCGGACCAGACGATCGAGCAGCTCCCCCTCGACGCGCCGGGGCAGGTGCCATGGTGGCGGCCAGGGCGGCAGGACGTGACGCTGCACCGCATCATCATCCACGTGACCTGCGACCTCGTCCGTCACGCCGGCCACGCCGACATCATGCGCGAGCAGCACGACGGAGCGGTCGGTTGGCAGCAGGAGAACACCAACATCCCCAACGACTACGACTGGCCGGCGTACGTCACCAAGCTGACGAAGCTCGCGGACCGGTTCGGATAGTCGAGTCGTCCGGTCCGTCGATACAGGGGACCAGGTCGGTATCCGCTCATCGGCCATGCCGATGCCGACTTGCTGGCCGCCTGGTTGGCACATCCCGACTTCCGCATGGTCAAGTAGCCGCCGCGCCTGGGATGTTCGCTCACCGACCACGAGAGTGCGCTGACCGTGAGGCGCGACCGACGGTGACCGGCACCAGCGACCGCCGCGGCCTGGTCGGCGGCATGAGCCGAAGTCGTCGTCTTGATGCAAGATCAATGTCATGACTGAGAACTCGTTGTCCGTGCCGGCGTATGACCCCGCGATCGGTGTAGTCGCGCCGACTGAAGATGGCACGGTCGTAGTCGAGATCGTCGGCGGATCAGTCGAGATCTTCGGTGACCCTGGCGGCCTGCGGGACCTCGCCCGAATGTGCCTGGCGTTGGCAGACCCGCGACCACCGGATGGCGCGCACATTCATCTCGACGCCGGGATCGACCCGCTTGATCGCGGTTCTGCCTCGCTCATGCTGGCCCGGCACAACTCAACTTCGACGCCATAGCGCTCATCGCGGCGGATGTGCGCACGGAACCGCCTGGGACGTCGGCGTGGCGCCATCAGTTGGCGACGCCCGCTATATCCGGGCGCAGCAGCGCGAAAGCCCGGTCGAGCAGGGCGTCTCGGTCGGCGGTACCGCCGGAGCGGGCCCATTCCTGTGTGACGGTGTCCAGCGCCGCTGCGGCGGCGTTGGTCAGTAGATCGGCGGTGAACGCATCAACTGGCAGGCCGGATCGAGCGCGCAGCGCATCACTGACGCTCTGCCGCCATTCGGCCCGCTTCTCGTGCAGGCGTGCCCGTAGCGACGGGGTGACCTCGATGAGTCGGAGTCTGGTCTGGGCCTGCTCGGAGCCGTGGATGTGCTGCTGCCATCGCCGCAGCACCTGGTGCAGGCAGTGCCACGGGTCGTCGCCGGGTTCCTCGCGAATCTCGACGATGACCTGCTCGCCGAGCACATCGACGTCGCCGAATACGACGTCCTCCTTGACCGGGAAGTACCGGAAGAAGCTGCGTTTGGTTAGCCCGGCGGCGGTCGAGATTTGGTCCACGGTCGTTTCCTCGAAGCCCTGCTCGGCGAACAGCCGTATCGCGACGGCGGCGAGTTCGGCCCGCACTGCCCGCCGCGTTCGTTCCCGCAAACCCGTCACGCACCAAAGTTTACTTAACTACATTTGATGTCGAATCTGTCACCAGGTGTCGTAATATGAGGTCCATGACGGAACTGATGGAAGGCAAGACGGTCGTTGTCACCGGCGGCACCGCCGGCGTCGGAAGGGAGACCGCGTGCGGCCTCGCCCGACTCGGAGCACAGGTTGTGGTGGTCGGCCGAGACGGCGACCGCGCCCGCACGGCAGTTGCGGAGCTTCGGCGTGACGCCGGCAATGACCGGGTCGAGGCGGTACTCGCCGACCTCACCCTTAAGCGGAACGTGCGAGAGTTGGCCGAGCGTATCGCCGCCCGGTATGGGGAGATCCATGTCTTGATCAACAACATGGGAGTCACCCGGGCCAGCCGCATGCTGACCCCCGAGGGCATCGAGACGACGTTCGCCGCCAACGTTCTGGCGCCCTACCTTCTCGTGGAGGGCCTGCTGCCGACGCTGATCCGCGCCGCGCCGGCCCGGATCATCAACATCACCGGCGGAGTGCCCCACGGCTCGATCGACCTGGACAACCTGCAAGGTGAGCGGTCGTACGTGGCGCTGTCGCATTACAACCAGACCAAACTGGCGCTCATGGCGATGAGCTACACGACCGCCGAACGCCTCCGGGGTAGCGGCGTCACCCTCAACGTGGCATATCCCGGCCACGCGTACACATCGATCAACAAGAGTCTGCCCGTCAGCGCCTACCCACCGCTCGCGCGGCCGATCGTCCCCCTCCTACGGCCACTCATGCCGATCCTCTACGGGCACCGGGCCGCAGTACGAGCGTCCCGGTCCAGTGTCTACCTGGCGTCCGACCCGGGCGTGGCCGACCTGCACGGCACCTACATCAACAGTTCGTGCCGAGCCGTGACCTGGCCCGCCGCAGTTCTCAGCCAGCGCAACCGCGACGCTGTCGGCGCGATCTGCGAGCAACTGGCCACCGCGCCCACCCGGTCCACAGGGCAGGCAGCATGAGCCAGCACATCAGCACTCCCCGGCCTGCTGCCCGGTGAACGCTCACCGACCCCTTCCAGCCTTCGTCGGGTAGGCCGTCGCGGTTGACGATGTCGCCCGGACCGGACGCCACCTGCGGGCGAGCCGAGTACCACACACGAAACACCGTTCGGCAACGAGTCGACGATCAAGACTTCGCACATACATGCGACTACTCGGGTTTGTGTGGGCGCTGGACGCCCTCAGAGGTTCCTATGACGTTCGGTTATGTCTGGCGCTGTTCGGCGATAGTTGGCACTGTTGCCAGCACATGTCAGCAGCTACCTCATCAGCAAGGAGCCCACGCCGATGTCGTCCACAGCAGGCGAGCTCGTTACCGAGGTGTTGGAGTACGACGGTGGACGTCAGGTCACCGCCTACGTCCCGGCGGCCGCGCCCGAGGCGATCGTCTTTGCCGGAGACGGCCAGTTGATCACGTCGTGGGGAGCAGCTCTTGAGGCCGCCGATCTACCGCCCACGATGATCATCGGCGCGCACCGGCTGGAGGACGAGACGCTGCGGCTGCACGAGTACTCACCGGGCCGCAGCACGGACGCGTTCACCTTCGACCCGCAACGGTTCGCGGCACACGAGAAATTCTTCGTCGAGGACGTACGCCGATGGGCGGCGACCCGCTTGGGCGCCAAGCTGCCGGCCGACCGAACGGCGGCGTTCGGTGTCTCCGCCAGTGCAGAACTCGCACTGGCCATGGGGCTTCGGCATCCCGACATCTACGGCGCGGTCTTCTGCGCCTCGCCCGGTGCGGGGTACCGGCCACCCGCCGTGCTGTCCGGCAGGTTCCCACGCACCTATCTCGTCGCCGGCACCGAAGAACCGTTCTTCCGCGACAACGCGACCCGGTGGGCGAACGCGCTGCGCGATGCGGGTGGCGACGTTGTCCTGACCGAACGGGCCGGCTCGCACGGCGACGCATTCTGGGAACGAGAGTTTCCGCTGATGGTGGCGTGGGCCTTCGGACACTGACCTGCCCGACGCCCGCCGAGGCCCTCTCTGTCAGGGTAACTGGTGCCGCAGGCAGGGCGTGCTTTGTCTGCGGCAGATGTGCGCACCTGATCATGGTGGTCCGAGAGGTCCGCCTACCGGCGCCAGCCGCCGGCGTGCGGCACTGGGAACGGCGGGTCCAGACACCAGCGCCGAACCGGTAGTGGCGGGCTGCCACGGCTGGGGACGATTGGCGATCCGGATCAGTTGCCGGCCTGGAGCCGGCGGGCGGCCGTTATCCGGTCAGCCGGGAGACTCGGACCGCCTACGGCGTACTCGATCAGCCCGTTCCGGTATCCCGCGTGAGGCACCTCCGGCGCCAGCTCCAGCAGCAGGTCCAGGTGGGTCACCGAGCCCTCAGCGCGCGCCTGGTAGGCAGCGCCCGCCGCCCGCAGTGTCACGTCCTCCGGCTCGTGCTCGAGGCCCCGGTGTACCAGATCGGCGGCCTCCGCGAAGTTGCCGTCCTCCGCCATCAGATCGGCGAGGTCGAGGTAGAGCGACCAGTTCGTCGGGTCCAGTTCCAGCGCCCGCCGGAACGCCGCGGCCGTCTGCCGCCGGTCACCGAGGCGGCGCCAGGTACCGGCGCGGACAACCTCGGCGAAACTCACCCGTTCAACGGAGTCCGCACGGTCGCACAGGGCAAGCGACGCATCCGTCCGTCCGCAGATCCGCAGCAGGATTGCCATGCGTGCCATCGCCTCGGCCACCGGCTCCCGGTCGCACACCACGTCGATGGCCCGGAACCACGGCCGCAATCGGTCCCGCGCAGCGTCGCTGCTCAGCTCGGGACCGTAGTCGGTGATGTTCAGGGTTGCGTCGGCGAGCCCAGCTGCGGTCACCGCCTCGAGGAATCGCTCATCGCCGAACCAGGGCGCCGACGCCCAGGCGACGTCCGGGCGATAGCCGATCACCGAGCCGAGCGCCTGCGCGGCCTGATTCATGTCACCGTCAAGGAAACGCAGGTACGCGCCGACCACGAACTGCCAGAGGTTGTTCGGCGCGGCGACGGACCGGGCCACCTCATCGGGCGACTCCCGGCGCAGTTCTGCGAGCAGCTCGTACGGCTCGGCATTCTCCGGACTCTGTGCGATCGCCTGGGCGAGGTACTTCACCGCATCGCCGGGCGCGCCGCCGCAATGGGCCATAACCCGCGCTATCGCCAGTGATGCGGATTTCGACACGTCCTGCACGCTACCTGGTGCAGAAGCGAGTGAGTACACAGGTAGGCGTACGACTGGCGGGAGGCAGCGCACCTGGCGGGATACGACCGACCGTGACCCACGAATGCGCGCTCATCGGCTACGAGAGCGCAGCGTCTCCGCGGAGCATGCCACTGAGACGGCGTACACAGCGTGACGATCACCGCCGAGCTGAAGCGCCCGACCGGCGGCAGATCCGTGCATCCGTCTTGACGTGTTGCAAGACTTGAGGCGGTGAACGCAGGAGACCTCGTCGCTCAAGCGGGGGCGAGCCGGCACCCGCCCTCGGCGCTTCCCGGCCCCGTGACCTCACGGGCCAGGGTCGGCGGGACGGCGAGTCTCGGCGGCTACCGGGCGCAGTCCGTCAATCATGAACGCCAGCAGGCGGTCGCCCTGCTCGGCGGGGACCTGCTCGCGGACCCAGGCAGCCGCGTTGACGAGCGCGAACATGTCCGCGGCGCTGGCCTCGGCCCGCACGTGACCCGCCGAGCGCGCTCGATCGAGCAGCCGCTCGCCGGCGGCGGTCATCTGCTGGCATGCCCGGTGCAGCGGAGAACTCTCGTCTTTCAGGGAGCTCAGCAGTGAGCTGGCCAGCCCTCGATAGGCGGACATGTGCGCCGCGGTCGCGCCGGCCCACCGGGCGAGGGCCTCGCCGGGCGACGGGTGCGTGAGCAACTCCTCGGCGGTGGCAACGAGCCGGTCGATGCTCTCGTGCAGCATCGCTTCGAGCAGCGCCTGCCGGGTCGGAAAGTGCCCGTACAGCGTGCCGATCGACACTCCGGCTCGGCGCGCGATCTCCTCCAGCGATGCCTCCGTGCCCCGTTCCCGGAAGGCGACCTCCGCCTCCGTGAGCACCCGTTCGTAGTTGCGGCGGGCGTCGGCACGCATCCGGCGTTGGGGCATGTTCGCGGCGCTCACCGTACCTCCTTGCTAAGTCGAGGCCCCCTCGATATATTTCGAGGCAGCCTCAGCTTAGCTGAACACGAGGGGACTCCATATCGACCAGGGTCACCGCGATTGGTCCCTGTGGCCGCCCGTGTGACCGGTGTTGAGCGGAGCCGGGCCACGACAGCGCGGTTGGATCACTACCTGCGGCCACTTCGTGGCCCGCGAACCTGGACGAGGAGGAGTGGAGGATGCCGATCGCCACGGTGCGAGGCGTGACCATGGACTGCGCCGATCCCCGGGCTCTGGCCCGGTTCTACCAAGAGCTGACAGGCATGGAACTCAGCTACGACGCCGACGAGTTCGTTGCCCTGACCGCTGGTTCGGGCCGCGACCTGGGCTTCCAGCGAGTCCACGGATACCGGTCCCCGCAGTGGCCAGATCAGGAGGTGCCACAACAGTTCCACCTGGACCTCCAAGTGGAGGACCTCGACGCCGCGGAGAAGCTGGCGCTGGAGCTCGGGGCGGTCAGGCCCGACCATCAGCCGGGCGGCAACCGGTGGCGGGTGCTACTGGACCCAGCCGGTCACCCGTTCTGCCTGATCGCCGGCTGACTACCGCAGTCCGCCGCGGACCGCAGCGTACGGGTCCAGGTGGAGCGTGCGGCTGGCTGCGTCGAAGGCGCCGATCGTCTCGGCGACCCGGGGCGCCACCACGATGACCACGAACGCGCCAGCATGATCGCCACCGGTGAACACAGCTCGGATGCACTGAAATCGGCAGATGTGCGCAAGGCGCGATCGTTCGCCGTGGCGGCCGGAATCTACGGAGAGTGACCTGGCGTTCTGGCGCTGTCGCGTCAGGTGTTCGGAATCTCGACGGGGTGCTCGGCCGCGTCCTGGGCGGCCATGGCGGCCATGGCCGCCCGGTACGAAGCCTGGTCCAGCGAGCCGGACATCAGGCGCTGGGCCGCGTCGCGCTCGGCGCGGCCGCGGCGCCGCTCCTCGCGGGTGGCGAGCCAGGTCGCGAGACGCGGCCGGTGCCGGTCGGCGCCCGGTGGGTCGCCGCGGATGGCCTGCACGTGCAGGGCGATCAGCGCGACGTAGACGGCGGCGATGGACGTGGCCACGAGCATGACTGCCACCACCGGACTCACCCCTCCCATCAGATGTGCGCCGGATCAGGCCGGACGGTGGGCGATCAGGACCGGGCACTCGGCGTGGTGCATGAGTTGCTGGCCGACGGAGCCCAGCAGGAGGCCCGCGAAGCCGCCGTGGCCGCGGCTGCCGACCACGACGAGCTGTGCGGTGTGCGAGACGCCGACGAGGACCTTCGCCGCCCGGCCGGTGGCCAGCAGTGGCTCGAGGCGCACCGACGGGTACTTGTCCTGCCAACCGGCCAGCGACTCCCGCAGGTGCGCGCGCTCCTCGGCCTCGACGGCGCTCGGCGGCAGCACCGAGGGGGACGGCGGGACGTACGCCCTGATGGCGACGACGTGGGTGCCGCGCGCGGCGGCAGCCTCGAACGCGAGCGTGAGCGCGGCGTCGGTGGAGGGGGAGCCGTCGACCCCGACGACGACCGGACCGCCGGGCGTCGCCGTGCGGCCGCGGACGACGGCGACGGGGACCCGGGCGTGCGTGGCGACCTGCTGGCTGACGGAGCCCTGGAGCAGGCTCGCCATCCCGCCGGCGCCGCGGTTGCCGACGACGAGCAGGCGCGCGCCGGCATGGGCGAAGTCGAGCAGCGTCGCGGCTGGCGCGGCGTGCACCACCGTGGCGACGGCGTCGACGCCGGTGCCGCGGGCACGGACCGCCGCGGCGGCACCGGTCGCGAGCTCCTCGGCGCGGCCCCGGGCCTCGTCCGCCTCCTGAGCCGTCGGGCGGTAGGAGGCACCCGCCGGCCAGCCGAGCTGGTAGGCGTGGACGATCCGCAGCGACGCGCCGGTGCGCTCCGCCTCGTCGGCGGCCCAGTCCACCGCCTGCTGTGAAGCCTGCGACCCGTCGTGCCCGACGACGATGCTCGTGGTGCCCGTGATTGTGGTGTCCATGAGATCAGCGTCGACCGGTGCGCGCGGACCCGGCAGAGGCATGTGGATCGGCGGATGCGGGCCGTTGGTCCCGGTCGTCAGTGGAGGGGGAGCCCGAACGTCCGGCCGGCGGCGCGGAGCTCGTCGCGGATCGACGGGTGTGCGGCGTGGTCGACGATCTCCTGGGCCTGCTCCACCGAGTCGCGGCCCCAGATCGTGGCGGTGCCCTGCTCGGTGACGATGTAGCTGTGCTGGAACGAGGTGACCGGGCCGGACACCAGCGGCACGACCGAGGACACGTCGGCCTTCGGATGCCAGGAGCGCAGCGCGATGACGGCGTGGCCGCCGGGGGAGTGCATGGCGCCGACGATGAAGTCGGTCTGGCCGCCGAAGCCGGAGTGCGTACGGTTGCCGACCCGGGTGGCGTTGGCCTGCGCGAACAGGTCGACCTGCAGCGCGCTGTTGACGCTCATGAGGTTGGGGTGCGCGGCGATCGTGCCCGGGTTGTTGGTCTTCTCGGTGCGCAGCATGCGGATACGTGGGTTGGCGTCGACCCAGTCGTACAACTCGGCCGAACCGAAGCAGAAGGAGGCGGTGATCGGCGTGTCCCGGTCGAGGCAGCCCGCCTTCTCCAGGGCGAGGGCGCCGTCGCTGAACATCTCCGACCAGATCCGCAGCCCGCGCCGGTCGAGCAGGGCGTCGAGCGTCGCGTCCGGGATGGCGCCGATGCCGAGCTGCAGCGTCGCGTCCGCCGGCACGAGCGCGGCCACCCGCTCCCCGATGGCCGCCGACACCGCGTCGGGCGCCACGACCGCGTGCGTGGCGAGTGGCTCGTCGACCTCGAGGAGGTAGTCCACCGCGTCGAGAGGCAGGAGCGCGTCGCCGTGGGTGAAGGGCATCGCGGGGTTCGCCTGCGCGACGACGATGCCGCCGCGGGCGCGGGCGGACTCGATCGCGGCCGGCAGGACGTTGACCTCGACGCCGAGGCTGACCGCACCGCCGACCGGCCGGGAGGTGTGCAGCAGCACCACGTCGGGCGCGAGCCGCTGCCGGAACAGGTGCGGCACCAGCGACAGCCGGCACGGGAAGTAGTGCAGCCGCGGGTGGGCGCGCATCCCCGGCCCGACGAACGCGGACTCGTAGACGACGCCGTCGCGGTCCGGCAGGCCGTGCTGGGCGTTGAGCATGAACAGCCGGAACTCCGCGACGGCCGCGTCGGCGACGGACAGCAGGCGGCGCGGGGCGGCGTAGTTGCCGCTGGCGACGATCCGCGGGATGCCCGGCAGCGCGCCAAGGATCCGTGCGAGCTCCGGTTCGGTCACTGTTCGCATGCCGCGCTCCTTCAATTAGCTCCGTGGATCACGCTAGGCGGCGGCCAGGGGTGTACAGCAGGGCCGGCGGGCGGTGACGTACAGGGGAAAAGGTCCCGCCGGACACGGGTCCAACGGCCCTGGCCGCGGCGGGACGACAGGGGAACAGTTCAGGGATGGTGTCGATGCGGGCCCTGGGCCGTGACCGCTGCCTGGAGCTGCTGGCGTCGGTGCCGGTGGGCCGGGTGGTCTTCAGCATGCGTGCGCTCCCGGCGATCCGACCGGTCAACCACCTCGTCGACGGCGACTCCGTCGTGATCCGCAGCAACCTGGGCGGCGCCCTGGCCTCAGCGGCCACGCAGGGCGGTGGGGTCGTCGTGGCGTACGAGGCGGACGTCCTCGACCCGGACACCCACACCGGCTGGACGGTGGTCGTCACCGGCACCGCCAGGCTCGTCCTCGACCCGGCCCGCCAGGCCCGCTACGAGCGGCTCCTGCACCCCTGGGTGGACGAGGAGATGAACTGCGTCATCACCATCGACTGCGACCTCGTCACCGGCTATGTGCTCCACGACGAGGTGCCGGCCGGCACGGGAGCCTGAGCCGCGAGCGGTTCACCCCGCGACCGGCACCATGACCAGCAGCAGGACCAGCAGCAGGACGGTGGCGGCGATCTCGATCAGGCCGACCTGCTTCGGGGTCAGGCGGCGCCTGGGCAGCAGGGCCGCGCGGGCCAGCAGGAGGGCGAACACGACCAGCACCGGCACGCCGACCCACCAGGCCGCCCCGAGCGCGGCGAGGTGGAACAGCACCGACGCGCGGTAGTAGCCGGCGCTGCCGCGTTCACGGATCATGGTTTTGACGTAGAGCACCGTGCCGGTGAAGTAGGCGGTCACGGCCGCGAACACCGGCACGGCCTCCGCCAGCGGACGGCCGGCGACGGTGGCGCAGACGAAGACCATCAGGCAGCTCTGCACGACCGACGCGAGATCGTTGACGAGCGCGCGTTCGTCGCGGCGCCGGGCGTAGGCGACGTTGACCGCGAACAGTGCGGCGAAGGCCGGCCCGTACCAGAGCAGCTGCGGCCGCACGAGCAGCACGAGCGCACCCGACACGGCCGCGGCCGGGCCGTAGAGGAGCAGCTGCGCGCGGACCCGGGCGAGGCGGCGGGTCTTGACCGCCTGCAGGAAGTAGTAGCTGAACAGGTAGGCGGCCAGCCACGCCACCAGCAGCGGCAGGTGCGGCCAGCGGAAGCCGGCGGTGAGGACCCCGGCGAGCCACGGCAGCAGGAGCATCGCCCACGCGCCGTGCTGCGGCGGCACGAACCGGTTCCTGCTCACGAGACCTCGATGATGCCGCGGGCGCCGCGTTCCGCGTCGACCATGGCGTGCGTGACGAAGGGGTAGTGGCCGGCCGCGGCGAGGGTGGTCTCGACGAAGCCGCCGGCCGCGGGGGACAGGTCCAGGACCTGCGCGCCGCCGGGGTCGCCCGGGCGCAGCAGCCACTGCCCTTCACGGTAGACGGTGTCGAACTGGGCGCCGACGATGTGGAACGCGCTGCCGCGGCTCGGGCCGGCGTCGAGGACCCAGACACGGATCCGTTGGCCCGCACGGGTTTGCAGCGGCCGGTGGGTGTACTGGTCGGCGTGGCCGTTGAACACGACCGCGTCCGGCTGGTCCGCCTGCATCTTCGCCAGGTCGCCGCCGAGGTACCGCTCGGACTGCACGAGGACGAACTCGTGGTCGACCGGTGCCAGGTCGGGCGGGTCGATGATGACGGCGCCGTACATGCCGTTGCCGATGTGCAGCAGCATCGGCATCGTCGAGCAGTGGTACATCCAGATGCCGGCACGGGTCGCGGTGAACGTGTAGGTGAGCCGTTCGCCAGGCTCGATCGGGCGCATCGGCTCGTCCGGGGCGAGCGCGCCGGCGTGGAAGTCGACGCCGTGGTCGATGGTGCCGTCGTTGATGAGCGTGATCTCGAACGTGTCGCCGACCCGGCCGCGCAGCGTCGGTCCCGGGGCGGTGCCGTTGAACGTCCACAGGTGCTGCCGTGCGTCCTCCCGCACCCGCAGCTCGACTTTGTGGACGCGTTCCGGGGGTACGGGCGGCGCCGTGGCATCCCGTGCCGTGAACTCCGCGGGGGCGGCCGGGTGGTCGTGGGTGCCGTCGACGGTGATCGTGAGGGTCATGCCCGCCTGCCGGTGGCCCGGGAGCGAGCACCAGCCCTCGACGGTGCCCCCGATGACGCCGGCGTCGAGGCGGGCGGTGCCGCCGGCGGCGACGGTGCCGGTCTTCGCGCCGGTGTCCAGGACGAGGTCGTGGCGGCGGCGGTCGCGGTTGGCGAGCTCGACGACGAGCCGGTCGCCGGCGGGAACCGCGATGTGGTCGGGGTGGAAGCGCATGTCCTCGGCGGTCACGGTGACGGTGGTGGTGTGCCCGGTCGGCGTCACCTCGCCGGTCGTCGCCGCGGACCTGGTGTCGGCGCCGGTGCCGGCGCCCGCGACCCGCTGCGCCGCGACGCCGACGAGGGTGGCGAGGACGACCAGCGCCAGGCCGGCGGCGACGCCGCCGAGCGGGCGGGCGTGCTCTGCGGGCATCGTTACCTCCGGGCGGTGAGCAGGACGCGCGCCGCCGGTCCGAGGAACTGCAGCAGTGCGGCGAGGACCAGCAGTGACGTGGTGATGTGGACGTACGCGCCGACCGGCAGCAGGAACACGGCGAGCGCCGCGTTGCCCATGGCGACCCGCTGCGGCCAGTGCCGTTCGAGTCGCGCCGACCGCTGCCGTACGAGCGCCGGGCCGCCACCGAGGACGACCGGCAGCAGGTAGGTCAGCGCGCCGAGGAGGACCTGCGCGGCGAAGCCGGCGAGCAGCGGGACGAGGACGGCGCCGAAGCGGTCCGCCGCGGCGGCCGGGGTGGCGGACGACAGCAGGGTCCATGCGTCGACGCCGAGCGCGACGAGCAGCCACCCGCCCGCGGCGGCGATCGACCAGGTGGCGAACGACGCGGGTGGGCGCTGCCCGGCGGTGTGTACCGCGGGCGCGGCGGTGATCAGGACGGCGGCGGCGATGACGGCGAGCCCGCCCGCGGCGAGGACCGGCCACCAGGCGAGCACCCCGACCGCGAGCAGCGCCAGGCCGGTCACCGCCGTGGGCAGCGCGGTGCGGGCGGCCCGGGCGGCGCCGTCGGCCATGCGGGTGCGCAGCACCGTCGGCCACAGCGTGAGCAGCGTGCCCAGGACGGTCAGCGTGACCCAGCCGAGCAGGTTCACGTGCGCGTGGAACAGCAGCAGCCGCGGCCGCGTGTCGTCGTCGACCACCAGCATCCAGGCGCCGGCGGGGACGCCGGTGAGCAGTGCGACGGACGCGGCGAGGTAGTAGTGGGCGGTGACGGCGAACCGGGCTGGCAGCGCGGTCCGCACCTGCCGCGCGAGCCAGGCGAGGTGCGTGGCGACCGCGGCGAAGACAGCCCCGGCCCCGGCGACGCCGACCCACGGCAGGTCCGCGACGCCAGCGGCGAGCACCGCGACGACGCCCGCGTTGAGCACGGCCAGCCGGACCGCCTCGGCACGGCGGCGCGGCGGGGCGGGGATGCGCAGGACCGCGGCGGTGAAGTGGGCGCTCCACACCACGACGGCGTTGGTGACCGCGCCGAGCAGCAGCAGGTGGATGACCAGCCAGCGCCAGCCGGGCAGGAACGGGTGCCCGACCCCGACCGCGGCGATCCCGGCAAGGTAGGCGAGGGGTAGCGCCGCGACCCGGCGGTGCCACGCCGCCCGCCCGGTCGGTGCGGCGTCCGCGCCCACCGCGACGGCGGTCACGACAGCGCCGCTCGTGCGACCGGCGGCCGGCGGTGGGCGCGGCGGGAGAGGGCCGCGCACGCGGCGAAGCCGAGCACCGCCGCGACGTTGGCGACGCCGGACCAGCGCCACACCGCCGCCGCGCCGAAGGCGTCGCCGAGGATGACGCGGACCAGCAGCGAGGCGTGCAGCAGGGCCAGGGGCGCGTACAGCAGCGGGTGGAACGTCAACGGCACGCGCAGGACGGCCGGCAGGATCACCGGGGCGTGCACGAAGATCATCGACATGACGAAGCCGAGGAACACGGCGTGCACGGTGGCGTCGTAGCGGGCTCCGCCGCCGGTGGCGCCCGCGCCGGCCCACAGCACCCCGGCGACGCCCAGCCAGGCGTAGCCGGCGAGCAGCCCCACGGCGATGAACCGGGGCAGACCGGTGGCGCGGACGGTGCGGCGGGCCACGTCGTACACGAGCAGCCACGCCACGACGCCCAGCAGCGCCGCGCCGAACAGCTGCGTGCCGTCGGCGGGCCGGACCGTGACGGCGGCGGCACCGGCGAACAGAGCGGCCAGGGCGGCGAGGAACCAGCGCTCGGCGTGCCGCTCGAAGATGGCGACGCGGGCCAGCTCCAGGCGTTCGCCGGCGATGGTCGCGACGACGAACACGGTCAGCCACGGCACGATCTCGGCGACGGTGAAGCCGGCCAGCCACAGCAGGGTCGCGGCGTACCAGGCGAACGCCCCCGCCGCCTGGGCGAGCAGCGCGGCCTCCGGCTGGCGGCGCCACAGCGCGCGGTACACGCCGAGCAGGACCACCGAGGCGGCCATCAGCAGGACCTTGCCGGCCAGGCCCGGACCGGTCACGAGCAGCGTCAGGACGCCGAGCCCGGAGCAGGCCGGCGCCAGCAGCGCCCATCGCGCGCCCAGCGCGACCGCCCGTTCCAGGGCGATGAGCGTGCCGGCGAAGCCGAGGACCATCAGCGGCCCGTGCACCGCCTCGAGGGGCAGCGCCGGCGCCGGGACGGGGGTGCCGAGCAGGAGCAGCCCGCCATACAGGCCGGCCAGCAGCGCACCGCCGCCGGCGGCGAGCAGCGGCACCCGCGGGTTCACGACGGCACGCGCACGACGCAGGCGGCGGGCGCGCCGAACGGCTCCAGCACCGTGCCGCTGCCGGCCCCGCCCCGCTGCTCCAGGATGCCGCGGACGACCCCGAGGTGCAGGCCGCACATCGCGTCGGGGTTCTGCCCGACGAGCTCCAGGAACGGGCAGGTGTGCAGGTGGATCGTGCCCGGCTCGGCCGGCACCCGCCGCGGCCCGAACCCGAGGCCGTCGAGCACCTCCACGACCGTGTCGACCGGGTCGGCGTGCTCGCGGGCGGCCGTGGCCAGCTGCCGCCCCCAGCCCTCGCCCGCCTGGGCCGCGGCCTCCCGCGTGTCGCCGCCGGCCTTGGACAGGTGGTCCAGCAACGCGGCGGCGAGGACCCGGTAGGCGGCCGGGGCGGGCGCGGGGTCCGCGGTCGCCGCCCGGTAGCGCCAGGCCGGCCGGCCCGGCTGCCCGCCGCTGGCGCGGGCCTTGACCAGCAGCCCGGTCTCGGCGAGCCGGTCGAGGTGGGCCCGGACCGTGGACAGGTGCAGGCCGGTCTCGGCGACGACGTCCGCGGCGGTGAGGCCGCCGCCGGCGGCGCGGACCAGCTGCAGGATCGACACCCGGCTGGCCGAGCCGAGCGCCCGGTGCTGCGGCGTGTCGATCGTCTCGCCGGAAGGCCCTACCGAAGGGGTTTCCATGGTGCTTAACGTTATAACGTCAAACGACCTCAAAACCAGTGGAGGGTTCCATGTCACACGACGAAGCGACGCAGGGCTGCGGAGGGAGCTGCGGCTGCGGCGGGGATGCCGCCGGCGGCGCCGGTGACGCGCCGCTGCTGTCCATCGACCCGCGCCTCGACGTCCGTGACCTGCCGCACGGCGAGCGCCACGGCCGGGTCCTCGACGCGCTGGACGCGCTGCCCGAGGACGGTGCCCTCGTCCTCGTCGCCCCGCACGCCCCGCGACCGCTCCTGGCCGAGATCGACCGGCGCTACGCCGGGCGGTTCGCCGCCGAATGGCTGCAGTCCGGCCCCGACACCTGGCAGATCCGGCTGCACCGCACGCCGGTCCCCGCCTGACAGGTCCCGGCACGCGATCAGGTGGCGCTCGCGAGTGCGCTGAGGACCCGCTCGGACTTCGTCGTCGCCACCGTGCCCGATGCGGCTACGGAGCGACGACTGAGTCCGTCGTCGTGACGATCTGCCCACGCAGCGGGGCCAGTGCCGCGCCGATCTGGGCCACCTGATCGTCGGCCACGCCGAGGTCGGTCAGCGTGCCGGCCAGGTGGGCCACGACCGCGTCGAAGTCGGCGTCGGTGATTCCCAGCCCGGCGTGCGCGGCGGCCATGTCGCGGCCGGCGAAGATCTGCGGGCCGCCGAGCGCCGCGGTGATGAACGCCCGCTGGTGCGTCTTGAGCCGCTGGACGTCGACGCCGGTGAAGAAGCTTTCGAGGCGGGGATCCGTGAGGACGCGGGCGTAGAACTGCTCGACGGCGGCCTGGACCGCTGCCGCTCCGCCGATGGTGTCGTAGATGCTCATGTCGCCTCCTGCCTTCCGGGCGCCGCGCGGGGTGCGGCGCCGGTGATCACGCGGCCGGCCGTAGGGGATCAAGCGACCGAACAGTCACGGTGGCAAAACCTCCGAACAGCTGCTCAGAAACTATACAAGTAAATCAGAAATCACATAGATAGAGTTACTGATATAAATCTTTTTCCACGCGTCGAGCGCGGTCAGGACTCGGTAAACGTTCGTGGTGCCGGCCTGGGTCGACGTCGAACGGGCCCGCGCCGCCGCCCGCTGGCTCGCCCGGACCGAGGGCGTGCTGGTGGGGGTGTCCGGCGGCGCCGCGCTGCACGCGGCGCACACGGTGGCCCGGCGCCCGGAGCTCGCCGGCGGCACCGTCGTGGTCATCCTGCCCGACACCGGTGAGCGGTACCTGAGCACGCCGCTGTTCGAGGCCGCCGCTGCCCCCGCGGCGCCACGGCCGGCGCGGGCCCCTGCCACGCCTGGCCGGTGACCGTTCGCCGGGTGTGGCACGGACCCGGCCGGGTAGCAGGGGCGGCGTGCCGTCCGCCGGGGCGGGGGTCCCGCGCGCCCGCTTCGGTCTGATGGTCCCGATCAACTCGGGACCTTCGGCACGGTCGCCCGGGATTTCGGTGCGGTCAGATGGCATGGGATCACGCGTTCGGCTTGCCCGTCGGCACGAATAGGACGAATCTGATTCTCAAGGTCATATACGGAGGAACGTGGCGATGACGAGCGCGACCGAAAAAGCGGGCAGGGCGCTGCTGGGCGTCGGCGGGCTGGTGCGCCGGGCGGAGGTGTCCACCGACGGGCGGACGCTGCACCAGATCGGCGGGCGGGAGGCGGACAGCTTCTACCGGGACCGGTGGTCCTACGACAAGGTCGTCCGCTCCACGCACGGCGTCAACTGCACCGGCTCGTGCTCGTGGAAGGTGTACGTCAAGGACGGCATCATCACCTGGGAGCAGCAGCAGACCGACTACCCGAGCGTCGGCGCGGACCGGCCGGAGTACGAGCCCCGCGGCTGCCCGCGAGGCGCCGCGTTCTCCTGGTACACGTACTCGCCGACCCGGGTCCGCTACCCGTATGCGCGCGGGATCCTGGTCGAGATGTACCGGGAGGCGAAGGCCCGCCTCGGCGACCCGGTCGCGGCGTGGGCCGACATCCAGGCCGACCCGCAGCGCCGCCGCGCCTACCAGCGGGCGCGCGGCAAGGGCGGGCTCGTGCGGGTCTCGTGGGACGAGGCGCAGGAGCTCGTCGCCGCCGCGCACGTGCACGCCATCAAGCAGTACGGGCCGGACCGCGTCGCCGGGTTCTCGCCGATCCCCGCGATGTCGATGGTGTCGCACGCGGTCGGGGCGCGTTTCCTGTCGCTGATCGGCGGCACGATGCTGTCGTTCTACGACTGGTACGCCGACCTGCCCGTCGCGTCGCCGCAGATGTTCGGCGACCAGACCGACGTGCCCGAGTCCGGCGACTGGTGGGACGCGTCCTACCTGATGATGTGGGGCTCCAACGTCCCGGTCACCCGCACCCCCGACGCGCACTGGATGGCCGAGGCCCGCTACCGCGGGCAGAAGGTCGTCGTCGTGTCCCCGGACTACGCGGACAACGTGAAGTTCGCCGACGAGTGGATGCCCGCCCAGCCCGGCACCGACGGCGCCCTCGCCATGGCGATGGGGCACGTCGTGCTCAAGGAGTGCTTCGTCGAACGGACCGTCCCCCGGTTCGCCGACTACGTCAGCCGGTACACCGACCTGCCGTACCTGGTCGCACTGGAGCCGTGCGAGCAGGGCTACCGGCCCGGGAAGTTCATCACCGCCGCCGACCTCGGGGAGACCGACCCCGAGGCCGCGTTCCGCCCGGCGCTGTGGGACACCACGACCGGCGCGCCGGCCGTGCCGAACGGTTCGCTCGGCCACCGGTTCAGCGAGGCCGGCGTCGGCCGGTGGAACCTCGACCTCGGCGCGATCACGCCCAGGCTGAGCTGCGAGGGCGGCGACGCCGTCGAGGTCGTGCTGCCCCGCTTCGACAACGACACGCCCGAGCTGCTGCGCCGCGGCGTGCCGACCGCCACCGTCGGCGGCCGGCTCGTCACCACCGTGTACGACCTGATGCTCGCCCAGTACGGCGTGGCCCGCCCCGGACTGCCCGGGCAGTGGCCCGCCGGCTACGACGACCCGGCCGAGCCGTACACCCCGGCGTGGCAGGAGCCGATCACCGGCGTGCCGGCAGCGCAGGTCGCGAGGATCGCGCGGGAGTTCGCCGACAACGCCGAACGCTCCGGCGGCCGTTCGATGATCCTCATGGGCGCCGGCACCAACCACTGGTTCCACTCCGACGCCACGTACCGGGCGATGCTGACGCTGACGACGCTCACCGGCTGCCAGGGTGTGAACGGCGGAGGCTGGGCGCACTACGTCGGGCAGGAGAAGTGCCGGCCCGTCACCGGCTGGGCGCACCTGGCGTTCGGCCTGGACTGGTCCCGGCCGCCGCGGCAGATGATCGGCACCGCGTTCTGGTACCTGCACACCGACCAGTGGCGCTACGACCAGTACACCGCCGACGTGCTCACCTCACCCCTCGCGAAGGGCGCGTTCGCCGGCCGGCACACCGCCGACCTCCTCGCGCAGTCGGCCCGGCTCGGCTGGATGCCGTCGATGCCGAACTTCGACCGCAACCCGCTGGACGTGGCCGACGAGGCCCTCGCCGCGAACCCGGAGAACCCGGCCGCGCACGTCGCCCAGGAGCTCGTCGACGGCCGGCTCGGGTTCGCCGGTGCCGACCCCGACGCGCCGCAGAACTGGCCCCGCGTCCTCACCGTCTGGCGGGCCAACCTCCTCGGCTCGTCGGCGAAGGGCAACGAGTACTTCCTGCGGCACCTGCTCGGCACCGACGCGTCGCTGCGCGCCGCCGAGGCGCCACCGGACAAGCGGCCGCGGGACGTCGTCTGGCACGACGAGGCGCCCGAGGGCAAGCTCGACCTGCTGCTGTCGCTGGACTTCCGGATGACGTCGACCACCCTGTTCTCCGACGTCGTGCTACCCGCCGCCACCTGGTACGAGAAGCACGACCTCAACACCACCGACATGCACCCGTTCATCCACGCGTTCACGCCGGCGATCAACCCGCCGTGGCAGACCAGGACGGACTTCACCGCGTTCCACGGCATCGCCAAGGCGTTCTCCGACCTCGCCGGCCCGCACCTCGGCGTCCGCAAGGACATCGTCGCCGCACCCCTGCAGCACGACACGCCCGACGCGCTCGCCACCCCCGGCGGGATCGTGCGGGACTGGAAGGCCGGCGAGACCGCCGCCGTGCCGGGCCGCACGATGCCAAAGTTCATCGTCGTCGAACGCGACTACGGCACGGTCGCCGACAAGATGGCCTCGCTCGGACCGCTGCTGGACCGGCTCGGCACCACCACCAAGGCCGTCACCGTCGACGTGAAACCCGAGATCGAGTTCCTGAAGAAGATCAACGGCACCGTCCGCGGGGGCGTCGCCGACGGCCGCCCGCGCCTCGACACCGACATCCGCGCGTGCGAGGCGATCCTCGCCCTGTCCGGCACCACCAACGGCCGCGTCGCCACCGAAGGATTCGAGTTCCTCGAGCGGCGCACCGGGCAACGCCTCGCGGACCTCGCCCGCGAGCACGAGGGCAAGCAGATCCGGTTCGCCGACGCGCAGTCCCGGCCGGTACCGGTGATCACCAGCCCCGAATGGTCCGGCAGCGAGCACGGCGGGCGGCGCTACTCGCCCTTCACCATCAACGTCGAACGCCGCAAACCCTGGCACACGCTCACCGGGCGGCAGCACTTCTACCTCGACCACGACTGGATGCAGGAGCTCGGCGAGGAACTGCCGGTCTTCCGCCCGCCGCTGGACATGCACAAGCTCTTCGGCGAGCCGCGGCTCGGGCGCACCGGGGAGCTGGAGCTGACCGTGCGCTACCTGACCCCGCACTCGAAGTGGTCGATCCACTCCGAGTACCAGGACAACCTCATCATGCTCACGCTGTCGCGCGGCGGGCCGACGATGTGGATGTCGGAGGCCGACGCCGCGAAGATCGGCGTCACCGACAACGAGTGGATCGAAGCGGTCAACCGCAACGGCGTCGTCGTCTGCCGTGCCGTCGTCACCCACAAGATGCCCGAGGGCACCGTGTACATGTACCACGCCCAGGAACGCGTCATCGACGTGCCGAAGGCCGAGACGAACGGCCGCCGCGGCGGCATCCACAACTCGCTCACCCGGCTGCTGATCAAACCGAGCCACATCATCGGCGGCTACGCGCAGCTGTCGTTCGCGTTCAACTACCTCGGCCCCACCGGGAACCAGCGCGACGAGGTCACCGTCATCCGCCGCCGGTCCCAGGAGGTCGAGTACTGATGCGCATCATGGCCCAGATGGCGATGGTGATGAACCTCGACAAGTGCATCGGCTGCCACACCTGCTCCGTCACCTGCAAGCAGGCGTGGACCAACCGGTCCGGCGTCGAGTACGTGTGGTTCAACAACGTCGAGTCCCGCCCCGGGCAGGGGTACCCGCGCACGTACGAGAACCAGCAACGCTGGGAAGGCGGGTGGACCCGCACCCGGACCGGGCGGCTCAAGCCGCGCGCCGGCGGCCGGGTGAAGAAGCTGCTCAGCATCTTCGCCAACCCCAAGCTGCCGTCCATGCAGGACTACTACGAGCCGTGGACCTACGACTACGAGCACCTGCTCACCGCGCCCGCCGGCGACGACACCCCCGTCGCCCGCCCCAAGTCGCTGCTCACCGGCCGGGACACGAAGGTCACCTGGTCGGCGAACTGGGACGACTCCCTCGCCGGCGGCAACGAGGTCGCCGCCGGCGACCCGATCCTCGCGCAGCTGTCCGACCAGGTCCGCCAGGAGTACGAGAAGGCGTTCCTGTTCTTCCTGCCGCGCATCTGCGAGCACTGCCTCAACCCGTCGTGCGCCGCGTCGTGCCCGTCCGGCGCGATCTACAAGCGGGCCGAGGACGGCATCGTGCTCGTCGACCAGGACCGCTGCCGCGGCTGGCGGATGTGCGTCACCGGCTGCCCGTACAAGAAGGTCTACTTCAACCACCGCACCGGCAAGGCCGAGAAGTGCACGTTCTGCTTCCCGCGGATCGAGATCGGCCAGCCGACCATCTGCTCCGAGACGTGCGTCGGGCGGCTGCGCTACATCGGCCTGATGCTGTACGACGCAGACCGGGTCGGCAAGGCCGCCGCCGTCAAGGACGAGCGCGAGCTCTACGCCGCGCAACGGTCGGTGTTCCTGGACCCGAACGACCCGCAGGTCGCCGCCGCGGCCCGCGCCTCCGGCATCCCCGAGGACTGGATCGCCGCGGCGCAACGCTCCCCGATCTGGGACCTCATCATGAAGTACGAGGTGGCGCTGCCGCTGCACCCGGAGTACCGCACCATGCCGATGGTCTGGTACATCCCGCCGCTGTCGCCGGTCGTCGACGCGCTCACCGGGACCGGCCACGACGGCGAGGAGGTCGGGAACCTGTTCGGCGCCGTCGACGCGCTGCGCATCCCCGTCGACTACCTCGCCGGGCTGTTCACCGCCGGCGACCCCGCACCGGTCACCGCCGTGCTGCGCCGCCTGGCCGCGATGCGCTCCTATCAGCGGCGGATCAACCTCGGCGAGGAGCGCGACGAGTCGATCGCCGCCACCGTCGGCATGACCGGCACACAGATGGACGACATGTACCGCCTGCTCGCGATCGCCAAGTACGAGGAGCGGTACGTCATCCCGGCCGCCCACCCCGAGCTGATCGAGGACGCGCACCGGCTCGAACGGCTCGGCACCGAATGCAGCCTGGAGGACGGGCCGTTCGGCGAGTCATCCGGCACGCCGGCGCCGATCGCGATCGAGAACTTCCACATGCTGCGCAACCGGCAGACCGCCGACACCGGCGCCGCGCCCTCGGACAAGGAGACCCGGGTGAACCTGCTCAACTGGGACGGCAAGGGCACCCCGGAGGGCCTGTTCCCGCCGAAGAACGACGGCGGTGACCCGTGACCGCCCGCACCGCTTGGCGTCCCGTCGCCGCCCGCGCGGCGTCCCTGCTGCTGCGCTACCCCGATGACGAGGTGCTGGCCGCGGTGCCGACGATCACCGCCGCCCTCGACGGGCTCCCACCGGGCGTCGCCGCGCCGCTGCGGCTCGTCGCCGAACACCGCGGCGGCGACGCGGGCCGGCTCACCGCCGAGTACGTGGAGCTGTTCGACTTCCGGCGCCGGTGCTGCCTGCACCTGACGTACTACACCTGTGGCGACACCCGCCGGCGCGGCGAGGCCCTGGTCCTGTTCGCAGCCGGGTACAAGGCCGCCGGTCTGGAGCTGGTCGACGGGGAGCTGCCCGACTACCTGCCCGCCGTCCTCGACCTCGCCGCCGCGCCCGATCCCGCTGCCGACCACGGCTGGCGGCTGCTGCGGGAGAACCGGATCGGCCTCGACCTGCTGAGCGGGGCCCTCGACGGCTCCGTGTACAGGCACGCGATCGAGGCGGTCCGCGCGATGCTGCCACCGGCCCAGCCCGGTGACCTCGCCGCCGCCGTCCGGCTCGCCCGCACCGGCCCGCCCGTCGAGCAGGTCGGCCTCGAACCGTTCGGACTCGTCGACACCACCGGAGGCCGCCGATGAACGTCCTGCTCTGGGTCGTGTATCCGTACGTCGCCGTCGCGATCCTCGCCGGCGGCCTGATCTGGCGCTACCGCTACGACAAGTTCGGCTGGACGACCCGCTCGTCGCAACTGTACGAGACCGCCGTCCTGCGCTGGGGCAGCCCGCTGTTCCACTTCGGCGTCCTGATGGTCCTCATCGGGCACGTCGGCGGTCTGGTGGTGCCGAAGGCGTGGACGGAGGCGGTCGGGATCACCGAGCACGCCTACCACCTGTCGGCCGTGTTCATCGGTACCGTCGCCGGCCTCTGCACCCTGATCGGCATGGCGATCCTCATCGCCCGCCGCCGGCTCACCGGGCCGGTCTTTGCCGCCACCACGAAGAACGACAAGGGCATGTACCTGGTGCTCGCCGCCGTCATCGTCCTCGGCCTGCTCGCCACCGTGAAGGCGAACATCGCCGGCGACGGCTACGACTACCGCGAGACGATCTCCCCCTGGTTCCGGTCGCTGTTCGTCTTCCAGCCCGACCCGGACCTCATGGCGGGCGTGCCGACGTCGTTCCAGGTCCACATCATCATGGCGTTCGCGCTGTTCGCGTTCTGGCCCTTCACCCGGCTCGTGCACGCGTTCAGCGCCCCCGTCGGCTACCTCACCCGCCCCTACGTGGTGTACCGCAGCCGCGACGCCAGGCCCGGGCTGCGCCCCGCCCGCCCCGGCTGGGAGGGCCCGCCGAAGCTGCCCACCACCGACGACGCCTCCGCCCGCCGGCGGTAACGCCGGCCCGACCACCGCCGAGGTATGAGATGGCGAGAACCGGCAGACCCGCCACCAAGAAGGCGGCCGCACCACCGGCGCCGGCGGTGACCCCGCCCGGCGCCGGGCGGAACCTGATCCTGGCGACGATCGGGTTCACCGTGAACTTCTGGGCCTGGGCGCTGCTCGGCCCGCTCGGGCCCGGCGTCAAGGAGCGCCTCGGGCTGAGCTTCGCCGCCCAGTCGCTGCTCGTCGCCGTGCCCGTCGTCGTCGGATCGCTCGGCCGCATCCCGGTCGGCGCCCTCACCGACCGGTACGGCGCGCGCGTCATGTTCCCGCTCGTCAGCCTCGCCACCATCGTGCCCGTGCTGACCCTGACCGTCGTGTCGTCCTACCCGGCGCTCATCGTCACCGGGTTCTTCCTCGGCCTCGGCGGCACCACCTTCGCCGTCGGCGTCCCGCTCGTCTCCGGCTGGTACCCGCCGGCCCGCAAAGGCTTCGCGCTCGGCGTGTTCGGCATCGGGACCGGCGGCACCGCCATCGCCAACTTCAGCACCGTCAAGCTCGCCGACGCGTACGGTGCGGACACGCCGTTCCTCATCGTGGCCGCCGTCCTCGCCGTCTACGCGGTGCTCGCCTTCCTGCTGATGCGGGACGCGCCGGGCCGGCAGCCACCGGCCGGCTCTGCGGTCTCCCGCGTCCTGGCCGTGAGCCGGCTCGGCGTCACCTGGCAGCTGTGCTTCCTCTACGCGGTCGGCTTCGGCGGGTTCGTCGCCTTCAGCGTGTACCTGCCCGCCTACCTGAAGACCGTCTACGGGCTCACCGCCGACGACGCCGCGCTGCGCACCGCCGGGTTCGTCGTCCTCGCCGTGATCGCCCGGCCCACCGGCGGCTGGCTCTCCGACCGGTTCCACCCCGTGCCGGTCCTCGTCTGGTGCTTCACCGGCACCGCGCTCTTCGCCGTCGTGCAGGCGTTCCAGCCGGCCCTGATGCCGGTGGCCACCATCGCGTTCCTCGGCCTGGCGGCCCTGCTCGGCGCGGCCGCCGGCGCCGTCTTCGCCCTCGTCGGCAAGGTCGCCCCCGCCGACAAGGTCGGCGCCGTCACCGGCGTCGTCGGCGCGGCAGGCGGCCTCGGCGGGTTCGTCCCGCCACTCGTCATGGGCTGGGTGTACGGCGTGGAAGGCTCCTACGCCATCGGCCTGATGCTGCTGTCGGACGTCGCCCTCGCCGCCGCCGTCTACACCGCCGTCAAGATGAGCACCCTGGCCCGCCGCACCACCTGAAAGGAACCCGACATGTCCTCGTCATCGCTGCCCGCACTCGTCGAACAGCACCTGGCGACCGCCCGCACCGCCTCCAGCGGCCGCAGCGCCCAGACCCTGTACGGCGGTCACGAGCGCACACTGCACCAGACGCTCATCGCCCTGGCCGCCGGCCGCAAGCTCGACGAGCACGAGAACCCCGGCGAGGCCACCCTGCACGTGCTGCACGGCCGGGTCCGGCTCGCCACCGCCACCGACGCCGTTGAGGCCGCCGCCGGCGACCTGCTCGCCATCCCGGACGCCCGGCACACCCTCGAGGCCCTCGACGACGCCGCCGTCCTCCTCACCGTCGCCAAGCCGCACTGAGCCACCCGGCTGTCAACCGCCGGTGCCGGCCATCCGGTTTACTCGGCGGGAGGGCCGGATGACGCGAACACCCGCACCACCGGAAGGCTTCGCCGAGTTCGTGGCGGCGCGGTCGCACGTGCTGCTGCGGGCGGCGTGGCTGCTGACCGGCGACGCCGGGCGGGCCGAGGACCTCCTGCAGACGGCGCTCGCGCGCAGCTGGCAGCACTGGGACAGGATCGCGGTCGGCGGCAGCCCCGAGGCGTACGTGCGGCGGGTCCTCTACACCACCTACTCCAGCTGGTGGCAGCGGCGCTGGCGCGGCGAGCTGCCGAGCGCGGCGCCGCCGGAGCGGGCCAGCGGCGAGGACGTCGCCGCCGAGTCGGCCGGGCGGGACGGGGTGCGGCGCGCGCTCGCCCGGCTCACCGGCCGGCAGCGGGCCGTGGTCGTGCTGCGCTATGTGGAGGACCGCACCGTCGCGGAGACGGCGGAGCTGCTGGGCTGCACCGAGGGCACGGTGAAGACCCTGGCCTTCCGGGCGCTGCGGGCGCTGCGCGAGGACGACGCGGTGCGGGCGCTGCTCATCGACGAGGGAATCGACGAGGGAATCGGCGAGGGAATCGACGGGGGAGTGCGACACCATGACGCGTCCTGACGGCGACGGCCGGGCCATCGGCCGACTCCTCGACGGTCTCGTGCCGGAGCTCGCGACGCCGCCGGACCGGCTCGCGGCGGTCGGCCGGAAGGTGCGGCGCCGGCGGCGGCTCACCGGGGTGCTGGCCGCGGTGGCCGTGGCAGCCGTGCTGATCGGCGGGGCGGCCGCCTTCGCCACCGCCAGGCCCGGTCCCAGCGTGCCGGCCGGGCCGGACACGGCGGTTCCTGGCCGGCCCGGCGCCGGCGACTGCCCGGCGGCGCCGCCGGCGCGGTTCGGCGGGGGCAACGGGGACCTGCCGTCCAGCGCGGCCGGCGACCTCGCCCGGGCCGGCGCGGTCCGTGCCGTGTTCTGCCGGTACATCGAGGTCCCGGAACTGCACGTGCGGCGGCCCGGCCCGCCGCGGCGGCTCGTGCTGACCCGCGACGTCGGCGGCCTGGTCACCGCGTTGAACACCCTCCCGACCAGCGACATCGACCCGTGCTTCACCGTGGGCCTCGGCGGCGGGTACCTCACCCTGGAGTACGGCGACGGCGGCCGCGCGACGGTCGAGTTCGCGAGCGCGTGCGGGTTCGTGCGGCGCGGGACGGTCACCCGGTATCAGGGCGACCGGGCGGTCGAGGCGTTCGACCGCCGGTTCGTGGCGCAGGCGCTCGCGGCGGCGCGGCCGGGTGACGTGCCCGCCGCGGGCTGCGCGCAGCGGCTCACGACCGGGCCCGCCGACGGCAGGTTCAGCCCGGACCCCGTCGCCGACTTCTGGACCGTCACCTACGGCGCCGACCGCCGCTACCTGTCGGCGCCGCTCGCCGTCGTCACCGCCTGCCGGTACGTGCGCGGCGACGGGGACGCGTGGGACCGCACCCGCCAGGTCACCGACCGGGGCGCCGCCGGTGACGCGGCCACGGCGGTGAACGCGGCGGCGGAGGCGACCGCCGGTGAGATCCCGTACCTGCACTGCTCGGCGCCGCCGGGGACGGTCGACGTCCTCGTGCTGCGCGACGTGCTCGGCGAGACCCGCGAGGTGCGGGTCACCCGCGACGCCTGCCCGGTGGTGACCTTCGACTTCGAGGGCGCCCCGCCGTCGCCGGCCCTCAACGCCGTGCTGGACCGCCTGCTGGGGAGGCCGTAGGGGAGCCGACGCGGGCGCGGACCGCGTCGACGGCGTCCCAGTCGGCGCCGCTGAGGCTGATCAGCGCGGCCGGGAACACGCCGTCCTGCTCCTTGAGGATGTGGTCGCGCAGCACGTCGAGGATCCGCACGAACCGGTCGGGCCACGCGGGGTCGGTGGGCGTGCCGGCGGCGGCCTGCCCGAGCACCGCCTCGATCGCGTCGTGCTCCGCCTCCAGGGCGGCGACCTGGTCCGGGAACTCGCCCGCCAGCAGCGGGAACAGCCCCTTCTCCTCGACCTCGGTGTGCGGGCCGAGCACCGCGGCGATCCGCCGGGCCAGGTCCGCCATCCCGCCGGTGTCGGCGGCGGCGCGGGCCGCGCGGACCTCGCCGATCAGGTTCACCACCGTGTCGTGCTCGCGGGTCAGCTCATCGATCGCCGCCAGGGTCTGGCAGCCGCAGTATTCGCACACGCTTCCGAGCATCCGTCCGCTGTCACCCTCCTGACCAGGGACCTTGGTCCCGGATCAGGCGGAGCGGACGGCCTGCGTCGTCCTCGTCGCCCACGCGAGGGCCGCCAGGTGCTTGATGAGGAGGTTGCCGCCGCCGCGGGTCGGGGCGCCCCGTTCGTGGGCGCCGACCGCGGCGAGCACGTCGCCGAGCGCGCCCGCGCCGTGCAGCAGCCCGTCGCGGACCGCCGGGGCCAGGGGCAGCGAGCCGGCGAGGGCCTCGATCGGCAGGCCCAGCAGGCCCGCGACGGCGTCGAGCAGGCCCGCCGTGAACGCCTCGTCGCCGTCGACGCCGGTGCTCTCCGCGATCAGCCGGCACAGCTGCGCGTGGACGAGGATGTCGGCGGTCTGCTCCTCGCCGGCCTCGGTGAGGTCGCCGACGAGCATCAGCGTCACCCAGTCGCGGATCTGGGCGGTGCCGAGCATGACGACCGCCTCGTGCACCGACGACACCCGGTGCGCGGCGCCGGCCGCGGCGGCGTTGACCGCCTTCAGCATCCGGTAGCTCAGCGCCGGGTCGCCCGACACGATCGACACGACCCGGTCCAGCCCCACGTCGGGCGCCATCAGCAGGCCGAGCAGGTGCACGCAGCGCAGCCGGGAGGCGCTCAGCGTCCGGGCCGACACGACCGCTGGCCGGCTCAGCGCGTACCCCTGGAACAGCTCGAACCCGAGCGCCTTCGCCTCCGCCACGTCGTCGGCGGTCTCCAGCCGCTCGGCGACGAACCGCAGGTGCGGGTGCGCGGCCCGGGCGGCGAGGATCGCCCGGCGCTGCGCGTCCGTCGTGCCCAGGAAGTCGACCTTCACGTAGGACGCGAGGGCGAAGAGCCGCTCGTGCCCCGACCCGGGGACGAAGTCGTCGAGGGCGATGACGTACCCGCGGCCGACCAGCGCGGCGACGCCCTCGACGAGCCGGTCGTCGACGTCGACGGTCTCGAGCACCTCCAGGACGGCGTGCCCGGGGGCGAACGGCACCGGCAGCTCGCCGAGCAGGAAGTCGGCGGTGAGGTTGATGAAGCAGGGCCGCCCGCCGGCGAGCTCCTCGACGCCGACGGTGGTGAACGCGGCGACCATCACCTGGCTCGTCGCGAACGACCCGCCGTCCGTCGCGGCGCCGGCCCGGGGCCCGTCGCGGAACAGCAGCTCGTACGCCGCGACGTCGCCCTGCCGGTCGTAGATGGCCTGGCGACCCACGTGGACGTCCGCGACCTCAGGTATGACGTTGGACATGCGTTTCCCGATCCGTGTGCGGCAGAACACCCTGCGTCACCGATAGTGACCTTTCCTGCTACCTGACGGCGACCGCCGAACGTCCACCAGCGCCGCCGACCGGCGTCCACCGGTCGGGGCCGTGGGCCCGCGACCGGGGGACTTTCGGCCCATGTGCCGGGACCGGACCCGGCGGAGGGTGGAGGGGAGACCACCGTCGTCCGGGAGGGAGCAGGTCGATGTCTGCGCTGCTGGTACGTGATGTGATGAGCACCGGCGTGGTCACCGTCGCACCCGACCTCGGGTACAAGCAGATCGTCGACCTCCTCGTCGAGTTCGGGGTCAGCGCCGTGCCGGTCGTCGACGGCGACCGCCGGGTGCTGGGCGTCGTCTCGGAGGCGGACCTGCTGCACAAGGTGGAGTGGGGCGCCGGCGCGCACGCCGGCCTCTTCGAACGCCGCCGGCAGCGCCTGGCGAAGGAGAAGGCCTCCGGCGAGCACGCCGAGGCGCTGATGACGGCACCCGCGGTCACCGTCACCGCGACCGCGACGCTCACCGAAGCCGCCCGGCTCATGGAGCTCCGCGACGTCAAGCGGCTCCCCGTCGTCGACGACGCCGGAAACCTGGTCGGCATCGTCTCCCGCCGGGACCTGCTGCGGCGGTACCTGCGGGAGGACGCCGCCATCCGCACCGACATCATCGAGTCGGTGCTGCGCGGCATCATGTGGATCGACCCGGTCGAGGTCGACGTCGCCGTCGCGGACGGCCATGTGACCCTCGCCGGGAAGATCGACCGGCGCAGCAGCGCCCAGATCGCCGTCCGCCTGATCCACCGCGTCGACGGCGTCGTCGGCGTCACCGACGACGCGCTCGAATGGGGCTTCGACGACACGACGGCCCGGCTCGGCCACATCGACGCCTGACCGCCATGCCGACACGGATCAGGGTCGTCGCCGGCTTCGACGGTTCCGCGGACGGCTGGGCGGCGGCCCGCCACGCCGCCGCCGAGGCCGCCGCCGGGCGGGGCGTCGTGCGGCTCGTGCACTCCCAGCTGGACCGGGTCGCGTACGCCGGCCTGCTGCCGCCCGACCTCACCGCCGACGCCCACACAGAGGCGTGGCGGCTGCTCGACACGGTCCGCGACGAGCTGGCGGCGGCCCACCCCGGCGTGCACGTCGAGGCGGCGGTCGTGCAACGGGCGCCGGCCGCCGCGCTGGTACGGGTGGCCCGCTCGGCCGACGTCGTCGTGCTCGGCCGGCGCGGGCACGGACGGCCCCCGGCGCGCGGCGGGGCCGGACGGATCCACGTCGGCGCCGTCACCGCGCACGTGATGGCGTACGCCTCGTGCCCCGTCGTCGTCGTGAGCGCCGGCGACACCGGGCACGGCCCGGTCCTGCTGGGGCTCGACCCGGCCGCGCCGTCGGCGGCGGCGATCCACCACGCGTTCGAGACGGCGCAGCGCCGCGGCACGGGCGTCAGGGTGTGCGCCGTCAGCGGACCCGACGACCCGCGCGACGACCCCGCCACCCGGCTGCTGCTCAGCCGGGCCATCGCCGACCGGCGCGCCGCGCACCCCGACGTCGCCGTCGCGCTGGACGCCCTGCACGGCGTCGACCCCGCCGCCCGGCTGCTCGACGCCGCGAGGGCCGCGTCGCTCGTCGTCGTGGGCGCCGGCGAGGGGACCGGCACGCTCGTGCGCAATGCGTCGTGCCCGGTCGCCGTCGTCGGTGGGCGGGACCTTGGTCATCCCCGGGCGGGACGTCGGGCACTGGGATCGATGCCCTGACCGCCGAAGGATGGAGGCGCGGGCCGTGCGGTCCGCGCCGCCCTCGGGAAGGAAGTGATGACGGTGACCGGGACCCTCACCCCGCTCGACGTGCCCGTCCTGGCCGTCGAAGGGACAGCACCGGCCGTCGACCGCCTGGTGACCAGGGCGCTGCGGGCGCTCGACGCGTACGCGGCACTGGGGCAGGAGCAGATCGACCACATCGTCAAGAAGGCCTCCGTCGCGGCGCTCAGCCAGCACGGCCGCCTCGCCGAGCTCGCGATCGAGGAGACCGGGCGCGGCGTCTTCGAGGACAAGGCGGTCAAGAACGTCTTCGCCTCCGAGCACATCGCGCACAGCCTCGCCGGCCTGCGCAGCGTCGGGATCGTGGCCCGCGACGAGATCAACGGCATCGTCGAGATCGCCGAACCGGTCGGGGTCGTCTGCGCCGTCACGCCCGTCACCAACCCCACGTCGACGACGGTGTTCAAGGCGCTGATCGCGCTGAAGACCCGCAACCCCGTCGTGTTCGCGTTCCACCCCGCCGCCCAGCGGTGCAGCGCCGAGGCCGCCAGGGTGGTCCGCGACGCGGCCGTCGCCGCCGGCGCGCCCCGCGACTGCATCCAGTGGATCGAGGCGCCGTCCATCGAGGCGACCCAGACCCTCATGCGGCACCCCGGGGTGGCCGTCATCCTCGCCACCGGCGGCGGCGCCATGGTCCGCGCGGCGTACTCGGCCGGCAAGCCAGCGCTCGGCGTCGGGCCCGGCAACGTCCCCGCGTACATCGAACGCAGCGCCGACGTGGTGCGCGCCGTGCACGACGTCGTGGTCTCCAAGACCTTCGACAACGGCATGATCTGCGCCTCCGAGCAGGCCGTCATCCTCGACGACGCCATCGCCGGCGAGGCCCTCGCCCAGTTCGAGCGGCTGCACGCGCACATCGCGACCCCGCAGGAGAAGGAGCTGCTGGAGCGGTTCATCTTCGGTGCCGCCGCTGGCTCCAACTGCGCCGGGGCCAGGCTCAACCCCGACGTGGTGGGCCGCTCCGCGGCGTGGATCGCGGCCGGGGCGGGCTTCGACGTGCCGGCGGACACCTCGGTCATCCTCGTGCCGGTCGGCGGGGTCGGCCCCGACGAGCCGCTGACCCGGGAGAAGCTGTGCCCGGTCCTCGCCGTGCTGCGCGCCGGCTCGACGGAGGAGGGTTTCCGCCTCGCCGAGCAGATGGTCGAGCTCGACGGGCTCGGGCACAGCGCGGTCATCCACACCGCCGGCGCCGCCACCGCGGAGGCCTACGGCCGGCGGGTCAAGGCGGTCAGGATCATCTGGAACTCGCCGTCGTCGCAGGGCGGCATCGGCGACGTCTACAACGCCTTCCTGCCGTCGCTGACGCTCGGCTGCGGCAGCTACGGCCGCAACTCGGTGTCCGGCAACGTCTCGGCGGTGAACCTGCTCAACATCAAGCGGATCGGCCGGCGCACCAACAACCTGCAGTGGTTCAAGGTCCCGCCGAAGATCTACTTCGAGCCCAACGCCATCCGGTACCTGGCGGACATGCCCGACGTCCACCGGGTCACGATCGTCACCGACCCGACGATGACCAGGCTCGGCTACGTCGACCGCATCCGCGGCGTCCTGCGCGGCAGCGCCAACCCGGTCACCGTGCAGATCCTGGACGACGTCGAGCCGGAGCCGACGATGGCGACCGTCGAGCGGGGCGCCGAGCTGATGGGCTCGTTCCGCCCCGACACGATCATCGCCCTCGGCGGCGGCTCGCCGATGGACGCGGCGAAGGTGATGTGGCTGCTGTACGAGAACCCCGGCACCGAGTTCACCGACATGCGGGAGAAGTTCTTCGACATCCGCAAGCGGGCGTTCACGTTCCCGGCCCTGGGCCGGCTGGCCCGGCTCGTCTGCGTCCCGACCACGTCCGGCACCGGCGCGGAGATCACCCCGTTCGCCGTCATCACCGACACGAAGACCGGCATGAAGTACCCCCTGGCCGACTACGCGCTCACCCCGAGCGTCGCGATCATCGACCCGGTGCTGACGGCCGACCTGCCGGCGAACGTCACCGCCGACAGCGGCTTCGACTGCCTCACCCACGCCACCGAGGCGTTCGTGTCCGTGTACGCCAACGACTACACCGACGGCCTCGCCCTGCACGCGATCAAGCTGGTGTTCCAGTACCTGCCGGCGGCGGTGCACCAGGGCCGCACCGACGCGACCGCGCGGGAGAAGATGCACAACGCCGGGACGATCGCCGGCATGGCCTTCGGCAACGCGTTCCTCGGCATGGTGCACGCCCTGGCCCACACCCTGGGCGCCACGTTCCACATCGCCCACGGGCGCACCAACGCGATCCTGCTACCGCACGTCATCCGCCACAACGGCACGGTGCCGGCGAAGCTGACCGCCTGGCCGAAGTACGAGCGGTACGTGGCCCCGGAGCGCTTCCAGCAGATCGCCCAGGCGCTCGGGCTGCCGGCCGGCACCCCCGAGGAGGGCGTGGAGTCCTACGCCGCCGCCGTGGAGCGCCTCCGCGCCGAGGTCGGCATCGAGCCGTCGTTCCAGGCCGTCGGCGTCGACGAGCAGACGTTCCTGGACGCGCTGCCGCAGCAGGCGATGAACGCCTACCTGGACCAGTGCGCCCCGGCGAACCCGCGCATGCCGATGCTGGACGACCTCCGCGCCATCATGCGGACCGCCTACTACGGCGCCGCCCACCAGTGACCGGAGTGCGGGCGGTGGCGCCGGGCGGTCTGCCGGCGCCACCGCCTCAGGCTGTCAGCCCGACGCGGCCGGTCCGGTGACGGTCAGGACCGGGTGACGATCGCCCGCAGGCGCGCGCCCAGAACCAGCCGGGCAGCGGCGGGACCGCGAGGACCTGCTGCTGCCGGTCGCGGACGAGCGCCGGCGCCTGCGCGGCGTCGTCGGGGTTGAGCTCCGCCGCACTCATTGCGGTTTGCCACCCCATCACCAGCCTCAGGCTCGTGCAATGACTGGCTGACGGCCGTGAGGGCCGGGGGTCCCGCCGGGACGGGACCACCGGCCCTGCCACGGAACCCGGGCGTGGGCGAGAGTCGATGTGAGCCCACTGAACGGGAGGCCGCCATGACACCGCACCTGCGAGCCGAGATCGACCAGGTCGCCGAGGCCTCGATCGCGGCGCTGCGCGCTCCGTCGATCCTGAACACCCAGCCGTGGCGGTGGCGGCTCGCCGGCAACAACGCCGAGCTGTGGGCCGACCGGTCCCGCCGCCTGGACGGCATCGACCCCGACGGCCGGCTCCTGCTGCTCAGCTGCGGCACCGCGCTGCACCATGCGACCGTGGCGCTGCTCGCCGCCGGCTACGACGCCGGCATCGTCCGGCTGCCGGACCCGGACCGGCCGGACCTGGTCGCCCGGATCCGTCAGGGACGGCAGCGCACCGCGGACGCCTTCCTGTACCGGGCGATCTACCAGCGCCGCACGGACCGCCGACCGTTCGGCGACACCCGCCCCGGCGACGCCGTGCTCGACGAGCTGCGCGCCGCGGCCGAGCGGCACGGCACCCACCTGCACGTGGTGCGCGACGACCAGGTGACGGCCTTCGCCTCCGCGGTCGCGCACGCGGGGGAGGCGGAGCACGGCGACGCGCGGATCCGGGAGGACCTGCTCGCCTGGACGACCCGCGACCGGGACGACCGGGACGGCGTCTCGCCCCGCAGCACCGTCCCGGACACCCACCGCACCATCGCGCCCCGGGACTTCAACCTGGCGCGCCCGGCGGCACTCGAACCGGGCACCGGGTCGGACCGCGGCACCGCGTACGTCATTCTCACCGTCGAGGAGGAGGAACCCTCGAACTGGGTCGCCGCCGGCGAGGCACTCTCCGACGTCTGGCTCACCCTCACCGCCCGCGGGCTGGCCGCCTCGCCGATCAGCGAGGTCGTCGAGGTGCCGGCGGTCCGGGTGGCGCTGCGGCGGCTGCTCGGCGGCGTCGGTCACCCGGCGATCGCGATGCGGGTCGGTGTGCCCGTCGACGACCTGGAACCGGTCCCGCCGTCCGTCCGCCGCTCCGGCACCGACACCATCGGCCTGCCCGGTCAACCGTGATCTTCTGACGCGTCCCGCATGCACGGCCGCGGCAGCTCGCGTAGCCTCGGCCTCATATGCCCGGGATGGAATGTTGACATTGCGACCGCAAACCTGAACACGCATATCGGAGAAAGGACGTCCGGTGACCACTGTCGCGGACCGCACCTCTGCCCTCGGCCGGCCCACTGACGACGAGATCGCCCAGCTGGACGCGTGGTGGCGAGCGAACAACTACCTCACCATCGGCCAGATCTACCTGCAGGGCAACCCGCTGCTGCGCCGCCCGCTCGCCCCCGAGGACATCAAACCCCGGCTGCTCGGTCACTGGGGCACCAGCCCCGGCCTGTCGCTGATCTACGCGCACGTGTCGCGGCTCATCCGGCTCACCGGCCAGCAGGCGATCTACCTCGCCGGTCCCGGCCACGGCGGCCCCGCGCTCGTCGCCGCCGGCTACCTGGAGGGCACCTACAGCGAGGTCTACCCGGCGGTGTCGCAGGACGAGGAAGGCCTGCTGCGGCTGTTCCGGCAGTTCTCCAGCCCCGGCGGCATCCCCAGCCACGTCTCCGTCACCACGCCCGGCTCCATCCACGAGGGCGGCGAGCTCGGCTACGTCCTCGTCCATGCGTTCGGCTCCGTCATGGACAACCCCGACCTGCTGACCGTCGCGGTCGTCGGCGACGGCGAGGCCGAGACCGGCCCCCTCGAAGGCTCGTGGAAGGGCGTCTCGTTCATCAACCCGGCCCGCGACGGCGCCGTCCTGCCGATCCTGCACCTCAACGACGCGAAGATCGCCGGCCCGACGGTGCTCGGCCGCAAGGAACCCGCCGAGGTGCGCTCGCTGCTGGAGGGCCACGGCTACGAGGTCCTCGAGGTCAGCGGCTCGGACCTGCCCGGCATGCACCACCGCTTCGCCGCCACCCTCGCCGAGGCGTGGGGCAAGATCCACGCCATCCAGACCGCCGCCCGCAGCACCGACTGGGACGGCACCCGGCCCCGCTGGCCGATGATCATCCTCCGGTCGCCGAAGGGCTGGACCGGGCCCGAGGAGGTCGACGGCGTCAAGGTCACCGGCACGTGGCGGTCCCACCAGGTGCCGCTGTCCGGCGTCAAGGACAACCCGGAGCACCTGGCGATCCTGGAGCGTTGGCTGCGTTCGTACCGGCCGGAGGAGCTGTTCGACGACGCCGGGGCACCCGTCGCCCTCGTGTCCGGCCTCGCCCCCGGCGGTGACCTGCGGATGAGCGCCAGCCCGCACGCCAACGGCGGCCTGCTCACCCGGGACCTCGACATCCCCGACTTCCGCAAGTACGCGGTCGAGGTCGACGAGCCCGGCGCCTCCCGCGCGGAGTCGACCCGGCGCCTCGGCGAGATGCTGCGCGACGTGTACAGCGGCAACCCCGACCGCTTCCGCCTCTTCTGCCCCGACGAGACCAACAGCAACCGGCTCGGCGCCGTCTTCGAGGTCTCCGACCGCGCCTTCATGGAGCGGGTCACCGACGCCGACGTCGCCATCGGTCGCGACGGGCGGGTCATGGAGGTGCTCTCCGAGCACAACTGCCACGGCTGGCTGGAGGGCTACACCCTCACCGGACGGCACGGCATGTTCGCCACGTACGAGGCGTTCGCGATGGTCTCCGCGTCGCAGACGGTGCAGCACGGCAAGTGGCTGCAGGAGGCGAAACGGCTCGACTGGCGGGCGAAGGTGCCGTCGCTGAACGTGCTGCTCACCTCGACCGCGTGGCGCAACGACCACAACGGCTTCTCGCACCAGGGCCCCGGGCTCATCCAGGTCGTGCTCACCCAGCGCGGCGACGTGGCCCGCGTCTACCTGCCGCCGGACGCCAACACGCTGCTGTCCGTCGCGGACCACTGCCTGCGCTCCCGCTCGTACATCAACCTCATCGTCATCGACAAGCAGCCGCAGCTGCAGTGGCTGAGCATGGACCAGGCCATCGAGCACTGCGCGGCGGGCGCGGGGATCTGGGACTGGGCCGGCACCGACGACGGCTCCACCGACCCCGACATCGTGCTGGCCTGCGCCGGTGACGTCGTCACGATGGAGACCGTCGCCGCCGCGCAGATCCTCCGCGAGCGGCTGCCGAAGCTCAAGGTCCGGGTCGTCAACGTCGTGGACCTCATGACGCTGCCCCGCCCGAAGGACCACCCGCACGGGATGAGCCCGACCCGGTTCACCGAGCTGTTCACCGACCACGTCGACGTCGTCTTCGCCTTCCACGGCTACCCGGGCGCCATCCACCAGCTCGTCCACGGCCGCCCCGACGCCGACCGGTTCCGGGTGCGTGGCTTCATCGAGGAGGGTACCACCACGACCCCGTTCGACATGACCGTCCGCAACCGCGCCTCCCGCTTCCACCTCGTCATCGACGCCATCAACAACGCGAAGCGGCTGCCGCGCGGCGCCGCCGAGCTGAAGGCGTGGTGCGAGCAGAAACTCGCCGAGCACGAGACCTACGTCGTGGAGCACCTCGAGGACCTGCCCGAGGTCCGCGACTGGACCCTCGGCGACTGGGCGGCACAGGGATGAGCACGGCGACCGAAACGCTGGCCCGGGCGGCGGACACCGCCCGGCTGGCGCCCTCCGTGCACAACACCCAGCCGTGGCGTTGGGTCGTGCAGGGCTCGTCCTTGTCGCTGTACGCCGTGCCCGGCCGCCAGCTGCGCGAGCAGGACCCGGCGGGGCGCCTCCTGCTGGTCAGCTGCGGCGCGGCGCTGCACCACGCGCGGGTCGCCCTGGACGCCTCCGGCTGGACGTACGACGTCGCGCGATCCGCCGGCGACGGGTCCACCACGGCCGACGACGCGACGCCGCTCGCGGTCGTGCACGCCTCGCAGGCCGGGCCCGCCGACCCCGGCGCGATGCGGCGCCTGCAACTGCTGCAGGTCCGGCGCACCGACCGGCGGGTGGTCAGCGACGAGCCGGTGTCCGCGGCCGTGCGCGAGGCGCTGGTCGCCGCGGCCGGGCAGGAGGGCTCCCGCCTGCACCTGCTCACCCGCGACCAGGTCCTCCAGCTCGCCGTCGTCATCGAGCACGCCGGCGACGCGGAGCGGCACGACGAACGGATGCGCGCCGAGACGGCCGAGTGGGTCGGCGGCGACCGCCCGTCGGGCACCGGCCTGCCCGACACCGTGATCCCCGCCGAGCTGCCGCTCACCACGGTCGCCGAACGCGACTTCGGCGTCAGCGGCAACCTCCCGGCCGGCTCCGGCCACGACGAGGCCGCCGCCTACGCCGTCCTGTACGGCGACGGCGACGAACCCTCCGACTGGCTCCGCGCCGGCGAGGCCCTCAGCGAGATCTGGCTCGCCGCGACCGAGCACGGCGCCGCGGTCCTGCCGCTGAGCAGCCCCGTCGAGCTCGACTTCACCCGCCAGGCGCTGCGGCGCATGCTGGGCGAGGTCGGCTACCCGTACCTGGTCCTGCGCCTCGGCACCACGGACCCCGACCACGCCGGCCCGGCCCACACCCCGCGCCTGCCCGTCGAGCAGGTCGTCGAGATCCTCGACTGACAGCACCACCGGCACGGTGGGCGGCGGGCCGGTCCGGGCCCGCCGCCCACTCGTCGTGGTTACGATGCATCCCCCCACGCACCCGTCCGCGCGCGGGACTGCGGGCGTGTGTCCCGGTAGGGAGGTGTCGTGGAGGCTGAGGAGTCGTTCCGTGCGTACGTGGCGGGCCGGTTGGCGGCGTTGTCCCGCATGGCCTACCTGCTGTGCGGTGACCGGCACGCCGCCGAGGACCTCGTGCAGGTGACGCTGGTCCGGGTCGCCCGGCACTGGGAGCGGGTGGTGGCCGGCGGGGACCCCGACCCGTACGTGCGGCGGGTGATGGTCAGCCAGCACGTGTCGCTGTGGCGGCGGCGCTGGCGGCAGGTGCACGTGAGCGATCAGCTGCCGGACCGCGCGGTGCCGGACCGGGCGGACGCCGTCACGACCGCGCTCGCGGTCCAGGCCGCGCTGGCGAAGCTGGCGCCCCGGCAGCGGGCCGTGCTGGTCCTGCGGTACTTCGAGGACCTGACCGAGGCCGCGACCGCCGAGGCGCTGCGCTGCTCGGTGTCGACCGTGAAGAGCCAGACCCGGGACGCCCTCGCCGCCCTCCGTGTCAAAGCGCCCGAGCTGGCCGAGGTGATGTCATGACCGTGCCGTTGCGTGACACGCTGCGTGAGCTGGGGGAGCGGATGCCGCCCGCCCGGCTGTCCGACGACCCGTGGCGGCGCGGGCGGCGGCAGCGGCGCCGGAGCAGGGTCGTCGCGGCCGTCGTCGTGGCGCTGCTCTGCGCGGCCGTGGCCGTCCTGCCCGGCGTACACCTGGAGTCCCGGCCCGCCCAGGGCGACCCGGCCGTCCCCGCCGGCATCGAGCTGCCGTACTTCTGGCAGGCGACGGTCGGCATGGCGCCGCCCGGCCCGGCCACGGTGCTGTTCGGCGGCTACAGCTGGGGGCTGAGCAGCGACCCCTACCCCTTCGAGGAAGAGGGCGGCAAGCTCGCCGTTGTCGGCCGTAACGGCGCCTACCGTATGCTGCGCTATCCGGACGACAAGCTGCGTGCCGGGCAGGATGTGCGGCTGTCTCCGGACGGCAACCTCGTCGCGCAGAGCATGCTGACCGGCGGTCCGGCCGGGTGGCTGGTGGTCACCGACCTGCGCACCGGCCGTAGCCGCGGCTACGGCGACGGGCCGCCGGCCTGCTGCTTCGAGGTCGCGGCGTGGCGGCCGGACAGCGGCGCCGTCCTGGTACTGCACGGCGACAACAACGACTTTGATCCAGGAACCGACCGCCGACGGGCACAGTACATTCTGGTCGACCTGGCCAGCGGCGCGCTGGTCCCGGTCGACGACGTGTTCGCGCGCGACCCCGTCGCCTCAGCGTGGGTGGCGGCGTTCGCGCCGGACGGCCACGGGTTCGTCGCGACGAGGCCCTCCGCGGGCGGCACCGAGTTGCGCGGTTACGACGCCGCCGGCCGGCGGCTGTGGACCCGCGACCTCGGCGACCGGCGGCTGGCCGGCGCGGGCGCCTACACACCGGACAGTTCGGCCGTGGCACTGCTGACCATCGACGGCTGCACGAACACAAAGGAGTGCGACCACGATCGGCTCGCCGCCCGGCGATGGCGCGTCTCCTACGCAGACGCCGCCACCGGCGCGGACCGCGAAGGGCCGGCGCTGCCGACGGTGACCGGTCCGGCGGTACGAGCGCTCGGCTGGCACGGCGACACCCTCATCGTCGTGCAATACGAACTCGAAGACGAAATCCTGCTGGAACCGGACGATACGGGCTGGTCAGAGACCCGGCACGTCCGCGTGCTGGCGCTGCGACCAGACGGCACCGTGAGCGTCGTGCTGGACCCGCCGGGCGACGTCAGCTCCATCGACATCGCGCAGGACCTGCTCCGCGACGGGCGGTTCGGTGGCCCGGTGCCAGCGCCGGCGGCGCTGCCCGCCCGCTGGTCGGTGATCGCGCAGGCAGGCGTGCTCGCGCTCTGCGTGCTGTCACCGGTGCTGCTGATCGCCGCCCTCGTCATCCGGCTGGTCCGTCGCCGCCGCCGCACGGCCCGGCCGTAGCGGCGGCGTCTCGGACCGTTGTCGGCCGCGGCTCAGCGGTCCTCCGGCACGGGTAGCTCCCGTCCGAGGCGTACGAGCGGGGACAGGACCATCACCAGCGGTGACACCATCATGCCGGCGGCCGCGACGAGGATGGCGGTGCGCAACCCCAGCTCGCCCGCGAGGAAGCCGCCGAGCAGCGAGCCCAGCGGGGTCAGGCCCATGCCGGCGAACGTGATCGTCGCGGCGGCGCGGCCCTGCATCCCGTCCGGGGTCACGGCCTGCCGGATGGCCATGACGGTGACGTTGACCAGCTGTCCGAAGGCCCCGGCCACGAGGTTGATCGCGGCGAGCGCCGGCACCGTCACCGTGGGGGTGCCCTGCACCGCCGGCACGAGCAGCAGCGCGCCGTTGCCGATCGTCGCTGCGGACACCAGCACCACGCCGTGGCCGAACCTGCCGGGCAGGCGGGCGGCGAGCAGCGCCCCGGCGAGCGCCCCGGGTCCGGTCGCCGCGAGCACCAGCCCGACCGCGCCGCCCGGCAGGCGCAGGTCTTCGGTGAGGTAGACCAGATACGCGGTCATCACGGCCGCGAACGAGAACTGGAACGCACCGGAGGCCAGGCACACGGCCCGCAGCGACGCCTCACCGGCGACGAAGCGGACGCCTTCCCTGACCTCCCGCCACACGTGCGGGGCCCGGCCGGCGCGCTCCGGGGCCGGCTCGCGGTGCCGGATCCGCGAGACCGACCCGAACGACAGCGCGAACAACAACCCGTTGGCCACCACCGCGATCGACGCCGACGGCAGCGACACCAACGCCCCGCCGAGCGCCGGACCACCGATCTGCGCCGCGGACCGGCTGCCCTCGAGCGCGCTGTTGCCGCGCAGCAACTGGTCGCGCCGCAGCATCCGTACGAGCAACGCCTGGTACGCCACGTCGAAGAACACCGACATCGTCCCCAGCGCGAACCCCGCGACCAGGAGGATCGGCAGGTCGAGGCCGCCGGCGAGGGCGGCCGCGGCGACCCCGGCCAGCACCAACGCGCGGCCGAGGTCCGCCAGCATCATGACGTTCCGGGCGCGCCACCGGTCCACCCAGGCGCCGATGAACAACGACAGCAGCAGCAACGGCGCCTGCCCGACGGCCCGGAGCGCACCGAGCCCGCCGACGTCGAGATGCAGCGTCAGCACGGCGATCAGCGGCAGGACCACCAGGCTCGCGTGCTCGCCGAGCTGCGAGGCGGTCTGCCCCACCCAGAGCCTGCGGAAGTCGGCGTCGCGCCAGAGAGCGGACGGAGCGGCGGGTTCGGAATCGGGCACAGCGGAAGACGCGGACGGCACGGAAGACCCCTCGGGTTGCCGAAGACAACGGCCCGCCGCCCGTTCCGCAGACGCGTGAACGGGTTCAGGCGGGGAGTGCTCGCTGTGCCGCGCTTTCGAAGGCAGCACGCGATGACCGGGGCCGCTCACGGCCCAAACGTCAACGCGTGCTCGAACGACCGGGCATCTCAACTCCTGGAAGGATCAGTCGGCAAGCAGACGGTAACCATCGACGGCCCGGCGCGCAACGCGATACGAACGCCCAGGACTGGTGTGGCGGTCGCCATCGCGGCGGCGCGGTGGGGCATGCTGCTTGGAGGTAGGCCTGAGCAACCGTGTGGAGGTGTGCGATGTCCCGTGTCCAGCTCGCGCTCCGGGTCCCGGACCTGGAAGCGTCAGTGGCGTTCTACTCGAAGTTGTTCGGCACCGAACCGGCCAAGCGCCGCCCCGGCTATGCGAACTTCGCGATCGCGGAACCCCCGTTGAAGCTCGTCCTGCTGGAAGGCGAACCCGGCCGGCCGACCGCACTGGATCACCTCGGCGTCGAGGTCGAGACCACCGAGGCCGTCGACGCCGCGACCGGCCGGCTGACCGGGGCGGGACTCATCACCCTGGCCGAGGGCGACACCGAGTGCTGCTACGCGTTGCAGGACAAGGTCTGGGTGCGGGGCCCGGGCGACGAGCCATGGGAGGTGTACGTGGTCAAGGGAGACTCCGACGTCGGGGACAAGCCCATCGTCGTGGAGACCTGCTGCACCGGCACCCAGCCGTCCGACAGCGCGCCCGCCGTCGTGCCGTCGCCTGTTGTGGCGCCTGCCGGACCGGCGTAGCAGGCGGCCCGGCATAGCAGGCGGTCCGGCCGGACACAGCGGTTATCCGGTCGGAGCGGCCCGCCGGACGTGGTGGCCGAGAAGGAAGGTCACCAGGCCCGGGACGGCGGCCGCCGCAGCGCAGGCCAGCGTCTGGGTCAGGGTCAGCGGCGTCGTGCCGAGCAGGGACTGCAGCGGCGGGAGCCAGACGGCGGCGAGCTGCAGGACGAGGGACAGGCCGACGGCGGCGTCCAGGCTCCAGTTGCGCTGCCCGCCGCCACGGGCCCGCAGGGCGAGGGCGACGCCGAGCTGGGCGAGGCCGAGCACCAGGAACAGCACGCTCTGCCACGGACCGCCGGCGTGCCGCGTCCACAGCGCCGCGGCCAGGACCGTGGCCGTGATCAGCGCGCTCGTGACGGCGATCGGCGCGGCCAGCCCACCGAGGATCGCCTGGTCCGGGCGGCGCGGCCGCCGCCGCATCAGGTCGGGTACGGCAGGCTCGCCGCCCAGCGCGACACCCGGCAGCCCGTGCGTGATCATGTTGATCCACAGGATCTGCGCCGGCAGCAACGGCACGGGCATGCCCAGCCACGGCCCGGCGAGCATGACGAGCACCTCGGCGGCACCGCCGGACAGCGCGTACACGAGGAAGCGGCGGATGTTGGCGTAGATGCGCCGCCCCTCACGCACCGCCGTGGCGACGGTGGCGAGGTTGTCGTCAGCGAGGACGAGGTCCGCGGCCTGGCGCGCGGCCTCGGTGCCGCCACGGCCCATCGCGACCCCGATGTCGGCCCGCCGCAGAGCCGGCGCGTCGTTCACGCCGTCGCCGGTCATGGCCACGACGGCACCACGGCGCTGGAGCCCCTCGATGATGGTCAGCTTCTGCTCGGGACTGGTCCGCGCATACACGACGGGCACCGCACCGCCCGCCCCGTTCTGCGGCGCATCGATGCCCAGGCTGTGGGGAGGCGCGGCGCCGTCCGGGCCGTGGGGTGGCGTGGCGTGGCTGGTCGGGTCGGTGCCGAGCGCGACCCTTGCGCCGGGGGTGGCGAGGCCGACCCGCTCGGCGATCGCAGCAGCAGTCGCCGGGTGGTCCCCGGTGATGAGGATGACCTCGATGCCCGCGTCCCGCAACGCGGCCACGGCCGCCGGCGCCGCCTTCCGCACCGGGTCGATGAGGGCGACCAGCCCGAGCGGCCGCAGGTCCCGTTCGGCGTCCTCAGGCGTCGGTATGGAGTCCCGGTGCGCACCCGAGACGGCGAGCACCCGATAGCCCTCAGCGGCAAGCGCACGGTAGCCCTCGATGGCAAGGGCCTGGTAGCCGTCGGTGGCGAATGCCTGGTGGTCGTCGGTGGTGGAGACCGGCGGTGTGGTGGTGAGCAGCACGTCGGGCGCGCCCTTGGACACGACCAGGTATCCGCCGGCAGGGTCGGTGTGGACGGTGGTCATGCGGCGGCGCACGGCATCGAACGGGACCTCGGCCACGCGGGGGAACTCCTGCCGCACCGCCAGGTCGATGCCGCACCGTCCGGCGGCGGCGAGCAGGGCGGCCTCCATCGGGTCGCCGACCGGCGCCCATGCAGGCCGGGCGTGGTCGAGGTCAGCGTCGTTGCACAGCACGAGCGCCCGGGCGAGCTCGAGCCCGGCGGCGCCCGGCTCGGGTGTCGCGGTCCCGGAAGGGGCGTAGCCGGTGCCGGTCAGAGTGATCTCGCCGCCGTCGGGCAGCAGGAGCCGCTCGACGCTCATCAGCCCTTCGGTGAGCGTGCCGGTCTTGTCGGTGGCGAGGACGGTGACGGAGCCCAGGGTCTCCACGGCGGGCAGCCGGCGCACGATCGCCGACCGCCGTGCCATCCGGTGCGCGCCGAGGGCCAGGGCCAGGGTCACGACCGCCGGCAGCGACTCGGGCACTGCGGCGACGGTGAGGCTCACCGCGGCCAGCAGCATCTCGGCGACCGGCTGGCCGCGCAGCACGCCGACCAGGAACACCACCCCGGACAGCGCGACCGCGGTCAGGGCGAGGACCTTGCCGAGCCCGACGAGCCGGCGCTGCAGCGGCGTCTGCCGCCGTGGCTGCCCGGCGACCAGGGCGGCGATGCGGCCCAGCGCGCTGTGCTCGCCGGTGCGCACGACGACACCGGTGGCGCGCCCGGTGGCGGTGACGGTGCCCGCGGACAGTTCGTCACCGGCGGACCGGGCCACCGTCATCGACTCGCCGGTGAGCGCCGACTCGTCCAGGGCCAGCCGGACCGCCTCGACGACCCGCAGGTCGGCGGGGACGATGTCGCCGGCCTCGACCCGCACGACGTCGCCGGGCACCAGCTCGGCGGCGGGGACGGAGACGTCGGCGCCGTCGCGGCGGACCCGTGCGTGCGGGGCGGCCATGCGGCGCAGCGCCGCCACCGCCCGGTCGGCGCGCAGCTCCTGCACGACGCCGACGGTGGTGTTGAGGACGATCACCAGCGCGATGACGACCAGGTCGCTGACGTCCCGCAGGGCCGCGGTCACGACCATGGCGACCAGCAGCACGACGATCAGCGGGTCCCGCAGCTGCACGCCGATCCGCGCGACGATGGACGGTGGCGGCGCGGCCGGAAGCTCATTGCGCCCGTGCCGCTCCCGCAGCACGGTGACCTCCCTGGCGCTGAGCCCGGCCGGGTCCGTCAACGTCGTGGTCATGCCTCGACCCTCCCACCGTCCACCCCCACCGCCCAGCGGCGAAGGTCCCGCGCAGGGCGGGACCTTCGCCGTAGGACCAGCGGCTCAGGTGGCCGACGGCGCGTGCGCGATCAGCACCGGGCACTCGGCGTGCTGCATCAGCTGCTGCCCGACTGACCCCAGCAGCAGCCCGGCGAACCCGCCGTGCCCGCGGCTGCCGACCACCACCAGCTGTGCCGTGTGCGACACGCCGATGAGCACCTTGGCGGCCCGTCCGGCGGCCAGCAGCGCCTCGACCTTCACGCCGGGGTACCGCTCGCGCCACCCGGCCAGCGACGACTCCAGCGCCGCCCGCTCCGCCGCCTCGGCCGCCTCGCGCGGGACCAGCACCGGTGACGGCGGCACGAAGGCGCGGACCGCCACGAGCTCGGTGCCTCGCGCGGCGGCCGCCTCGAACGCCAGCCGCAGCGCCGTCTCCGCCGACGGCGAGCCGTCGACCCCGACCACGACCGGGCCGGTGACCGTGTCGGAGTGCCCGCGCACGACCGCGACGGGCGTGCGGGCGTGCGTGGCGACCTGCTGGCTCACCGAGCCCAGCAGCAGGTTGCTGACCCCTCCGGCGCCGCGGCTGCCGACGACCAGCAGGCCGGCGGCCTCGCCCAGGTCGAGCAGCGTCGCCGCGCCGGGCGCGTGGACGGCGACGCCGACGACGTCGAGCCCGTCGTGGCGGTCGCGGACACGGGCGACGGCCTCGGCGACGAGCTGCTCGCCGGCCCGCTCCGCCGCCTCGATCAGCTCGGCCGTGACGTCGTAGTACACGCCGGGCCACACGACCTGGTAGCCGTGCACGATCCGCAGCTGGGCCCGCGCCCGCGCGGCCTCGGCGGCGGCCCAGTCGACCGCCTTGCGTGCCTCGTCGGATCCGTCGTACCCGACGACGACTCGTTGGATGTTCATCTCAGCTCCCTTACCGTGAGTCGGAACCGGTCGCGACGACCGCGCAGCGGCCCGCCTCGAGCCGGGCGACCGGCACCCGGAAGGGCGAGCAGGAGACGTAGTCGAGCCCGGCGTCGTGGAAGAAGTGGATGGAGGCGGGGTCGCCGCCGTGCTCGCCGCAGACCCCGATGTGCAGGTCCGGCCGGGTCCGGCGGCCCTCGTCGACGGCGATGCGGACCAGCCTGCCGACCCCGTCGCGGTCGATCGACTCGAACGGCGAGACGCCGAAGATGCCCAGCTCCAGGTAGCGGGTGAAGAACGCGCCCTCGACGTCGTCGCGGGAGAAGCCCCACCCCATCTGGGTGAGGTCGTTGGTACCGAAGGAGAAGAAGTCGGCCGCGCGGGCGATCTCGCCGGCGGTAAGTGCGGCGCGCGGCACCTCGATCATCGTGCCGACCCGGGCCTGCACGCCGAGCGCCCCCAGCAGCTGTTGCGCCTCCTCGCGGACGGCCTCCAGCTCCTGCACGGCGCCCACGAGCGGCACCATGATCTCCGGCCGGACCGTGACCCCGCGTTCGCGGCAGGCGAGCGTCGCCTCGGCCACGGCGCGGATCTGCATCGCGAACAGTCCGGGCACGACCAGGCCGAGCCGGACCCCGCGCAGGCCGAGCATCGGGTTCTCCTCGTGCATCCGGTGGACCGCGTCGAGCAGCGCCTGGTCGTGCCCGTCCGGCTCGCCGCGCGACTCCTCGAGCGCGACCCGCACGGCCAGCTCGTCCAGCGGCGGCAGGAACTCGTGCAGCGGCGGGTCGATGAGCCGGACCGTCACCGGCAGCCCGTTCATCGCCTCGAACAGCCGCTCGAAGTCGGCGCGCTGCAAGGGCAGCAGATCGGCGAGGGCCTTGTCGCGTTCGTCGTCGGTGCCGGCGAGGATGAGCCGCTCGACCAGCGGCCGCCGCTCGCCGAGGAACATGTGCTCGGTGCGGCACAGCCCGATGCCCTGGGCGCCGAACCGGCGGGCGCGGGCGGCGTCGTCGGCGGTGTCGGCGTTGGCCCGCACGCCGAGGCGCCGGACCTTGTCGGCGTGGGTGAGGATCCGGTCGACGGCCGCGACCAGCGGGTCGGCGCCGGGGGAGAGGGTGCCTTCGAAGTACCGGACGACCGGCGACTCCTGCACCGGCACGGCGCCGAGGTACACGGTGCCGGCGCTGCCGTCGATCGACACGATGTCGCCCTCGGCCACCGTCCGGCCGTCCGCTGTGAAGTGTCCATCGTGGACATCGATGCGGTCGGCGCCGCACACGCACGTCTTGCCCATGCCGCGGGCGACCACCGCCGCGTGCGAGGTCTTGCCGCCGCGGCTGGTCAGGATCCCCTGCGCGGCGATCATGCCGGGCAGGTCGTCGGGGTTGGTCTCCCGGCGCACCAGGATGACCCGCTCGCCCCGCGCGGCCAGCGCCGCCGCCCGCTTCGCGTCGAAGACCACCGCGCCGACCGCGGCGCCCGGGGACGCCGCGACCCCCCGGGCCAGCCGCTCGGGCGCCCGGGAGAGGTCGAACGCCGGGAACATCAGCTGCGCCAGCTGGGCGCCGGTCACCCGGTGCAGCGCCTCGTCGAGGTCGATGACGCCCTCGTCGACGAGCTGCGTGGCGATGACGAACGCGGCCGCCGCGGTCCGCTTGCCGACGCGCGTCTGCAGCATCCACAGCTTGCCGCGCTCGATGGTGAACTCGATGTCGCACAGGTCGCGGTAGTGCGCCTCCAGCTTCGCCATGATGACCATCAGCTCGTCGTAGGCGTGCTTGTCGACGGCGGCGAGCTGCTGCAGCGGCACGGTGTTGCGGATGCCGGCGACGACGTCCTCGCCCTGGGCGTTGGCGAGGTAGTCGCCGTAGACGCCGGTCGCGCCGGTGGCCGGGTCGCGGGTGAACGCCACGCCGGTCCCGGAGTCCGGGCCGAGGTTGCCGAAGACCATGGCGACGATGTTGACGGCGGTGCCGAGGTCCGCCGGGATGTGCTCCTGCCGGCGGTACAGCACGGCCCGCTCGCCGTTCCACGAGTCGAAGACGGCGCGGATCGACCGGTCGAGCTGCTCCCGCGCGTCCTGCGGGAAGTCGTGGCCGGTGTGCTCGCGGAAGATCTCGCGGTACCGCGTGACGAGCCCCCGCAGCGCGGCAGCGTCGAGGCCCAGGTCGTCGGTGGTGCCCGCGGCGCGTTTGGCGTCGTCGAGGGCGCGCTCGAACGCCTCGCCGGGCACCCCGCACACGGTCCTGCCGAACATCTGGATCAGCCGCCGGTAGGAGTCCCAGGCGAACCGCTCGTCGCCGCCGGTCTGCGTGGCGAGGCCGGCGACGGTCGCGTCGCTCAGCCCGACGTTCAGGATGGTCTCCATCATGCCCGGCATCGAGAACTTCGCGCCGGAGCGCACCGACACCAGCAGCGGATCGTCCGGGTCGCCGAGCCGCCGGCCGGCCTGCCGTTCGAGCCGCTCCAGGTGCAGGCCGATCTCGTCGGCCAGGCCGAACGGCTCGTCGCCGCCGCGCAGGTACGCCCGGCAGGCGTCGGTCGTGACGGTGAAGCCGGGCGGCACGGGCAGCCCGAGGTTCGCCATCTCGGCGAGGTTGCCGCCCTTGCCGCCGAGCAGGTCCTTGAGTTCCTTGCTGCCCTCCGCGAAGTCATACACGTACTTGGTCACGGCCGGCCTCCTTCGGCACGGTGTGCGCCGCCGGCGCCGGTCGGCACTGGCGGATGGTGACGGTGCCCCGGACGCAGCCGAGGTCGTCGACGACGTACGCGACGTCCGCTCCGGCGGTGGTGAGCGTGTGCGCGGCCCGCGCCGGCGACCAGGCCTCGCCGACCACGACGGCGTCGGCCATGAGGTCGCCGGCCGCCGCGTGGCGCCTGGCGTCCCGGCGGCGCCGGTGCCGGGGTGTGCCCGCGACGCGGGGACCGTCTTCGCCGCCGAACAGGCCGCCGAACAGGTCGGGGTGGTCGGCGGTGTCGATGGCGCCGAGCAGCCGGCCGAACTCGTCGACGACTGCGATGTGCGACGCGCGGGACGCCTCGACGACGTCCACGAGGTGCTGCAGGCTGGCGCGCTCGCCGATGGTCGGCACGGTCACGGTGCACCTCCACGATATTCCGACTCGACGCTAGGCACGGTTTCCGGCCGCGGACAGGGCCGTTGGACCCGGTGGCACGGGCCGGTCGAACGGCACCCGTGGAGGTGCCGTTGTGCCCTGCCGCGGGGTGCCGGCGGGCCATACGTTCGGCTCAGCAGACAGCGACGGATTGAGCAGGAGGCAGGCCATGGGACGCTGGAACGTCGCCGACGTGATGACGATCGGCGCGATTTCCGTGCAGGAGGACACGCCGTTCAAGGAGATCGTCGACCTCCTGGAGGCGCACGAGATCAACGCGGTGCCGGTGGTCGACGCGCACGACCGGGTCGTCGGCGTCGTGTCGTCGGCCGACCTGGTGCCGAAGATCGAGTTCGCCGGCGACGACGACCACCCGCGGCTGTTCGAGGGCCGGCACACCCGCCAGGCGCGCGGCAAGGCCCACGCGACCGCCGCGGGCGAGCTGATGAACGCCCCGGCCGTCACCGTGCTCAGCACCACGTCCGTGGTCGCCGCCGCCCGCATCATGGAGACCGACGAGCTGAAGCGCCTGCCGGTCGTCGACGACCTGGGCCGCCTCATCGGCATGGTCACCCGCCGCGACCTGCTGAAGGTGTTCCTGCGCACCGACGAGGACATCCGCCGCGAGATCCTCACCGAGGCCGTCGACGACCTGGTCGGCATCGACCGGTCGCAGCTGCGGGTCGAGGTCGACGACGGCGTGGTCACCCTGCTCGGCGAGGTGGACCGCGGCTCGCTCGTCGCGCCGCTCGTCCGCCAGATCGAGCGCGTCGACGGCGTCGTCGACGTGGTCAGCCACCTGTCGTTCGACCGGGACGACACCGCCGACCAGCCGAAGCCCTACCGCGCCCCGGTCATGTTCTGACGAATGCGCGAGGACGCCCAGGCATGCAGCGCCTGGGCGTCCTCGTTGCCGGGGTTCAGTCCCAGCTGGCGGTGGACCAGTCCTCGCTGGACCAGTAGTGGCCGCTCCACGTGCCGCTGGACCAGTAGTGCCCGGACCAGTAGTGGCCCGACCAGCCCGGGTCGGACCAGGTGCTGGCGGCGCCCCACGGCGTGCCGGACCAGGCGGCGACGGCCCACGTCTTCGACGCCCAGGACGTCCCGGTCCAGCCGCTGCCGGTCACCTGGTGGCCCATCCACTGCCCGCCCGACCACGAGCTCTGCGACGCGCTGCGCGACGCCCAGGCGCCGGTGCTGAGGGTGCCCCAGATGGTGGCCTCACCGGTGAGGGCGACGTTGTCGCGGACGACGTGGCTGCCGCCGCGGGCGTCCTCGATCGGGCCGGACCCGTTGGACCAGGTGAAGTTCTGCTTCACGTTCGGCGTCGGCGCGGCCAGGGCCTTGCCGAGGTTGAGCTCGCGGTATCCGAGCCCGGCCGCGTTGCCGCTGGTCAGGACGTCGCCGTTGGCCATCAGCAGGTACTTGACCTGGTCCGGCGTGAGCGACGGGCGGGCCTGCAGCAGCAGCGCGACGGCGGAGCTGGTGACCGCGGTCGCCTGGGAGGTGCCGCTGCCGCGGAACAGGGTCGTCCCGACCCGGGCGGAGGTGTAGGACACGTCGATGTTGGAGCCGGGGTCGGCGAGCGACAGGATCGACTGGCCGGGTGCCAGCAGGTCGGTGCGGCGGTTGGACGGGCCGTTGTACGTCAGGCTGGTGAACGCCGAGATGGTGTCGTCCGATGTGGACAGTGTGCCGCGGGTGTCGGCCGAGCCGACGTTGAGGATGAACTGGTCGGTGGCCGGGTCGGTCATCTGCTTGCCGTCGTTGCCGACGGCGGCGATGACGACGATGCCGGCCTTCCAGGCCTGCTCCGCGGCGAAGGCCACCGGGTCGGTCCAGTAGTTCGGCGTGCCGCCGGTGCCGTAGGACAGGTTGATGACCCGGATCGGGTTGGCGGGGTCGTCGTTGCGGTGCGCCACCACCCAGTCGATCGCGGCGATCATCTGCGACGCGTCCACGGCGCCGTTGGACGTGCCGACCTTGGCAGAGGTGAGTTTCACCTTGGGGGCCAGGCCGACGGTGCCGGTCGTGCTGTCGTTGGCGACGATGATGCCGGCCATGTGCGTGCCGTGCCCGTACGTGTCGAGGTAGCGCAGGTTCGACGACTGCGACTCGAACGACAGGTCCGGCCCGTTGATGATCTGCGCGGCGGGCATCCCGGGCACCGGCGCGATGCCGGTGTCGATCAGCGCGACGCCGACCCCGGCGCCGGTGAGGCCGGCGGCCGTGCCGGTGGCCGCGCCGATGGTCTTGCGCACGTCGGCCAGCGAGAGGCCCGCGCCCGAGGCGGCGGTGCCCATCCAGATGTTCGACGCCCAGGCGTCCGATGCCCGGTGCGCCGCCGACGCGATCGACTGGGTGCCGCCGGCCGTGCCGCCGATGACCACCGGCAGCAGCGCCGCCGCCGCGGCCGCCGCCCGCAGCAGCTCCTGCCTGCCCCGCCTGCGTGTGTTGCGCACCTTGCACTCCTTCCGGCTGCCCGTGATCGACGGGCCCGCCCCATCATTCGGGCCGGAGCCGCCGGACGGCAGGGCCCGGACCGGGAGCGCCACCGAACCGCACCCGGCGCCTGTCAGCCGCCCGCCGGACGTATCGGCCGGTCGGCCGCGGCGGCGACCGATGACCCGGCAGGCGCCGGGCGGGGTTCAGCAGCGGGTGATCGTCGAGTTGTTCAGCGTCACGTTGGAGATCGTGAGCCGGTCCGTGCACGGGTTCTCGACGATCCGGTTGTTCGTCAGCGTGAAGTTGCGCAGCGTGATGTCGGTGTTGCCGGGGAACTCGGTCCGCTCGGCCAGCCGGACCTCGCCGCCGCCGCTGATCGTGCCGCCGTTCGTGGCGACGGTGACGTTGTAGCAGTTCTCGATCAGGACGGCGTTGTTGCCGGTGTCGGCGATGTCGACCCGGTCGACGACGGCGCCGCCGCTCTCCGAGACGCAGAAGATGCCCCGGCCGCCGCCGCGCGCACGGACCGTCCCGACGCGGATGTTCGTGGTGTACGAACTGCCGATGCGCCCGTTGCGGTTGGCCATCCGGAACGCCGCGTACCCGGTGCCCGTCCCGGCGTTCTCCGCGTCGACGGTGCCGACCGTCGCGTTGACGGTCTGGTTGAGCAGCAGGCCTGACTCGCCGACGTTGCGCGCGGTCACCGTGCCGATGGTGATGCCGTCGACGCCGTACGTCTCGACCGCGTGCGAGCTCGCGCCCGACACGTACACCGTGCCGATCCGGACGTTGCGGGTCCACTGGCTGGTGTCGCCGCGGTTGTCGATGCGCACGCCGAGGCCGCCGGACAGCCGCATGTCGATCTGCCCGAGCACGACGTTCGTGACGTTGCGCATGAAGATGCCGTACAGCGGGGCGCCGGTCAGCGTGAGGTGCTGCACCTCGACGTCGGTGGTGCCGCGCGAGTAGATCGGCGCCTGGTCGCCTGAGCCCGTGCCGGTGACGTTGATCGTGCCGCAGACGTCGATCGTGGTGTAGCTGGGCAGCGAGATGCGGGCGCCGGCGCTGATCGTGCCGGAGCCGCGCACGACGACGCGCTGCTTCGAGGTCCGCCCGGCCGTCAGGCTGTTGACGGCGGCCTGCACGGCCGCGCGCATGTCGGTGCCCGTGTATGCGGTGGTGCCGCCGTTGCGCGCCGTCCACGTGCCGCCGTTGAGCACCGCCTCGGCGTTGAAGGAGCCGGTGCCGCACCCGCCGGACGGCGGCGACGTCGTCGGCGTGCCACTGCCGACGCGGGCGAGGGTCCACTGCTGGTTGGCGCCGTCGGTGTCGGTGTACTGCGAGATGCGGGCCCCGTCGGCGGTCGACCACTCCCAGACGTCGAGGGCCTTGCCGCTGTGCCGGCTGAGCAGCCGCACGTAGCCGCCGGCGGAGTCCTTCAGCGTGAACTGCTGCCGGTTGTTCCCGGCGGCGGCGGTCTGCTGGTACAGGCCGGCGCCGTCGCTCGCGTTGGCGAGCTCGAGGACCTTGCCGCTGTGCCGCGACCTGATCTGGTAGTAGCCGTTGTCGGTGGGCACGAACTGCCACTGCTGGACGGCGAGGTCGTTGCGGGTGAACTGGTTGACCGGGGCGCCGTCGGCGGTTGACCACTCCCACAGGTCCATAGCCTTGCCGCTGTTGCGGTTGACGATCACGTACCAGGCGGACGTGTCGACCGTGGCCGCCGACGCGGACGGCAGGGCGACGACGACGCCCACGCCCAGCAGCGTGGTCACCGCCGTCCCGATGAGCACACTGATGCGCCAGCGACGCTTCATGACGCGACTCCTCACGGGGAAAGGGCTTTCCCAAGGGTGTCGGCGAAGCTATCGGAGTACATCAATGAAGTCAAACGCCGCTGTAACTTTCAGCGACCGCGATCGTCCGGACCCGGACGACCTTGCCGTCCGGCAGGCAGTCCGCCGTCCGGTCGGCGGTCATCCACGGGGCTGCGGGGCGGCCGGCACGCTGATGTGGTCGACCACGGAGACCACGCCGTCGAGCCCGCCGGCGATCCTGGCCGCGACCATGGCGTCCCGCCGCCGCGCGGCGGCGCCGCACAAGGTCACCGTGCCGTCGTGGACGTCGGCGGTGACGCCGTCGTCCCCGAGGCACAGCCCGTGGATGAGCAGCTCGTCCATGAGCTCCCGTTCGATCGCCTCGTCGGAGCGCAGCGCACCGCGCAGCAGGTCCCGGCGGGTCACGATCCCGACGAGGGTGCCGGTGTCGTCGTCGAGCACCGGCAGCCGCTTCACCCGGTGCCGCTCCATCAGCCCGGCGGCGGCGCTCACCCGCGACCCGGCGGTCACCGTGACCGGCGGCGTGGACATCATCGTGCCGGCGGTGCCCGCCGGCGCGTCGCCGGCGCCCGGGCGCAGCAGGGGCAGCAGATCCGCCTCGGAGATCACCCCGATCACCCGGTCGTCGTCACGGACGACCGGCACGCCGCTCACCCCGAACTCGGTGATGACGTCGGCGACGTGCCGATCGGTGCAGTCGGCCGTCACGACCACCACCGACGGGTTCATCACGTCACGGACACATAGGTCTTTCATGGCCCTACCCCCTTCACGGTCCACGCTGCTCCGTGGCCGTTGCGGCCGCACGGGCCGAAGGTCACCTGGTCGCCGGGCCGTCGTCCTGACGGGGCGGTCCGGGGACGGTGAGTGGATGGGCGACGTCGTCCAGCGCGGCGAGGACGGCCATGGTCCGCCGGTATCCGACCTGGTCGAGGCTACCCGCGACGAGGCGCCGGGCGGCGTCGGACTCCATGCGGGCCAGGCGCGGGGCCTTCACGTCGGCCGCGCGGTAGATCGTCAGCACGGTGGCGGCGGCGGCGCCGTACGCCATCAGGACGACGGCGGTGACGATCAGCGTGTGTGTCATGGGTCGGCTCCGTCCTCGGCGGGTGCTCGGTCAGGCGACCAGTGCGCTGCCGTACTTCACGACGACCAGCAGCGCGAGGACGAGCAGCCAGATCGTGACGGCGACGGCGTCGAGGTCGGCGTCGATCGCGGCGCGCAGGGCCGGTCCGGCGCGGCGGGGGAGCGGCAGGTGGCCGTCGCGGAGGTTCACGTGCGTCAGGGTGGCGAAGACCAGCGTCGTGGACACCGTGACCAGCAGGCACCACGGGCACAGCGCGCCGATGACGTACGACGACTGGTAGAACAGCCAGTAGGCGAACCCGACGCCGAGGGTGTAGACGACCTGCGCCGCCAGCATGAACCAGCGCGGGAAGCGCACGCCGCCGAGGCTCGCGACCGCGACGGTGATGACGACGGGCTCGGCGACCAGGCCGAAGAACGCGTTCGGGAAGCCGAACAGCTGCGCCTGCCAGGACCGCCCGACGGTGCCGCAGGACAGCACGGCGTTGATGTCGCAGGTCAGGTCGGCGGCGGGGTCGGCGGCGAGGCGGACCGCGTCGACCGACAGCACGAACGACGCGACCAGGCTCAGCACGGCCGACACGAGCATCGTGCCGTAGATCCAGCCGTTGCTGTGCCGCAGCCGCCGGACCCGTTCCAGGGCGGTCATGCCGCGGCCGCGACGGCCGCGGCCAGCGGACCGGCCGTGTACAGGTCGCCCTCAAACACCTTGCCGTTGACCAGGACCGTCGGCGTGCCGGTGACGCCGCCGTGCTGGAACGCCCAGTCGGTGGACGTCGCGACCCAGCGCTCGAAGCGGCGTTCGGTGAACGACGCCGCGACGTCGGTGGGGACGCCCGCGCCGGTGGCGATCGCCGCGATCCGCTGGTCGGTCAGGCCGGGGCCGCCCTCCGCGGGCTGCTGCTCGAACAGCGCGGCGCTGAACGCGAGCACCTTCGCCGGGCTCCGGTCGGCGACGGTGGCGACGGCGTTGGCGGTGCGGGTGGAGTACCGGGTGCCCTGCGACGCCCGGTCGAGGAACGCGAGCGGGTGCAGCTCCAGGCGGATCGTGCCGGCGGCGACGAGACGCTCCAGGTCGCCGCTGTTCGCCCGCTCGAACCGCCCGCAGTACGGGCAGAGGTAGTCCAGGTAGATCGTCACCGTGACCGGACCCGTCCCGGTCACGATCGCGCCGGTGGCGGTCGCGCCGGCCGGGGCCGCCGTCGACTGCGCGGTGGGCGGTGCTGGCGCGTCGCCGCCGGCCGCGTCGACGAGGACGAACGCGATCGCGGCCAGCAGCGCGACGATGACGACCCCACCGGCGACACCCAGGTTGCGGTGCCGCCGCCGGGTGCGCCGCAGCGCCTCCGCCCGCGCCTGCCGTGCCTGCCGTGCCGGCGTGCGTGCCTGTGTCCCCATGTCGGCGGTCCCCCTGTCGGATGCGTGTACGCGCTGTCAGCCTCCGCCCGTACCGCGAGGCGGCGGATGAGGCGGAAGACCCGTACTGACCGGGACCGACGGCCCAGGACCGGCGGCCCTCGTCCACGGAGCACGGCGGGCGCGGTAACGGGCGTCCCGGAGGCGGCGGGACCAACGGCCCTGCCGTCTCCGGCCGCCGCGGACAAGGCTGGAACCGAGCCGAGGAGGAACCGATGACCACCATCAGCGCCCCCGCCGAAACCACCGCCGGGCTCGCCGCCTGGCGCGGCTTCCGTGGCGGATCGTGGCGGGACCAGGTCGACGTGGCAGGGTTCGTGCGGGCCAACGTCCGCCCGTACGAGGGCGACGAGACGTTCCTCGCCGGGCCGACGCGGCGGACCACGCACGTGTGGGGCCTGCTGACCGCGATGTTCCCGCAGGAGCGCGAGCGCGGCATCCACGACGTCGACCCGCGCACGCCCGCGTCGATCACCGCCTTCGCGCCCGGCTACATCGACCGCGAGCACGAGCTGATCGTGGGCCTGCAGACCGACGCGCCGCTGCGCAGGGCGATCATGCCCTTCGGCGGGCTGCGGATGGTGGAGAACGGGCTCAAGGCCTACGGGTACGAGCTCGACCCCCTCGTGAAGGAGATCTTCACCCGGTTCCGCAAGACGCACAACGCCGCCGTGTTCGACGCGTACACGCCGCAGATCCTCGCCGCGCGCAAGGCCGGCGTCATCACCGGCCTGCCCGACGCGTACGGGCGCGGCCGCATCATCGGCGACTACCGCCGGGTCCCGCTGTACGGCGTCGACTTCCTCATCGCCGAGAAGCGCCGCGACAAGGCGTCCCTGGACGACCGGCCGTCGACCGCCGAGGTCATCCGCGACCGCGAGGAGCTGGCCGAGCAGCTGCGCGCCCTCGATGAGCTCAAGACGATGGCCGCGAGCTACGGGTATGACATCGCCGGTCCCGCCCGCACCGGGCGGGAGGCCGTGCAGTGGCTGTACTTCGCCTACCTCGCCGCCGCGAAGGAGCAGAACGGCGCCGCGATGTCGCTCGGGCGCACCTCGACGTTCCTGGACATCTACCTCGAACGCGACCTCGACGAGCGCGTCCTCACCGAGAGCGGCGCGCAGGAGCTCGTCGACGACTTCGTCATGAAGCTGCGCATCGTCCGCTTCCTGCGCACCCCCGAGTACGACCAGCTGTTCTCGGGCGACCCGACCTGGGTCACCGAGTCGATCGGCGGGATGGGCGCCGGCGGCCGGACCCTCGTCACCCGTACGTCGCTGCGGTACCTGCAGACGCTGTACAACCTGGGACCGGCGCCCGAGCCGAACCTGACCGTCCTGTGGTCGCCGGCGCTGCCCGAGCCGTTCAAACGCTTCTGCGCGAAGGTGTCGATGGACACCAGCGCCATCCAGTACGAGAACGACGACCTGCTGCGGCGGCACAGCGACGACGACACCGCGATCGCGTGCTGCGTGTCGGCGATGCGCGTCGGCAAGGACATGCAGTTCTTCGGCGCGCGCGTCAACGTCGCCAAGGCCCTGCTGTACGCGATCAACGGCGGCCGCGACGAGATGAGCGGCGTCCAGGTGGCGCCCGCGACCGCACCGCTCACCGGCGAGGTCCTGGACTACGGCGAGGTGCTCGCGGCGTTCGACCGCACCCTCGACTGGCTCGCCCGCACGTACGTCGACGCGCTCAACATCATCCACTGCATGCACGACAAGTACGCCTACGAGCGCATCGAGATGGCGCTGCACGACTACCCGGTGCGCCGGTTCCTCGCCTGCGGCATCGCCGGGCTCTCCGTCGCCGCCGACAGCCTCGCCGCGATCCGCTACGCCCGCGTCACGCCGGTCCGCGACGCCACCGGCCTCGCCGTCGACTACACGGTGGACGGCGACTACCCGGCCTACGGCAACGGCGACGACCGCGCCGACAGCATCGCCGTGTGGCTGGTCGAGACGTTCATGGACAAGGTCCGCGCCAACCCCAGCTACCGCGACGCGATCCACACCCAGTCGGTGCTCACCATCACCTCCAACGTCGTGTACGGCAAGCACACCGGCAACACGCCGGACGGCCGCCGCGCCGGTGAGCCGTTCGCGCCCGGCGCCAACCCGATGAACGGCCGCGACACCCACGGCATGGTCGCCTCGGCCCTGTCGGTGGCGAAGCTGCCCTACGCGGCGGCCCGCGACGGCATCTCCCTCACCAGCACCGTCACCCCCGACGGCCTCGGCCGCGCCGACGCCGAACGGGTCACGAACCTGGCCCGCATCCTCGACGCCTACATGGGCGCCGGCGGGTTCCACCTCAACGTCAACGTGCTCGACCGCGCCACGCTGCTGGACGCGATGGAGCACCCAGAGCGGTACCCGCAGCTGACCGTGCGCGTGTCCGGCTACGCCGTCAACTTCGTGCGGCTCACCCCGGAGCAGCAGCGCGACGTCGTCAACCGGACCTTCCACGGATCGGCATGACCCCGATGCGTTCCTCCCAGACCCGGCCGGACGCCACCGTCCTTCCCCCCGAACGGTGGCGTCCGGTCCCGGGCCGGCTGCACTCGTGGGACGTCTCCACCGGCGTCGACGGGCCCGGCACCCGCTTCGTGGCGTTCCTCGCCGGGTGCCCGCTGCGCTGCCTGTACTGCCAGAACCCCGACACCTGGCGGATGCGCGACGGCACCGCGACCACCGCCGGCGGCGTCGTCGACCAGGTCCGCACGTTCACCGACTTCGTCCGGACCACCGGCGGCGGCATGACCGTCAGCGGCGGCGAACCGTTGCTGCAGCCCGCGTTCACCCACGCGCTCTTCACCGGCGCCCGGCAGCTCGGCCTGCACACCGCCCTCGACACGTCCGGCGCGCTCGGCGCCCGCGCCGGCGACGACCTCCTCGACGTCACCGACCTCGTCCTGCTCGACATCAAGGCGTGGGACCCGGCCCGCTACCACCGGCTCACCGGCGGGTCCATCGCCCCGACCCTGGACTTCGCGCGCCGCCTCGCCGGCCGCGGCACGCCGGTCTGGGTGCGGTACGTCCTCGTCCCCGGCCTCACCGACGACCCCGCGGACGTCGAGGGCGTCGCCGGGTTCGCCGCCGGCCTCGGCAACGTGGAACGCGTCGACGTCCTGCCGTTCCACCGCCTCGGCGCCGCCAAGTACGACCGGCTCGGCATCCCGTTCACCCTGCGGGACACCCCGCCTCCCGGCGAGGCGCTCCTGACCCGGGTCCGCGACACCTTCGCCGCCGCCGGCCTCACCGTGTACTGACGACCACCATCGAGGAGGACGACCAGTCAGCCGGTCGCGAGGGCGGCGAGCCGCGGGGCGAGCCACGGGGCGACGACGCTGCGGACACCCTCGGGGGTGAGGTGGAGGCCGTCGCTGCGGACGCGGACGTTGCCCACCTGCCAGGTGAACTTCCCGTCGGGGCAGACGACGGGGTTGAGGTCGAGCACGACCGGGTGGCCCGGGTGATCGGCGGCCGTGGCGCGCAGCAGACGATTCCACGCGTCGACGCGCTCCGGGGTGTCCTCGGGCCACAGACCGCCGTCCGGTCGTTCCTGGCGTCGCGTGTACGGGGCGGTCAGCAGCGCGACCCGGGCGCCGCGCCCGGCGGCGAGGTCGATCGCGGTCCGGAGCTGGCCGGCGAGGTATGCGTCGTAGTCCGGCTCGCCGACGTGGGTCCACCGGCCGTCGAGCCGGCGGTCCATCAGCTCCCACCGGTCCAGCAGCACGACCACCACGTCGGGTTCGGCCTTCGCCACGGAGCTGCCCCACCGGTACTGCCACGTCGCGCAGTACGGGAGGTTGGTGTGCGGGTCGCCGCCGTAGCGCAACTCCGGCAGGACCGCGATCCCGCAGCCCTGGACGCCCTGGTTGTCGAGCTCGAAGCGGGGGTCGCCGGGCCAGTACGCGCCGAGGGTCCACGACACGGAGTCGCCGATGACCATCACCCGCGGGGGACCGGCGCGCCGGCCGGGGCGGGCCGTCACCGGGCCGCCGGCGGGCGCGGAGCCCGTGCCCTGCGGGGCGGCGACCGTGGCCAGTGGGGGCGCGGCGACCGCGTTCGAGGGCGGCGGAACGGCGGGCGGCCCCGCCAGCAGGGCGAGGACCGTTGCCGCGGACGCCGTCGCCGTGGCGCCCAGCGGCAGCAGCCACCGCCGGCCGGCGGCGACCGCGCCCGGACGGCGGATCGGCTGCTCCACCAGGACGAAGCTGACCGCGGCCACGAGCAGGGTCGTGGTCACCCTGGCCGCGAAGAGCCGGACGCCGGTGAGCCCGGTGCGGTCGGCGTCGAGGACCGCGAACAGCGGCCAGTGCCACAGGTACGCGCCGTACGAGACCCGCCCGAGCAGGACCATGGCACGGCCGCTCAGCAGGCGGGCGGCCGGGGAGGACGGCGCGGCGGCGAGCTCGCCGACGACCGCGGCGGCCGCGACCGCGAACAGGGCCAGCCCGCCGTGGAACAGCCACGGGGAGTCGCCGTGCGCGGCAGCCAGGCCGGCGCAGATCACCGGTACACCGGCGGCCGCGGCGCAACGGCGGAGGGTGGTGTGCCGGGTCAGCACCGGCAGGGCCGCCGCGAGCGCACAGCCGATGAGCGGCGCGCAGGCACGGGTGTCGGTGCCGAAGTAGAGCCGGTCCGTGCCGTCGGTGCCGTCTGTGGCCGGCAGCGACGCGGCGGCGACCGCCGAGGCGGCCGCGCCGAGCAGCGCGCCGATCCCGATGACGAGCCGCCGCCGCGGCAGGCGCAGCGCCAGGATCAGCAGCAGCGGCCACAGCAGGTAGAACTGCTCCTCGATGGCGAGGGACCAGGTGTGCTGCAACGGCGACGCGGCGGCGGTCTCGGTGAAGTAGTCGCCGCCCCGGTCCGCCATCCGCCAGTTCGCCCAGTAGGTGAGCGCCGCGACGGCGTCGGTCCGCAGCGGCGCCGGGTCCTGCGCGGGCAGCAGCCACCGGGCGGTGAGCAGCACGAACGCGACCATGAGCAGCAGCGCGGGCAGCAGCCGCCGGGCCCGGCGCAGCCAGAAGCCGCCCAGCGAGATCCGGCCCGTCGTCTCGGCCTCGCGGAGCAGCAGCGAGGTGATGAGAAAGCCGGACAGGACGAAGAACAGGTCCACGCCGAGGAACCCGCCCGGCAGCAGGCCGGGCATGCCGTGCACGAGGAGGACCGCGCACAGCGCGACGGCCCGGACGCCGTCGAGTGCCGGCAGGCGGGGCGACCGCGCCGGAGCCGCCGTCGGCGCAGTCGTGGGCACGGCGGGCCCGCTGCCCGCGCCGCGGCGCTCCAAACGCCTGCGTCAGCCGGTGCGGCGAACCACCCGCACCGTCAACCGATCGGGCTTGGACGGCCGCCGGACGGCCGCCGGCCGGCCGCCGGGCTCGCCGAGACACATGGGCATGACCCGCGCGACCGTCCTCAGCGGTGCGGGGCCGGGCGCGGGCCGCCCGCCAGCAGGTCGGCGACCGCGCCCCGCAGCTCGGGGTGGGCGAACCGGAAGCCCGCCGCCTCCAGCCGCGCCGGGACGCACCGACGGCCGGTCAGCGCGAGTGCCGGGTCGGTCCGCAGCACCCGCGCCCCGAGCCGGACCAGCGTGGCCGGGGTGGGCGGTGCCGGCGGGCGGTGCAGCGCCCGCCGGAGGGTGGCCATGAGCTCCGCGTTGCGCACCGGCCGCGGTGACGTCGCGTGGACGACCCCGCTCAGCGCCGGGTCGTCGTCCAGGCACCGGCGCATGACGGCGAGCAGGTCGGCGACGTGCAGCCAGCTGATCCATTGCCGCCCGTCGCCGACCCGGCCGCCGAGCCCCCACCGCACGAGCCCCGTCAGGCGCCGCATCGCCGGCGTGCCGGGCTCCAGGACGATGCCGGTGCGCAGCACGATCCTGCGCCGCGCCGGCACGTCCGCCGCCGCCTCCTCCCAGGCCCGGGCGACGCCGGCCATCTGCGCCGGGCCGTCGGCGGCGGGCGCGGTCTCGTCGAGCACGGCCTCGCCGGCGTCGCCGTAGATGGCAAGGGTGCTCATCTGCACCCACACCGGCACCCGGGCGTCGACCTCGGCGGCGGCGCGGGCGAGCGCCCGGGTCGGCTCGACGCGGGAGCGGGTCAGCAGCGCGACGTTCGCCGCGGTCGGCGGCCGGTCCACCAGCGCGCCGCACAGGTTGACGACGGCGGCGCCGCGCAGCTCACCGGCCCACGCGCCCACGGTCGCGCCGTCCCAGCGCACCCACCGCCCCGACCCCGGCGCGGCCGGCGAGCGGCTCAGCACGACGACCTCGTGCCCGCGCGCGGTCAGGTCCCGCGACACCGCCCGCCCGAGCCCGCCGGACCCGCCCGCGACGACGACCTTCATGACTGCTCCTCCCCATTGAGCGATCGCTCAAACGGGAGTCTGACACGGTTTGAGCGATCGCTCAATGGCGGGGTTGCTGACTTCGACCGCCTTCAGTACGGTGCACGCATTCGGTTCGGCAGCCACGGGGGCTCACGTTGAACAGACGGTTCCGCATGCTCGCGCTCGTCACCTGCGCGCTGATGCTGCTCCAGATCCTGCGACCACTTCCGGCCGCCGCGGCCGTCGAGGCGTTACCCGACGACTACCAGTACGCGATCGGCTTCGCCGAGACGAAGAACACCAACGAATGGTCCTATCTGCAATGGGACGGCACCGCCTACAGCGAGATGGACTGGAAGCCGCTCGAGCACCGCTGGCGCGGCAACTGCGAGTTCTGCATCATCGCCCGCAGCGGGATGCACCCCGACGTCAACGACGCGGTGATCGGCTGGACGGCGCCGCGGGCCGGCACGGTCACGGTGCGCGGCACCATCGACAGCCGTGACTACGGCGACCCGGCCAACCACGACATCGACGGCGTCCGGGCGTTCGTGCGCCAGCGCAGCGGCAGCACGCTCACCAAGGTCTGGCCGTCCGACGCGTACCAGGAGATCCGGCCGGGCTTCATGGCCCAGCACATCTTCCAGACCACCGTCGCCGCCGGTGACCAGCTGCTGTTCCACGTGAACAAGAACGGCACCACATACAACGACTCGACCTCGTGGTTCCCGCGGATCAGCTACGGCTACACCCCCAAGTTCGCCCTGGACCAGGCCGAGCTCGTGATGGGCCCCGACGACTTCGAGCACATCGGCATCAACGACGCCCTGGACGCGAGCGTCTCGGTGGTGCCGAAGAACGGCTCCTTCGACTTCTACCACTCCTCCGGCGGCCGGCTGCAGAAGTTCCGTGGCGACCTCAGGCACCCGGCGCAGACCCCCGTCTACCACGACCAGGCCAGTGTCCGGTTCACCAACCTGAACCAGTTCGACGGCACCTGGTGGATCGAGAACATCTACCGCACGCCCGAGGGGCACCTGCTCGCGTTCTGCCACATCGAGAACGCCAACCCGGCCACGTCCGGCTGGTGGGCCGGCGGCCTCGCGTACTCCACCGACGACGGGGAACACTTCCAGATCCTCGGCAAGACCATCGCCGCGGAAGTCAAGCAGCAGACCGGCGCCAACGGCAACATCGGCGGCATGCCGTTCGTCGTCAAGGACGGCTACTTCTACGTGTACTTCACCGAGCCGGGGGTCCCGACGGTGGCCCGGGCGCCGGTCACCGAGGTCCTGGACGCCGCCCGGCGCGGCACCGTCAGCACGTGGATGAAGCTCGACCGTAACAGCGGCTTCACCTCGCCCGGCATGAACGGCGTCGGGGGCTGGGTCATGCCGGCGGGCGAGACCAACGACTACGGCACCCATGGCGACGCCGCCTACAGCACCTACCTCGGCAAGTACCTGATGGCCGGCGGCAGCGCCGGCGCAGGGCGGGGCGTCTTCCTGGCCTTCGGTGACGACCCGACGCACTTCGAGACGCCGACCTGGCTGCTCAACAGCGACGCGGTGAACAAGCCGACGCTGTCGCCCTACGAGACGATCGTGAACCTCGACGGCTCCGACAACGGCGAGGTGGGCCGGGAGTTCTACGTCTACTTCGGCTACTACTTCGTCTGGCCGCGCGACGAGCCGACCACGGACATCGCCAAGGAGTTCCGCTGGCTGTACCGGCAGAAGGTGACCCTGAACGCCGCCGGCTTCAACCGGAGCGCGGTGAGCCTCGGCACCGACTACACGGGCAAGCACGGCGAGAACGGCCTGGACTACGTGCAGCGGTTCCCAGCCCCCGGCATGCGCTACTTCATGATGAACTGGAACGACCAGGACCTGCGCTGGCACGGCGATGAGCAGTTCGCGCTCATCGACTCGGTCGGCATGCACCCGGGCAGCACCTACGACGTCGCCCGCGCCTGGCAGGCCCCACGAACCGGGACGGTGCGGGTGAGCGCCGGCGGCGGCATCTTCACCGCCGGCGGCAGCGGCGCCGACGGCGTCCGGATCACCATCAACCGGTCGACGTCGTCCTTCAAGTCGCCCGTCGTCACGGTGTGGCCCGCATGGGACAGCCCCGCCGCGATCGTCGCGCCGGGCACCACGCTGCCGTTCGCGCCGGTCGACATCCCCGTCACCAAGGGCGAGTGGCTGTACTTCAACGTCAACAGGAACGGCAACAACGGCTACGACACCACCGTGTGGGTGCCGCAGATCGCGTACCTGCCCTGATGAGCACCTGCACCCGGGTCGAGCAGCCGGGCGGGCGCGGGTGGCCTGGCCGCCACCCGCGCCCGCCGGTCTCACGTCATGACGCGCGGGCCTCGATCGCGTCGAGGTCGCGCACGGCGTAGCGGTGGTGCTCCCACTCCTCCTCCAGGATCACGTGCAGGCACGAGCGCACGGTCTTCTCGCGCTCGGGCGCGTGCGGGTTGTGGCGGGTCGCGGCCAGCTCGTCGGCCGTGACGCCGTCGAGGAAGTCGCGGACCATCGCGACCCGGCCCGCCCGGGCCTCCAGCACCTCCGCGAACGGCGGCGTCCCGGCCGTGAAGACCGACGTGTCGTGGCCGTCCTGCTCCGCGCCGGAGTACAGCAGGCCGATGGGGTGGAACGGCTGCTCGACCCGCAGGATCGCCTTGCCCAGCCAGATGTCGGTGGCGACCACCAGGTGTCGCAGGGTCTGCGCGAACGACCACTCGCCGTCCACCGCCTCGTCGACCGTGCCGTCCGGCAGCGCCGCCGCCCGCGCGACGGTCGCCGCCCACGCGCCCTCGACCGCTGTCCACGCCGCCCGCAGCCCGTCGGGGTCCTCCGCCTGTCGTGCGGCCCGCCCCGGGAACCGCCGGTTGAGCTCCGCCTCGACGAACGGCAGCACGTCGACCCCGTTGACCAGCAGGACGTTGCCGTCCTCGAACAGCCACGGCGAGTCGAGCTCCACGCCCCGCAGCTCGACGCCCCGCATCACGGCCCCGGACAGGTCCGCCCCGGCGAACCGGGCGCCCCGCAGGTCCGCGTCCGTGAACCGCGCTCCCCGCAGCTCGTCGTCACGGCCGAATGTCGCCATCGCTGTCCCCCCGTAATCGACCGCCGCTCATGGCGGCAACTGGCGTGTGCCACGCCCGACCCTACGCCCGTGCCCACCACGCTTCCTCGCGGCGCTGCTCGAGCGCACGTCGCGCGCCATGGACACGATCGACCTGCTGACCGTGGCCGCCCCGTTGCCCGGAGATCCGCCGGTACGGCTCCGCGAGCTCACCGATCCGGACCACCCCCGGGTCCGGCGCGCGCTGCACCACCGCGACGAGGTGCGGGTGTGGTCCGCCGACGGCGGGATCGTCGTCCTCGGCCGGGGAGTGGCGGGCCGCTGGGAGACGGCGATCGAGGTCGACGAGGACGCCCAGGACCGGGGGCTGGGCCGCGCGCTGGCCACCGCGGCCCGGCACCTCGTCCCGGCGGGGGAGTCCGTCTGGTCACAGCAGGCGGCAGGCAACGCCCGCAGCGTCCGCGCCTTCCAGGCCGCCGGCTTCCGCCCCGTCGCCGCCGAGGCCCTCATGTACCTCGGTTCCTAGCATCCTAGGAAAGCCTACGCGACGTGCCGGCCGTCACTCCCGTTGCATGCAACGATGCATGCAACGGGGTAGCCTGGCCGCTGTGACGATCGAGACGACCGGGTCGGCGGCGGAGCGCGCGTACGCGTACACCAAGGGCCGCATCATCCGCGGCGAGCTGGCGGGCGGTGACCGGCTCAGCGAGGGGCAGATCTGCGCCGATCTGCGGTTGAGCCGGACCCCGGTGCACGAGGCGTTCCTGCGGCTGGAGGCCGAGCGGCTGATCCGGCTCTCGTCGCGGCAGGGCGCGACGGTGTCGCCGATCCCCATGAGCGAGGCCGCCGACGTGCTGGAGATGCGCGGCGCCCTGGAGCGGACAGCGGCCGCCCGGATCACCGCCCGCCGCCGTGACCCGGACGAGGTGTCGCGCGCTTTGGAGGGCCCGCTCGCCCGGCAGGAGGCGGCCATGGCGGCCGGGGACGTCGGCGCGTTCGTCGTGGCCGACATCGACTTCCACACCGCGGTCGTCGCCCTGTCCGGCAACCCCATCGCCGAGCACTTCTACGACCTGCTGCGCGACCGGCAGCTGCGGCTCGCGTACGTGGTGCTCACCAGCACCGACGTCGCGCCGGCCGCGTCGTACGCCGACCACCGGGAGCTGGCGCGGTGCCTGTGCGAGCACGACGCCGCCGGGTATGACGCGGTGCTGGCGCGGCACCTCGCCCGACATCAGGGACTGCTGTGACCGCGGTCGCCGCCCGGCCGACGGCCGCGCCGGCCCGGACCCGGGCCTGGGTGCCGGTGTTCGCGGTCATGTTCCTGTGCACCTGGTCGGGCAACCAGTTCAGCCCGTTGCTGCTGCTCTACCAGCAGCGGCAGCACTATTCGACGGCCGCGGTCAACGGCTTCCTCGGCGTGTACGTGCTCGGGCTGGTCCCGGCGTTCCTGCTCAGCGGCGCGCTCAGCGACCGCTTCGGCCGCCGGCCGGTGATGGCGGCCGGTGCCGCCGCCGCGCTGGCGACCAGCGCCGCCCTCACCTTCGGCGAGTCCGGGCCGTGGATGATCTGCCTGGGCCGGTTCCTGGCCGGCGTGGCGGTGGGCACGGCCACGTGCGTCGGCACCAGCTGGCTGAAGGAGCTTTCCCAGCCTCCGTTCGATCTCGGCGCCGACGCCGGCACGGGAGCGCGTCGCGCCGCCCTGGCGTTCTCCCTGGGCTCGGCCGCTGGGGCTGTCGCCGCCGGCCTGATCGCCCAGTGGGGTCCGTGGCCGGAGCGGCTGCCGTTCCTGATCCACGTGGTGCTGGCGGCGCCGCTGCTGTGGCTGGTGCCGCGCGCGCCGGAGACCGTCACGACCGGGGGAGTGCCCGGTCCGCTGCGCAGCCGGTTGCGCGTGCCCGCGGCGGGACATCGCCGGTTCACCCGCGTCGTGGTGGTCGCCGCGCCGTGGACGTTCGCGGCCGCGGGCCTGGGGTACGGCTACCTGCCGGTCCTGCTCGCCGGCGTGACCGGCGGGCTCGGTATCGCGTACGCGACCCTGCTCACGGCGGTGGCCCTCGCCGCGTCGGCGCTGGTGCAGCCGTGGGCCAAGCGCCTCGACGCGCTGGACAGCGCGCGCGGCCTGCTCACCGGCGTGGCGGTCATCGTCGCCGCCACGGTGCTGGTCGCGGTCGCCGTGCACTGGCACTCCTGGCCGCTGGGCATCGTGGCGGCGACGGTGTCGGGTGCCGGTATGGGGGTCGCGATGGTCTCCGGCGTCCTGGAGGTGCAGCGCATCGCGGGCCCCGCCGGCCTGGCCGGGCTCACCGGCGTCTTCTACGCGGTCGCCTACGGTGGTTTCCTCGCCCCCACCGTCCTGTCGTTCGTCGCGGGGCGGACGGGCGTCGCCGTTCCCGCCCTGCTGCTCGGCCTCGCGGGCGTGGGTGTGGTGTGCGGGCTGCTGCTCGTGCGCTCCTACCGTCGGCACCTGCCCTCCCGCTGAGGGCCGGGGCCGGTGTGGTCAGGCGGGGGCGGCGCCGAGCGCGGCGGCCGTGGCCTCGCGGAGGGTGGTGGGCGGGCGGCCCAGGAGGTGTTCGAGGTCGGGGGTCTGGTGTTCGAGCATGCCGGCCTTGGCGAGGCGCATGAGGAAGCCGAGCGGGCCGGGCACGTCGTCGGTGGCGACGGCGTCGACGTGGCGGCCGGTCAGGTCGGTGACGGCCGCCGCCAGGTCCGCGTATGTCCACAGTGGACCGGTGAGGTCGTAGGACCTGCCGAGGTGCGCGTCGTCCACCAGTACCGACGCCGCCGCGGCTGCGAGGTCGGACCGCGGTGCGGTGTTGAGGGCGCGGCCGCCGGTGCCATCGGGCAGGGTGGTGGCGTCGCGGAGGGTCGGGTTGACGAACGCCTCGGAGTAGAAGGGGTTGCGCAGGATCGTGGCGGGGAGACCGCTGTCGGCGATCGCGCGTTCGGTGGCGTGGTGGGCGGCGTTGAGGCCGTCGCCGGACCGGTCGGCGCCGAGGAAGCTGGTGTAGGCGACGGTCCGTACGCCTGCGGCGACGGCCGCGTCGAGGGCGTTGCGGTGCTGGCGGGTCCGGCGGTCGGGGTCGAGCTCGGGGGAGGAGATGAGCAGCAGCCGGTCCGCGCCCTGGAAGGCGGTGCGCAGCGTGTCGGGGTCGTCGTAGTCGCCGTGGCGGACGTCGACGCCGCGGGTGGTGAGGTCGGTGCAGCGGGTGGGGTCGCGGACCGCGGCGGTGAGGGGCAGGTGCGGGTGGTGGGTCCGCAGGTGGTCGATGACGAGCCGGCCGAGCGCGCCGTTCGCGGCGCCGATGATGATCACGCGCGCCAGGCAACACCGGTGGCCCGTCCGGCGCCAGCGAATTTCCGAAAGTGGAAAGTTTCACGGCCACGGATGTTGGCGCTCACCAATCCTTCGTGAGCAGCTCAAGGTGCGAAGATCGATGTACTTGACATCATCGATGTGAGCGATAACATCGCATCCGCCAACCGTCCGCCGCGCGTTGGCGACCATTGATGGAAGGGGTCATGATGACTCAACGACCGACCCGGCGGCGCCTGCGCCGCGCCGCCCTCGCCGGAGCGTTCGCCGGGGCGCTGCTCACCGGCGTCCTCGTCGCCGGCGCCGGCACCTCGCAGGCGGCGACCAGCCAGCCGTGCGACATCTACGCCGCCGGCGGCACCCCGTGCGTCGCGGCGCACAGCACCACCCGCGCGCTCTACGGCACGTACAGCGGCCCGCTCTACCAGGTCCGCCGCGCCTCCGACAACACCACCAGGGACATCGCGCCGGTCAGCGCCGGCAGCTACGCCGACGCCGCCACGCAGGACAGCTTCTGCGCCGGCACGTCGTGCCTGATCACGATCATCTACGACCAGACGGGCCGCAACAACCGGCTCACGCAGGCACCGCCCGGCGGCTTCAACGGCCCGGCCGCGGGTGGCTACGACAACCTGGCCAACGCCACGGCCGCGCCGGTCACGGTCGGCGGGCACAAGGTGTACGGCGTCTTCGTGGCGCCCGGCACCGGGTACCGCAACAACGCCACGAACGGCATCGCCCGCGGCGACCAGCCGGAGGGCATGTACGCGATCTTCGACGGCACCCACTACAACGGCGGCTGCTGCTTCGACTACGGCAACGCCGAGACCAACAGCCGCGACAACGGCAACGGCACCATGGAGGCCATCTACTTCGGCAGCAACAAGGTCTGGGGCTACGGCGCAGGCAACGGCCCGTGGATCATGGCCGACCTGGAGAACGGCCTGTTCTCCGGCGTGAACCAGCGCTACAACGCCGGCGACCCGAGCATCAGCCACCGGTTCCTGACCGCGATCGTCAAGGGCGAGCCGAACCACTGGGCGATCCGCGGCGGCAACGCCCAGTCCGGCAGCCTCGGCACGTTCTACAACGGCGCCCGGCCGAACGTCGCCGGCTACAACCCGATGAAGAAGGAGGGCGCCATCATCCTCGGCATCGGCGGCGACAACAGCGTCGGCGCCGCCGGCACGTTCTACGAGGGCGTGATGACGTCCGGCTACCCGTCGGACGCGACGGAGAACGCCGTGCAGGCCAACATCGTCGCCGCCGGCTACGGCACGTCCGGCTCCACCAGCGGCCCGGCGGTCGGGTCGAACGTGTCGCTGCGCGCCACCACCGCGTGCTGCACCACCCGGTACATCAGCCACTCCGGCGCGACCGTCTCCACCCAGGTGGTCAGCGCGTCCAGCTCCGCCACCGACAAGAGCAACGCGTCGTTCACGGTCCGCGCCGGCCTCGCCAACAGCGCCTGCGTCTCGTTCGAGGCGCGCAACGCCGCCGGCAGCTACCTGCGGCACCAGAACTACCAGCTGTTCCTGCACGCCAACGACGGCTCGGCGCTGTTCGCCTCCGACGCGACGTTCTGCCCGCAGACGGGCCGCAACGGGCAGGGCAACTCGTTCGCGTCGGCGAACTTCCCGGACCGGTTCATCCGGCACTACAGCAACAACGTGTACATCGCCAGCAACGGCGGCTCGAACGCCTGGGACGCGACCGGGCTGTGGGCCGACGACGTGAGCTGGGTCCCCGCGCCGGCGTGGGCGTGATGGGGACGCGACTGGTCACGCTCGCGGCGGCCGTGTCGCTGCTGGGGGTGGTGTACGCGCTGCCACCGGCGTCGGCGGCGGCGGCACCCAGGACGGGCGGGTCCGTCGTGGGTGCCGCCGTGCCCTCGTACCCGATGCCGGCGCGGGTGACCGGTGACACCGGCGTGCACGACCCGACCGTGGTCAAGCGACCCGACGGCACGTACCTGGTCGCGCACACCGGCACCAACATCGCGCTGAAGACGTCCACCGACCGGGTCGCCTTCCGCAACGCCGGGTCCGTCTTCCCCGGCGGGGCGTCGTGGACCACCCCGTACACGGGCGGCTCCCGGAACCTGTGGGCGCCGGACCTCTCGTTCCGCAACGGCCGCTACTACCTGTACTACTCGGCGTCGACGTTCGGCTCCAACCACTCGGCGATCTTCCTGGCGACCAGCACCACCGGCGCGTCCGGCAGCTGGACCAACCAGGGTCTCGTCGTCGAGTCCCGGACGTCGGACAACTTCAACGCGATCGACCCGAACCTGCTGGTCGACGACCAGGGCCGGTGGTGGCTGTCGTTCGGGTCGTTCTGGACCGGCATCAAGCTGATCCCGCTCGACCCGGCCACCGGCAAGCGGTCCGGCACGACGATGCACAGCCTCGCGAGCTACGGCCCGGGTATCGAGGCGCCGTTCATCGTCAAGCGCGGCGCCTGGTACTACCTGTACGTGTCGTTCGACCGCTGCTGCCAGGGTGCGAGCAGCACGTACCGGGTGATGGCCGGGCGTTCGGCGAGCCCCACCGGCCCGTACGTCGACAGGGCCGGTCTCGCGATGACGTCCGGGGGCGGCACGCAGGTGCTGGCGTCGCACGGCAGCGTCCACGGTCCGGGCCACGAGGCGGTCCTCGCCGACAGCGACGGCGACCAGCTCGTGTACCACTACTACGCCGACAACGGCGCGTCGCTGCTGGGCATCAACCGCCTCGGCTACGACGCGGCGGGCTGGCCGTACGTGTACTGAACGGTCACATGATCCAGGTGCCGGCCGTCTGCTTGGCGTAGTCGGCGAAGTCCCGGGGCTCCCGGCCGAGGATGAGCCGCACGTCGTCGGTCAGGTGGGCGTTGCGGCCGTCGAGCACGGTCGTGAACAGGTACATCAGCAGGTCGGCGAGCTCCGGCGGCAACTGCGCCGCGTAGTCGGCGGCCGGCACCTGGACGAACGTGATGTCGCGGCCGGTCGCGGCGGCGATCTCGGCGACCGCGCCGGCGAAGGTGAGCAGGCGCGGGCCGGTCAGCTCGTACACCTGGCCGTCGTGGCCCTCCTCGGTGAGCGCCGCGACGGCGACGTCGGCGATGTCGTCGGCGTCGACGAACGGCTCCGGGACGTCGCCGACGGGCAGCGCGACCTCGCCGGCGAGGACCGGCTCCAGGAGGTGATCCTCGCTGAAGTTCTGGTTGAACCAGCTGCAGCGCAGGACCGTCGACTCGACGCCGGCGGACCGCGCGATCTGCTCGCACACGGCCGCCTCGTCCTCGCCGCGGCCGGACAGCAGCACGAGGCGGGTGACGCCGGAGGCGGCGGCGAGGTCGGTGAACGCCTGGATGGCCTGCGGTGCGCCGGGTGCGGCGAGGTCCGGCTGATACGACACGTACACGCTGCGGACGCCGGACAGGACCGGCTGCCACGTCGCCGGGTCGGTCCAGTCGAAGGGCTGCGGGGCGGTGCGGGAGCCGATACGGACCGGGACGCCGGCGCCGCGCAGGCGTTGCGCGACGCGGCGTCCCGTCTTGCCGGTGCCGCCGAGGACAAGCGTTGTCATGCACCCATCTCAGCGCGCGGACCGGCGGTCTTCCATGGCTGGGACTCGCGGATGCATGTCCAGGCGTCTTACGGGAAGTTGAGCAGGTACACGTTGTTGGTCGTGGAGTTCGCGGCCGCGCCGGTGTTGTTGATGACGTGCGAGATTGTGCCGACGCCGCCGAGGGACACGATCGCCATGTTGTGGAACTTGACGCCCGCCACGGCCGGGACCTCGAAGGCGCGGGCGGACGCGACGCTGTTGTTGACGTTGAAGAAGCAGTAGCTGCCCAGGCCCCACGCCTCGAACGTGGTGACCGCGGAGCCGACCTTGATCGCCGGGTAGCCCTGGGTGGAGCCGTTCATCCACGCGGCCTGGTTCGGCGGGTCGTACGGCATCTCGTTCTGGAAGAACACGATCCTGCCGCCGGCGCCGTTCCAGACGACCTCGTTCTTCTGGTAGTGCTCGACGAACAGGCCGGTCGCCAGGACGTTGTCGCCGTTGACGGTGAGGCCGTTGTCGGCGGTGTTGACGGTCCAGCCGACGCCGCTGCCGTGGTCGGCGCGCCACGCCCAGATGTGGTCGATGATCGTGTTGTTGGTGTTGACGACCAGGCTGTTGGTGGCCTTGCCGGCGACCATGCCGCCGATGCGGAAGAACACGTCCTGGATCGTGGTCGGGTTCGCGGCGTGCGACACCCCGGTCTTGGCCAGGCCGACCTTCAGCAGCGTGTCGCTGTTGGTGGTGCCGGCGTCGAAGAGCAGGCCCTTGAGCCGGACCCCGTCGACGTCGGCGACGTCCATCGCGTTGACGCCGTTGTCGGGGATGATGGTGGCGTACCCGAGGCCGAGCACGACCGTGTTGGCCTTCGTGACGTGCAGCGTCTGGTTGACGTGGTACACGCCGGGGGTGAAGAGGACGTTGCAGCCGTTGGCGAACGCCGTGTTGATCGTCGCGGCGGAGTCGCTGGGCCTGGCGACGTAGAAGGTGCTCATCGGCAGCGACGAGCCGGGCGTCGAGCCGCCGGCCCAGCTGGGCCCGGACGCGTTGGTGCGCAGCGACGGCAGGAACACCCGGTACTTGCCGGCGCCGTCGATGTACAGGTACGGCACGTCCCGCGAGACGGGCGTGGTGCCGAGGGTGGTGTACCGCGGGCCGGCGGCCGGGTTGGTGTTGAAGTTCGTCGCCGGCGCGCCGGGCGTGCCGGAGAAGACCATGTTCCAGTTCGAGCCGCTCCAGCTGCCGAGCGTGCTGTCCTTGGTGTACCACTGCTGCTGCGACGCGGACTCGGTGTTGCCGTCGATCTTCGAGTCGGAGATGTAGCCGCCGCTGGCCCAGCCGTAGCTGGCGGGGAACAGGTTGAGCCCGCCGATGATGTGCATCCGCCGGAACGGCGCCGCCTGCGCGACCGCCCACCGGTTGGTGCCGCCGAGCGTGTTCACCGACAGGTTCTCCGTCGAGCGCCAGAAGTTCTGGGTCGCGTTGCCGGCGTCGCTGGCGTTGAAGGCGTCGACGGTGACGGCGCCGTTGATCCTGGTGTCGTCGGGGTTGAGGCCGAGACCGGCGATCGAGGTGTTGAACCCGATGTTGGCGCCCACGTTGTACGGGGTGGCGCTGGGCTTGAACAGCAGCGCGTCGCGCCTGGTCGCGAACTGCGCGGTCTGCGTGCTCTTCTGCGCCTCGAAGACGCTGTTGAGCGAGGACTGGATCGCGGCGTCGCTCATCCCGTGGTCGTACACGTGGACGTTGGGGCCGAGGTCCGGGGTGTCGGAGTAGGTCGGGCACGTGCCGCTCGGCGGTGGTGTGGTGGTGATGGCGAACTTCTGGGCGCCGGTGCCGTTGCAGTCCCAGATCTGCAGCCGGGTGCCGTTGGCGGTGGCGCCGCTGGGGGAGTCCATGCACCGCCCGGACTGCGGGTTGCGCAGCGACCCGTCGGCCTGGGCGACCCACTGCTGCGCGCCGGTGCCGTTGCAGTCCCACAGCTGCAGCTTGGTGCCGTTGGCGGTGCCGCCGCTGGTGATGTCGAGGCACCGGCCGATCGCGGTCAGCGCGCTGCCGCTCCACGTGTAGTGCTGGTCGGCGGCGCCGCTCTGGCAGTCCCAGAGCTGGACGGCGGTGCCGTTGACGCCGGTGTCGTCGCCGGACACGTCGACGCACTTGCCGCCGGGCCCGATGATCGGGTTGCCCACGACGGCCGCGTTCGCGCTCGCCATGGCCAGCCCGACCGCCGTCACCCCTGTCAACGTTGTCACAATCGCCGCGTAGTACAGCGATCTCGGTATGGCACGCATGCCTACCAGCTCCCTCTGCTCATCTGCCGGGCGCCGTCATGGCGGTGAGAGCGCTCTCAGCACTGCCCGAAGTGTCACGTCGGCGTCTCCGGCATGTCAAGTGCTTCGATCCGCCGTCGATGGTTCCGGGGCCTGCGTGCGACGGGTCAGGACGCGCCGGCGGCGCAGCCGGTGTTGCTCCAGTACGCCTCGTCGTCGATGAGCGCCGCGGGCACCCCGTCGAGCTCGAAGGCGTGGCCGGTGCCGGCGAGGGCGGTGTTCCTGACCTGGTAGAAGACCGGCTCGCGCAGCACCCGCGCCGACGTCCCGGCGTGCCGCCCCTCGAGGACCGCGACCAGGTCCCGCACGCGGACCTCGGCGCCGGGACCGAGCCCCAGCTGCCGCAGCGCGTCACCCGACCCGGCCCACGCGCTCGCCGGCGGGCCTTCGCCGAACGCCCGGGGCGACAGTCCGTCGTCCAGGAGCCGCCCGGCGAAGGTGCCGGCGGTGACCTGATCTTCGATCAAGGGGTGCCCCTTCCGTCGATGCGATCATCGACAGGAGTACCACATGCCGGCCGGCTGTGCCGCCTCAGGCCGCCTCAGGCGGTCATCCACTGCCGGAGCTTCTCCGGGTTGCGGACCACCCAGATGCGCGTGATCCGGTCGCCGGTGACGGTGAACGCGAACACCGTCAGGGTCCGGCCGGCGTGCCGGGCGACCAGGCCGGGCCGCCCGTTGACGGTGCGTTCCAGGAACGTCGTGCCCCGCGGGACCCGCTCGGCGATCTCGACCCAGGCGCGGGCGATCCGCGCGCCGCCCTCGATCGGCTGGAGGAACGTGGTGGCCAGCCCGCCGCCGTCGGCGACCGCCGTGGCACCGGGGTCCAGCAGGCCGATGAGCGCGTCGACGTCCTTGGCCTCCCAGGCCGCCTTGAAGGCCCGGACGACGGCGGCCTGCCGGGCCGGCGGGGTCGCGGGCGCCTGCGCGGCGCGGATGCGGCGGCGGGCCGAGGACGCCAGCTGGCGGCACGCCGCCGGGGTGCGGCCGACGATCTCGGCGATCTCGGCGAACGGGTAGCGGAAGACGTCGTGGAGGATGAACGCGACCCGTTCGGCCGGCGTCATCGACTCGAGCATCACGAGAAACGCCATGTTGACGGACTCGTCGAGGGTGACCCGGTCGGCGGGGTCCGCCGGGGCGCCGCCGGTCCACTCCGTGCGGTCGGGCAGCGGCTCCGGGAGCCACTCGCCCACGTAGCGCTCCCGCCGGGCCCGGGCCGAGCCGAGCAGGTTGAGGCAGATGCGGCTGGCGACCGTCGTCAGCCAGGCGCCGGGCGACTCGATGGCCTGCTGCTGCTCGCGGGGCATGGCGTACCAGCGGGCATACGTCTCCTGCACGGCGTCCTCGGCCTCCGCGAGGGAGCCCAGCAGCCGGTAGGCCAGATTGATCAGCTGACGGCGCTCGTTGATGATCGCTGGGGTGGTCATGGCCGCAACGGCTCCCTCGGTGGCAGGTGCTTCACCGGTACGACACGGCAGCCTCCCGGATTGTGAGGTCGGCCTCGTCGCCTCACACTCCGGTGCGCTGTGCTGTCGAACCCGGTGAGACGAACCCATCATCCAACGGGCAGGGGACACCGATGACCGACTTCCAGGCGATCGCGGACCGCGTCGAGATCGAGGCGCTGCGCGGCGAGTTCACCGACGCGGCGATGATGCGCGACCGCGCCCGCCTCGCCGCGCTGTTCACCGACGACGGCGTGCTGCGGATGCCGAACATCCCCGTCGAGCTGGTCGGGCCGGCGCAGATCCGGGCCGGGGGTGAGCGGCTGCAGGCCCAGTGGGAGTTCTTCGTGCAGAACACCCACCCCGGCACGGTCCAGCTCGACGGCGACACCGCGACCGGCCGCACCTACATCCAGGAGATCGTGCGCACCCGCGACGGCCGCCAGGGGCAGAACTACGCCATCTACCACGACCGCTACCGGCGCACCGGCGACGGCTGGAAGTTCGCGGAGCGGGTCTACGAGGTCAGGTACCTGGACACCAGCCCACTGGCCGGCTCGGCGCCCGCCTCCACCGACGCCTCCAGGGACGCCGACGCCTCCACCTTCACCGGTGCGGCGTCCGAGGCGCGGCTGCAGCGGACCGCGGCGGCGCTGCGGGCGAACAACTTCGCCGTCGAGGTCCTCGATGACGCCGCCGCGGCCCGGGCCCGCGTCGAGGAGCTGATCCCCGAGGGCGCCAGCGTGTTCACCGGTGCCAGCGAGACGCTGCGGGTGTCCGGCATCGACGCGGACATCAACGGCGGCGGCCGCTACGACGCGGTCAAGTCACGGACCCTGACGATGGACCGGGCCACCGGCACCCGCGACATCTGGCGGCTGATCGCCAGCCCCGACGTCATCGTGGGCAGCGTCGCCGCGGTCACCGAGACCGGCTCCCTCGTCGTCGCCTCGGCCAGCGGCTCCCAGCTGCCCGGCTACGCCGGCGCCGCCGGCCACGCCATCTGGATCGTCGGCGCGCAGAAGGTCGTGCCCGACCTGAACGCCGCCCTGCACCGCGTCGAGGTGCACTGCCTGCCGCTGGAGAGCGCCCGCGCCCAGGCGGCCTACGGCCGGCCCAGCGCCGCCAACCGCGTGCTCATCCTCAACGCGGAGCTCGAACCCGGCCGCGGCACCGTCCTGCTGCTGCGCGAACCCATCGGATTCTGAACCGGGTCGTCAGGCTTGCGGCGAGACGGGGCGCTCGAAGAAGGTCTCCAGCACCACGGTGGCCTGCGTGCCGCTGACCCCGTCGATCGCGTAGATCCGGCGGAGCACGTCCTGCAGGTGTGCGGTGGTCGTCGTCCTGACCTTCACCATGACCGACGCGCTGCCGGCGATGACGTGCGCCTCCAGGACCTCGGGCAGCGCCGCGAACGCGTCCGCCGAGTCGCCCATCCAGGCGTCCGAGTCGACCATCACGAAGGCCAGGACGCCGCCGCCCACGGCGGCCGGGTCGACCTCGACCGTGGTGCGCCGGATGACGCCCCGCTCGCGCAGCTTCCGCACGCGCTCGTGGGCCGCGCCGGCGGACAGCCCGACGGCCCGGCCCAGCTCGGCGTAGGGCTGGCCGGCGTCCTCCTGCAGCTTCCCCAGCAGCGTCCTGTCGATCTGGTCCACGGTCCTCCGTTCGGCGGTTCCTTGCATTCACCGTACTGCATCCTGCACTCTGAACTGAAGACAGGATTCGGTTCGGTGTTTGCAGGAACTGGGAGGAAGTTTCCATGAGCGGTGATTCCCCCGCGCTGTACGAGATGTTCGACGACCGGTTCCGTGCGGGGCGGTGCATGAACGGTGACGAACGGCTGGAGGTCCTGCACACGGGCTGCCGGTGGGTGGAAGGGCCGATCTACCTCCCCGCCTGGCGGCAGGTGATCTGGAGCGACATCCCCAACGACCGGATGCTGCGCTGGGACGAGGAGACCGGCACGGTCAGCGTCTTCCGCCGCGGCGCCGGGCACCCCAACGGCAACACCCTCGATCGTCAGGGCCGGCTGGTCACCTGCGAACAGGGCAACCGCCGGGTGACCCGGACCGAATCCGACGGCACCGTCACCGTGCTGGCGGACCGGTGGCAGGGCAAGCGCCTGAACAGCCCGAACGATGCCACGGTGAAGTCCGACGGGTCGATCTGGTTCTCCGACCCGGACTTCGGCATCACCAGCGACTACGAGGGCTACCGGGCAGACAGCGAGATCGGATCCAACAACGTCTACCGGATAGACCCCGCGACCGGCGAGGTGCGGCTGGTCGCCGACTGCTTCGGCGCGCCGAACGGCCTGGTCTTCTCCGCCGACGAGCGGCAACTGTACGTCTCCGACACCCGGGCGGGCGTCATCCGGGTCTTCGACGTCCGCGACGACGGCACCCTGTCCAAGGACCGCATCTTCGCCGAAGCGGCGACCCGCGACCGGGCCCGCTTCGACAACCTCCGCTTCGACGACGCCGGCCGGCTCTGGGCCGCCGCGATGAACGACGGCGTGCACTGCTACGACCCCGACGGCACGCTGCTCGGACGGCTGCGGGTCCCCGAAGCGGTCGCCAACGTCTCCTGGGGCGGCGCCAAACGCAACCGCCTCTTCATCGCCGCCGAGACAAGCCTCTACTCCGTCGTCATGGGCGTCACCGGCACACATCCGACCGGACCGGGACGCCGGCCCTGGCTGGACGGTCAGCGGTAGCCGGGCGCCCCGCCCCACACGTCCCGGCCGCCGGCCCAGGTCCAGAGCCACCCGCGCACGGATCCGGTCAGGTGGGCAGCGCCGAGGTGAGGGCCTGGCGGAGGGAGCGGATCGCGGGGTGGTCGGCGTGCCCCTGGCGGACGGCGGTGGAGATGCGGCGGTGGGACTGGGGCTTCGGCAGCGGGCGGGTCGCGACGGTGGGGCGGCGGCCGCGCCAGGTGAGATCGGGCAGGAACGCGGCGGCGTGGCCGGACTCGACGAGGCGGACGTGCAGCAGCAGGTCGCTGCTCTCGTAACGGACGTCGGGCTCGAAGCCGGCCTTGCGGCAGACGGCGACCGCCCACGCCCTCGCCGCCGTCCCCGCGGGCTCCAGCACCCACGGGTGACCGGCGAGGGCGGCGACCGCCGCCTGGTTCTGCGGGGTGCGCACCGTCCGCGGGTGCGCCAGCCTGATCGGGTCGACGCACAGCGGCGCGACGTCGATGCCGGCGGCCGGGGGCTGCGGGCTGTCCGGGTACTCCTCGACGATGACCAGGTCGAAGTCGCGGGCGAGCAGCGCCGGGATGGCCGTCTCGGGTTCGGCCTGCGTCAGGTGTACGCGCAGCCGCGGGTGACCGCGTCCGAGGGTCGTGATCGCCGGCGGGACGAGGGCGAGCGCGGCCGTCTGGAACGCCGCGACCCGGACGACGCCCGCGGCGGCGGCGCTCGCGGCGGCGATGTCGGCCTGGGCGCGCTCCAGCTCCGCCAGGATGCGGTCGGTGCAGGCGACCAGGATCTGCGCCTGCGGCGTGAGCCGGACCCGGCGCCCGACGTGCTCCAGCAGCACCGTGCCGGTCTCCGCCTCCAGCTGTGACAGCTGCTGCGACACCGTCGAAGGGCTGTAGGACAGGGCGGAGGCGACCGCGGCGAGCGTGCCGCGGTGGGCGAGCTCGCGGAGCAGCCGCAGCCGGCGCAGGTCGAGCACCCGTCCCTCCAGACCGTCGACAACCCGAAACCTCAAACCGTCGACAGAACCGAACGATACCGCTCGGAACGATCCGCTGGACGAACGTGTCACGCGGCGCGAAAGCTGGACCGGTGGAATTCGACGCGCAACTGCGGCAGTGGCGGCACGACCTGCACCGCATCCCGGAGCTCGGCTTCCAGGAGCACCGCACCAGCGACTACCTGGCCGCGGCGCTGGAAGGGATGGGCCTGGCGGTCACCCGCGGCGTCGGCGGCACCGGCGTGGTCGCCACGCTGAGATCCGGCAGGTCCGGCACAGGTGGCGGCGCGATCGCGCTGCGGGCAGACATGGACGGCATCCCGCTGACGGAGCGCGGCGAGCGCCCGTACCGGTCCGAGCACGACGGCGTCATGCACGCCTGCGGGCACGACGGCCACATGGCGATGCTGCTCGGCGCGGCCCGGTCACTGGCCGGGGCCGGGGCCGCGACGGGGATCGACGGGACCGTGCACTTCGTGTTCCAGCCCGACGAGGAGCACGGCCGCGGCGCGAAGGCGATGATCGCCGACGGGCTGTTCGAACGGTTCCCCGTCAACGCGATCTTCGGGCTGCACAACATGCCGGGGCACCCAGCCGGCGGCATCGCCACCCGGACCGGCGGGCTGATGGCCAGCGAGGACAACTTCGAGATCCGCATCGCCGGGCGGGGCGGGCACGCGGCCCGGCCGCAGATGGTCGTCGACCCGATCGTGGTCGCCGCGCAGCTCGTCCTGGCACTGCAGACGATCGTGGCGCGCAACCTCGACCCGACCGACCCGGCCGTCGTGTCGTGCACGGAGATCACCACCGACGGGGCCCGCAACGCGATCCCCTCCCGGGCCGTGATCCGGGGCGACACGCGCAGCTTCACGCCGGCCGTACAGGCGACGCTGGAGCACCGCATCCGGCAGCTCGCCGACGGGATCTGCGCCGCGCACGGCGCGACGGCAGAGGTCACGTACACGCACGAGTTCGAGCCGACCGTCAACGACCCCGCCGCCGTGGCGACCGCGCTGACCGCGGCCCGGCTCACCGTCGGCGCGGACCGCGTCGACGGCGATACCCCGCCGTGGACCGCCAGCGAGGACTTCGGCGCGTTCAGCAACCAGGTGCCCGGCTGCTTCGCGCTGCTCGGCAACGGCGCCGGCGGCCCGTCGCTGCACAGCGCCGACTACGACTTCAACGACGACGTCCTGAGCACCGGCGTCGCGTACTACGTCAACCTGGTCCGCACCGCGCTGCCGGCCGCCACCACATGACGGCCGCGAACCGGCAACGCGACCCGGCCTGGCGCTGCGAGCCCGCACCCGCCGAGGTGCTGGACTTCCACCGGCGGCTTCCCGGGTACGCCCCGACCCCGCTCACCGAGCTGCCCGAGCTGGCCGCCGCGGCCGGTGTCGCCCGGCTCTACGCCAAGGACGAGTCGACGCGGCTGGGGCTGCCGGCGTTCAAGGCGCTCGGCGCGTCCTGGGCGATCCACCGGGCGCTGCGCGCACGGCGCGGTGCGGGGCAGGCGACGATCGTCACCGCGACGGACGGCAACCACGGCCGCGCCGTCGCCCGCTTCGCCCGGCAGTTCGGCCACCGCGCCGCCGTCTACGTGCCCGACGGCGTGCACCCGGCGGCGGTGCGGGCGATCCGCGACGAGGGCGCCGACGTCACCCACGTCCCCGGCGACTACGACACCGCCGTCGCGGCCGCCGCCGCCTCGTCCGGCGGCGGGGACGGCGGAGTCGGCCGAGTCGGCGGAGTCGGCGGGGACCGGCTGCTCGTGCAGGACATGGCGTGGGACGGCTACGAGGACGTGCCGGGGTGGATCGTCGACGGGTACTCCACCCTGTTCGCGGAGCTGCCCGTCCGTCCCGACCTGGTCGTCGTCCCCGCCGGCGTCGGCTCGCTGCTGCAGGCCGCGCTCACCCACTACCGCAGCCGCACCGCCCCGCCCGGCACGGCGGTGGTGAGCGTCGAGCCGGACTCCGCCGCGTGCGTCCTGGCGAGCGTCGCCGCCGGCCACCCGGTCACCGTCGCGACCGGCACGACCAGCATGGCCGGGCTCAACTGCGGCACCGTGTCGAGCCTCGCATGGCCGTACATCCGCGGCGGCCTCGACGCGTGCACCACCGTCACCGACGCCCAGGCCGCCGCGGCGATGCGCGACCTGTCCGCCCACGGCGTCGACGCCGGCCCCTGCGGCGCCGCGCCCCTCGCCGCGCTGCGGTCGCTACGGGCCGCCCCGGACAGCACCGTCGTCCTGCTGGTCACCGAGGGCCGCGCCGCGAACGCGCATTGACGACGGCCAGGACGGCCTCCGCGGTGACGAGGTCCTGCCAGGCCATGCCGACGCTCTTGAACAGCAGCGGCCGGTCGGCGGGCGGGTGGGCGCGGCCGGTGACGACGTCACGCATCGGGACCAGGTCCTCGGGCCGCAGTCGCCGCTCGTGTACGGCCATGCCGACGTCGCCGGCCTCGCGCAGGGCGGTGGCGGCGTCCTCGACGACGACCGTCGCCCGGGCGCACAGCGCCGGCGGCACCTCGCGGGCGTCGGGCTCGTGCGAGCCGACCGCGATGACGGTCGCCGTGTCGCGGATCAGGCCGGCGTCGAAGAGCGGCTCCCGCGCGGTCGTGGCGCAGACGACGATGTCGGCCTCGCGCAGCACGTCCCCGACCGGCCGGCTGCCCGGACGGCCGCGGGTGAGGTGCGTGACGGTCGCGATGGGCAGCACCGCGGCGAGGGTCTCGGCGTGCCCGTACGCCTGCGGCCCCGCCCCGAACACCGCCACCCGCAGCGGGTCCGGCATCGTTTGCAGCCGCGGCAGGACGGCGGCGACGGACACCGCCGGCGTGCGCAGCGTCGTCAGCGCCGTGCCGTCCAGCACCGCGACCAGGCCCAGCGACTCGGCGTCGAACAGCAGGTAGGACGCCTGGACGCGGGGCAGCCCCCGGGCCGGGTTGCCGGGCGCGACGGTCGCCACCTTGATGCCGGCGTGGGTGCCGGTCGCCTCCGACGGCATGAGCAGGAACTGGCCCGCCCGCACGGCGACGGCGTGCCGCGGCGGGTCGGCGGCCGGGTCGAGACCGGCCCGCAGCGCGGCGGTGATCGCGGCGACGGCCGCGGCGGGCCCGCACGCGTCCCGCACGGCGTCGGCGTCGAGGATCAGCGGCCCGGTCACCGCAGCACGAACCCGGGCACGAGGGGATCGGCGGGGTCGACGACGAACGTGTGCTCACCCGTCCGGTACGCCATCCCCGTCACCTGCGGGATGACCGCCGCCCGTCCGTCGACCGCGGTGGTGGCGACCACCGTGCCGGCGAACACGGACCCGACGATGGACTCGTGCCGCAGCGTCACCGCGCTGTCCCGTTCGGCGAGGACGGCGAGCCGGGCGCAGGTGCCCGACCCGCAGGGCGACCGGTCGACCTCCCCGTCCGCGAACACCGTGACGTTGCGCTGGTGCACCTGGCCGTCGGCCACCCCCAGGTCCTCGAACAGGATCGTGCCGTACACGCCGCTGAGCCGCGGGTCGCTGGGGTGCACGGCGTGCGGGCTGTCGTTGAGCGCCCACTTCACCTCCCGCCCCAGCGCGATCAGGTCCTGGTAGTGGCCAGGGTCGACGCGCAGCCCGGCGGACGCCGCGTCGACGCAGGCGTAGATCGCCCCGCCGTAGCTGACGGTCACCGCGAGCTCTCCCCGGGACGTGTTGAGCGGCACGTCCCGGGCGATGACGTAGCTCGCCACGTTGACGAAGTCGACGGCGACGCTCCGGCCGGCGTCGCGGTGCACCCGCGCCGTGACCCTGCCCGACGGCACGTCGATGACCACGTCGACCGTGCCGTCGCGCGGTGCCTCGACGATCCCGGTGTCCACCGCCCACACCCCGAGCGCGATCGTCCCGTGCCCGCACGCGGTGGAGAACCCGTCCTTGTGCCAGAACAGCACCCCGAGATGCGCCCCGTCGTCGTCGGGCGGCACGACGAACCCGCCGTACATGTCGGCGTGCCCGCGCGGCTCGAAGCACAGCAGCTCCCGCAGCCGCTGCGCGTCGGGGCTGCCGATCGCCCGCACCCGCCGCTCCGCGACGCTCTGTCCGGGCAGCGCCACCGGTGGCTCCGCCACGATCCGGAACGGCTCCCCGGCCGTGTGGTAGTCAACCGTCGACACAGCAGGCACGATCACCACCCCATCTTGGACCACCGGCCACCGGCCGGGTGCCCCAGGTGCGGAGTCGCCGCACGCCAGCAGGCTCATGGGCGCCGGCCCCGGACAGGTGAGTGACCCCGCCCGAGGAATGAGCGGCCGGGTCAGCCGCGGGCGGTTTGGTGGCTCCTCCGCCGGGAACGTACGCCGACGTAGCACAATCCCGGGAACCTGGAGGCATCAGATGACCGTCAGCGGCATCATCTCCGCGCTCGTCGTCGGCCTGATCATCGGCGCGCTCGGGCGCCTGGTCGTGCCCGGCAAGCAGAACATCCCGATCTGGCTGACCATCGTCATCGGCATCGTCGCCGCCCTGATCGGCACCGTCATCGCCGGTGCGATCGGCGTGGCGAACACCTCGGGCATCGACTGGATCGAGCTCGCCATCCAGGTCGTGCTGGCCGCGGCCGGCGTGTGGCTGGTCGCGGGCATGTACGGCCGCCGTCACCACCACGTCTAGTGACCCGGAATCGCCCAGGGAGCTGCATGACCGGAAGCGACGTCGCGGACCAGACGGGTCCACGACGTCGCAGCTCCGGTCGTCACGAGGCGGTGAGGACCTCGGCGAGCCTCGCGGTGGCCCGGGGGGTGGTGAGGATCGTGTAGTGGTTGCAGTCGGGGATGAGCTCGGCGCGCAGGGCGGTCTGCGCGGTCCAGTGGTCGACCACGGGCTGCGGGAGCAGGCCGGGCTCCTGGCCGAACATGCCGCGCGGGGCGTGCAGCAGGGCGGCCGGCAGGCGCAGCGCGCGCAGGTCGTCGCCGAAGCTGCCGGCGTTGACGAGCAGGTCGCGGCCGTCCTCCGCCACAGCTGCCGGGGACACCCGGGAGCGGATCGAGCCGGGGTCGCCGGTGGCGTCGTAGCGGGCGTACGCGTCGAGGTCGGCGCTCCAGTCGGCGGCGAGCGCCGGGTGGTTGCGGAACACGTCGACGTAGGCGTCCTCGGTCGGGAACGTCATCCTCAGGCGGGTGATGGCCGGGCCCAGTGTCGCCTCCAGGACCGCGGCGGGGTCCGCGCCGGGCGGGACGGGCAGCGGCAGGCCGCCGTCGATGAGCACGAGGCGCCGGTACAGGCCGGGCTCCCGGACCGCGGCCCGCAGCGCGGCGTAGGCGCCCATCGACTGGCCGGCGAGCACAACGGGGCGGCCGAGGTGGCGGGCGGCGGTGGCGAGGTCCTCGGCGTGGCGGTCCATGCCGAACGGGCCGGGGAGGCCGTTGCTGCGTCCCCGGCCGCGCAGGTCCACGGCGAGCAGCGTCCAGCCGGCGGGCAGGGCACGGGCGAGCGCCGCGAACGCCATCGCCGAGGCGGTGATGCCGTGGGCGGCGAGCACGACCGGCGCCGCCGGGTCCTGCGAGCCGGACCGCAGGGCGTGCAGCGGGCCGTCCGGCGTGGGGATCTCGACGCTGTCCATGTGGTGTGGTTCCTCCGAACTGTGCAGGGTTACGGGGCGAGGGCGTTGCGGCGGACGTCGGAGAAGGTGCGGGTGTCGGTACAGATGCCGCAGCGTGGACCGGTGAACTCGGCGCCGGCGGCGGTGTCGCCCATGAGCTGGAACCGGAACCAGGCGGTCGTCGGCGCGGCGAACGGGCCGGGGTCGCCGACGACGGTGAAGTGGTCGGCGCCCCGCAGCTCAGCGTAGATCGCCGGGATGTGGTCCGCGTCGTTGTAGAACGCCTTCACCAGCGCCGGGAACACGATGCTGTCGTACTGGCCGGCGAGCAGCAGCGCGGGGACGTGCACGGCGTCGATGTCGGCGAGGGGGCCGGGCTGGATCGGCAGGATCGCGTCGATGCGCGGGTCGGCGCCGACGACGATCGCCGCGGCGCCGCCCTGGGAGTGGCCGGACGCGCCGATGTGGGCGAGGTCGACGTGGTGGTGGAAGACGCTGCCGGGGTCGGCGTCTGCCTGGGCGAGGGCGTCGATGCCGAGGCGCATCGAGACGCCGAGGTTGGAGGTGGGCGTGTTCGCGGCGGAGACGATGAAGCCGTGGCTCGCCCAGTACAGCAGCAGGTCACGGTAGACGAGCGGGACGCCGCCGGTGCCGTTGCCCCAGACGATCACCGGGTGCCGGCGGGGGCTGGTGGCGATGTCGCGCGGGTAGTACAGGGTGTTGACGACGCCGACCTGGACGGCGGTCGCGTAGGGGCCGGGCGCGTCCCAGGCGTCCGCGGCGGCGGCCGGTCGGGCGGGGACCAGCAGCGCGGCCACGCACAGCAGCGCGGCGAGGCCGTAACGGTGAGACATCGTGCCTCCTCGTTGGTTGGGGGTCCTCGAATCGTCGCGCCGGCCGCGGCCGGTGTCTGTGCGCACTTGCGGCAATGATTGACGCGCGGGTTTGGGCGATGTGACGATGCCGGCATGCGGGACCTGCACGACCGGATGGCGCCCAGGCTCGCCGAGCTGACCGGTGAGATCGTCGCCGGATGCGCCTCCGACGTGCCGTTCTACCGAGGGCTGCCGGCCGAGGTCCTGGACGGCCCGGTCCGCGAGTCGGTCGGCACCGTCTTGGGCCTTCTGCTGAGGATGCTCCGCGACGAGGAGACGCTGCGGCCCGGCGACCTGACCTGGGTGGTGGAGCTGTCCGCCCGCCGGGCCCGGGACCACGTGCCGCTGGAGGCGGCGCTCGCGGCGTACCTCATCGGCGCCCGCACCTGGTGGCGCACGCTGTCGGCCGTCGCCGCCCCAGCGGAGCTGCCCGCCGCCGGCGCGCTGCTGCTGGACGGCCTGGCCGGCATGATGCCCGCCGTCGTCGTCGCGCACCTGCAGGCGCAGGAGGACCTGCGGGGCGAGTCGGCGCGGGCCCGGCGGGAGCTGCTCGCCGCGCTGCTGCACGGGCAGCCGTTCCATGTCGTCGCGGCCCTCGCGCAGGACGTCAGGGTCGAGGTCGGGCAGCGGCACACGGTGCTGCTGGTGCGGTTCGCGCCACGCCCGCCGGACCGGCTCGTGCAGGTCGCCCTCGACGCGCACGCGGGCACGCCCGTCCTCGCCGACCACGCCGCCGGCATCGTGCTGCTGCCCGACGGCGTCACCGCGGCGGCGATGGCCGCGGGCCTGGGGGAGGCGCTGTCGAGCACCGTGCTGGCGGCCGCCGCGGCGGCGGACACGCCCGCCGGCATCCCGGCCGCTGCCGCCGAGGCGCGCGAGGTGATGGACCTGGTGACCCGGATCGGCCGCACGTCCGGCGTGTACCGCCTGGACGACGTCCTCGTGGAGTACCAGCTCTCCCGCCCCGGGCCGGGCCTGCAGCGGCTGGCGGCGAAGCTCGACCCGCTGCGGGGGCACCCGTACCTGCTCGACACGCTACGCAGCTTCGTCGCGCACGGGCACAACCGTCGGCAGACCGCGCTGGACCTGCACATCCACCGCAACACGCTGGACTACCGCCTGCACCGCATCACCACGATGACCGGCCTGGACCCGGCGGTCCCCGAGCACGCCCGCCTGCTGGACGCCGCCCTCACCGCCACGGCGCTGCACGACCGCCCGCCGGAGGCCGGTCCCGGCTGACTTCTTACGAACCGGGGACATCGTGGATCAACGCCTTCCACGGCACTGAACGCCGCCGCCCCGATCGCGGGTAGCGTGAACGGATGCTGACGACACGTGTCGGGGGACCGTCGGACGCGCCGGTCGTCGCCCGGCTGTGGGCCGCCGCGGACGCCGCCCGCCGCGCCGATGCCGGTACAGAGGGCGGGCGCCACGACGAGACCACCGCGGAGGCGAGGACCCTGCGGATGCTGGCGGGAACCGCGTCGCTGCTGGTGGTGGCGGAGGACGAGGGTGAGCCGGCCGCGATGACCGTGGTCGTGCAGGCCCTCGCGCGGGACGGCGCCGGCGACCCGATCCCGGGGCTGGCCCACGTCACGATGGTCGCCGTCGACCCGTCCCGCTGGGGCCTCGGCCTCGGCGCCGCCGTCGTCACCCGCGCGCAGGCCGAGGCCCGCGGCCTCGGCTACACCCAGGCGCAGCTGTGGACGCAGCAGAGCAACGCGCGGGCCGACCGCCTGTACCGCCGCCTCGGCTGGACCCTGTCGGGCCGCACCAACACCGACGAGCACGGCGAACCGATCCGCCACTACGTCCGGGCGCTCTGACACCACTGGGGGGCCGAAGCCTCGAAGCGCATCGAGACCGCGATCGTCAAGAACGCCGTCATCCATGCATTGGAACGGTTCGCCGGCGAGGATGTCCTGACCGTCGACGCAGCAGCGTCAGGCGTCGGTGTCGGCGGCTCGGACGCGACGCCGATCGATCACGGTCACGTCGACGCCGCTCGGCACAGTGAAGTCTCCGGAGGGGTCGGACAGCAGTTCGGCCGGGTCGAGGGGCAGCCGCGCGTGGGGACCGAAGTACGCGCCGTCAAGGTGGGCGAGGACCTCGGTGCCGTGTTCCTCGGTTTCGTCGAGCACCTGCAGCTGCGGGGGTGGATATCGCCAGTCGGCCCACTGCCGGTAATGCCGCCCGTCCCGCCAGACATCCGCGACGACCGCGGTGCACAGGGCCGTCACCATGGCCAGGCCAGTGCCTGCCGGGCATGGCCCGGGACCGAAAAACGCGGTCAACGCCTCGGCCACCCACGGCTCCCGCTGTGGCCGAATCCGATCGACGGAAAGACCCACGCCGTTGTCCCGCACGGAGAACACCAGGTCCGATTCGATCACGACATCGACCCGGGAGACCAGGCTCTGAGGATCGGCCGCGGCCTGGTGGACCGTCCAACGCAGAACCTGTCCGGGCAGCGCCGGGTCGTGCCGATCGACTCCGAAGTACATCAGCGGACGGCTCCGCACGGCCATCAGATTCGGCCAGACAGTGATGCCACTGGCCGTCAGCTGACGTCCGTCATGACTGGTCATCACAACATCATCCCCGACCTGGACACGCCACCGGTGCGTCGCGGCGGTGGAAGTGTCCTCGCGGGGCGTCGAAGGGGCAGGCGGCGGGGTGGCCGTCGCGAGGACCTCCAGGGGGTCGGTGAAGACGGTGGCCTGGAGGTCCTCGCGGGTCATGGCCGGGTCAGCGCTGGCGCAGGAAGCCGGCGTCGAGGAACTTGAAGTTGGTGGTCTCCCGGTCGCCGTCGGTGGGCGTGTCCGCGCCGTCGTGCACGACGAGCAGGCCGTGCGGGAAGCCGGGCAGCGGGGTCGCGGTCACGGCGGCGCCGTCGCAGCCTTCGGAGCCGTCGGTGCGGGCGCCGGCGACGACCGCGAAGTGGCCGGTCGGGCGCAGGGTCAGCCGGTCGTAGGTGTAGAAGGTGTCGTCGCCCTGGCTCGACACGAGCAGGGTGCCGGTGAGCGCGCCGGTCTGCAGGATGGTGAGGCCCTCGACGTCCGCGGCGATGCGGCCGCCGTAGCCGGGGTCGGCGGCGTAGTCGACGACGCAGTCGTCCTCGGCCTCGTCGAACCGGGCCGGGACGCCGAACTCGCGGGTCCGCTCCACGGACTGCGGCGCGCCGCGGAACTGGCCGCCCCACACGGGGATCCGCCACAGGCCGACGGTCTCCTGCGCCAGGTACGCGATCCGGGTCGTCGGGTCGACGACGCTGCCCTCCACCTGCGGGCCGTCGCCGGGGTCGGCGCACGGCGACCAGGCCGAGCCGTTCGGCAGCCGGAACGTCGACGGCAGCGTCAGCAGGTCCACCCGCCGGTAGGTGACGGTGCCGCCGCTCGCGACGAGCTGGAACAGGCCGACCTCGGAGGTGCTGCGGCGGCTGACGACGGCGTAGGCGGTGCCGTCGAAGTCGCGGAACGTGGCCAGGCCGTAGGCGGTGCGCTGCTCGTTGACCTGCGCCTGGTCGGTGCTGAACGCGAACGGCACGCCGGGCGCGGTCACGTCGGTGAGGGTGCCGGTGGCCGGGTCGATGCGGTAGAAGCGCAGCTGGTCGCGGCCCCGGTCGGTGACGACGGCCAGGTCGGTGGTGCGGCCGCCGAGCCGGAACCCGGGCACCAGGTCGACGTTGTTGAACCGGCCTGCGGCGTCGTCCTCGCCGGGCGCGGGCGGGGTGGCGATCGCCTGCCGTTCGCGGCCCGCGAGGTCGTACACGCGAAGACCACCGTTCTTGGCGGTGGCCAGCACCCGGCTCGCGCCGCGGTCGCGCTCGTTGACCCAGATGGCCGGGTCGTCGGCGTTGGCGTCGCCGCCGGCCTCGTCGTCGTAGAGGGGCGGGGTCTCCACGGCCGCGGTCACCGTCTTCAGGGACGGCGCCGCGTGGGCGGCCGTGGGGACCAGCAGCAGCGGCACCGTGGCCGCCGCCAGGACAATGAGTCGTCGCATCCGCCGAAGCTATGGTGCGTGTCGATCCGTCAGGTGAACACACTCAGTCGGCCGGCGGATCCGCCAGTGGCCAGCCGACGGCGGCCAGGCGCGCCGACACCCTGGCGACGTCCTCGGCGGACGCCGTCTGCAGCACGGAGTCGTTGATCATGCTCTCGATGTCGGCGGTGCTGACCGGGTCGGCGGTGCGCTGCGACTCCCCGGCGAGCGCCCGCGCGATCCTGTGGATCTCGTCGTCGGTCAGCTTGCGGCGCAGCAGCCCGAGCAGCGCCACGTAGTCCTGGCGGGGCACTCCGGACGGGTAGCCGGCCCGCAGCCACTCCACGGTGCGGGTCAGGAAGTTCGAGCTGGGCTCACCCATGGTTTCCTCTCACTTGTCCACGACGGTCGGGTAGACGTGCTCGAAGCTGAGCTCCTTGCCGAAGCCCGACGCGACGATGAACGTGATGCCCAGCGCGACGCCGAGCAGCACGATCGCGAAGCAGAGGTAGCCGCCGGCGGTGCCCAGCGGGTGCGGTGCCCGGCCCGGGCCGCCCGCGCCGTACGCGAGCGACCGGACGCCGAGCGCGAACAGGGCCGGCAGGCCGGCGCCCAGGATCAGGCCGGCCAGCAGGACCCGCCAGGCCGCCTCGAGCGCGAATCCGAAGTTGTGCATCTCGCGGTCCTCTCAGCGGTCCGCGTCGGCGAGTTCGCGCCGGGCGTCCCAGTCGTCGTTGACGTTGGTGTGGTCGACCGGCGCCCGGCGGGACCGCAGGTACATGAACGCGGCCGCGGCGAGGAGGACCAGGAAGATGGTGACCGCGCCGGCGAGGCCGCCGACGCCGTTGCCGAGCCACCACATGAGTGCGCCGACGACCGCGGCGGCGGGCAGCGTGATGAGCCACGCCGCGACCATCCGCCCGGCCACCGCCCAGCGGACCAGCGCGCCGGGCCGCCCGACGCCGCTGCCGAGGATCGAGCCGGTCGCGACGTGGGTGGTCGACAGCGCGAACCCGAGATGGCTTGAGGCCAGGATGACCGCCGCGGACGCGGACTCGGCGGCGAGCCCCTGCGGCGGGGAGATCTCGACCAGGCCCTTGCCGACGGTACGGATGATGCGCCAGCCGCCGAGAGCGGTGCCGAGCGCGATCGCCACCGCGCAGGCGGCCTTGACCCAGAACGGGATGTTCGTCGTGTCCGTCCAGGCTCCCGTCGCGATCAGCGCCAGGGTGATGACCCCCATGGTCTTCTGGGCGTCGTTGGTGCCGTGGGCGAGCGAGACCAGCGAGGCGCTGCCGATCTGCCCCCAGCGGAAGCCGTTGTCGGTGAAGCGCTGGTCGACGCCGGTGGTGATCCGGTAGATCAGCCAGGTGCCGGTGGCGGCGACGGCCCCGGCGATCACCGGCGACATGACGGCTGGCAGGACGACCTTGCCGATGACACCGTCGAGCTTGCTGCCGTTGCCGTTCCAGTTGACGCCGGACCAGCCGAGCCCGGCGATCGTGGCGCCGATGAGCCCGCCGAAGAGCGCGTGCGACGAGCTGGACGGCAGGCCGAGCAGCCAGGTCAGCAGGTTCCATACGATGCCGCCGACCAGCCCGGCCAGGATGATCAGCAGCAGCGCGGCGCCGCCGTCGGCGACGAGGTCCTGTTTCGGTGTGCCGTTGGAGTTCTGGATCTTCACGACCGCGTTGCTCACGGTCAGGGCGACCTCGACGGACAGGAACGCACCCACCAGGTTCAGGACGCCGGACAGGAGCACCGCGACCTTCGGCCGAAGGGCACGGGTGGCGATGGAGGTCGCCATCGCGTTGGCGGTGTCGTGGAACCCGTTCGTGAAGTCGAACCCGAGCGCCGTCACGATCACCAGGAGGAGGACCACGGTGGTTTCGGTCACACTCTCGATCGTCACGCCGCCCGGTGCGACCCACCACCGCGGAAGACCTGCTCAGGCGGGATTTCGCTACCAGTTTCCCGCCCGGTCACCCACGGGTGCGACAGCCCGGTCAGCTACGGGTGCGACAGCCCGGTCGCCTACGGGTGCGACGGCCCGGTCGCCTACGGGTGCGACAGCATGAACCGAACCCGGGTCCAACCGTCGTGATGGGTGACGGCGAACGCCTCGGACAGCTGCTGGGCGATCCACATGCCGCGGCCGCCGAGCAGCCGGTCGTCCGGCGGGCGGTAGCCGGCGAGCGGGTCGGACGGGCCGGGCCCGTCGTCGCCGACCTCGCAGACCATGCCCTGCGGCGTGACCCAGACCCGCAGCTCGCGGCGGGCGCCCCCGTACAGCACGGCGTTGGCGGCGATCTCGCTGGTGACCAGCAGCAGCTCGTCGAGCCGGTCGGTGCCGGCCCAGCCGTGCGCGGCGGCGATCCGGCCGACGAGGTGGCGGGCCTCGGCCACGCTGTCGCCGAGGAGTGTCACGTCGGCGGGCGGGCCGTCGACGGGCGGGACCGGCTCGGGCACCGCGCCGAGGAACTCCGCCGGCGGCCGGTACGTGTCGCTGCCGGGATGGGTGCGCCGGGCGTCGGCGAGCACCTCGTGTGGCAGCACGCGCGTGTCATACGGGCAGAGGATCCAGGCCGGGGCGTCGGCGAGCACCTCGTTGACCGCCGACTCGAACCGCGCCCAGGTCACGTGCCGCGCCGGCGGCCCGGACCCGGCCTCGCCGATGATCCGGACCGCGTCGTGCCCGCGGCTGGCGGCGTCGGCGAGGAGCTTCCGCCAGCCGGCGACGGTGCTCGCCGGCCGCCGGAAGCAGCCGTCGCGGTCCATGAACGTCACCTGGGCGGCGTCGCGGCCGAGCGCGTCGCGCAGCAGGTCCGCGTTGGCGTCGGTGACGGCCGCGACGACGGCGTGGTCGCTGCGCAGGCCGTCGCGGACGAACGGCACGAGCCCGCCGGTGAACCCCTCGTCGGTGTCGTAGAAGAACGCGTCGTGGGTCAGCGACGCCCGCATCCCCACCACCCCGCCTTCCGACCTCCGGCCTGCCGGCCTCCACCGTACCCCTGCCATCACCCGCCGAAGGTGAGGGTATATACGCCGTTCCGCACCATTCGACCTAGTTTTGGGGAGATCATGGCGGAGTGAGGGAGCACACGGGGGCATTCAGAGGACCGGACACCGACCATGTCGTGCACGTCGCCCGGCAGCCGATCTACGACCGCGACGGCATCATGGTCGCCGGCGAGCTGCTGTTCCGGGCCCGGACGACCGCGACGGGCGCCGACCGCAGCGACTCCGTCGCCACCGCCCGCGTGCTGGTCGCGGCGTTCACCGAGTTCGGGATCAGGGAGCTGACCGGCGACCGGCTCTGCTTCGTCAACCTGACCCGCGACTTCCTCACCGGCCGCCTGCCGCTGCCGTTCGACGGCAGCCAGGCCGTCCTGGAGATCCTGGAGTCGACCACCGTCGACGACGAGGTCGTCGACGGCGTCACCGCGCTCGTCGAGCAGGGGTACACCGTCGCCCTCGACGACTTCGTGCCCGGCGGCGGCCACGAGCCGCTGCTGCCCCTCGCCACCTACGTGAAGATCGACATGCTGCACGCGTCGGAGCCCGAGGTCCGCGCCGCCGTCGCCGAGTGCCGCCGCTTCGGGCACCTGCGGCTGGTCGCCGAGCGCCTGGAGACCCCCGACGCGCTGCGCCTGGCGTTCACGCTCGGGTTCGAGCTCTTCCAGGGCAACATCCTGGGCCGCCCGCACATCAACTCGACCGTCACGCTCGCCCCGGCGCGGCTGACCCGGCTGCGGATGCTGCAGGCGCTCACCGCCGAGGACGCCGACATCGACGAGATCGCCGCGCTCGTCGCCGAGGACGCGGCGCTCACGCTGCGGCTGCTGCGCGCCACCAACTCCGCCGCGCTCGGGCTCAACCGGACCGTGTCGTCGGTCCGCGACACCGTCGTCGTGCTCGGCCTCGACCGGATCCGGCAGTGGGTGACCCTCATGCTCGTCGCCGACCTCACCGAGGCCGACCCCGAGCAGCTCAGCGACGTCCTCGTCCGGGCCCGGTTCAGCCAGTTCCTGGCCGGCGCCGCGGGGGTGCCCGGCGACGTCGCGTACATCGGCGGGCTGCTCTCGGCGCTCGCCGACCTCTACGACGAGCCCGCCAACCGCATGGTGCACGGGCTGCCGCTGGACCCGGTCCTCGTCGACGCCCTCACCACCGGCCGCGGCCCGCTCGGCGACGTGCTCGCCACGGCCCGCGCGTACATGACCCAGTCCGCGGAGATGCCCCCGGCCGGCAGCCTGCCCACCCAGACGACCGGCACCGAGGACATGGTCATGGCCTACCTGTCGGCCGTGCGCTCCACCAACGCCACCCTCGCCGAGCTGACCGCCGACGTGTAGGTTCACGCCGTGGCGGCAGCGGGTGTGGTAATGGTGACCGGCGCGTCCCGCGGACTGGGCGCGACGATCGCCCGGACACTCGCGGCCGGCGGCTGGGCCGTCGCGGTCAACTACCGGCACGGCGCCGCACCCGCCGCGGCGGTCGTCGCGGACATCCGCGCCGCCGGCGGCACCGCCGAGGCCTTCGAGGCCGACGTCACCGACGAGCCCTCCGTCGCCGCGCTCATGGCGGACGTCACCGCCCGGCTCGGCCCGGTCACCGCCGTCGTCGCCAACGCCACCGGCCCGCAGCCCCCGGTCCCCGTCGAAGACCTCACCTGGGACGACCACCTCGGGCAGCTGCTGTTCTTCGTGAAGAGCCCGACCCTGCTCGTCCAGGCCGCCCTGCCCGCGATGCGCGCCGCCGGCCGCGGCCGGGTCGTGCTGGTCGGCTCCGACATGGTCGACCGGGCCCTGCCCGGCTGGTCCGCGTACGTGGCGGCGAAGGCGGCCCAGGTCGGCCTGGCCCGGACCTGGGCCCGCGAGCTCGGCCCGCACGGCATCACCGTCAACGTCGTCGCCCCCGGCTGGATCCCCGTCGAACGCCACGCCGACGTGCCCTCCACGGCGCTGGACTCGTACGCCGCCGAGGTCCCGCTGCGCCGCATCGGCCACCCGTCCGACGTCGCCGGCGCGGTGCGCTTCCTGCTGTCGGACGAGGGCGCCTTCATCACCGGCGACCGCCTGACCGTCAACGGCGGCCACACCATCGGCTGACGGTCGTGCGGCCGCCACGGGACGCGGTGTACCTCCGCGAAGGTCACTCGGTGTCGGCCTGCCACAGGTCGGGGCCGAACATCTCGTACTGGACGTCGCGGGCCGGCACGCCGCGGTCGATCAGCTGGCTGCGCACGCTCTGCAGGAACGGCAGCGGGCCGCACAGGTAGAAGACGGCGCCGTCGGGCAGCGGGATCCGCGAGACGTCCATCATGCCGGCCGAGACGCCCGCGCCCGGCAGGTCGGTGTGCGGGCCCTGCTCGTACCACACGTGCAGCACCGACGAGGGCAGGCGGGACAGGTCCCCGACGATCTGCCGGCGCAGCGGGAAGGACTCCTCGTCGGTGTCGGCGTGCAGCAGGGTGACGTGCATGCGGGAGCCGGCGGCGACGAGGTGGGAGAGCATGCCGGCCATCGGGGTGATGCCGATGCCGGCGCTGGCGAAGACGACCGGCCGGCCGGAGTCGTCCAGGACCACGTCGCCGTAGGGGACGCTCATGGCGATCTCGTCGCCGACCTGGACGCCGTCGTGCAGGAGGTTGGACACCTCGCCGTCGGGCTTGCCGCCGCCGTGGACCCGCTTGACCGCGAAGTAGCGGTGCTCGCCGTCGTCGGCGCGGGTCAGGCTGTACTGGCGCGGCTGGCGCACACCGTCGGGCATGCGGAGGTTGACGCTGACGTACTGCCCGGGCAGCGACGTCCTGACGGGCCGGTCGTCGGTGCGGCGCATCACGAAGCCCATGACGTCGCCGGTCTCGCGGTACTTGCCGGCGACCCGCCACTGCCGCCACACCCGTTCCGGGGTGACGCCGCGGGCGCTGTACAGGCCGCGCTCCTGGTTGATCAGGGCGTAGGCCATCAGCCAATACACCTCGTCCCAGGCCGCCGCGACGTCCGGGGTGACGGCGGCGCCGAGGACGTCACCGATCGCCCACATCAGGTGCTCGTGCACGATGCCGTACTGCTCGGGCCGGATGCCCAGCGACGCGTGCTTGTGCGAGATGCGCGTCAGCAGCCGGCCCGGCGGCCGCAGCGGGTCGTCCAGCAGCGTCGAGGCGAACACCGCCACCGACCCCGCCAGGGCCTTGGGCTGCGAGCCCTCCGCCTGGTTGCCGCGGTTGAACAGCCCGTCCTGCAGGTCCGGCCGGGCGGCGAACATGTGGGCGTAGAAGCGGTCCGCGATCTCCCCGATGTGCTGGCCGACGACGGGAAGCGTGGCCTTGACGACCCGCCGGGCCTGGTTCGACAACACCGCTGCGTTCTCACCGGTTCGCAGAGGGTCAAACCTGCTCAGCGCCGACGGCTCACAGCCGGGCGACGACCGGCACGTCTGGATCTCGTCGCCCCGGCTGCTGCGGTCAGCTGCGCTCGAGGGCGACGACCGCGTCGAGGAGGCCGTGCAGGCCGAGCTCGTAGCGGTCGGCGTCCACCCGTTCGAACAGGAGCTCGTCGAGTGGCACGCCGGCGGACTGCTCCGGGCGTCCGGCGATCTCCAACTCGGCCAGGACGACGAGTTTGAGATCGTGCAGGAACGTCGGCTCGCTGTACAGAGCTGTCATCGCGGTTGTCATCGCGCCTCCGATTCCGGCTCGGAGCGTGGAAGGAAGCACCGCCCACCCGACAAGCGTTCTCCGCGGGCGTCACACCGGCGCTCACCCGGAGGGATGAAACGGCCTCCCGGCGGGGACAGTGGGCGGGGGCAGGGCGTGGCAGGATGCCCAGAGTGCCGGAGACCTCAGTCGACACGCAGGTGTACCCGCGGCCGTCCGGGCTCGCCGGCGGCCACCTGGCCCTCGCCACCTCCACGCCGGAGCGGATCCGGGAGCAGGCGTTCTTCGCCGGGTTCGTCGGCACGCCCCGGGTCGTCGCCGGCGGCCTGCTCGCCCTCGCCGACATCGCCGGGGCCGACTTCCGCGGGGTCCGCACCGCCCGCGCCGGCGGCGGCCGCGACCCGGTGGTCACCGGTGACGGCGAGCGGCTGCGGTTCGAGGCGCTGTCGACGTGCGGCGGCGTGTACGGGCGGCTCGACCTCGACCCCGCCGAGCTGCAGGACGCGCCGGTCGGGCGCGGCACCACCAACGTCGACGTCAACCCGCCGCTCTACCAGGCGCTGACCCGGGTCGGCGGGCAGGACCCGCTGCGGCTGTCCGTCGGCGCCGACGAGCTCGCCGTCGGCACCCTCGACGGCAGGATCGTCGAGAAGCGGGTGCCGCTGCCGGCCCGGTGGCTGCGCGGGCTCGCCGAGGTCGCGGCGCACGCGCTGCCGCTGGACGCGCGGCTCCAGCTGCCCGCCGGGCGGGCCGTCACGCTGCTGGCCGAGGTTGCCGCGCGGAGCCGGCAGGTCCGCTGGCTCATGCCGGCCGGGCCGGGCTGGCGGTTCACGACCCGGCCGGCACCCGGGGCGGTGTGCGTCGCCGACGGGTTCCGGCTCGCGCCGCTGCGCCCGCTGCTGCCGCTCGCGCGCACCCTCACCCTGTACTCGCCGCCGGCCACCGGCGCACCCGCGCAGGTCAGCGGCTGGGTGCTGGACTTCGGCACGGCCCGCTTCACGCTGCTGCTGTCGACCGCGACCCAGCACGGCTTCGCCGGCGACGGGCGGCTCCTGGCCGACCTGAGCGGCGGGGGAGACCCGGCCGGGGACGCCGAGACCCTCGACGGGCTGCTCGTCGCCGACCCCGTCCTCGACCGCCCGGCGGTCGCCGACCGCACCGGCTGGGACCGGTCCCGGGTCACCGCCGCGCTGGCCGCCCTCGCCACCGCCGGTCAGGTGGGGTACGACGTCGCGGCGGCGTCCTCGTTCCACCGGCCGCTGCCCTACCGGGCGGACCTCGTCGCCGCGCTGCACCCGCGGCTCGCCGCCGCCCGGATGCTCGCCACGGCGGGCCGGGTCGTGGCCACCGCCGACGGCTTCGAGGTGGTCTCCGGCGAGCGCACGTACCTCGTCCACCGGCGCGGCGACGAGCACGCGTGCACCTGCGCCTGGTGGGCGGAGCATCAGGGCCGCCGCGGCCCGTGCAAGCACGTCGTCGCGGCCGTCATCACCGAGCGGACGGGGGAACGGGATGCGTGAGGTGTTCGCGCGGATCGAGGACGGCGACCTCGAGGCGCTGGCCGAGGTCCTCGCCGGGCTGTCCGCCGGGGACCGGGCCGCGCTCCTGCCGCTGCTGGACGGCTACACGCCACCGCCGGTGCTGCCGGAGCCGGTACCGGAGCCGGAGCCGGAACCTGAGGTGCACCCCGGCGTCATGGTCCTGCGCGCCCATGCGGGCGGGCCGGCGATCGGTGGCGCGGCACCCCGGCGGCTCGTGGCGACGGCCATGTTCGCGGCGCCGGACGCAGAGCAAGCGGCGGACGGAGCGCGGGCGCCGGGGGAGGAGGTGGTGCTGGACGGGGAGTCCGTGCGGCAGCAGGAGCGGCTGCGCCGCAACCGCGGCAACATCTGGTTCCTGCGGCACGAGGCCGAAGCGGTCGCCCGGAGGCGCAACGAGCAGCGGCACGCCGCCTACTCCCTTGCCGTCATCGCCTGCGTGGGCGCCGCCGCCGACGCGGTCAAGCGGCTGCACGCGCCGTGGACGAATCACCGGCCGCCGCACCTCGCGCCGGACGCCCTGCCCCACCTGCTGCGGCTGCGCGGCGCCGACTGGTGCGCGACCCTCGGCCGCGGCATGCTGCGCCGGTCGCGGTCCCGCGCATTGGCGACCCTGTGGCCGTTCACGGAGGCGCTGCTGCGGGCCGTCGGCGCGCCACCGCCGGAGGAGCCCGCCGCCGTCGCCTGCTACGTCCGGATGCGGCGCGACGGGCAGCGGCTCGCCGGGTTCCTCGCCGCGGACCCGTGGTTCGACCGGATGCTGCCGCACCTGTTCGACGAGGTCCAGGTCGCCACCGCGTTCGCCGACCAGTCGGCCTGGCCGGAGGCGCTGCTGGAGCTGGCCGCGACCGGCCGGGTCGAGCGGGGCACCGTGATCGCCGGGTGCCTGCGCCGCCTGCGCGCCGGCGGCCGGCCGGGGATCCTGCAGCCGTTCCTCGCCATGCTCAAGCAGCTCGCCCCGGCCGCCGGTGAGCTCACCGGGCACCGGCAGGAGCTGACCGGGCTGCTCGGCGCGCCGCTGTCGACGGTCGCGGACTGGGCGTACACGTCGCTGCGGGCCCTGCACGACGAGGCGCCTCTCGACCCGGCGACCCTCGCCGAGATCACCGCCGGCATGCTCAGCCGGCCGGAGAAGAAGCTGGTCCGCGCCCACCTCGGCTGGCTGCGGCAGCTGCCCCTCGACGACCTCCTCGACGGTCTGGTGACCGGCCTGCACCACCCGGTGGCGGAGCTCGCCGGGCGCACCCTCGACCTGATCGAGCCGCGGCTGCCGCACCTGCCGGCCGCCGCCCGCGACCGCCTCCGCGACGAGGTGCCGGCGCTCGACGGCGCCGTCGGTCAGCGCCTGGCCGCGCTGCTCGGCACGGCGGCACCCCCGCCGCAGCCGGTCCCGGTCCTCGTCGCGGCGCTGCCGGCGGAGTTCCCGGCGCCGCTGGACCTCGGCGCCCTCGCCGGCGAGCTCGCCACCGTCCTGCGCCACGGCGACGAGGACCCGGTCCGGCACGAGCTCATGCTCGACGGGCTGCTGCGCGCCGCCCGCGGCGACCGGGCCGCCGCCGCCCGGGTCCTCGCCGCCGTCATGCCGCAGTGGGCGGGCACATGGGCCGACCTGATCGCCGCCGCGACCGGGTTGACGGCGCCGCCACCGTACGAGAGCCCGTTCGCCCACCTGTACGTCACCACGCTCGGCACGTTCGTCGAGCGCCGGTCCGTCGAGCTCGCCTCGCGACTGGCCGCCGACCCGCCGCCCGCGCTGCTCGCCACGCCGGCCACGGTCGCGGGGCACGTCGACCCCGACCGGGTCCTGTCGCTGCTGCGCCAGGCCGACCGCGACGGCTGGCAGCCCGGCCCCGCCGACCTGACCCAGGCGCTGCTGCGGCTGCCGCGGACCGTCGACGCCGCGGTCGTCGAGGGCGCCGCGGGGCTCGCCTCGCCCGCGGGCCGCCGGTTCGCGGACCACCTCCGCACGGCTGCGGCCGAGCCGCGGACCTGGGTCGAGGAGGTGCCGGGCCAGGCGTACCACTCCGGCCGCCGGATCGCGATGCTGGACGCGGCGGGGCAGCCGGCTGACGTCGCCGACCCGCGCACCGCGACACAGCGCGTCGCCGCCGTCTACCACCAGCCGCGCATGGCCCTGTGGCCGATGGTCACGCCGTCGCACCGGGAGGTGGCGGCCGCGCACATCCAGCCGTACCTGGTCACCCCGCACGGCAGCCCCGGCACCCAGTTCCTCGAGGGGCTCGTCGCCGCCGACGGCCCGTCCGGCCCGGCGATGTCGCTGGTCCTCGCGTACGTGTTCGGCTCGTCGCGGCAGGAGATGCGGCTCGCCGCGGCCGACGCGCTCATCACTCTCGCCGCCCGGCCCGGCTGGGACAGCACCACGACCGGCGCGGAGGTCGGCGCCCTGTCGAGCGACGAACGGATCGTGCTGCAGCGCACCGTCCAGCCGCTCACCGAGGCGTTCAAGGCCGGCGCGCACACCGCCGTGTGGCAGGCGACGTCGGCGGCCCTGCCGGCACTGCTCGCCGCCGCCCCGCGCCCCGGCCTCGCCGACCTGCTGACCCTGGCCGCCGACGCCCGGCCGGCCGGCGCCCGCCTGGACCTGCCGGAGCTGCACGCCCTCGCGGCCCGCCCCGGCCGCAGCCGCCTGGCCGAGTCCGCCCGCCGCCTCGCCGCCCTGGTGGGCGGCCGCTGACCGTTTGCCTCCGCCGCGGCGAGGGCAACCAGTGAGCATGGAAGAGCCGGTCGCCTCCGTCACCGTCTGCGAGGACGGGCCGCTGCTCGTGCGCGGCCAGTTCACGCTGCTCACGCAGGACGGCGAGGTCGTGGACCCGGGCCGGGCCACCGTCGCGCTGTGCCGGTGCGGCCGGTCGACGATCAAGCCGTTCTGCGACGGCACGCACAAGGTGATCGGCTTCCAGGCCCCGAGCGCCTCCACCGGCGACCGCCCCGCTGCCGGCGCCTGACCCACCACCAAGCTCCCCGACGCCGTTGATCGAATGGCGGATCCGGCCGTCCGCGCGACCGGATCCGCCGTTCGATCGTGCGCGTCGGGGCTCAGGAAGGCGGGCCGAGGGCGCCTACCGGGGCAGGGGCCGGCCGCAGGGACGAGTGGCCGGCGGTCCACAGGTCCAGGACGTGGGCGGCGAAGCGGCCGTCCAGCGCGAGGGCGCACGCCGCGCCGAACAGCACCTGCCCCGCCTGTGAAGGGTGCTGGGCGCAGAAGCCGCCGGCGAGGTCGTGGACGGCGATCTGCTCGTGGACGGCGTCGGCCTCGACGTGCTCGTCGTAGAAGCGGGTCGCGGTCGCGTCGAGGCCGAGGCGGCGCAGGCCGTCGCCATAGCGGCGGTTGGGCAGGGACGACGTCATCTCGAAGACGGCGAGGTGGCCGACGGTCGCGCCGCGCAGCCGGCGGTGCAGGCCGAACAGCGACATGAGGTTGTTGGTCGCGAGCGTGACGGCCGGGACCACGTCCAGGTAGGCGCCGTAGGTGTCGTCCAGGTCCAGCTCCCGCATCGTGGCGCGGAAGAGCTCGGCGTGCATGCGTTCGGCGCGGCCGCCGCCGTACTCGTCGGACTGGATCTCCACGAGGGCGGCCTTCGGGCGGCCGGCCAGGCGCGGGATCGCCCACGTGTGCGGGTCGGCCTCCCGCAGGTGGTAGATCGAGCGGTGCCGCACGAACTCGCGGAACTGCTCGAGTGTCGCGCGCCCCTTCAGGAACTTCGACAGTGACGGGGCGTCGTCGGCGTCGACGAGCGCCGTGAGCGCGTGCGGGACCTCGTGCGGCGCCGGCGGCGTCGGCACGGGCACCGCCGCGCGCAACGCGTCCTCGAACCGCTCCTCGCCGGCCTGACGCAACGCCAGCAGCGACGGCTGCCACTCCCACCGCTCGTCGACGCCGTCGAAGCCGCGGTAGTGCAGCTCGTAACAGATGTGCAGGCTCAGCTGCAGGTCCTCGTCGGTGCACGCGTCGGTGCCTGCTACCAGCTCCCGCCAGGCGCCGCCCGGCAGGTCGCGCGGTGGGCCGGCGAGCATGGCGACGAGCGTGTCGGAGACCGGTCCTCGCGGTCGGGGCAGGCGCATGGTCACCGTCTTCCCTCAGGACGGGCCGGTTAAGCAGGAACTTTGTGGGGAAAGGGCTCGGCATGACCGCGGCCACCGAAGCGCCCGTCTACGCTGACGCCGCCCTGCGCCGCCTCGGCGAGGCCGTCAAGGAGACGGGGTACCGGTTCGTCCCCGTCACCGAGGCCACGCACGAGCGGGTCAACCGGCGGCCAGCGAACGCCCGCGCCAGAACGCTGCGCGACGTGCTCGGCTGGAGCCGCCCGTTCGGGCCCGGCGTGCTCCCCGACGGCCTCGTCACGCTGCTCGACGAGGCCGGCGTCCTGGACCGCGACGGCGACACGTGGCGCAGCCGGATCCGCTGCTCCACGCTCGACGGCGGCCTGTTCTTCCACTCCGCGTACCCGCCGGCCGGGCCCGACGCGGTGTTCTTCGGCCCCGACACGCTGCGCGCCTGCGACGCCGTCGCCGCGCACCTGCGGACGCTGCCGGTCGCGCCGCGGCGGGCCGTCGACATCGGCACGGGCAGCGGCGCGATCGCCGTCACCGTGGCACGGCACGCACCCGAGGCGGAGGTCGTCGGCGTCGACATCAACCCGGTCGCGCTGCGGTACACGGCCGTCAACGCGGACCTCGCCGGGGCGCGGGTGACGCCCGTCCACAGCGACCTGCTCACCGAGGTCGACGGCCAGTTCGACCTCATCGTCTCCAACCCGCCGTTCATGATCGACCCGCAGCGCCGGCGGTACCGGGACGGCGGCGGCCGACACGGACACGACCTACCCCTGGCCGTGCTCGACACCGCCGTGCACCGCCTCTCGCCCGGCGGATCGCTGGTGCTGTTCAGCGGCACCGGCGTCGTCGACGGCCGGGACCCGCTGCTCGCCGGGGCCGCGACCAGACTCGTCGGCACCGGCCTCGACTGGACCTACCGGGAGATCGACCCCGACGTGTACAGCGAGAACCTCGACGACCCGTCCTACGCGCACGCCGAACGCATCGCCGTGTGTGTCCTCATCGCTGAAAGGCGCCGCTGATGTCGTTGACCGCGTCCAGCCCCGCGGACCTCGCCGGCGCGCTCGCCCGGCAGACCCTGACCGTCGGTGCGGAGGAGGAGTTCCTCCTGCTGGACCCGGGCACGTGGCGCAACGTCCCGGTCGCCGACGACGCCCGCGCGCGCCTGCCCGACCCGGCCCGGCAGCAGACCAGGGTCGAGTTCCGGCGCAGCATGATGGAGATGGTCACGCCGGTCTGCACGTCCCTGTCCGAGCTGCGCGGGCGGCTGACCGCCAACCGGGCCGCGGCCGCCCTCGCCGCGCAGTCGGTGGGCGCGCGGCTGGTCGCCGTCGCCGCCACCCCGGTCGCCGAGCCCGACCTCACCGTCGAGGACACGCCCCGCTTCCGGGCGATCTCCCGGCACTACGGGCCGATCGCGCACGACCCGGCGCTGTGTGGCTGCCACGTGCACGTCGGCGTCCCCGACCGGGAGGTCGCCGTGCAGGTCTGCAACCACCTTCGGCCGTGGCTGCCGGTGGTGCAGGCGCTGACCGCGAACTCGCCGTTCCACGCGGGGGCGGACACGGGCCACGCGAGCTGGCGCAGCATCCAGCTGGACCGCTGGCCGAGCCTGGGCCCGGCGCCCTACCTGACGTCGGTGGCCCACTACGAGCGCACGGTCGCGGAGCTGGTCGGCAGCGGTGTCATGCTGGACGAGTCGATGGTGTTGTGGTGGGTACGACCGTCGCGGCGCTACCCGACCGTCGAGGTCCGCGTCGGCGACGTGTGCCCGACCGCCGGCGACACGGTCCTCGTCGCCGGGCTCGTCCGCGGGCTCGTCGCCACCGTCCTGGACGACATCGCCGCCGGCCGCCCGGCGGTCAGCCCGCCCGAGCACCTGCTGCGGGCCGCGCACTGGAACGCCGCGCACCAGGGCCTCGGTGGCACCCTCATGGACCTGTGCGGCCGCCGCGCGGTGCCGGCCTGGGACCTGGTCGACCTGCTCGCCGACATCACCGGCCCGGCGCTGCGCCGGCACGGCGACGACGGCGTCGTCGCCAAGGAGCTGGCCCGGCTCCGCGAGGAGGGGACCGGCGCCGACCGGCAGCGCGTCGCCGGCGACGTGCCCGGCGCCATGCGCCTGCTGGCGGACCTGACCACGCACTAACATCGCTGGTCGTGAAGACCGAACCGAAGATGGTCCTTGTCGTGCGCACCGACCTCGGCATGGGCCGGGGCAAGATCGCGGCGCAGGTCGCGCACGCGGCCGTGTCCGCGGTGCTGCAGGGGCCGCACGGGGCGGTGTTCGAGGCGTGGCTGCAGGCGGGGCAGCCGAAGGTGGTGCTGAAGGTCGCCGGGGCGGCGGAGCTCGCCGAGCTGTGCGGGCACGCCGTCGCGGCGGGCCTGCCGGTGCAGGTCATCCACGACGCGGGACGCACGCAGGTGGCCGCGGGCACGGCCACCTGCTGCGCCATCGGCCCCGCCCTCCCGGCCGACGTCGACCCGGTGACGGCGGTGCTGAGCCTGCTGTGACGGTCCACTGTGGACCCGGACGGCCCCCGGCGGGACGTCAGCCCTTGACGCCGCTGCTGGCGACGCTGCGGACGAAGTACCGCTGGAAGACGATGAACACGATCGCCACCGGGATGATGGTGAGGATCGAGCCGGCCATCATCACCGGGTAGTCGAAGCTCTGCCCGCCCGCGCCGCCGCGGCCCAGCGTCGACAGGCCGAAGGGCAGCGTCCAGTGCGAGGGGCTGGCCCGCACCACGATGAGCGGCATCAGGAACTCGTTCCACACCCCTTGGAACGACAGGATCGTCAGCGTCAGCAGCGCGGGCCGCGCCAGCGGCAGCACCACGTGCCAGTAGGCCTGGAAGATCGAGGCGCCGTCGATGCGGGCCGCCTCCTCCAGTTCCTTGGGCAGCTCGGCGAAGAACTGGCGCATCAGGAAGATCCCCATGGCGTCGACCGCGAGCGGCAGGATGAGGCCGGTGTACGAGTTGAGCAGGCTCAGCTCCTTCAGCACCAGGAACCGCGGCACGGTCAGCACGATCGGCGGCACCGCGAGCACCGCGATGATCCCGGCGAAGAGGACGCCGCGGCCGCGGAAGTGCAGCCGGGCCAGGGCGTAGCCGGCGAGGGAGTCGATGAAGACCCGCCCGAGGGTCGCGGCGACCGTGACGAGGATCGAGTTGAAGGTCCACAGCGGAAAGTCGCTGTGCACGAGCACGTCCGACCACGCCCGCAGGTCGAAGGAGCGCGGCCACGGCGACACCGGATGGGTGGCGACCTCGGGCCGCGACTTGAACGACGTGCCCAGCGACAGCACGAACGGGTAGATGAACATGACGGCGAAGCCGAGCAGCAGCGCGTACCGCAGCACGCGGCGCAACGAGAACGGCATGTCAGCGCTCCTTCCGCAGCACGAGCCGCTGCACGCCGGTGAACACCAGGATGATGACGAGCACGATGAACGCGATCGCCGCGGCCCGGCCCATCGCGCTGTTCTGGAAGCCTTCGCGGTAGATGAGGTACGCGGGGGTGAGCGTGGTCTTCTGCGGCCCGCCGGACGTCATCGCGTAGACCTGGTCGAACACCTGCCAGGTGCCGATCACGCCGAGGGTCAGCACGAGGAACAGCGTCGGCTTCAGCAGCGGCAGCGTGATCCGGAAGAAGCGCTGCCGGGCGGAGGCGCCGTCGATGGAGGCGGCCTCCTCGAGCTCCTCCGGGACGTTCTGCAGCCCGGCGAGGAACATCAGCATGAACGTGCCGGTCGTGGTCCAGGTCGCGAGGATCATCACGGAGCTGAGCGCGACGCTGGGCCCGGCGAGCCAGTCCCACCAGGACAGGTCCATGAACTCGCCGCGCAGCGCGCCCGGCGGGCTGTCGACGCCGGCCGCGCCCAGCAGCAGGTGCAGCAGCCCGTCGGAGTCGTCGAGCCACACCAGGTCGACCTTGCCCGGCAGCACCGCCGACAGCACCGTGTTGACCACGCCGGTCGGGCTGAACAGGAAGATGAAGATGAACGCGACCGCGATCGAGCTGGTCACCGACGGGAAGTAGAACGCGGTGCGGAAGAACGTGCGGCCCTTGAGCAGCCGGGCGTTGACGACGAGCGCGAGGAGGAACGCGAGCGCCGTCTGCGCGGGGACGACGCCGAGCACGTAGTACAGGTTGTTGCGCAGGCTCTTGGCGAAGTCGCCGCGGACGATCCCGGGATCGGTCAGCAGGTCCTGGTAGTTGGCGGCGCCGGCGGGGTCGGAGGCGCTGAGGGGGGTGAGCCCGCTCCAGTCGCGGAAGCTGACCCACAGCGCGAGGAGGATCGGCGCGACCATGAACGCGCCGAGCCCGATCAGCGCGGGCGACACGAAGAGCCAGCCGGCCAGCCCCTGCCGGCCGTGAATGCGTGACATGCGGACTCCTCAGTGGAGGGGCCGCCGGGGCGGCCCCTCTCCGTGACGTCAGCCGAGGATGTCGGTCCCGGCCTTCTGCGTGCTGGTGACGACGTCGGCGACCTGCTTGTTGCCCTTGGCGAGGCCCTGGATGCCGTCGTTGAACGTGTCGATCGCGGTGCTGAAGCCCGGCACGAACACCGACTTCTTCGCGTAGTCGCCGCCGGCGACGAACGCCTTCAGCTCCGGCTTGTCCGCCAGCCACTTGTCCGCCAGGGACTTGCGCGACGGCATGACCGGGAACTCCTTGGTCACCGCGAACTGCTCGTCCGGCGAGGTGAGGAACTTGACGAAGTCGAGCGCGGCGGCCTTGTTCTTCGCCGCCTTCGCCACGCCGTAGCAGACGGAGAACGACATCGTGCCCTTGCCCTTCGGGCCGGCGGGCAGCTCGGCGACCGCGTACTTGACGTTGGGGAAGTCGTTCTTCATCGCCCCGACGATCCAGTTGCCCTCGATCGTCATCGACGTCGCGGCCTTGCCGAACGCCTCGCCGCCCCAGCCCGCGCCGACCGACGCCGGGGTGCCGAACCAGCCCGCCTTGTGGTTGTCGGTGACGTACTGCAGCGCCGTGCGCATCTCCGGCGTGTCCATCGTCATCTTGGTGACGTCGTCGTTCGTCGGCCAGGCGCCCGCCTGGGCCATGAACGCACCCCAGCGGTAGAACTCCGGCGCGAGCACCAGACCCGGGTGGCCCGGCTTGGTGAGCGCCTTCGCCGTCGCGGTCAGCTCGTCCCAGGTCGTGGGCGGCTTCAGGCCGGCGGCGGTGAAGTCGGCGGTGTTGTAGACCAGCTGCAGCGTGGAGAAGTCCTTCGGCGCGCAGTAGTAGGTGCCCTTGTAGGTGAAGGACTGCTTGAGCGTCTCGTAGAAGTCGCCGGGGTTGTCGACCTTGTCGCCGATCGGCTCCAGGACGCCGTTCTTGCCGAAGTCGGGCAGCTTGTTGTCGTTGACGTAGAAGACGTCCGGCGGTTCGCCGCCGGCGAGCGCGGTGGTGAGGGCCGTGTCGTATTCGGGCAGCACCTTCAGCTCGACGGTGTTGCGGCCCTGCTTGTTGTAGTCCTCGACGGCCTTGCGCAGCACGGCGTCCTCGGCGGGGGAGGAGGAGAACGCGTACATCGTCAGCTTCGCGCCGGTGGCGCTGCCTTCGGTGCCGGTGCCGCTGCCGTCGTCACCGCACGCGGCGACCAGCAGGACGGTGGCGATCAGAGCGGTCAGGAGGCGGGGTGTTCGTAACATGATGTCGCTCCCAGGGGGGTCGGGGAAACTCAGGGCAGAGCGCTGGAGGCCCGGACGATCAGCTCGGGTGCCAGCAGTTGCCCGGCGGGTTCGTTGCCGCCGGGGCCCAGCAGGGCACGGATCATCGCGTGTCCGACGGCCTCGATCGGCTGCCGGACGCTGGACAGGTCGAGCGCGCCGGCGGTCGGGGTGTCGTCGAAGCCGACGACGGCGAGCCGGGCGTGCCGTTGCCGCACGGTGCGCAGCACGCCCGCGGCGAGCGTGTCGGTGGCGGCGACGACGGCGGTCGGTGGGGTGTGGTGGTCCAGCAGTGCCTCCGCGAGGCGCGCGCCGGTGGCGAGGGAGTCCTCGCCGCGCAGGTCGAGGTGGCGGGAGCCGTCGAGCAGGCCGTGCTTGTCGAGGGCGGTGCGCCACCCGTCGGCGCGCCGGTCGCCGACCGCGACGCCTTCGGGGTAGCCGAGGAACGCGATGCGCCGGTGCTCGCGGGTGACCAGGTGATCGACGGCGGCGGCCGTGCCGGCGGTGTTGTCGATGTCGACCCACGGGTGGGCGTCGTCGGCGCCGGTACGGCCGAACGCGGCGAACGGGATCCGCAGCTGCCGCAGGCCCGCCGGGCGCGGGTCGGCGGACTGGATGCCGTAGAGCACGACGCCGTCGATGGCGCCGGCGCGGTGCAGCGCGTCGGCGTTGGCGACCTCGTCGAGCGGGTCGTCGGCGGTGAACAGCAGCAGATGGTGGTCGGCGGCCCGGCCAGCCTCGGCGAGCGCGTGCAGCAGCCGGTCGTGCATGCTGCCCAGCGCGTGCGGGTGCATCGGCTCGATCCGGTAGCCGATCATGCGTGAGGTGGCGGCCCGCAGCGACTGCGCGACCCGGTTGGGCCGGTAGCCGAGCTGCTCGATCGCCGCCTCGACCCGCTGCCGGGTCTCGGGCCGCACCCGCTGCGGCGCGTTGAGCACGTTGGACACGGTCTGCCGGGAGACGCCGGCGGCTCGTGCGACGTCCTCGACGGTCGGCGGATGCACGGGACCTCCCACGGGAGATGGTGTTGAACGTTCAAATCGGGTCTTGCGGGATGCCCGTTTGAACGTTCAACATGGGTGTTCGGACATTCTCACCCCGCCAACGGCTTGTCAAGAGGAGCGATATGGGGCAGCCCTACCTCCACGAGCACGTGACGTGTGTCGCCGCCCCGGCCACGTGGCTCTCCGGCCCATCGGGCCAGCTCCGGGGCGGCGCCGACGGCCTGTACGTCGACGACCGCCGGGTCCTGTCGAGGCTGGTCGTCACCGTCGACGGCGCCGAGCCCGTCCCGGTCCAGGTCACCCGGACGGGTGCGGCGTCGGCCCGGTTCGCCGCGGTGCTGCCGGGCCTCGGCGACGACGGCCCCGACCCGACCGTCACGCTCGTGCGCGACCGCCGCACGTCGCCCCGCGGTGGCACCGAGACGCTCACGCTGACCAACCTGTCCCACGCCACCCTGGCCGTGGAGATCGAGATCGTCGCCGGCACCGACTTCGCCACCATGGGCGCCGTGAAGGACGGGCACCCGTCAGTGTCCACAGTGGAGGTCGTCGGCGTCGGTACCGACGCGGCCGACGCCAACGGGATGCGCGTCGCCGTGACGGCGGACCCGCCGCCGGACCAGCCGCCGGGTGCCGGGCCGATGCGTTGGCTGGTCACGGTCGAGCCGCGGGCGAGCTGGACCGCCACGGTGCGCTTCACCCGCGCGGACGCCGCGCCGATCACCCGCTCCGCCGCACCGGCCGGGCTGCGGGTCACCGCCGACGACCGGCGCCTCGACGCGCTGGTGCGCGCGAGCGTCGATGACCTCGCGGCGCTGCGGCACGCCGATGGCGACGACGACTACTACACCGCCGGCAGCCCCTGGTACCTCACCCTCTTCGGCCGCGACTCGCTGTGGGCGGCCCGGCTGGCCCTCCCGCTCGGCACCGGCGTCGCCGCCGGCACGCTGCGCGCCCTCGCCCGCCGCCAGGGCACGAAGCACGACCCGGACACCGACGAGGAGCCCGGCAAGATCCTGCACGAGGTCCGTCCCGTCGACGCCGCTCACTGGCTGCCGCCGGTCTACTACGGCACCGTCGACGCCACCGCGCTGTTCGTCAGCACCGCCGCCGACGCCTACCGGTGGGGGCTGCCGGCCGCCGAGGTCGAGCCGCTGCTGCCGCACGTCGAGCGGGCGCTGATGTGGCTGGCCGGGCACGACGGCTTCATCGCCTACCGGTCCAGCACGAAGGGCCTGGCCAACCACGGCTGGAAGGACTCCGGCGACGGCATCCAGCACGCCGACGGGCGCATCGCGCGCGGGCCGCTCGCGCTCGCCGAGGTGCAGGCGTACGCCTACCGGGCCTTCCTGGACGGTGCCTGGCTCCTGGAGTCGTTCGGCCGCGACGGCGCCGCGCACTGGCGCGACCGGGCCTCGGCGCTCGCGGCGCGGTTCCGGGCGGCGTTCTGGTGCCCGGGCGGCTACCCCGCGGTCGCCCTCGACGGCGACGGCGCGCAGGTCGACAGCCTCACGTCCAACATCGGTCACCTGCTCGGCACCGGCCTGCTCTCGTCGGAGGAGAGCGCCCGGGTCGCCGGCCATCTCGCCGAGCTGCGCTCACCGTTCGGCATCCGGACCATCGCGCCCTCGTCGGGCGGGTACAACTTCCTGTCCTACCACCTCGGCTCGGTGTGGCCGCACGACACCGCGATCGCCCTGCTCGGCCTGGTTCGCGACGGCCACCGCGCCGAGGCGGCCGAGGTGATCCGCGCCCTGCTCGCCGCCGGCGAACGCTTCGACGCCCGGCTGCCGGAGCTCTTCGGCGGCGACGACGCGCCGACGCCGTACCCGGCCTCCTGCCGCCCCCAGGCATGGGCCGCCGCCGCCGGTCCCGCACTGGTCACCGCGCTGCTCGGCCTCGACGTCGACGCCCCTTCGGGCCGGTTGACGCTCGACCCCCTGTCCCCGTCCCCGGTCGGCGCCTATCAGGTGCGCGGCCTGCGGATCGCCGGCGGTTCGCTCGATGTGACCGTCACCGCGGCCGGTGCGGCGACGGTCCACAACGATCCGTTTAAGGCTTGACTTATATAAGCCGCGGATGACATTGTACGTGTCGTGCATGCGTTCGATGTGCTCGGCGACCCCGTGCGGCGCCGGATCCTGGAGCTGCTCGCCGACGGGGAGCAGCCCGCCGGCGCGGTCAGCGAGACCGTGCGGGCCGAGTTCGGGATCTCGCAGCCGGCGGTGTCGCAGCACCTGAAGGTGCTGCGCGAGTCGGGGTTCGCGACCGTCCGGGCCGACGGCACCCGGCGCCTGTACGCCGTCGACGCCGCGCCGTTGCGCGAGGTCGACGCCTGGCTGGACCGGTTCCGTGGCTTCTGGGAGCAGCGCCTGGACGCGCTCGGCACCGAGCTCGCCCGGGGCAAGCGCTCGCGATCCTCAACAGAAGGGCCTTCGTCGTGATCGACATCGTCAACCAGATCAACGCCGTCCACCGCGAGGTCGGCAGCCACCCGGTCAGCACCGGCGAGGGGCGTTCGCTGCTGCTGCGCCGCACGTACGACGCCGACGTCGCGGACGTGTGGGACGCCTGCACCGATCCCGGGCGGCTCGGCCGGTGGCTCGGGCAGGTCGAGGGCGACCTGCGCCTGGGCGGCACGTTCCAGATCAAGGACAACGCCGGTGGCCGGATCGTGCGCTGCGAGGAGCCGCGGCTGCTCGCGGTGACCTGGTCCTTCGGCGGCGGCATGGACACCGAGGTCGAGCTGCGGCTCGCGCCCGGTCCCGACGGTGACACCGTGCTGGAGCTGGAGCACTCCTCGCCCGCGGAGGTCGTGGACGAGCTCGTCCGCCAGTACGGCCCCGGCGGCACGATCGGCGTCGGCGGCGGCTGGGACCTCGCGCTGCTCGGCCTCGACCTGCACCTGCGCGGCATCGAGCTGGACCCCGCCACCTGGGAGGGCTCGCCCGAGGCGAAGGAGTTCGGGACCCGCGCCTGCCATGCCTGGGGCGCGGCGATCCAGGCCGCCTGGGGCACCAGCGACGACGACATCGCCGCGGCGGTCGCGTTCGGCGTGCAGCAGTTCGCTCTCTGAGCGCGGCGACCGCCGGGCGGTCATCGACAACGGTAACTACGCCGGCGGCGGGTAGTCGCGTAGCGGAATCGTCACAGCGAATTCATATTGACGTTTAGTGATGTCACTGGCCACCCTCTGGTAATGCGACGCCCGCCTAGCGCAAGTTTTCCTCAAGGTCCGTTTCTCGCGCTCGGGCGGGCGCCGCGAACTGCTTATGGTCTGCGGGGCCCGTAGGCGGACGAGAGGCAGATGTCGTGGGATCCAGGACGACCCGCACGGTCGTGGCACTGGCCGGGGTGGTCGCCCTCGCGGCGGGCTGCGGCACGACCCCCGCCGCCGACGCGGGCCGGCCACTGGTCGTGCGGCTCTACGGATCCGACGCGAACATGACCAACTCGCTCAAGGAAAAGCTCGCCGGAAATCCCGGGATACTTTCCGGAATGGTCGGCACCACCCCGCTGCTCGCGCTGCCCGAGTCGTTCCAGGAACGGCTGCGCGGGGTCGACCCGACGCTGGTCGACTACGGGTACGCCGCCGAGGCCTACGACGCGGTCATGCTCGCCGCCCTCGCCGCCGAGTCGGCCCGCACCACCCAGCCCCTGACCGTCGCGAAGTACGTCGTGGGCGCCTCGACCTCCGGCACGACCTGCGACTCCGCCGCCGCCTGCCTGGCGCTGGCCAAGGCCGGCAAGGACTTCGCCTACCGCGGCGTGTCGATGCGCCGCAGTGGCCTCAGCGACAGCGGCGAGCCCTCCTCGGCCTCGTACGGCACCCTGCACTTCGGCCGGGACAACACCATCAACGCCAACATGACCGAGTACATCGGCGCCGGCGACGAGTCGCTCGCCTCCACCACCCCCGCCCCGCCGTTCACCGCCTATCCGAACTTCGGGGCGGGCGCGAAGAAGCCGGCCCCGCTGAAGGTCGGCGGGCTCATGCCGCACACCGGCCGGCTCGCGTTCCGCAGCCCGCCGCGCTTCGCCGCCGCCAAGCTCGCCGTCATGGACATCAACGCCGCCGGCGGCGTGCTGGGACAGCCGGTCGAGTGGGTCGACGGCGACGACGGCACGGACGCCACCGTCGCCGCCGCCACCGTGGACCGGTTCGTCGGCCTGGGCGTGCAGGTCATCATCGGCGCGTCGTCCTCCAGCGTGACGAAGGCCGTCATCCCGAAGATCGCCGCGGCCGGCCGGATCCTCATCTCCCCATCGTCCACATCGGACGAGCTGAGCACCGTCGCGGACAACGGCCTGTTCTTCCGCACCGCCCCCGCTGACACCCTGCAGGCCCGCGCCCTCACCGACGTCATCATGCGCGACGGCCCCCACAAGGTGATGATCCTGGCCCGCGAGGACGCCTACGGCCTCGGCCTGCAGAAGAACGTGAAGGCGAACCTGGTCACCGCCGGCGTGCCCGAGGATGCCGTCCAGCTCGTGACCTACCCCGGCACCAGCCAGGACTTCGCCGGCCTGGCCGCCCGCGTCCGGTCCGCCGCCCCCGACGCCGTGCTCATCCTCGGCTACGACGAGACGGCCCTCATCGTGACGGCCCTCTACGCGCAGAAGATCGGCACGGCCGGCGCCCTGAACAGGTGACCGCGGCCCGACCCGGACACGTGCGGCCGAACGTACTTCGTCGGCGCCGCCGCCGGACCGGTCAGCGTGCTCGCCGGCCCGACCGCCGACGCGTTGAACTGGAACAACGGCGTCGGCCTGGTCCTGCTCGGCGCCGCGACGCTGGTGCTCGCCGCCGTGCTGATCCGCTCCGTGCCGACCCGGCTGTCCTGGCCGCACCTCGCCGTCGCCGCCGCGTGCCTGCTACTGATCATGTGGACCACGTCCGCCGTGCCGTACAACCGCCTGGACCGCGGCGACCAGTGGCTGATGCTCCTGGTGTTCGTCGCGATCCCGGCCACAATCGTGTGGAAGGGCGGCGTGGTCACCGCCGGCGCCCTCCTCGGCGTCGTCGCCGGCACCCTCGGCGACCAGTTCCTCACCGTGTACCGCACGATCGACGACACCCCCGGCATCATGCTCGGCCTCGCCGTCCTCGCCACCCTCACGACCGGCCTGCTCCTGGCCAGGTCCGCCCCCGACCGGACGGGCTGACCCCGGGCTCAGCGGCCGCCGGCGACGAAGGTGAGGGCCACGGTACCCGATCAGCCCTTCAGGGCACCCTTGACGAAGCCGCGCACGTAGTACCGCTGCAGCAACAGGAACAGGAGCACGCATGGCACCGCGGCGGTGACGACGCCGGAGAGCAGGGTGCCGTGGTCGACGGCGCCGAGGCTGCCGGACTGCAGGTTGAACAGGGCGACCGGCAGCGTGAACTTCTCGTCGTCGGTGATGAAGATGAGCGGGGCGACGAACTCGTTCCACGAGGCGAGAAACGAGAACAGCGCGACCGTCACGATGCCGGGGACGACGCCGCGGAGCAGGACGTGCCGCAGGACGCCGGCCGGGCCGCAGCCGTCGATGAGGGCCGCCTCGTCGAGCTCGACGGGCAGCGCCTCGAACGAGTTGCGCATCATGAACAGCCCGAACGGCAGCTGGAACATGGCGAGCACGAGCGCGAGGCCGACCAGCGAGTTCTGCAGGCCGAGCCAGTCGAGCATGATGTACAGCGGGATCAGGATCGTGCTGTGCGGCACCATGAGGATGCTCAGGGTGGCCATGAAGAGCAGGTTCCGGCCGCGGAACGAGAAGCGGGCGATCGCGTAGCCGCCCAGGGTCGTGGCCACCACGGTGACGGCGACCGTCACGAGGGCGACGAACGCCGTGTTGCGCATGTAGACGGGCAGGCCGCTGCCGTACACCAGCAGCCGCCGGTAGTTGTCGAGCCCCAGCTGCCCGGTGCCGGTGCGGCCGTGCACCGACGCCCAGAGCGCCCACAGCATCGGGGTCAGGAACAGCACGGCGAGCGCGGCGCAGGTGGTGATGCGGGCCTTCATCGGGCGCTCCTGAGGAATCGGACCTGTGCGCCGTTGACGGCGTAGAGGACGGCGAGAATGCCCACGGAGATGGCGGCGGCGCGGCCGAGGTCCTGGGAGGTGAACGCCTCGCGGTAGATGCCGATGACGACGGTCGCCGTGCCGTGGCGTCCGCCGGTGAGGATGAAGAACTGGTCGAACGCGAGCAGCGAGCTGGTCACCAGCAGCACTAGGACGAGGGCGATGGTGGGGCGCAGCAGCGGCAGCGTGATCCGCCGCATCATCTGCCAGCGGGTCGCGCCCTCGATGGTCGCCGCCTCGTACAGGAGCGGATTGATCGACTGCAGCCCGGCCATGATGATGACCATGTAGTAGCCCGCGAACTTCCACGTGATCATGACCGCGGTCGAGTAGAGCGCGTTGTCGCCGTCGCCGAGCCAGTCGACGCCGTCGCTGCCGAACAGCGCGGCGAACGCGTTGAGCGGCGACGCGTCGTGGTTGAACATGCCGTAGAACAGCAGGCTCGCCGAGGCCAGCCCCACCGCGGCGGGCAGGAAGAACACGGTCCGGAACACGGTCACGGCCGGCCCGGGGCGCTGCACGAGCAGGGCGAGCCCGAACGCCATCAGCCCGACGAGCACGGTGGCGACCAGGGTGTACTTGATGCTGAAGACGATCGCCCGGGTGAACAGGGGCTCGCGCAGCGCCTCGTAGTTCGCCACACCGTTCGGGGCCGAATCGCCCAGCAGCGGCCAGTGGTTGAGCGACATCCACGCCATCAGGCCGAGCGGTCCGACGAACAGCACCGCCACCAGCAGCGCCATCGGCACGGCGTAGAGGAGACCTCCGGTGCGCCGCATGGTTAGCCCTCTTCCAACGAGGCGGTGATGCTCCCGTTGTGCCGGTCGAGGGCGGCGCCGACGTCACCGGGGCCGAACACCGCGTCGGCGACCGCTTCGATCCACGGGCCGTTGGGGTCGTTGAACGTCTTGCCGAACGCGACGGCGTACGGTGTCTGGCCCTTCCGCGCGATCGCGGTGAACGTCACCAGCCGCGGGTCCTGCTGGGCGTGGACGTTGTTGTCGAGGTCGCTGCGGACGGGCACGTAGCGGTTCTTCGCCACGACGTCGACCTGCGCCTGCTCCGACAGCGTCCAGGCGATGAAGTCCCACGCCTGGTCCGCGTGCGGGCTGTTGGAGCCGATGCCGAGCACGTCCCCGCCGACGAACGACGACGCGCCGCCTTCGAGGCCCGGGATCGCGGCGACGCCGACCTGCAGCCGCGACGCCTCCTCGATGTTGCGCAGGGCGGTGGCGCCCATCGGCTGGATGCCGATCAGCCCCTCGCTGAACGCCTGCGTCCACGACGGGCCGCTCTCGTTCTTCGCCGACCGGGGGACGAGGCCGTCGGCGTACATGCCGCGGTAGAACTGGAAGACCCGCGTCGCGTCGGCGCTGTCGAGCATCGCGGCGGTGCCGTCCTCGTTGAGGACCTTCGACCCGGACGCCCAGATCATCGGCCACGCAGTGGCGAACATGCAGTCCGGGCAAGCGCCGCCGAAGTTGAACCCGTGCACGCCGCCGCCGAGCCCGTTGACCTTCGTGGCGAACTCGCGCAGCTCCCGCAGGCTGGCCGGCGGCCGGTCGCCGTCGAGCCCGGCCCGGATGAACAGGTCCTTGTTGTAGAACAACGCGGCCAGGTCGATGTCGTGCGGCACGCCGTAGGTGCGGCCGGCGTGCCGGACGGCCCGCATGTGCGACGGCGCGAGGTCCTCCCGGAACGGCAGCGTGGCGACCCGCGCCGTGATGTCGGCGAACACGCCCTGGGCGGCGTAGTTCGGCGCGTACACCACGTCGACGGCGAGCAGGTCCGGCAGCTGGCGGGTGCCGGCGGCCGCGCCGACGCGCTGCTGGTAGGAGTCCCCCGGCATGACCGTGAGCTTGACCTTGTTGCGGTGGCTGCGGTTGTACTGGTCGATGAGGGCCCGGCTGAAGGCCCCGGTGAGCGAGCGCGTCCACATGGTCAGCACCGTCCCGTCGTCGGTGGCCGCGGTCCCCGCCGGCACCGGCACGTCGTGCGCCCGCTGGCACCCGGCCAGGGCGAGCACGGCGACGAGCCCCACCACTCCGGCCTTGCATGAGCCCATTGATCGCCTCCGCTCCTCGCGGCATGTTAGCGGTCACATCGACGTTGTCAACACCACCGTCTGGACGTTAAATCTCGGCGATGCACTGGGTTTGTGGCGATGTGAGCGATAACCCGCGTTGGTCGGGTCGCCGGGGTGGCCCGGCGGCGCCCCTCGTGCCGCCGGGCCGGGGTGGGTCAGACGCGCAGCTTCGCCAGGGCGTCGGACCAGGCGACGACCTGGCCGAGCGTGGCGTCCAGGGCGTCGAGCTGCGCCTGCCCCGGAGTGAGCCGGGTGAAGTTCTCGAAGTCCGTGTAGAACGACAGCGCGACCTGCGAGCGGACCGTGGCGAGCTGCAGCTCGGCGGCGATGAGCCGCAGGTGCTCCACCGCACGGGCGGCGCCGACCACGCCATAGCCGACGAACCCGGCGGCCTTGTTGTTCCACTCGGCGTACAGGTAGTCGATGGCGTTCTTCAGCACCCCGGTCGTGGAGTGGTTGTACTCCGGCGTGACGAACACGTAGCCGTCGAAGCCGTCGATGACCCGCGACCACGCCTTCGTGTGCTCGTTGGCGTACTGGCCCGCCGACGCCGGGACGGGCTCGTCGAGGTGCGGCAGCGGGTGGTCGGCGAGGTCGACGATCTCGAACTCGGCGTCGTCCCGCCGGGCGGCGGTCTCGAGCACCCAGTCGGCGACGAGCCGGCTGTACCGGCCGGGCCGGACGCTCCCGACGATGATGGCGATCCTGGTCACGGGCTGCACTCCTCACGTTCGACGCCGCGCCTGTCGCGGCCTCTGTGTGGTGTCAGCGGTTCTGCAATACGCTGCATTTCCGGTCTGAATTCGGCACTTTGGGGTGCGTCGCGCACCTTGAAGTGCGTCTTGGCTTCTCTCAGGGGGAACTGGAATGACCACTTCCGATGACCTGTCCACATGTCAGGACGACGACCTTCGGGTGGTGGTCCGTGGGTTGTTGACGACGATCGGCGACAAGTGGACGCTCGTGGTCATCGCCACGCTGGTCGCCGGGCCGAGGCGGTTCACGGAGATCCAGCGGGGGATCGACGGCATCTCGCACCGGATGCTCGCGAAGACGCTGCGCGACCTGGAGCGCGACGGCCTCGTGTCACGCGAGGCGCATGCGGAGGTGCCGCCGCGGGTGGTGTACGAGCTGACGCCCCTCGGCCGCACGCTGCTCGACCCCGTCGACGGGCTGGTCCGCTGGGTGGGGGAGCACGGCCGGACCGTGCTGGCCAACCGGGCCCGCTTGACGTTGTAGCAAGTGTTGTACCATGATGGCGGTACAACACTTGCGACAATCTTTCGGGAGTGCTCATGACTACGGCAGAAGAGCGGGCCGCGCGCGCCTGGCTGGTCGGCAACGGGCTGCCCGACGCGCCCGTGAGCGAGCTGCTGGTCGCCCGGCTCGCGGCCCGGCGGCGGGCGCGCCTCGCCGACCACGTGGTGCTGGCCGCGGTGTTCATCGTGGCGGCGCTGGCGCACGTGGCCGACTTCTCGGCCGACGCCGGATCGTCGTCGGGCCGGCCTGTGCTGCTGGTGGTCCTGGCCGCGGCGACCGCGGGGCTGCTGGTCGCCCGGCTGCTCATCGCGCGATGGCTGGCCGCGGCCGACCGGCGGGCTGGGGCGGCGCTGCCGCGCCGGGCGGCCCACTCCGTGAAGCCCGGCTGGCGGGTGGTGCTCGGCCTTCCGCACGCCGTGTTCGACCTCGCCACGCTCGGGGTAGCGGTCGTGCTCGCGCTCGGCGCGCTGACCGTCGAGGAGCCGACGGTCCGGCAGGGCGCGGTGATCCTGCTCGTGGCCGTGCTCGGCGTCGGCGCGGGAAGCGCCGTGCAGCTGCGGCAGCTGCTGACCCGGCCCGTGGTGGCCGAGGACGAGATGTCACTGACCACCGACGTCATCATGCGGATCGAGGACGCCAGAGACGCGACGGCCCCGGCCGTGCTGTGGTCGCTGCCGGTCGTCCTGCTGTTCGGCCTCGCCCCCGCCTGGTGGAGTGCGGCCGCGGTGGCCGCCGTCGTCCTCGGCGTCGCCGCGCTCGTCCTGATCCACGTCCGGACGCCGGGGAGCCTCGCCACGGCCCGGCAGGCGATGATCGTCCGATGATCGTCATCGACGCGGCCTCGGCCGTCCCGCCGTTCGAGCAGTTACGGGCCCAGCTCGCTGGGCAGATCCAGGACCACACGCTCCCGGTCGGGTTCCGCCTGCCGCCGATCCGCAGCCTGGCGACGGACCTGGGCCTGGCCGCGAACACGGTGGCCCGCGCGTATCGGGAGCTGGAGGAGGCCGGCCTGATCGAGACCCGCGGCCGCGCCGGCTCGTTCGTGTCCGCCGCGGGCGAGGCGGGCCGGGAACGCGCCCGGCAGGCCGCCGCCGACTACGCCGCCGTGGCGATCAGCGTCGGCATCGACCTCGACGAGGCGTTGCACATCGTGGAGGCGGCGTTCACCGCGTCCGCCCCGACCGCCACCCGGCCTGCCCCGCCGCTGGCCCGGCCGAGCGCCCCCGGTCCAGGCGCCACCTCCGCCACGTGACCGGCGCTCCGTCGTGGAGGCCGCCAGCGCCCCCGCCGTGTCGCGGGAGGCGGCCTGGTCGAGTGCCTTCGCCGTGTCACGGCAGGCGGCCAGGTTGAGTGCCCTTGCGGCGTCACGAAAGGCGGGCCGGTCGGGTGCCGTCGCAAGCGCCTCGGCTCGCGGTTCGCGGTCCGGGGCGCAGGCCCGTGCGATCGGGCCGTGCGACCGGCCGGTGGACGATCCGGCCGACCAGCCTTTGACCAGCTCAGCTTTCACGCAGCCGGCGTGACCGCTGCATGCGTCCCTTCTGTGCCATCGTGACGGCGGCGCCCGGCGTACCGTGCCTAAAGTGGGGCGTGACTTCGACCGGGCGGCCCCACACAGCCGAGCAGTGGCGGGTCTACCTCGCCGGGTATAGCGCGGACTTCTTCCGCGTCGCCGACGCCGATCGGCTGGACCGGCTCGGGGAGGAACGGCGGGCCTCCGGGCGGCTCGGGTTCGACGGTGCGGGCGAGGACGCGCTCGCCGCCGTTGAGGAGCGGCTCGGGGTGGCGCTCCCGCCCGGGTACCGGGCGTTCCTGGAAGCCTCTGACGGGTGGCTGGAGATGGGGCCGTTCGTGTGGACGATGCGGACCACCGCCGACGTCGGCTGGCTGCGGGACCTCGAGCCCGACATGTGCGACGCGGGCGACGAGGACGACGAGCTGATGGCGCGGGCGCTGCTGGTGTCCGCCGACGCGGACGCCTGCTACCGGAATGCGGGCCGGTGCTCCGGCCTTCAGGCCGGGGGTGAAGGCCCGTGTTGGGAGGGCTGCCAGGCCCGGGCAGTGCTTTAGCCGGGACGGTTCTGCTGTTCGATGTACTGCTGTACGGCGTTCAGTGGTGCGCCGCCGGCGGAGCCGGCGAAGTACGAGCCCGACCACAGCTTGTTGGCCCGGTAGTAGTGCCGCGCGAGATCGGGGAACTCCTGCCGTAGGCGGCGGGAGGACACGCCCTTGAGGCTGTTGACCAGCCGGGCGACCGCGACCTTGGGCGGGAAGTTGACGAGCAGGTGGACGTGGTTGTCCTCGCCGTTGAACTGGACCAGCTCGGCTTCGAAGTCGGCGCACACGTCTCGCATGATCGCTTCCATGCGGGTCAGGTGCCGGTCGGTGAACACCTTGTGCCGGAACTTCGTGACGAAAACCAAGTGGACATGCATCGCAAAAAACACAGTGCCTGTCTGTGCGGATGCCTGCGAGTTCAGCCATAGACCAACATGTACCGTGCTTGTCGTGCAGCTCCGTTACAACTTCCGCGTGTATCCGACGCCTGGCCAGCAGATCGAGCTGGCGCGGGCGTTCGGGTGCGCGCGGGTGGTGTTCAACGACGCGCTCAGGCTGCGCCGGCAAGCCCGTGA
>NZ_BAAAQD010000012.1:141474-415581 GCF_039531485.1 Dactylosporangium maewongense | reverse complement strand
AACACCGCGAGCGCCGAGGCCTGGCCGACGTGCTGCTGCAGGAACGTCAACCGGTAGATCTGCACGCCGGGCACCATCGTCTGGTAGCCGGGACCGCCTTGCGTCGCGATCTGGACGACGTCGAAGCGGAGTGGTCGGCGGGGTGCCCTCAAGACGCCGGCCGGGTCCGCGCAGCGGTCGGTGCCGGGCCGGCGCTGTCCGTGACACGCCAGCGGGGCGGTAACGGGTGGGCCGGCGCTGTCCGTGACCGCCGGCGGGGGTGGGTCGGCGCTGTCCGTGACAGGCCGGCGAGGCTGGGCGGCGTGCCGCGCCGGCCAACGCGACGACACCCACCCGGCGCCGGTGTGGCGGGGTGGTGGCTCGGCTGTCCGCAGGCCGTGCGCGGGCAGCCGAGCCGAGGTGCGCTATGCGCCGACGTACTGGGCCAGGTGCTCGCCGGTCAGCGTGGAGCGGGCGGCGACCAGATCGGCGGGGGTGCCCTCGAAAACGAGGCGGCCGCCGTCGTGACCGGCGCCGGGGCCGAGGTCGATGATCCAGTCGGCGCGGGCCATGACGGCCAGGTGGTGCTCGATGACGATGACGGACTTGCCGGAGTCGACGAGGCGGTCGAGGAGCTTCAGCAGCTGCTCGACGTCGGCGAGGTGCAGGCCGGTCGTCGGCTCGTCCAGGACGTAGATGCCGCCCTTCTCCGCCATGTGGATGGCCAGCTTGAGCCGCTGGCGCTCGCCGCCGGAGAGGGTGGTGAGCGGCTGGCCGAGGGTGACGTAGCCGAGGCCGACGTCGGCCATACGGTGCAGGATGGCGTGGGCGGCGGCCGACTTCGCGTGGCCGGCGGCGAAGAACGCCTCCGCCTCCGTCACCGACATCGCCAGGACCTCGCTGATGTCCTTGCCGCCCAGCTTGTATTCGAGGACGGCGGCCTGGAAGCGCTTGCCCTCGCACTCCTCGCAGACGGTGGCGACGCCCGCCATCATGGCCAGGTCGGTGTAGATGACGCCGTTGCCGTTGCAGTTGGGGCAGGCGCCCGCCGAGTTGGCGCTGAAGAGGGCCGGCTTCACCTTGTTGGCCTTGGCGAAGGCGGCACGGATCGGGTCGAGCAGGCCGGTATACGTGGCGGGGTTGCTGCGCCGGGAGCCGCGGATCGCGGTCTGGTCGACGGAGACGACGCCCGCGCCCTTGGGCACCGAGCCGTGGATGAGGGAGCTCTTGCCCGACCCCGCGACGCCGGTGACGACGACCAGCACGCCGAGCGGCACGTCGACGCTCACGTCCTGCAGGTTGTGCCGGCTCGCGTTGCGGATCGGCAGGGCACCCGTCGCCTTGCGCGGGTCGGCCTTGAGCACCGCCCGGTAGTCGAGGTGGCGGCCGGTGAGCGTGTCGCTGGCCCGCAGGTCCGCCACGGTGCCCTCGAAGCAGATCGTGCCGCCGGCGCCGCCCGCGCCCGGGCCGAGGTCGACGACGTGGTCGGCGATCGCGATCGTCTCGGGCTTGTGCTCGACGACGAGGACGGTGTTGCCCTTGTCACGCAGGCGCTGCAGCAGCCCGTTCATCCGCTGGATGTCGTGCGGGTGCAGCCCGACGGTCGGCTCGTCGAAGATGTACGACACGTCGGTGAGGCTCGACCCGAGGTGCCGGATCATCTTGGTGCGCTGCGCCTCACCGCCGGACAGCGTGCCCGACGGCCGGTCCAGCGACAGGTAGCCGAGGCCGATCTCCACGAACGAGTCGAGCGTCTGCTGCAGGGTCGTCAGCAGCGGCCCGACCGCGGGGTCCTTGATGCCGCGGACCCAGTCGGAGAGGTCGCTGATCTGCATCGCGCACGCCTCGGCGATGTTGATGCCGTCGATGCGCGACTCCAGCGCCGCCTTGTTGAGCCGGGTGCCGTTGCACTCGGGGCAGGCCGTGAACGTGACCGCCCGCTCCACGAACGCGCGCAGGTGCGGCTGCAGGGCCTCCTTGTCCTTCTGCAGGAACCCCTTCTGGACCTTGGGGATGAGCCCCTCATAGGTCATGTTGATGTTCTCGATCTTGACCTTCACCGGCTCCTTGTACAGGAAGTCGTGCAACTCCTGCTCGGTGTAGTCGCGGATGGGCTTGTCGGCGTCGACGAAGCCGGACGCGGTGAAGATCCGCACGAGCCAGCCGTCGACGCTGTAACCCGGGATGGTGATCGCGCCCTCGCTCAGCGACTTGTCCCGGTCGAACAGCTCGTCGAGGTCGATGTCGTTGGCGGTGCCCATGCCCTCGCAGCGGGGGCACGCACCGGCGGGCACGTTGAAGCTGTAGTGGAACGACGGCCCGGCGCTCGGCACGCCGAGGCGGCTGAACACGATCCGCAGCATGGCATTCGCGTCGGTCGCGGTGCCGACCGTGGAACGGGAGTTGGCACCCATCCGCTCCTGGTCGACGATGATCGCCGTGGTGAGCCCTTCGAGCAGGTCGACGTCGGGCCGGCCCTGGCTCGGCATGAAGCCCTGGACGAACGCGCTGTAGGTCTCGTTGATGAGCCGCTGCGACTCCGCGGCGATCGTGCCGAACACCAGCGAGCTCTTGCCCGATCCCGACACCCCGGTGAACACCGTGAGCCGGCGCTTCGGGATGTCGACGCTGACGTCCTTCAGGTTGTTTTCCCTGGCCCCGTGGACCTTGATCAGGTCATGACTGTCTGCCTCATGCACCGGGCCACCATAGCGGGACCCCCCGACATTTTCGGCCGCTACATTGCGCTGATGACACGTTGGGAGAAGTTCGACGATGTGGACGCGGTGCTGCCGCCGAGCCCCTTCGAGGAGTTCGACGTCGAGTTCGATGCGGCTCTGGTACGGCGCGGCGACGTCCACGCCGACGGCGACTTCACCGGCGGCGACCTGTACAGGATGGCCGGCGTCGGCAGCACGGACGAGCTGACGGCGTTCGTGATCGACGGCGACCTCACCGTCGGCGGCACGCTGGACCTCGACGAGGGCGCCCCCGAGACGTTCGCCCTCATGGTCACCGGCACGCTGCGGGCGGCCGTCGTCAGCGTCGACGCCACGATGCTGTACGTCTACGGCGGCGCCGTCGTGAGCCGCCTGATCCACTTCGCGACGACCGACGGCACGCTGGCGATCGGCGGCACCACCGACTGCCCCCTCACCATCTACGACGACGGCAACCTCGAGGTCGACAGCACCGGCCTCGTCCTCAACCGCCGCTTCGGTGAGACCTCGCCGGACCTTGTAGACGGCCTGGTCGACGGCCTGGTCCGCGACGACGGCCGGGTCGACGACCGGCTCGCCCTCGCCTGGGCACGCGACGGCAAGCCGCTCCTGCGGCGGCGGTAGGTTCACAGGTCGCGGCGCTGGAAGGCGAGGGCGGAGAGGGCCAGCACGACGGCGGTCCAGATCGCGGCCCAGGCGACGTACGTGGGGGTCAGGCCGGTCTGGCTGAGGAACGGGTGGCCCTCGAACGCCTCGCTGAACTGGCTGAGCAGGGTCGGGTCCTGGAAGGCGTGCATCGCGCCGCGCCACAGGCCGTCGGTCGGCAGGAGCATCTTGGAGACGGTGCCGACCTGGGCGAGGCTCGCGTTGCCGAGGACCTCGCCGACGGCGCCGACGACGCCCGCGATCCAGGTGGCGCCGAAGAGGCCGACGGAGACGATGCCGGAGGCCATCGGTGAGATGACGGTCGACAGCAGCAGACCGAGGGTGAGCAGCGCCGCGGTCTGGGCGGCGAGCAGCGCCAGCCCCAGGAAGGGCTGCGGCGGCCAGTACCCGACCGTGGTCCGGACGATGAGCAGCTGCGCGAGGCCCGCGACGGCGACGAAGCCGCTGCCGAACGCGACCAGGCCCAGCCACTTGCCCACCAGGACCGCGGAGCGGCGGACCGGGCGGGTCATCATGGCCAGGGCGATGCCCGACTCGATCTCGCCGGCGAGGGTGGGGCCGGCGAGGAACGCGGTGCCGAGCGCGGAGATGAGGCTCAGCCCGAACATGACGAGGTTGAGCACGGTCGCGGCGGCCAGCCGGGACTCGCCGCTGGTGAGGCCGCCGAACGTGGCGTCGATGCGGGTGAAGCCCCAGGCGCTGAGCCCGAGCAGCAGGACGGTCAGCACGGCCAGGGACCGCAGCACCTTGCGCCGCGACGCCTCCTGCAGCGTGAGCGAGGCGATCGTCAGCACGGTCATCGGTAACCTCCGTGGAAACCCTCGGCTTCAGCCATGGGTAGGAAACGGAACCCGCGCGGAGCAGGGCAGGGAAAGTCGATCCGCGGCCTGGGCGGCCCGGCGTGTAGCCGCCTGTCACAGCAGGGTTCACTGATGTGTGTGCTAGCTTGCGACCAGTGACCAGGATGGTGAAGCGGGCGTTCAAGTACCGCTTCTACCCCAGCCCGGAGCAGGCGGCGGAGCTTGCTCGCACGTTCGGGTGCGTCCGGCTGGTGTACAACATGGCGTTGCAGGCCCGCACCGAGGCGTGGACGCTGCGGCAGGAACGGGTCAACTACAACGCCACCAGCGCGATGCTGACCGCGTGGAAGAAGACCGAGGAATTGGCGTTTCTCAACGAGGTGTCCTCGGTGCCGTTGCAGCAGGCCCTGCGCCATCTGCAGGTGGCGTTCACCAACTTCTTCGCCAAGCGGGCGAGGTATCCGACGTTCAAGTCCAGGAAGCGGTCGCGGCGTTCGGCCGAGTACACCACCAGCGCGTTCCGCTGGCGCGACGGTCGGCTCACCCTGGCCAAGAGGGATGCGCCGCTGGGCATCGTGTGGTCGCGTCCCCTGCCGGAGGGTGCATCCCCGTCCACGGTGACCGTGTCGCAGGACAGCGCGGGCCGCTGGTTCGTGTCCCTGCTCTGCGAAGACCGGGTCGAGCCCGTCCCGGCCACGGGCGTTGTCGGGGTGGACGCCGGGCTGGACAGTCTGCTCACTCTGTCCACCGGGGAGAAGATCACCAACCCGAAGCATGAACGCCGGGACCGGGCCGCGCTCGCCCGCGCCCAACGCAACCTCGCCCGCAAGGAGAAGGGCTCCGCGAACCGGGCCAAGGCACGGCTGAAGGTCGCCCGCGTCCACGCCCGGATCACCGACCGCAGGCGTGACCACCTGCACAAGCTGAGCACTCGGCTCGTTCGTGAGAACCAAACGATCGTGATCGAGGACCTGACCGCCCGCAACATGCTCCGAAACCACAACCTGGCCCGCGCTGTCAGCGACGCGGCCTGGCGGCAGTTCCGCACCATGCTGGAGTACAAAACCGAATGGCACGGCCGCACCTTGGTCGTGGTGGACCGTTGGTTCCCGTCGTCGAAGCTGTGCTCGGCCTGTGGTGCGCTCGCTGCGCGGATGCCGCTGCACGTGCGGTCGTGGACCTGCCGATGCAGGCAGACCCACGACCGTGACGTCAACGCGGCCCGCAACATCCTCGCGGAGGGGCTCTCCGTGATTGCCTGTGGAGGCGGTGTAAGACCTCAACGAGAGTCCTCTCGGACGAGGCGGTCGCCAATGAAGCAGGAACCCCAGCGGGCGACCGCTGGAATCCCCGCCTTTAGGCGTGGGGAGGATGTCAACGGTCCTCCGTCGAGGCGCGCAGGATGTCCAGGAGGCGTTCTTCCAGCGTGATCCGGGCCGGCTCGACCGCGTGGACCCGCACGCCGAGGCCGACCAGGTCGCTGACCAGGTCGGGGATGAGTGATTCGGCCGGATCCGCCGGCAGCGCGACGGTGAACTGGTCGCCGGCGGAGGTCACCACGCCGGCCGCGGCGAGCCGGGCCGAGGCCGTCGGGGACACGCCGTCCAGGCGCAGGTGCAGGGACCGCCGGCCGAGCAGTTCGGGCAGCGTACCGGCGGCGGCGACCCGGCCCTTGTCCAGGATGACCACCCGGTCGCAGACGCGCTCGACCTCGCCGATGAGGTGCGAGTTGAGCAGCACGGCCACCCCGCGCTCCTTCAACGCCAGCAGCAGGTCCCTGACGTCGGCGCGGCCGAGCGGGTCGAGGGCGCTCGTCGGCTCGTCGAGCACGACGAGGTCGGGGCCGGCGACCAGGGCGACCGCCAGGCCGAGCCGCTGCTGCATGCCCTTGGAGAAGCCGCCGACCCGGTCGCCGGCGCGGTCCGCGAGCCCGACCGTGGCCAGGCACTCCTTTTGAGAAGGCACGGGCACCGTGGCTCGGGCGAGCTTCACGTGCAGGTCGAGGACCTCCTGCGCCGTCAGCCAGGGTTGGTACCGGAAGAGCTCGGGCAGGTAGCCGACCCTGGCCCGGGCCGCCGGGTCCCGCGCCGGGCGGCCCAGCAGCAGCGCCTCGCCCGCGTCCGGCCGGACGAGCCCCAGCAGGATCTTGATGGCGGTGGTCTTGCCGGCGCCGTTCGGGCCGAGCAGCCCCAGGACCTCGCCCCGCCCGACGGTGAAGGAGACGTCGGCGAGCGCGGTCTGCCGCCGGTACCGCTTGCGCAACCCGGAACACCACACGGCCGGCGACGCGTTCACCGGTCCCACCGCAGCCCGCGCGCCACTGACAGCACCTCGTCGGCGGACAGTGACCCGGCGACCGCGGTGACCACGCCGTCGTCGACCCACACCACGCCGGACATGACGCCGTCGCGGGTCGTGAGGACGGTCGCCGGCTTCCCGCCGACGTCGGTCGCGGTCGCCTGCTGCCCGGAGCGGACGATCATCGGCCACGTGGTGCCGCTGCCGGAGAACGCGCGCAGCTGCGCGGCGACCGACTCGGGCAGGCCCGGCAGCGACAGCAGGTAGTCGCGGGCGGTGTCGAACGGGACGCCGGAGGAGTACGCGACCGGCGCGACGACCCGGGCCACGATCATGGCCGGGGCGCTGCGCCCGCCGCCCTGCCAGACGAGGGCGAGGCCGGGCCCGGCGCTCAGCCGGAACTTGCTGCCGTCCAGGCCGGGCGGCGGCGGGGGCAGCGTCGCGCCGGCCGCCGCGGCCGTCTGCGCGGCCTTCTCCGCCGAGAACGTGAACACCGCGTTCGCCTGGTCGCCGACCTGGAACGTCGGGTCGCCGGTCACGCCGCGCGGCAGCCTGCCGGTCCGCGGCACGGACAGGCCCGTGATCGACGCGGCCGCGGCGGCGTCGCCGACCTTCCGGACGTTCGGGCCGTTGGTGACCCTCACGTCGCCGTACGCGGCCAGGTCGGGCATCGTGACCAGGTCCGCCTGGGTGACGGTGATCGGGGCGATCCGGTCGGTCCGGAAGATCTGCAGCCAGTCCGCGGCGGCCGCGGCGCTCGCGCCGGTGAGCAGCGCGACGGCGGCGACGGCCGCGACGACCGGGCTGCGCAGCACCGCCCGCCACCGGGGGCCGCGGGCGGTGGCCGGCACCCGGCGTGGTTCGCCGGCGGCGGTCAGGCGGCGCCAGCCGGCGTCGACGTCCGGGTCGGTGCCGATGTGCAGCGCCGCGCCCGCGAACGCCGCGTCCTCCCCGGCGGCGGCGAGCCCGGACAGGCACACGGGGCAGCCGGCGACGTGCTCACGATCGGTGTCGGCGACGCCTTCCGGTTCGTCCAGCAGCCGGCGCAGCGTGCCGTCATTCGGATGGCGCATGACGGTTCAACTCCTTGCGTAGAGCGGACTCGGCGCGGCGCACGATCGTGCCGACGCTGCCGGGGGAGAGATCGAGGGCGGCGGCCACCTCGGCGTAGCTGAGGCCGCTGTGCCGCAGGACCAGGGCGACGGCCTGCCGGCGGGGCAGCCCGGCGAGCGCGGCACGGACCCGGCGGTGCTCGTCGCGCGTGACGACCGCGTCGGCGACGTCGGGTGCGACGGTGTCGGCGCCGCCGGCCGCCTCCTCCCGGGACGCCCGGCGCCGCCCGGACCGCAGCTGGTTGAGGGCGGTGTGCGCCGCGGCGACCGACAGCCAGCCGGGTGCCTCCGCCGCCGGCACCGACGAGCGACCGAACGACAGGAACACCTCCTGCGCCACGTCCTCTGCCTGGTCCCGGGATCCGAGCACGCGGGCGGCGACGGCCACGACGCGGGGATACGAGGCTCGGAACACCTGCTCGAGGTCGGTCCGCACGGCGTCCTTCCGTTCGGCCGGGCGGGCCGCGGCGACGGGCCAGACCAGCCTGACTTCTTCCTGCACACCTATTGAGCACCGCCGGGCCCGCGGATGTGACACCGTTGCGCGGGTGTTCGACGACATGGTGTGGGACTCGGTGCGGCTCCTCGACGCGCACCACCGCGCGGACGACGACCGGCCACGCGACTGGTTCGCGGTGCTGCTCGCGTTCGGGCGGCAGTTCGACGGGGCGGTCACGCATTTCCGCGACATCGACCTGTTGCGGCGGCGGCGGTTCGTGTACGGGTTCCCGGTCGCCCGGCACCCCGACTACGCGCGGCGACGCGGGTACTTCGACGGGTTGACGGAGTTCACGGCCCTGCGGACGTTCGACGAAGAGGCCGAGGACTTCGACGGTTACGAGTCGGAGTTGGAGGACGGCTACGTCGAGCCGCCGCTGCTGTACTGCGACGCCGGCACCGCCCTGTGGCGGCGGATGGTCGACGCCGGCGAGCTGACCGGCGCCGACGCCGTCCCACCGCGGCCGGTGCTACTGGTCGACGCCGTCCTGGCCGTCGCCGAGGCAGCCGAGCACGCCGGTGACGTGCGGCTCATCGCACTCTGGTACACCCTGGGCCCGCACATCCTCGTCGGCGGCGAGGTGACCGGGGACGTCGCCGACCAGGTGGGGCGGCTGCGGGAGATCGTGGCGCGGACCGGGGCGATGTCGGTGCCGCTGCCCGACGGGCACCGCCCGACCGACGAGCAGGTGCTCGCGATGGACGACGAGGCCGCGACGTGGTGGTACCTCTCGGTCACGGCGTAGAGGACCACCAGGTGGACGGGGACGTCACCGTGAAGCCGAGCGACTCGTACAGCGGGCGGCCCAGGCGCGACGCGGTCAGCGTGACCGGCACCCCGGTGAGGTGGGCGAGGGAGCCGAGCATGACGGCCCGCCCCACGCCGCGGGAGCGGAACTTCGGCGGGGTCCCGACCCAGTAGTGGCTGCCGAGCCCGTCGTCCAGGACGGTGACGCACGCGCCGGCGACCTCCCCGTCGAGGCGCGCGACGAAGACGTCCACCCCGGGCCGCTCGATCAGGGCGCTCGGGAAGAGTTCGCCGCCACGGTACGGCTCGAAGCGGCTGAGCTCGAATCCCTCGATCACGGCGCGCTCGGCCGCGTGCAGGTCCTCCTCGTCCCGCGCGCGGGTGACCTCCATGGCGGGCCCGTCCACCGGCCCCGGCCGGCGCAGCATGACCGGCATCTGCCAGGTCCGCATGCCGAGGTGGGTCAGGTCCGTGGCGCTGAACGGGTCCTCGACGTCCACCGGCCCGGCAGCCCGCGCCGCCAGGTCGGTGATCTCGGCGACCTCACCGGCGTCGAGCCCGGCCCGCTGGATCAGCACCCGCACGCCCGCCCGTGCGTCGCCCACGACGGCGAGGTACCCGGGGCGGCGGACCACCTCGTGCCCGCGGGCCCGGCCGGTCGCGGCCCAGAAGGCGGCGGAGTTGCGCGCCTGCCGCAGCGGCGCCTCCTCGATCGTCGTCATGGTCCCCATCCTTGCCGAATCTTCACGGTTCCGGCGCCCGGCCCCCACCGGCCGCCGTTACCGTCGCGCTGGTGCCCCTGACGTTTCCCACCCACCCCGCCGCCGTGCTGCCGTTGAAGGTGTGGCGGCCGCGCTGGTTCGACGGGGTCGCGCTCGTCACCGGGTCGGTGGCGCCGGACCTCGCGTACGTGCTGGACGGCTCCGGGCTGCCGGTCTGGCCCCTGTCGCACCAGCTGCCCGGGCTCGTCGCGTGGTGCCTGCCGGTCGCCGTGGCGGCCGCGTGGCTGATCCGGCGGGCGGCGCCGGTGCTCGCCGCGCACCTGCCGGGGTCCGGCGACTACGGGGTGCTCGGACCGCACCGGCCGGGGTGGCCGGTCACCGTGTCGTCGGCGCTGCTCGGCGCGGCGAGCCACCTGGCGCTCGACCGGCTCGAGCTCGCGGTCCCCTGGTCGGAGTACGTGATGCACGTGCTGGGCGCGCTAGGCCTGGCGGCGACGGTCGGGTGGATCCGCCGCGGCCGGTTGCTGCGACGCTGGCACGGCGACCCGCCGCCGCGCCGCCGGCGGCCGCCGCTGTTCTGGACGGTGGCCTGCGCGGTGACGCTGCCGCTGGCCGCGCTCACGCCGCTCCTGCCCGGGGCGTCGCTGCTGCACACCACCGGCGCCAGGCTGCTGTGCGCGGTGGCCGCGGGACTGCTCGCCGCGTCGTGGGCGGTATCGTCCCGATCATGACGGCTGTGCGGGGGTTCCTGGTGCCCGGCGAGGACTCACTCGAATGGTGGTGGCGGCTGCGGGCGCAGCACCGCGGGACCGGGCTGTGGCCGGTGCTGATGACGCCGGAGACGCCAGACGAGTTGACGCCGTTCCGGATTCGGACGCCGGAGGAGGAGGCGGCCCTGCGGTACGACGGCGCGGCGCTCCTCGCGGGGTGGTTCGAGGGGCGGCTCGCCCGGTACGGCGGCGACTACGCCGACACGCTCCGCGCCGAGCTGCGCGGCGAGGGTGAGTGGCGGCCGCGGCCGGAGCTGCCGGGGTTCGGCGTCTCCGAGTACGCCGAGGAGGTGTTCGTCGCGCTGGTGCCCGTCGCGGCGCCGTGGCAGGTGCCGCTCGCGCTGCACTGCGGCGGGTGGAACGAGTACCCGACACCGGCGGAGCACGCGGCGATCCTGAAGCACTTCCACGCCCGGTACGGCGCCGAGCTCGTCGCGATGACCGACACGACCGCCGAGTTCACCGTGAAATGGCCGCCGCGGGACCGGGCCGGCGCGCTGCGGCTCGCCGCGGAGTACCGGGTGTACAACGACGGCGAGTACGACTACTACGGCGCGGACACGCTGACCGACCTGGCCGTCAGCCTCAGCCACGCGACGGTGTGGCGCGCCTGGTGGGACTGAGCCCGGCTACGCGGTCAGGACGACCCGGCCGACCTGGCCGCCGGTCTCGAGCTCGCGCAGCGCGGCCGGGGCCTCCGCCAGCGGGAACGTCGCCGCGACGTACGGGCGCAACCGGCCCTCGGCGGCGGACCCGAACAGTCCACTGAGGACGGTGCCGGCCCACGCCGGGTCGGGCGGGCCCGCGGCGAACAGGTCGGCGGTGGCGGCCCGGCGCCCGGGCGACGCCGCGGCCCACGCGTCGAACCGCGCGGTCAGCGCGGCATGCCGGTCCGCGGGGTCACCGGTCGCGTCGCGGGTGAAGTTGTGCCCGTACGACACCAGGATCCCGGCGGGGCCGAGCTGGTCCCACGACTCCGCCAGGTTCGGCCCGCCGATCGAGTCGAACACCGCGTCGACGCCGTCCGGGGCGAGCTGCCGTACCCGGGCGGAGACGTCCTCGGTCCAGTGGTCGACCGGCTCGAAGTCCAGGTCCGTGGTCTCGGCGAGCTGGCGGGTGCTGGACACGCCGATGACCCGCACACCGGCCTGCCGCGCGAGCTGCACGAGCGTCGTGCCGACCCAGCCCGGCGCGCCCGGCACCACGACCACCTGACCGGGCTGGACCCGGGCCACGTCATGCAGCATGAACCGGGCGAGCAGGCCGGGATAGGCGAGCGCCACCGCGTCGACGGCGCCGAGCGGCTCCGGCACGGGCGTGAGCGCGCCGGCGTCCACGGTCACGTGGGTGGCCCAGGCGCCGCCCGGCACGACGGCGGCGACGCGCCGGCCGACGAGCCGCGGGTCGGCCGCGTCGCCGGTCGCGGTGACGACGCCGGCCAGGTCGCGGCCCGGCACCATCGGGTACGCGCGGCGGTCCAGGCAGGTGCCGCGCCGCATCAGCATGTCGTCGAAGGACATGCCGCTCGCCTCGACCTCGACGAGCGCCTCGTGCGGCGCCGGCACGGGCACCGGCCTCCGGCGCACCAGCATGCCTTCGGGCTCGACGGGACCGGGCAGGACGATCTCGACGGCGGGCACGCCGGCCACCGTACGCTTGCCTCGCCGTCGCGGAAAGGCACCTCGAGCGGTCCTGTAGCGGTCCTGTAGCGGTCCTGTAGCGGTCCTGTAGCGGTCCTGTAGCGGTGCCGCCGCACTTTACTGGTACAGCGGCGGCGGGAAATTCCGGGCTTCCCGGTTTCCGGTGCGGCCCGTGCGGTAAACCGAGGGGTATGGCTGACGGATACTCGTTCGTCGTCGTGGCGAACCGGCTACCCGTCGACCGCACCACCGACGAGCACGGCGAGACCCAGTGGACGCGTAGCCCCGGTGGGCTGGTGAGCGCCCTCGAGCCGATCGTGCGCAGCTCCGGCGGCGCATGGGTCGGCTGGACCGGCGCCCCCGACGACGACACCGGGCCCGTCCAGATCGACGGCATCCACCTGCGCCCGGTGCCGCTGAGCGCCGAGGACGTCGACCGCTACTACGAGGGCCAGTCCAACTCGACGGTCTGGCCGCTCTTCCACGACCTCGTGGAGCAGCCGGTGTACCGCCGGGACTGGCGGCAGGCGTATGAGGAGGTCAACCGGCGCTTCGCGCACGCCGCGGCGGACGTCGCGGCGGAAGGCGCCAGCGTGTGGGTGCACGATTACCAGTTGCTGCTCGTGCCGGCGATGCTGCGGCGACTGCGTCCGGACCTGCGGATCGGGTTCTTCCTGCACATCCCGTTTCCGCCGGTGGAGCTCTTCATGCAGCTGCCGCGGCGGGCCGAGCTGCTGCGCGGCCTGCTGGGTGCCGACCTGGTCGGGTTTCAGCGCCCCCTCGCCGCGCAGAACTTCCTGCAGCTCACCGACCGGCTGCTCGGCCTCCGCCCGTCGGGTGACTCCGTGGTGTACGAGGACCGCACCGTCGTGGCACGCGCGTTTCCCATCTCCATCGACATCACGGAGATCGACCGGCTCGCCGCGTCGCCCGAGGTGCAGGAGGCGGCCGGCCGGCTGCGCTCCGAGCTGGGCGGCGACCGGCGGATGCTGCTCGGCGTCGACCGCCTCGACTACACGAAGGGCATCGAGCAGCGCGTCGAGGCGTTCGGTGAGCTGCTGTCCGAGGGCGCGGTGTCCAGCGACGAGGTGGTCCTCGTCCAGGTCGCCACACCGAGCCGCATGAGGGTCGCGCAGTACCAGCAGCTGCGCGAACGGGTCGAGCGCGAGGTCGGCCGGATCAACGGCGAGTTCGGCGAGGTCGGGACGATGCCCGTGCACTACCTGTTCCAGAACCGGTCCCGCGAGGAGCTGGTCGCCCTGTACCTCGCCACCGACGTCATGCTCGTCACCCCGCTCCGCGACGGCATGAACCTCGTCGCGAAGGAGTTCGTCGCCGCCCGCCGCGACGCCCTCGGCGCCCTGGTCCTCAGCGAGTTCACCGGCGCCGCCGCCGAGCTCGACGAGGCGTTCCTGACCAACCCGCACGACGTCGAGGACCTGAAGCGCGCCATCCTCGCCGCCCTGGCCTCCCCACCCGCCGACCGCACCACCCGCATGCGCACCATGCGCGCCCGCATCCAGTCCCACGACGTCGACCAGTGGGCCCGCGAGTTCCTGGACGCCCTCGGCGTCCCCGTTCACCAGTAGCCCGGCAGCACCCCGCTGACCAGGCCGAGGTCTCCTTCCCGCTGCCCGGCCGCCCAGAGCCACGCCCGCGGAGCCGGCCCGTCGATGCGCACCAGCAGCCCCGGCGCCGCGTACCAGCGCACAGGCGACACGGTTTCGCCGGCCCACATCGGATACTCGGGGAACGGCAGCGGGCGCAGCCGCGTCAGGACGCCCGCCAGCACGTCGGCGGTCAGGTCACCGGCGTTGAGGATGTGCTTCGTGCCGAACAGCGACTCGCTCAGCACCATCTCGACCGCGGCGAGCGACACGCGGTCCAGGAACGGCAGCCACGCCCGATCTGTCGGGCCTGTTTGATAAACGACCGGCGGGTCTGCCCGCCGGAGATCGTCGCGGCGGATGCCCCAGTGCGCGCAGGACTGGTTCTCCCGCCGGAAGATCAGCACCTCTCCGGTCTCGTCCCAGTGGCACTCGCCGGGCCGTAACAGGAAGTCCTGCCTGCGGGTCAGATCGTCGCGCCGCCCGATCAGCCGGTACATCTCGCCCAACACCTGCGGCAGCGGCACGCCGGCCGCCCCGAGCGCCTCCCTGCTCACCCCGTCACGGTCTTCGAGCGGCGCGGCCCACCCCTCGACGAACCGCCGCACGAACACCCACGCCTTTCCGGCGTCGCTGGCTCCATCACCCATCGCGGCGACCGCGTCGAACCCTGCAAGCACGCCGGAGTGTAACGGTTGGGGCAGCGGTGGGTTATGTGGCGGGCGTGGGCTGGACGGGGGTTTGGGGCGTTGGGAGAATGGTGGGGCAGCGCCTACCGGGGGGAGGCGGCACGTGCCACGACCCTACTTTTCTTTGTCAGCCCCAGATTCCGGCCGGTCCACGGTCCCTGGCTCGATCGACTCGCAGGCGCGTCTCGCGGCGTCGGCCGCTGCGTGGGAGCGCCGGCGTGAGGAGAGGCGCCGGGTCAGGGCGGAGTTCGCCGAGGCCCGCGCACACGGGCTGCGAGCCCGCCACGCGGCGAAGCTGACCCGCCTGCGCAACGCCCGGGTGCTGGCCGGCGAGCCCGCGTCGCCGCCATGGTCCGCGGTGCGTCCGGCGGCCGTGGAGTCCGGTTCGGCTCCCGCTGGATTCGAGGGTGCCGCTCGTCCGGCAGCGGTGCCCTACGTGGCAGTCATGCGGTCATGCCTGGCCGCCCGCGAGGAGGTCACCGAGGGCGGACATGGCACGGGAGTTACCGGCGTTGGCCGCCCGGCGGAGCCAGCGCTCGGCCTCGTCGACGGCACCGCGGTCGCGGAGGAGTTCGCCCAGGCTGCACATGGCGAAGTCGTTGCCCGCCTCGGCGCCCCGGCGGAGCCAGCGCTCGGCCTCGTCGACGGCGCCACGGTCGCGGAGGAGCCCGCCGAGGCTGTCCATCGCGTAGGTGCTGCCGGCCCCCGCCGCGCGGCGGAACCATGTCTCAGCCTGGACGGCGTCGCCGAGGTGGGCGAAGAGGCTGCCGAGGCGGCTCATCGCGTATTCGTCGTCGCCGGCGCGCCGGTACCAGGCCTCCGCCTCGGCCGGGTCATCGCGGGCCCGGTAGAGGTCACCGAGGTTGCAGATGGCGACGACGTAGCCGGTGCCGGCGGCGCGGCGAAACCAGGTCTCGGCACCGGCCTGGTCCCCGCGGTTCAGGTGGAGATCGCCAAGGGTGCTCATGGCGAAGGGATCGCCAGCGTCAGCGGCGCGTTTGTACCAGAACTCGGCCTCGGCCGCGTCACCACGCTTCCGCAGCAGGTCGGCAAGCTTCACCATCGACAGCGTGCGCCCAGGGTCGGCGGCGACGGCCCGCCGGTGCCACGCTTCGGCCTCACCCGGGTCGGTGGGCGGCTGGTCGGCAGTAGCGGCGGCGCGGTCGGGTCGCAGCCAGCGGCGCCAAGAGCTTCGGCTCACACCAGCCATCGTCGCGCACCCCCGCCACCGCCAGCATCTCCGCCAACCGCCGCACCGTTGCCCCGCGCCGCCTCGGGACTGCGCCCCAACGCTGCGGCCGTCCAGCAACTGGGTGCGGCCGTGCCGAACACCGCACGGTCGCCGCGCGCCGCATCCGAGCCGATGCGCCGGCGCCGCGGCCCGGTGCGTCGGCGCCGCGGCCCGGTGCGGCGGTGCTACGGCCCGGTGCGGCGGTGCTACGGCCGGGTGCGGCGGTGCCGAGCACTGCGCGGTTGTCGTGCGCCGCCTCCGAGTTGATGCGCCGGCGCTGCGGCTGGGTGTGGTGGTGCTGCGTCTGGGTGTTGCTGTGCCGGGCGTTGTGCGGTTGTCGCGCGACGGAGCCGAAGGTGGTGCGGCGGGGCTGTGGCTGGGTGGGCGGTGGGTGGGGCGTTGTCGCGGGCGGAGGTCAGCGGTTCTGGGGGACTGGGGCGGTGGTGCGGTTGGCGGGTTGGGGGTGGCGGAATTCGTTGGCGAGTTCGCTGAGGGTGGTGTTCGTCCAGCGGACCGCGGCGAGGTAGAAGGACGCGAGCGCGGCGGGGTCGTCTGTGGCGACCGGCGGGGCGGTTCCGGTCAGGTGAGCGGACTCGGCGGGTTCAGGCGTGGGTCCGGCGCTTCCAGCTGTGCCTGCGCTTCCAGCAAGGCCGTGCGGTCCGGCGGGTCCAACAGGTTCAGCAGGTCCGGCGGACTTGCCTGGTCCGGCGAGCCCGGCACTCCCAGTGAGCCCGGCACTCCCAGTGAGCCCGGCACTCCCAGTGAGCCCGGCACTCCCAGTGAGCCCGGCACCCTCAGTGAGCCCGGCACCCTCAGTGAGCCCGGCACCCTCAGTGAGTCCGGCGCTCCCGGCGGGTTCAGTGCTTCCAACGGGTTCCGTGCTCCCAGTGTGGCGGCGGGGGGTGGGCACGTCCGACAGGTCGGAGGGGGAGGGGGTTGTGTAGGCGCGGACGGTGGTGAGGACCTGGCCAAGGGGGCCGGCGCCGGTGAGGAGGGCGGCGGTGAGGGACGGGTCGAGCGGGACGCCGTTGAGGACGCGGGTGGTGGGTTCGTTGAACAGGTCGGCGACGGCGGACAGGAGGCCGCCGATGTACGCGGGTTCGCCCGGGAGGGAGGCGGCCTCGGCGAGGAGCTGGCAGCATCGGGCGCGGATCAGCAGGTGGCTCAGCTGCTCGGGGTCGGCCTCGGTGATGTCGGCGACGACCATCAGGGTGACCCACTGGCGCAGGCGGGTCAGGCCGAGGGCCACGACCGCGTCGCGGATGGAGGAGACGGTGCGGTTGAGGCCGAAGGACGCGGCGTTGGTGGCCCGGAGCAGGCGCAGGCTCAGGCCGGCGTCCTGGCCGATGAGGGGGACGAGCGAGTCGACGTCGACGTCGTCGGTGCTGAGGGCGGCCATGATGCGCAGGCGGGTGAGGCGGGACGGGGCGAGCGCGACAGTGGAGCTGACGTGCGGGCGGCCCAGGACGTGGCCCTGGAAGAACTCGAAGCCCAGGGACATCGCCAGGTCCAGGGCCTCGGGGGTTTCGAGCCGCTCGGCGATGAGCTGCAGGTGGGCGTGCATGCGGCAGTTGACGACGGTCGTGCGGATGGTGGCCTCGTCGGTGTCCAGCATGTCGATCTTCACGTAGGTGGCGACGTCGAGGAGGCGTTCGTGGCTGGTGCCGAAGACGAAGTCGTCGAGGGCGATGGTGTACCCCTGCTCGTGCAGGGCGGTGACGCCGGCCAGGACCTCCTCGTCGACGTCGGTGGTCTCGAGCACCTCGAGGACGGCCTGGCTGCAGTCGAACGGCAGCGGCAGGTGGCCGGTGAGGAAGTCCCGGGTCAGGTTGATGAAGCAGACCTGCCCGCCGGAGACCTCGTCGAGGCCGAACTCCGTGAACGCCGCGACCAGCACCCTGGCGGTGGCGTGCGCGTCGCGGCGGGAGGCGGTCGCGGCGGTCGCGCCGGCGCGGAACAGCAACTCGTGCGCGACCACGGCGCCGTCGCGGTCGTAGATCGGCTGCCGGCCGACGTGGACCACATGCTGCTCGTCGTCAGGCTGGCTCACCCCGTCATCTTCGCCCGGAAATCCCCCTGATTACCGCAAAACGGAGGAATGTGGATCCGGTCGCGCGCGGGAGGTGACGCCACCCCCGTGGTGCCGGTGGTGTCCTGGCAGCATGAGCAATCCGGAGCGGGAGCGGATGGCACCCCCCGATCAAACCCCCGATCACAACCCCGATCACACCCCCGGCCAGACCTCAGCCCGCGCCGGGCGGGCACCGGCCGCCCTGAAGGAGCACGCCAATCCTTGGTACCGGTGGGGACCGTACCTCAGCGAGCGGGCCTGGGGCACCGTCCGCGAGGACTACAGCGGCGACGGCACCGCATGGGAGGCGTTCCCGCACGACCACGCGCGGTCCAGGGCGTACAGGTGGAGCGAGGACGGCCTGGGCGGCATCTGCGACGTGGAGCAGCGCCTGTGCTTCGCCCTCGGACTGTGGAACGGGCGCGACCCGATCCTGAAGGAACGCATCTTCGGGCTCACGGGCAACGAGGGCAACCACGGCGAGGACGCCAAGGAGTACTGGTGGTACCTCGACGCGGTGCCGAGCCACTCGTGGCTGCGCTGGCGGTACCACTACCCGCAGCGGCAGTTCCCGTACGAGCAGCTGGTCAGCGAGAACCAGCGCCGGTCGCGGGAGGAGCCGGAGTTCGAGCTGCTCGACACGGGCATCTTCGACGAGAACCGGTTCTGGATCGTCGAGGCCGACTACGCCAAGGCCGACCCCGACGACATGCGGATCCGCGTGCGGATCACCAACCCGGGGCCGGAGACGGAGACGCTGCACGTGCTGCCGACCGTCTGGTTCCGCAACACGTGGTCGTGGGAGGAGGGCGGCGAGAAGCCGCGGCTGGCCACGGCGGGCGGCGACACGATCGGCATGGGGTCGATGGTGCTCCAGGCAGCACCCGGTCCTGACGGGTCGATGCCGCGGCAGCTGTACTGCGACAACGACACCAACACGGAGCGGCTCTACGGCGTGCCGTCCGGCGCGGCGTTCCCCAAGGACGGCATCAACGACCACGTCGTGCACGGCGCCGCCACCGTCAACCCCGCGCACGAGGGCACGAAGGCCGCGTTCTGGTATCAGGTGACGGTCGCGCCGGGCGAGACGGTCGAGCTGTCGCTGCGGCTCGCGCCGAACGCCGCCCCGGACGCGTTCGGGCCGGCGTTCGACCAGGTCCTCCACCAGCGCAAGCAGGAGGCCGACACCTTCTACGCCGAGCTCGCCCCCGCCGGCACCAGCGACGAAGACGCGATGATCATGCGGCAGGGCTTCGCGGGGATGATCTGGGGCAAGCAGTTCTACAACTACGACGTGGCGAAGTGGCTCAGCGGCGACCCAGGGCAGCCGCCGCCACCCCCGGGCCGGCAGCACGGCCGCAACGCCGGCTGGCGGCACCTGGACGCGTCCGACATCATGTCGATGCCCGACCCGTGGGAGTACCCGTGGTTCGCCGCGTGGGACTCGGCGTTCCACGCGGTGGCGCTCGCGCACCTCGACCCGGAGTTCGCCAAGTACCAGCTGCTGCTGCTGTGCAGGGAGTGGTTCCAGCACCCCAACGGCGCGATCCCCGCGTACGAGTGGGCGTTCGAGGACCTCAACCCGCCGGTGCAGGCGTGGGCGGCCCTGCAGGTGTACAACATCGACGGCCGGCGCGACCTGGAGTTCCTGACCCGCGTCTTCTCGAAGCTGGTGCTGAACTTCACCTGGTGGGTCAACCGCGAGGACGAGGAGGGGCGGAACCTGTTCGAGGGCGGGTTCCTGGGGCTGGACAACATCGGCCCGATCGACCGTTCGCATCTGCCGCCGGGGTACCGGCTGGAGCAGTCCGACGCGACGGCGTGGATGGCGTTCTACTGCCTGAACCTGCTGGAGATGGCCCGCGAGCTGGCCGCGCAGAACCCGGCGTTCGACGACCTCGTCGTGAAGTTCCTCGAACACTTCGCGCTGATCTCCGAGGCGATGCACGACAACGACCTGTGGGACGAGCAGGACGGCTTCTACTACGACATGCTGCGCCGCCCCGACGGCAGCAGTGAGCCGCTGCGGGTCCGGTCGATGGTCGGCGTCATCCCGCTGTTCGCCACGAAGGCGCTGCCGAAGGAGGACTTCGCCCGCGTCCGCCGGCTGTCCAAGAGCTTCGCCGCGATGCCCGAGCACCAGGTGGTGCCGGGGACCGACGGCATGGTCGGCGTCGGGGTCGCGGCGCACGGCCGGACCCGGCGCATCCTGCCGCACCTGTTCGACGAGCAGAGCTTCCTGTCGCCGTACGGGCTGCGGGCGCTGTCCAAGTGGCACGCCGACCATCCGTTCAGCGTCGAGCTGCCCGGCTGGACCGCGACCGTCGGCTACGAGCCCGCCGAGTCGAGCACCGGCATGTTCGGCGGCAACTCCAACTGGCGCGGGCCGCTGTGGATGCCGCTCAACTACCTCGTCCTGCGCACCCTGGAGGACTACCACGCCAACCTCGGCGACGCCGTGAAGATGGAATACCCGACCGGGTCGGGGCGGCAGTGCACGGCCGGTGAGATCGCCGAGGACCTCCGTCAGCGGATGCTGGCGCTGTACCGGCGGGGCCCCGACGGCCGCAGACCGGCGTTCGGCTGGATCGACCAGTTCCAGCACGACCCGCACTGGCGCGACAACCTGCTGTTCTACGAGTACTTCCACGCCGACAACGGCGCCGGGCTCGGCGCCACCCACCAGACCGGCTGGACCGGCCTGCTGGCGGAGATGATCGCGCGCCCGACGGCGCACCAGGCGGAGGTCCGCTCATGATCAGGTTCGGCCGCCAGGTGTGCGGCGATCTCGACGCGGCGGCCAGCCGCGAGTGGCTGGTCACCGACGGCCTCGGCGGCTACGCGATGGGCACCGTCGCCGGCCTGCGCACCCGCCGCTACCACGGCCTGCTCGTGGTAGCGGCGCCCGGCGCCGCCTCCCGGAGCCTCGGCCTCGCCGCGCTCGACCCGGTCGTGCGGGCCGGCGAGCGGGTCTTCCGGCTCGCCACCGACGAGTGGGCCGGCGGCGCCGTCGACCCCGCCGGCCACACGCACCTCGCCGAGTTCCGGCTCGTCGACGGCGTGCCGTGCTGGCGCTGGGACCTCGGCGACGTGGTCCTGGAGCGGGAGATCGCGATGGCGCACGGCCGGTCCGCGGTCGGTGTCGTGTTCCGCGTCCTGCGCGCCCCGCGCCCGGTCGAGCTCGAGCTCACCCCGCTGTGCACCTGGCGGGACGCGCACGGCGAGCGCCACGCGTGGGGCGACCCGCAGGTCACGCCGGTCGCCGGCGGCTTCGAGTTCGAGGGCGTGTACCGGGTCGCCGGCCCGTCATGGCGCCCCGGCGGCGAGTGGTACCGCGGCGTCCACGCCCGCGAGGAGGCCGCCCGCGGGCTGAACCCGGACGAGGACCTGTGGGCCGCCGGCCGCTTCACCGCCACGCTCGCACCCGGCGAGACCGCGTCCGTGACCGCCTTCGCGACCGGGGAGCCGGCCGCCGACGCGGTGCCGACCACCTTCGCCGGTGGGATGCCGGCCGCGTTCGTCGACGGCGAGACACCGTCGGCGATGGAGATCGTCGCCTCTGCCCGGCGCCGTGCCGTCGCGCTGGGCGGGGGCGACGCCGTCGGGCGGCAGCTGGCGATCGCCGCCGACCAGTTCGTCATCGAGACGCCGACGGGCCCGTCGGCCGTCGCCGGCTACCCGTGGTTCGGCGAGTGGTCCCGCGACCTGATGACGTCGTTCGAGGGGCTGTTCCTCACCACCGGCCGCCACGAGCAGGCGCGCCGCGTCCTGCTCCGCGCCGGCGCGACCGTGTCCGACGGCATGCTCGCCAACACCGCCGACACCGGCACCCTCGAATACAACACCGCCGACGCGGCCCTGTGGTTCCTGCGTGCCATCGACAGGTACGCCGAGGTCACCGGCGACCTGGACACCGTGGCCGCCCTCGCCGGCGCCATGGACGAGGTGCTGGACCTGCACCGCCGCGGCACCCGGTTCGGCATCGCCGCCGATCCCGCCGACGGCCTGCTCATGCAGGGCAAGCCGGGGTTCGCGCTCACCTGGATGGACGCCCGCGTCGACGGCGTCCCCGTCACCGAGCGCCAGGGCAAGGCGGTCGAGATCAACGCCCTGTGGGTGAACGGCCTGGCGAGCACCGCCGCCCTCTTCGACCGGATCGGCCGCGGGCACGACTGGTCCGCGGCGGCGTCGCGGGCCGCCGCGTCGTTCGAGCACCGCTTCACCCGCCCCGACGGGCTCGGCCTGTACGACGTGGTCGACGGTCCGGCCGGCAACGACCCATCCATCCGGCCCAACCAGCTCCTCGCGGTGGGGCTGCCGCACGTACCGGCGGCGGATCCGGACATCGTGGAGCTGTGCCGGGCGACGCTGCTGACGTCGATCGGCCCGCGGTCGCTCGCCCCGGGCTCCCCGGGCTACCACGGCCGGCACCGCGGCGGCCCGCCGGACCGCGACCGCGCCTACCACCAGGGCACCGTCTGGCCGTGGCTGATCGGCCCGTTCGTCGACGCCGCCCGCCGTGCCGGCGCCGACACCACCGGCGTCCTGGACGGCCTGGAGCTGCACCTCAGTGAGTGGGGCCTGGGCTCGGTGTCGGAGACCGCCGACGGCGACGCGCCGCACGCCGCCACCGGCTGCCCGTTCCAGGCCTGGTCGGTCGCCGAGTTCCTACGCGCCCGCGCCCTGGAAGGCGGTACCTGGGTGGGCCGGTGACGATCCTCAGTCGCATCGTCGCGGCGGTCGCGGTCCTCGGGCTCGCGACCGCCGCCGGTTGCGCTGGTGGGCGGGGGCAGGAGCTGGTCTCGTCGGACGCGGATCAGTACTCCAGCCCGGTCTGGGTGGGCGAGACGGTCTACTACCTCGCGCAGCGCCAGGACGGCTCCGACACCCCGCCGCGGTTGATGCGGGTCCGCGACGGCGGCCGTCCGGAACAGGTGACGGTCGAGCACCCGGACTGCCCGGACCCGCGCGGGCTGAAGTCCCGGTTGCGGAAGGTCCTGGCCGTCAGCGGTCACGAGCTCGGGCTGGTTATGTCCTGCCGGGGTACTGGCGCCGACGCCTCCGCGGCGGTCGTGCGATGGGACGCCGACACCGGGCGGTCGACCGTCGTCGGCAAGGTCGGGCACTCCGGTGGCGTCGCCTGGTCGGGCGGCGAGGGCACGGTGTACTACCCGACGTCCTCCTGCCCGCAGAACCTTCCGGCGGGGGCGCTGCCGTCGACGTGTCTGGGCGAGCCCGACGCGATGCTCGGCGACGTGGCCGCCGACGGCTCGCTGGTCTACCTGACCACCCGGTGCGGCACCGACGCGCCGGGGCCGGAGTCCGTCTTTCCCGTCTACTCCGTGTGCCGGCGGGTCGGGCGCGGGCCGGCGCGGACGGTGGCCCGGGCCGTACAGGCGCCCTCGGCGTTGACCGTGCACGGTGACCGGATCGTGCTCGCCGGAGAGGCCAACGGCAAGGCGGGCGTGTGGCTGGTGAAGGACGGCCGGTTCGAGCGGATCGCCCGGGGGCGCTTCCTGGGCGTGGCGTTCAACGCCGACGGGACCCGGCTCGCGGTCGCCGACGAGGACAAGGGATGGTTCTCGATGACCTGGTCATTGCGGGTCATCCCGGCGCCACCGGCGCAGGCCGCCGACTGAATAAACGGTGGTCTATGCAGAACCGTTGCCAGGGGGTGGCGAGTCTGCTTAACTGATCGGCACCTCGGTGAGAGAGCGCTCTCTGGGGCGCCCGCCGGGGTGGAAGGAGTAACCCCCGCCCCCAACAGGTCCGATCGCCACCGCCAATGGCGACGGACATCACCGCGGCACCGTGCGACCTTCGGCGAGGCGCATGGTGTGCGGCCCCTGCGCGTGGCATCGACGCCCGTGTGACACCCCCATCCACCCGCCGGAGCGGGCGGCACTTCACCGTGCCCGCAAACCGGAAGCCCTATCAGGGATCGGACGTGATCGGCGCACGTCGTTCGCTGCTTTCTTCGTAGGAGAGGTGCAACCGATCATGTTCCGCAGAGTGCTGCTCTGCGTCGCCCTCGTGCTCGCCGCGGCAGGCTTCAACATCGCCCCGGCATTCGCGGCCGACTTCTCGGTGCTGATCTTCAGCAAGACCGCGGGGTTCCGGCACGACGCGATCCCCGCCGGGATCACCGCGATCCAGCAACTGGGCACGCAGAACAACTTCACGGTCGAGGCGACCGAGGACGCGACGCAGTTCAACGACACGAACCTGGCCCGCTTCAAGGCGGTCATCTGGCTGTCGACCACCGGCGACGTGCTCGACGCCAACCAGCAGGCCGCGTTCGAGCGGTACGTCCGCGCCGGCGGCGGTTACGTCGGCGTGCACGCGGCGGCCGACACCGAGTACGACTGGGCCTGGTACGGCAACCTTGTCGGCGCCTACTTCTCCAGCCACCCGGCGATCCAGCCGGTGACGGTGCGCATCGAGGACACCGCGCACCCGTCCAACGTCGGCATCCCGGCGAACTGGAACCGCACCGACGAGCTGTACAACTACCGCACCAACCCGCGCTCGCAGGTGCACGTCCTGGCCAACCTCAACGAGGCCACGTACACCGGCGGCACGATGAACGGCGACCACCCGATCTCGTGGTGCCGCGCCTATGACGGCGGCCGCTCCTGGTACACCGGCCTCGGCCACACCCAGGAGAGCTACACCGAGGCGAACTTCCGCACCCACCTGCTCGGCGGCATCAAGTACGCCGCGCAGAACATCGGCAACTGCTCGGTGCAGTCCGCCGTCGGCACGTTCAGCCAGGTGAACCTGGCCAAGGGCGTGGCGGAGACCGGCGAGCCGATGGGCCTCACCGTCCTGCCGAACCGGGGCGTGCTGCACACCGCGCGCGACGGCGTCATCCGGTACACCGACGTCAACGGCAACACGAAGGTCGCCCTGACGCTGCAGGTCTACACCCACGACGAGGAGGGTCTGCAGAGCATCAAGGCGGACCCGAACTTCGCCACCAACAAGTGGGTGTACGTCTACTACGCGCCACCGCTCAGCACCCCGGCCGGCGACGCCCCGTCCACCGGCACGGCGGCGCAGTTCGCGCCGTTCAACGGCTCCAACAAGCTGGCCCGGTTCACCGTGCGGGACGACTACACGATCGACCCGAACTCGCAGGTGACGATCCTCGACGTGCCGACCAGCCGTGGGCTGTGCTGCCACGTCGGCGGTGACATCGACTTCGACGCCGCGGGCAACCTGTACCTGTCCACCGGCGACGACAGCAACCCGTTCGACTCCGGCGGCTACGCGCCGCTGGACGAGCGGGCCGACCGCAACCCCGCCTACGACGCGCAGCGTACCTCGGGCAACAGCAACGACCTGCGCGGCAAGGTGCTGCGGATCAAGCCGGGCGCCACGGGCGGGTACACCATCCCGGCCGGCAACATGTTCGCCCCGGGCACGCCGAACACCAAGCCCGAGGTGTACGCCATGGGCTTCCGCAACCCGTTCCGGATGAGCGTCGACAAGGCCACCGGGGTCGTCTACCTCGGCGACTACGGCCCCGACGCCGGATCCGCCGACCCGAACCGCGGACCGGCGGGAACGGTCTCGTTCGAGCGGATCACCCAGCCGGGCTTCTTCGGCTGGCCGTACTGCTCCAACTACAACACCCCGTACCAGGAGTACACGTTCCCCACTGGGCCGTCGTCCGGGCCGTACAACTGCGCCGGCGGGCCGACGAACAACTCGCGGAACAACACCGGCATCACCACCCTGCCGGCGTCGCAGGCCGCCTGGCTGCCGTACGGCGGACAGGGCCCGTGGCGGCCCGAGCTGGGCGGCGGCGGCCCCATGGCCGGCCCGGTCTACAACTTCAACCCGAACCTGGTCTCCGACGTGAAGTTCCCGGCCCAGTACAACGGCCAGGTCTTCCTCGGTGAGTTCACCAGCCGCTGGATCAAGGCGGCCGCCATCAACACCAACGGCACGGCCGGCGCGATCACCCAGATCCCGTGGACCGGCACCGCCATCATGGACATGGAGTTCGGGCCGGACGGCGCCCTGTACGTGCTCGACTACGGCACCACCTGGTTCGGCGGCGACGCCAACTCGGCGCTCTACCGCATCGAGTACAACAGCGGCGGCAACCGGGCACCGATCGCCCAGGCCGCGGCGACCCCGTCCTCCGGGGCGGCGCCGCTGACCGTGCAGTTCAGCTCGGCCGGCAGCAACGACCCGGACGGCGACGCGATCACGTACGCCTGGGACTTCACCACCAACGGCAGCACCGACTCCACCGCGGCCAACCCGACGTTCACGTACCCCACGAACGGCGAGTACACCGCGACGCTGACGGTGCGGGACACCGGCGGCAGGACCGCGACGGCCAGTGTCGTCGTCGGGGTCGGCAGGCCGACGATCCAGCTCATCACCCCGGCCGACGGCTCGCTGTTCCAGTTCGGCGACCTGGTGCCGTTCGAGGTGAGGGTCACCGATCCCAACGCCGGCACCATCGACTGCAACCGGGTCGTGGTCAACTACGTTCTGGGCCACGACAGTCACGGTCACCCGATCACCAGCAAGAACGGCTGCACCGGGTCGATCCAGACCACAGTGGACGGTGAGCACGACCCCAGCTCGAACATCTTCGGGGTCATGGCCGCCGTGTACACGCCGGTCAGCGGCACCGCGGTCCAGGACCAGCACCAGCTGCAGCCACGGACCCGGCAGGCCGAGCACTACAACACGATGAACGGCGTCCAGCTCGCCGCCAAGGCCAGCGCGCACGGCGGCAACGCCGTCGGCTACATCGAGAACGGCGACTGGATCTCCTTCAACACCTACAACCTGGCCGGCGCCAACACCTTCAAGGCGCGGGTCGCCTCGGCCGGCACCGGCGGCACCATCACCGTGCGGACCGGCTCGCCGACCGGCCCGGTGGCCGGCACCGTGCAGGTCGCCCCGACCGGCGGCTGGGAGACCTGGGTCGACGTCACCGGGACGATCAGCCCACCGTCCGGCACATCTGCGCTGTACCTGGTGTTCACCGGCGGCGCGGGGTCGTTGTTCGACATCGACGACTTCACGTTCACCTCTGGCACGACCCAGCCGCCGTCGTCGAACCTGGCGCTGAACAAGCCGGTGACGGCGTCCAGCGTGGAGAACGCCGGCACCCCGGCGTCGGCGGCCGTCGACGGCTCGCTGACGACGCGGTGGGCGAGCGCCTTCTCCGACCCGCAGTGGATCCGGGTCGACCTCGGCCAGTCGTACTCCATCAACCGGGTGAAGCTCACCTGGGAGGCGGCATACGGCTCGGCGTACCAGATCCAGACGTCCGCCGACGGCACGACCTGGACCACCATCAAGACGGTGACCGGCGAGAACGGTGGCGTCGACGACAACACCGGCCTCACCGGCACGGGCCGCTACGTGCGCATCAACGGCACCGCGCGCGGCACGGCCTACGGCTACTCGCTGTTCGAGTTCGAGGTGTACGGCGGGACGGTCACCCAGCCGCCCGCCACCAACCTCGCGCTGAACAAGCCGGCGACGGCGTCCAGCGTCGAGAACGCCGGGACCCCGGCATCGGCGGCCGTCGACGGCTCGCTGACCACCCGCTGGTCGAGTGCCTTCGCGGACCCGCAGTGGATTCGGGTCGACCTCGGCCAGTCGTACGCGATCGGCCGGGTGAAGCTCACCTGGGAGGCCGCGTACGGCTCCGCGTACCAGATCCAGACCTCGGCCGACGGGACGAACTGGACGACGGTCCGCTCCGTGACCGGCGGCGACGGTGGCGTCGACGACAACACCGGCCTCGCCGCCACGGGCCGCTACGTGCGCATCAACGGCACCACCCGCGCCACGGCGTGGGGCTACTCGCTGCTGGAGTTCGAGGTGTACGCCAGCTAGCGGTCTGAACGGCACAACCGGGCGCGGGGATCGTCGGCGGTCCCCGCGCCCGCTATGCAGATCCGGGTCGGCGCAGCGTCAACGACTGGAACCGGCGCCCCCGCCATACCCGACGACGTTCAGCCGCCGGCCGCGCCAGACGGAACGAGATGGGTAGCGGGTCTCACTCCCGTTGGCGGGTGGTGCGCCCCGCCCACCAGGCCAGGAGCAGCACGGTTGCGACCTCGGCGAGGCCGAGCGCGCGCTCCACGCCGCCGAGGGGGATCGCCCGCCACCAGCGCACCCCGGTCCACGACTCGGACACCAGCGCCCAGAGGATGGGCGAGAAGCACAGCAGCGACACCACCCCGCCGAGCGCGACAAGGCGCGCCGCGGTGTCGCGGAGCCAGGGCGCCGCCGCGAGGAGCGCGCCGGCCGGCAGGCTGAGGAACGCGACCAGGCTCGCCGCGCGGTGCACGTCACCGCTCAGCGACGGCCCCGACGCCCAGTTGTGCTTCTCGAACCAGACCACGCCGACCAGCCCCACCACCCACAGCAGCAGCGCCACCGTGGCGCCCCGGCGCACCAGCCCGGCCCGCCGCAGCGCCACCACGACCGCGACCGATCCGGCCGCGAGCAGCAGCGTCGCCACGTCGAACACCCAGCCGTTGGACAGCAGCGCGTACTGGCTGATCGTGCGGCTCGTCCAGTCCAGCCCCGCCGACGGCGGCAGCACGTGCAGCAGCCCGTACAACACGACCGACGCCGCGACGCACAGCACACCCAGCCCTGAGAACGCCCCGACCGATTTCATCCCCTCCAGCCTGCCACGGGCCGCGGGGTCGAAATGTGGGGCCTGGGGGTGCTAAGCCTGTGCGCATGGTGACGCTGGACGAGGCGCTTGAGGGCGGGCAGCTGGACGGGTTGCACGGGGTCGTGGCGGTGCGTGGCGGTGAGACGGTCCTGGAGTACTACGGGCGAGGGGCGGACCGGAGCTGGAACCGGTCGCTCGGGGTGGTCGAGTTCGGGCCGGACACGCTGCACGACCTGCGGTCGGTGACGAAGAGCGTGACGGCGCTGCTGTACGGGATCGCGCTCGGGGAGGGGTGCGTGCCCGAGCCTGACGCGCCGCTGCTGCGGCAGTTCCCGGAGTACGGGGATCTCGGCGCCGACCCGGAGCGGGCGCGGCTCACGGTGGGCCACGCGCTGACGATGACGCTCGGGCTCGAGTGGCGGGAGGACATCCCGTACGACAGTCCGGCCAACGCCGAGATCGCGATGGAGCTGGCGCCGGACCGGTACCGGTACGTGCTGGAGCGGCCGATCCAGGAGCCGCCCGGCACCAGGTGGGCGTACTGCGGCGGCGCGAGCGCCCTGCTCGGCCGGCTGATCGCCGACGGGACCGGCCGGCCGCTGCCGGAGTACGCGCGGGCCAGGCTGTTCGAGCCGCTGGGCATCGAGCGGTTCGAGTGGATCGAAGGCCTGGACGGGGTCGCGTCGGCGGCGTCGGGGCTGCGGCTCGCGCCGCGCGACCTGGCCAGGATCGGCGAGGTCGTCCTGCACCAGGGAACGCATGACGGCAAGCAGGTCGTGCCCGGGGCGTGGATCCGCGCGATGCTGGAGCCGCGCTGCACGACCGACTGGGGCGCCGGGTACGGCTACCAGTGGTACCTCGAGTCCGTCGCCGGCCGCTCGGTGGCGCAGGCCGCGGGCAACGGCGGTCAGCGCCTCGCGGTGGTGCCGGAGCTGGACCTCGTCGTGGCGGTCACCGCCGGCAACTACGACCACCCCGAGCAGTGGCGGACCCCGTTCAATCTGCTGGACCAGGTCCTCCTGCCCGCGCCGGCGTGACGCCCGGACGCTATCGTTCAGGTTGTGTCGGAGCGTGAGGTGCGCGGGTTCGCCGTCGCCATGGACCGGTTGGCGGCCGAGGGCGGCACGGGCGCCTCGCTCGCAGAGGTCGTCGTTTCCATCGGGGTCCCGGTGTACGAGCAGCGCACCATCTGGCTGCAGGAAACCATGTTCCTCGACTGGCGGCCGGTCCTCGACGCGCTGAGCCTGCCGACCCTCGCGCAGCTCTGGGGGACGTCCAACGTCGGCGGTCCGACGTGGCCGGTGGTGACGGAGCTGCCGCCGGCGGCGCTCACCACCGAGCTCGAGGCGAGCGGGTGGCGGGAGCGGCTGGAGGAGCTGCCCGACGACGCGTTCACCGACCCGGACGGCGACCCGCTGGAGGACGCCTACGACGTCCGCGAGGAGCTCGCCGACTCCCTGGAGCTGCTCGCCGCGTGGTGCCTGCGGACGACCGAGACGGCGCCGACGGCTTCTCTCGTCCTGGTGATGCACGGCGACCAGTAACGGTCGATGCAACCATCGACGGCCACCACCTCGTCATTGGATGCACGGGGCACGGCCGAGGAGGTTCGCATGCGCAAGGTTGTCATCGCGGTGAGCGGCGTCGTCGCGACCTGCCTGATGGTCGTGGGGGCGGCCGCGTGCGCGGCGAAGACCGGCGGGGAGCAGGCCGGCGGGCCCGTGACGCCGTCGCCGGTGCCGATCACCGTCAATCCCAGCGCGCTGCCCGTCGGCGACACCGTGCCGACCGGGGTCGTGATCAAGGGCAAGGAGATGGTGTTGTACTTCTGGGGCGCGCCGGAGCGCCCGTACCTGGACCAGGCGTGGCGTGACACCGGTACGGGCGAGGTCCGCGTCGACACCATCTGCGCCGGCGGCACCGGGTACATGGCCGAGTGGGGTCCGGTCGAGCCGGGGCGGGTGTTCGGGCTCATGCAGTGCGTCACGCCCGACGGCACGCTCGTCGAGCTCGGCGCCGTGTGGGCCGAGGCCACCCGCGTCACCAGCCAGGCCGAGGGCAAGACGGTCGAGGCGAAGTACGCGAAGTGGAGCAGGAACCCGGCGGTCACCATCTTCTGGGTGCAGCGGCACGGCAAGCCCATCCCGCAGAACGTCCCGGCCGGCGAGGGGCGCACCACGCCGCTGCCCGACGACCGGTATCCGCTCATCACCGCGTACGACGGCAAGGGCGCCACGATCGTCGCCGTGCGCCTGCGCCCGCCGGCCACCGAGCAGAAGGGCGGCTGACCCGCGTCAGGGGCGGCGCCCGAGGTAGGCGGCGAGCCGGTCCGCGGCGGTCGCGCCCGCGGGCGGAGGCTGTTCCGGGCCGAACGACCCGCCGGGGGTACGGGGCAGGTCGCCGTACATCGCCCGTACCGCCGGCAGCACCGCCTCGGCGACGTCCGGCACGAGGTCCGTCGGCCGGCCGAGCGCCCGGGCCAGGTCCCAGCCGTGCACGAGCATCTCGATGACGACCTGCTCGACCAGGCGCCAGCCGGGCGCCGGCCCGAACCGCTCCCGCAGCATCCCCGGCCGCCGGAACGCGGCGAGGGTGCCGCCGGCGGCGGACCGGAACGCCGCGGCGTGGTCGCCGCCGAGATGGTCGGCGTCGAAGTCCCCGCGCGGCGCGCCGGTGGCGAGGCCGGTCCACAGCAGGTTCTCGTAGACGAGATGGTTCAGCAGCGTCTGTACGTCCCAGCCGGCGCACGGCGTGCCGTCGCGGAACCGGTCGGCGGGCACCTCGGCGACGATCGCGCCCACCGCCGCCAGGACCTGTTCGCAGGCGGCGAGCATCGCCTCCGGGTCGCCGTCCTCCTCCAGGACCGCGGCGATGGCGGCGGTACGGGCGCCGGGTGCCGGGTTCGCCCGTAGTGCGGTCGTCAACCACCGGCCGGGCGCGGCGATGCTGGGCCGGACCGGCCAGCCGTTGATGACGCAGAGCAGCTGCCAGTACCGTTCGACCCCGGCGTCCGCGGCGACCTCCAGCTGCTCCAGCAGCCCCGCCCGCGCCGCCTCGCCGTCACCGTTGACTTCCAGGCCGGTCCGGGCCTGCGTCGGGATCCACGCCTCGACGATGCCGGCGACGACCGGGTCCGCCGCGGGTGAGTCGGGCATGACGCCGGCGTCCATCGCCGCCGTGACCCGCTCCACCCACAGGTCCGTGAGCCGCTCGATCGCCGCCAGGTCCTCCTTGTCGTGCTCGCCGGGCGCGTGCTCGGCGGCGTACGCGGCCATCCGCGCGAGCGCCACCCGTAGTGCGGGTGCCCGTACCAGCCCGGCGAGCTCGAGCCACGCGTCGAGCTGCTCGTCGGTCGGCTGTTCGGGCAGGTCGGGCGTCGCCGCGAGCAGCCCCTCCCGATACGTCGGCACGTCCAGCCCGCCGACGGCCTCCTGCACGAACCCGTGCACGACCGCGGTGCGCTCCGCGGCGGACAGCCGCGCCAGCCGGCTGAGCTCGGCGAGCTCCTCGGCGGTCGCGGCCCGCCGCGCGACGGACCGCAGCACCGCCTGCTGCAACCGCAGCGACCGCACCTGCACCTCGATCGCGTCGGCGTGCACGGCGGCCGCCTCGGCGATGCTCCGCTCCCGGTCGACGACCTCCCGGATCGCCGCCATCCCGAGCCCCAGCTCCCGCAGCGTCCGCGCCAGCTCCAGCCGCGCGAGCGCCTGTGCGTCGAACCGCCGGTACCCGCCCGTGCTCCGCCCCGTCGCCGGCACCACCCCGATGTCCGACCAGTGCCGGACCACCTTCACCGGCAGCCCGGTCCGCCTCGCCAGCTCCCCGATGCTCCACAGCCCGTCGCCATCCACTCCCACACCTTCGACTCTCCCACCATGGGAGAGTCAACCGGGGTTTCGCCCCGGTGGTCGGTCAGCTCTCCACCGCGACGTCGTCGACCGTGCGGCCGGGGCCGAAGCGGACGGCGACGAGGTGGTCGGTGAGGTCCTCGCCGAGGGTGTAGTCGAAGACCGCGCCGGTCACGGGGTCGCCGGGGTACAGGCCGACGCGGACCAGGTGCAGCGCCGCCGGGAACACGTCGGGGGTGGTGTGCGGCAGCGCGTCGGCGCCGTCGAAGTCGAGGTAGTCGCCGAGGACGGCGTCGACGTCGTCCTCGATGGCGGCGCGGGCGTGGGCGTCGAAGGTGGCGAGGTCCGTGATGAACGGGGCGACCTCGTCCAGCGCCGGGGCGGCGATCGTGGCGCCGTCGAACGTCAGGTCCACACGGACCGTGCCAGTCGTCGTCTCCCACTGACACGAACGGCCGGCCGGGTCGAACTCGACCGTGCCGAAGACCGGGTGCGTGACGGTGTGCGGGGTCATGACGCGAAACCGTACCGGCGGACCGGCCCGAACGGCGTGTCGCGGATGCCTTCGAAGACGCCGCCGGCGCGCTCCAGGGTTTTCGCCGAGGCCTCGTTGTCGACGGCGCACACGGTGAAGAGCCCGGTCAGACCGAGGCCGCGGGCGTCGGCGAGGGTACGGGCGAGCGCCCACGTGGCGAGGCCGCGCCGCCGGGCGGTGGGGCGGATGCCGTACCCGATGTGGCCGGCCCACCGCACGTAGTCGTCGTCACCGTGGCGCAGCGCGATCGCCCCGAGCACGCGGCCGTCCTCGACGATCCAGCGGTGCCGGCAGCGGTGGCGGCCCGTACCGTCCGGCACCGAGCGGGTGGCGAGGCGGGCGACCCACGTGGCGAAGCCGGCGGGAGAGTGCACGTCGTCGGTGGGTGCGAGACCGAACCCGTCCTCGTGCGTGCCGGGGCCCCACTCCGCGTGCGCCTCGAGCCAGGCGCTGTGCAGGCCGGCATCGGGCGCGATGAGTTCGGGCATCCGCCGACCGTACCCTTCGCGGCCGCTTGCCGGCCCGGGTCTCGTCACGGCAGGTAGAACGTGAGCAGGTCCGCTGTCACCGGTGGGAACAGTGACCGCATCAGGTCGGCGTTCGGGCCGGGGTAGACGTCGGCGTGCCAGGCGGCGAGGCCCTCGATGCCGTGGGGGCCGAAGAGCAGTGGGCCGACGAGGTCCGGCGCCACGCCCGCGCCGCCGTGCGAGGCGGGGCCCTGCATCGGGCCGCCCGCGACGACCTCGGTCACCGCGCCGCCGGCCCGCCGCAGCCGGACGTGCCGGCTGAAGAACGACACGACGACGTCGTCCTCGCCGTCGTGGTGGCGCAGGCGCGCCGACAGTACGGGCCTGAGGTGGTCGAGCAGCGCCGCGACGTCGGGGATGCGCAGGTAGTAGTCGTTCGCCTCGGGTGAGGGCGGCGCGAGGTACGGGTGGAGAAGGCCGCCGCGGTCCTTCGCCGAGAACGGTTCGCCGCCCGCGAGCGTGGCGGCGTGGGCGAGCAGCGCGGCGACCGCGTCCGGTTCGGTGGCGCCGACCTCGCCCAGCACCACGCCTTCGTCCGGCGGCGTGACCCGGCCCGTGCCGATCATCCGCCCGGCCCGCTCCACGACGACCTGGCTGCTGCCCGCCCGTGCGACGAGCGCCCGCCAGCACAGCGGCGAGTGCGGCATGCTCACGTCGTACGCACGCTGCACCGCGTCCTGCAGCCGCGCCATCGCCGCGATGTCGTCCGGCCCCGCGACCCGCACCGCACACCCGGCGGGCATCGCCGGCACGGTGTGGACCGGCCTGCTGTGCGGGATCGGGATGCTGTACTGGTAGCCGAACTGCCGGTAGAAGTACGGGATCCCGATCATCACCTGCAGCAGGTGCCCGCGGGCGGCGGACCGCTCGTGCGCCCAGCCCATCAGCGCCCGGACGAGCCCGCGCCCCTCGTACTCGCGATCGGTCGCGACCAGCTCCACCTGCCCCGCCGGGATCGCCACCCCGCCGAGGACGACGGTCTCGTCCAGCAGCGTCGCCGTCGACACGACCCGGTCCCCGTCGACGACCACCCCGCACGCGTCGAACCCACCGTCGGCGTCCTCGACCACCAGCCGGTGGTCCTGCCGGTCGGCGGGCTCACCACGGTCGGCGAGCAGCACCCCGATCTGTTCGAGATCCGCGGGCCGCGCCGCCCGCACCACCAGTCCACCGGCCAGCTCCACGCCGCCCACCGTACCGCGCCCGTGGTACGGGTATTGGACACCACAATCGGGGTTTCGCACGGTAGCGACATGTTGCGATCTATGTGGCGGTAAGCCAGGAACGCCGCGACCAGAAGGACGAACGCCGGCCAGAGCGCCTGGGTCTGGAGCGGGTAGAGGAACAGCGCCAGGTCCAGCCCGCCGAAGGCGAGGGCGCCGTAGCCGAGAAGGTGGCGTGGCGAGAAGCGGTTTCCAGCGGCGGCGACGATGAGGCCGCCGACGGCCTGGCTGGACAGGATCAGACCGTAGGCTTCGGCATCGCCGTGCAGGATGTCGCGGACGAACGGGCCATGAGTGTGCCCATGATCGCCTCGCCCAATCCGATGATCAGCACGAAAGGAGGAGGAGGCGCAGCACTGGGTGGTGTGTGGCGATTCGCGCGCCGTGGGTGAGCTCGCGGATCGCATGGTGTGCGGGTGGGGCACCATGGCTGCCTCGGCGGTGATGAAGAACTGGTAGACCAGGCTGTGGGCGACGCCGGCGTTGCGCTGCCACCGCGGGTCGTACCTGGCGAGCTGATGCAGGTGGTGGGAGGCCAACGCCTGGCTGACGCCCAGCTGCCGGGTCCACCTGCGCCGCGGTTGTCGGGCCCTGCCGACCGACCAGCTCGTGCAGCAAACGCAGGTTGAAGCGGGCACCCTTGAGTCGTTCGTCGAGGGTGCGGCTCTCGGCGACTAGTTGACGGACCCGCTGCTTAAGGGTGGTTGTCTCGGTGGTGATCCGCTGGGTGGCTTCCTCGGTCCCTTGACCGATCCGGCCATCGGCTGACGCAACGGCGTTGTCGCTCCTGTACTGGAGGACTCGTCAGGGTTGGCAGCACCTGGCGGAGACAACCCCAGCTGCAGCACTGGATGCCCGCTACCGTGGCTCGCGTGACGGGATTCGACTGGGCGGCGCTGTCGGCGGGCCGCAACGCACGGATCGACGCGGTGCCCGACATGGTCCGGCACGCGTTGAAGGTCCTCGAGGACCTTCTCGAGGAGGCCGACCACGCGTGCACGTTCACGCTTGACGACGCGCCGCTCGTGGCCGGCGGTGTCCCGGCGAGCGTGCAGGCGCTGCTGCCGCAGGACTGTACGGTCGCCGGGCTGGCGCCGGTCGACTGGTCCACAGTGGTCGGTGCGGCGCTGCCGGGGTTCTTCGTGCCGACGCGGCAGCCGGACGCCTGGGCCGGGACGGCGGCACCGCGGGCGGTCGCCGACGGGCTGGCCGCGTGGGTGACGGCGCTGCTGGCGCGGTTGTGGCCGGGCAGCGCCGAGGCGTGGGAGCTCACGGTCGAGTGTCGCGGCTGGTACGAGGCGGCCTACGTCGACCTGGTCGTCCTCGCGGGCGGCCGGGTCTGGCTGCTGCACCTCGGGGTCAGCGACTGACGTCGAGCCGGAACCACGACCGCAGAAGGGCGTGCTCGGTGTGGCGGTCGACGAGCGAGCGCCAGACCCGCCACGCAGGGCCGCCGGTGGCCTCCTTCAGCGGCGCCGACGGGGTGTCGTCGGCCCACCAGAGCTCGACCGGGACCGCCGCGCGCACCTCGTCGGCGAACTCGTCGTGCAGCCGCGGGTCGTCGTACATCAGCAGCAGCCCCAACGTGAGGAACGGCCGCGACACGGGCTCGTCGCGCCAGCGGCCCGGGGTGTGGATGCGGCACCAGGCGAGGAAGCGCGCGGCCTGCGCGGTCGCCTCGGGGCCGAGGTCCAGCGCCGACTCGACCAGCGAGCTGAGGTGGGCGGCCTCACCGGTGCGGGTGAGTATCGTGCAGGCGAACAGCCGCGCGACGTGGGCGCGCCAGCCGGCGGAGCCGGGCACCGGGTGGCGGTCGGCGATGGGGGTGGAGGCGCACAGCGAGAGCACCTCGCCCGGCTCCCACTCCAGTTCGTCGGGCAGGCGCCGGGCGACCAGCAGCTCCTCGATCGCGCGCCGGTGCCCGTCGACCCGCATGCCGTAGTCGAGGGCGGCGATCTCGCGGATGATGGACGCGTTCAGGCGGGTCCGCACCCAGTCCCGCAGCGCCAGCTCCGACGGTTGCAGGTCCATCAGGTCACCAGGCCGGTCAGCACCTCACGCATGTAGAGCAGCGCGGTGCGGTCGTCGACGCGCGCCGCGGCGTCGACCGTGAGCGCCGGCGCCATCGGCACGAGGGTACGGGCGGCCATCGCGCCGAAGTCGTTCGCCGAGGCGAGGTACCCGTACATGCGGGAGGCCTCCGCGAGCAGCCCGAGGGCCGCGGTCATGTTGACGAACTCGATGCACACGACGCTCGCGGCGACGACGTTCGCGGTGTCGAGGAGCTCGTCCACATAGGACAGCAGGAGTCGCAGCGCCCGCTGCCGCTCCCCGCGCCGGAACGCCGACCGGGCCTCGGCGGTGGCGTTCGCCGACAGCGTGCCGGCCGGGACGTCGACGCGTGCGGCCTCGTCGAAGTAGCGGGACGAGTCGTCGGAGCGGCCCTGGAACGCGGCGGAGTAGGCCAGGGTCTGCAGCGCCCAGTGCAGGAGGGTCGGCGGGCCGGCGGCGCGGTGCCGGTCCGTGAGCGCGCCGACGGCGGCGTCCACCTCCGCGAAGCGGCCGATGCCGAGCAGCGGCCCCGCCGACGTCATGCTCAGGAACGCGGCCAGGTACGGCTCGTCCTGCCGGTGCAGCGCGCCGACCGCGTCCGGCAGGCACTCCCGCAGCCCCGGGCCGTCGCCGGTGGCGTACGCGGACGCCCAGCGGCACAGCGGCAGGTCCGGTGCGGCGTACCGGTCCGCGAGGCGCCGGTAGGCCTCCGGGTCGGCCTGCTGCGTGTGCCGTTCGGCGGCCCAGAGCAGCCAGAACGCGCGCAGGTCACCGTCGTGCGCCGTGGTGAGGTCCAGGATGTGCTCGGCCCAGTCGCCGAGCTCCTGCCGGCCGCGCAGCGGCAGCTCCGTGACGAGCGGGCGGACCAGCGCGTCGGCGAGGGCGACGTCCGCGGTCGTGCGGGCCCGGACGACCGCGGAGCGCAGGTCCGGCCAGAGCTCGGCGAGCCGGGCGACGCCCAGCGCCTCGTCCGGGCCGGTGAGCAGGCGGTGGACGGCACCGACCGCGCCCACGCACCACTGGGCGTGCCGCGCGGCGACCAGGTCGGTGTGCCCGCGCTCGCGCAGCCGCTCGGCCGCGAACTGCCGCATGGTCTCCAGCAGCCGGAAGCGCCTGCCGTCCGGGCCGAACGCGACCGTGAGCATCGACCGGCCGACGAGGTCCGCGAGCACGTCGTCCACGTCGGCAACGTCGGCGACGTCGGTCACGGCGACCGCGGCCGGCAGGTCGAACCCACCGGCGAAGACCGACAGCTGCTGGAACAGGACCTGCTCGGCGGGGGTGAGCAGGTCGAACGACCACTGGACGGCGGCGCGCAGGGTGCGGTGGCGCGGGGTGCCGGTGCGGCGGGCGCCGGTGGCGCGCAGATGGTCGTCGAGGCGGGCGACGAGATCCGGCGGGCGGTGGCTGACCGTGCGGGCGGCGGCCAGCTCGATGGCGAGGGGGATGCCGTCGAGCCGGTGGCACAGCTCCGCGACGGCGGCCGGGTGGGCCTGCGGGTCGTAGGTGCGGTCGGCGGCCGTGGCCCGGGCGTGGAACAGCGACACGGCGGCGTGCGGTGCGAGGGGGCCGACGGCGAGGACCCGCTCACCGGACAGGCCGAGCCGCTCCCGCGACGTGGCGAGGACCCGCGCGGCGGGGCAGCCGGCGGCGACGGCCTGGGCGAGGGCGGCGGCGCCGTCGAGGACGTGTTCGCAGTTGTCGAGGACCAGCAGCGCGGGACCGGTGCGCAGGGCCGTGACGATCGACTGGGTGAGGGTCTGCCCCGGGCGGTGCGGGAGGTTCATCGTGTCGGCGGCGGCCTGCGGTACATCCGACGGCGAAACGATCCCGGCCAGCTCGACGAACCAGTGGTCGCCCCCGGAGGCGCCCGCCGCCGCCAGGGCGAGCTGGGTCTTGCCGATCCCGCCGGGCCCCACCAGCGTCACGACCGGCGCCGCGGCGATGGCGTCGAGGGTCGCCGCCAGGTCCTGGTCGCGCCCGAACAGCGCGGTCGAGGACGCGGCGCCGCGGAGCCGCTCGTCGTGGGCGAGGATCTGCGCCTCGGCGGCGCGCAGTTCGGGGCCGGGCTCGACGCCGAGCTCGGTGACGAGGTGATGGCGGGCGCGCCGGTACGCGGCGAGCGCGTCCGCCTGGCGCCCCGCCCGGAACAGCGCCGTCATCAGCACCGCCCACGCGCGCTCCCGCAGCGGGTGCTGCTCGACGAACTCGGTGAGCGCGGGCACGACACCACGCGGGTCCGCCGCCGCGCGGCGCTCCAGGTCGGCCTCGACGGCCGCCGCCCACTGCTCGGTCAGCCCGGCGACCGCGCCGGCGAGGCCGGGCGCGTCCAGCCCGGCGAGCGGCGAACCACCCCAGTGGGTGAGCGCGGCGCCGGGGTCGCCGTCGCCGACGTGCCGCCGGAAGCGGGCGACGTCGATGGCGTCGGGCGGCACGTCCAGCCGGTACGCGTCGCCGACCCGCGTGATCGCCGGCCCGCCGAGCCCCTTGCGCAGCTGCGCGACGTGCCACTGCAGGGTCTTGTGCGCGGTGCGGGGCGGGTCGTCGCCCCACACGAGGTCCACCAGGCGCGACTGGGGCAGCGGCGTGCCGGGGGAGAGGGCGAGCGCGGCCAGGAGCGTCTGGGTCTTCGCGGAGCCGATGTCGACAGGCTCGCCGTCGTCGGTGGTGACGCGCACCCCACCGAGCAGACCGATCCGCACCACAGCGCTGCTCCCACGGGCCGACGACGTGCGGCGAGCTTGCCACGCGCCGCGAACCGGCGGCAACCCCGTTCCCCAACCGGACGCACACCCGCTCCACACCGGCGGCCGCGAGCATGGGCGCACCGACGAGACAGGAGCGAACGACATGCATCGAACGGCGGCACGGGTGACCGGCGCCCTCTTCATCACCGCGACGGTCGCGGGGGTGATCAGCGCGGCGCTGCTCGGCGGCGGCACCGGCGGCGGCGCGCACCGGCAGTCGGCCGGCGCGCTCGCCGTGCTGGTGATGGCCGGAGCGATCGCGATGATCCCGGCGGCGCTGTTCCCGGTGCTCAAGGTGTACAGCGAAAGCTCCGCGGTCGGTTACGTGGTGGCGCGGACGGTCGAGGTGGTGCTGCTGCTGCCGGCCGCGTTCGGGCCGCTGATCCTGGTCGCGGCCGGTGACGGCGGCCTCGACCCGGCCGTGCGGTCGGTGCTGGACACGCAGGACACGTGGGGCTACGCGCCGGCCGCGCTGTTCTTCTGCCTCAGCGCGCTGCTGCTCAACGTCGTGCTCTTCCGGTCACGGCTCGTCCCCCGCTGGCTCCCGGGCTGGGCGCTGACCGGGGTGGCGCTGTACGTGACCGACGCCGGCCTGGTGATGTTCGGGGGCCTCACCACCGCGTCACCCGCGCACGCGGCGCTGGTGGTCCCGCTCGCGGTGAACGAGATGGTCCTGGCGGTCTGGCTGCTCGTGAAGGGCTTCCGGACACCGACGGGCTGATCACGGCACGACTGCTTCGAGCGCGGCCGGCGGTCACCGCAGGTCCTTGCGGAACACGACCTCGTGCCGGGTGTAGCCCATGCGCCGCTCGTAGAACGGCATCGACGTCGGGTTGTCCACGCCGGTCTCCAGCATGATCGCCGCCGCGCCGCGCTCGACCGCCCACCGCTCGACCTCGGCCATCAGCGCGGACCCGACCCCGCCGCGGCGGGCGCCGCCGGCCACCGTCAGCGCGTCGACGTGGACCCGCCGGTGGGCGAGGTCGCGCTGCAGCTGCCAGTGCGCGGTCGGCAGCGGCTCCTCGACCCGCGCGACCGCCGCCCCCACGATGTCCCCGTCCTGCTCGGCGACCAGCATCAGCACCGTCGGGTCGTCCGCGTACCGCGCGTGCAGCTCCTCGTGCCACTCCACGAGCCCGTCGGTCTGCGGCTCCTGCGCGGTGGCCGGGTCGAGGCCGGCGAAGAACGCGCCGCTCTCCTGCCACAGCCGTGCCCGCCCGGGGCCGTCGCCCGCCTGTACCTGCCGTACCACCATCGCCATCCGCCCATCGTCATCGACCCGGGCCCCGGTGTCGCTGTTTTTGCCGGGAAACCTTAGAGGTGGGCGCGGTCCTTCAGCGGCGCCGGGCGGCGGGCGCGGGCTCCGGCTTCCGGGACGCGGCGGGGGTGTGCGCGGGTCAGCTGAACGAGTGGCGGTAGGTCTGCGGGCTGACGCCGGTGGTGCGTTTGAAGCGTTCGCGGAACGCGGTCGGTGAGCCGAAGCCGACCTCGGCGCCGATGCGTTCGACGGAGTGGCGGGTGGTCTCCAGGAGGTGCTGGGCCCGGCGGACGCGGGCGCGGTGCAGCCACTGCAGCGGGGTCAGGCCGGTCTGGTCGCGGAAGCGGCGGATCAGGGTGCGGGTGCTCATCCCGGCCTGTGCGGCGATGTCGGCGAGGGTCAGGTCGTGCCGTAGGTGCTGCTGGAGCCAGGTGAGGAGCGGCTCGAGCTCGGCGCCCTGCGGGGTCGGCGGGTGGTCGTGGGCGATGAACTGCGCCTGGCCGCCCTCGCGTTCGAGCGGCACCACCGACAGCCGCGCGGCGGCGGCGGCGACCGCGGACCCGTAGTCGCGGCGGATCATGTGCAGGCACAGGTCCAGGCCCGCCGCCGCGCCGGCGGAGGTGAGGATCTGTCCATTGTCGACATACAGCACGCCGGGGTCGACGTCCACCGACGGGTGCGCGGCCGCGAGGCTGCCGGCGGCGATCCAGTGGGTGGTGGCCCGCAGCCCGTCGAGCAGGCCGGCGGCGGCGAGCACGAAGCTGCCCGCGCAGATCGAGGCGATCCGGGTGCCGTTCGCCGCCGCGGTACGCAAGGCGGCCCGGACCGGCGGGGTCAGCGCGGCGGCCGGGTCGGCGGTGCCGGGCACGACGACCGTGTGCGCCTCGGCCAGGGTGTCGAGGCCCCACGGCGCGGTCAGGGTGAACGCGCCCGCGTCGACGTGCGGGCGCTCGGCGCAGACCCGGACCTCGTAGCCCGGGCTCCCGCCGGGCAGGCACGTGCGGGTGAACACCTCGATCGGGGTGGCCAGGTCGAACGGGATCACCCCGTCGAAGGCGAGCACGGCGACGATGTGCATGGCCGGCACGGTACCGCACGGGTTGGCGAAATCCCGTCGGAAGTGGTCACGAATGCCACTGGGGCCGCCGCCACCTGGTCCTTAGCGTGAGTCGCATGCATGCGCAGATAGTCCTGTTCGACGGCTTCGACCCGTTGGACGTCATCGCACCGTACGAGGTGCTGCACGCGGGCGCCGTCGCCGCCGGCGGGGCACTGACCGTGGCGCTCGTCTCCGCCGAAGGCCCCAGGGAGGTGGTGAGCGGCACCGGCGGCCTGGCGCTGCGGGCGACCGCGGCCCTCGACCCGTCGCGTCCGGGGCTGGTCGTCGTGCCGGGCGCCGCCGGCCGCGTCGGCGACCCCGAGGACGAACCCACCGACGACTCGATCCCGGTCCTGCTGGGCCGGACCCTGACCACCGACCTGCCGGGGCTGCTCAAGGCGGCGATGGACGAGCCGGCCGTGACGGTCGCCTCGGTGTGCGGCGGATCCCTGGTCCTCGCCATGGCGGGCCTGCTGGAGGGCCGCCATGCCACCACCCACCACCTCGGCCTGGACCTGCTCGACGCCACCGGCGTGCGCGCCGTCCACGCGCGGGTCGTCGACGACGGTGACTTCGTCAGCGGCGCCGGCGTCACCTCCGGGCTCGACCTCGCCCTGTACCTCCTGGAGCGCGAGCTCGGTCCGCGGATCGCGCACGCCGTCGAGGAACTGTTCGCCTACGAACGGCGCGGCACCGTCTGGCGCGACGCCGGCCCGCAGCCCGCCGGGGCGTGGTGAACATGACGGCCGAAGGTACCTGGGACCTGACCATCGCCACGCCCATCGGCAGGATCAACGCCACGGCGGTGATCCGCCGCGACGGTGCCGCCCTGACCGGTGCCGCCGCCGGTGAAGGAGAGGAGGTCCTCCTCACCGACGTCACCCTCGACGGCGACCGGCTCACCTGGAAGCAGGCCGTCACCCGGCCCCTGCGGCTCAACCTGGTCTTCGACGTGACCATCGACGGCGACACCCTGGCGGGCACCGCCAAGGCCGGCCGCCTCCCGGGGTCGAAGGTCACCGGCCGCCGGCGGTGACCTCCTTGACCTCGGCGTAGAGGGCGGGCAGCAGCCGCGCGGCGGTGCCGCGCAGGTTGACGTCGCAGATGTCGTCCAGCGGCGTCTCGTCCGGGTTGACCTGGATGACGGTCGCCCCGGAGCGGGTGGCGACCACGGGCAGCTCGGCCGCCGGGTACACCACGCCGGACGTGCCGATGCTCAACAGCACGTCGCAGGAGGACGCCGCCTCGACGGCCGCCGTGAAGGCCGCCCTGGGCAGCGCCTCGCCGAACCACACGACGCCGGGCCGCACCAGCGCGCCGCACGCGGTGCACCGCGGCGGCGGGACGGGGCCGAGGTCGTCGGGGACGTCGTCGTCGCCGGACGGCGCGTCGAACGGGTGACCGGCGACGCAGCGGGGCGCGAAGAGGCTGCCGTGCAGGTGGACCGGGTCCTTGGAACCGGCCCGCTCGTGCAGGTCGTCGACGTTCTGCGTGACGACGACGGTGCCGGGCACCAGCGCCTGGAGGGCGGCGGCGGCCACGTGCCCGGCGTTGGGCTCGGCCTTGCGGACGGCGGCGCGGCGCCATTCGTACCAGCCCCAGACGAGCGCGGGGTCGGCCTCGAACGCCTCGGGGGTGGCCAGCTCATACGCGTCGAACCGGGACCACAGGCCGGTCAGGGCGTCGCGGAACGTCGGCACGCCGCTCTCCGCGGAGATCCCGGCGCCGGTGAACACGACGACCCGGCCGGCGGTCGCGATGCGCTCCGCGACGCCGTCGGGCAGGACACGCTGCATGCGCCGCATCCTGCCATGGATGCTCGTCGAGCCGGGTGCGAGGCTTGGCGGGTCAGGCGAGCGTGGGTGGTGGCGCCGGGAGCGGGTGGGCGCCCTGCGGGCGGAGACCGTCGAACAGGATGCCCAGGTAGCGGCGCCACAGGTCCGGTGACGCGTCCGGCACGTAGCCGGCGACGTAGTTCGGGGCGCACATCAGCAGGATGACGTCGGCGCCGGTCACGTCGGGGCGCACCGCCCCGGCGTCGCGGGCACGGTCGACGAGGTCGTGGATCACTCGGTACATCCGCTCACGGGCGCCGGTCACCGCGGGGTCGACGTCGCCGGCGCCGTGCAGGAACGACAGGTCGCGCTGCTGGCGCTGGTGGGCGGCGGCGGTCATGAACGCCAGCAGCGCCACGCCCGGGTCGGCCTCGCCGAGCAGGCGATCGCCGGCCGCGGTCAGCTCGTCCACCCGGTCGAGCACGATCGCGGCGATCAGGTCGTCCTTCGTCGGGAAATGGCGGAACACCGTGCCTTTGCCGACGCCGGCGCGGCGGGCGATGTCGGCCACCGACGCGTCCATGCCCCGCTCCGCGAACTCGTCGGCGGCGGCCGCCAGCAGCGCCGCCCGGTTGCGCGCGGCGTCGGCGCGCTGTGGGCGGCTCGAGGTCATGGTGGCCATCGTACAAGTTGACCGTGCGGTCCGTTTATGACTAGTGTTTCCACTAGAAGCGGACCGAGTGGTCCGTTTATGGATTCCGGAGGACCTCATGCGCGCAGTGATCGCCGGTGACTACGGACCACCCGAGGGGTACACGGTCGGCGAGCTGCCGGTCCCGCGGCCCGGACCGGGCCAGCTGCTGGTCCGCGTCGCCGCCGCCTCGATCAACCCGGGCGACGTCGTCATCCCCAGCGGACGGTTCCGCGACACGACGCCCCTGACGTTCCCGCACGTGCCGGGCAACGACTTCGCCGGCACGGTCGCCGAAACCGGACCGGGCGTGACCGGCTACGCCGAGGGCGACGAGATCTTCGGCTACGCCGCACCACGGGCGCTGCGCCCGATGCTCGGCCCGCGCCCGTCGATGAGCACCGGCTCCCTCGCCGAATACACGGTCGTCGAGGCGGACACGCCGTTCGTCGCGCACCGCCCCGCGGGCCTGACGGCCGAGCACGCCGCGGCGCTCGCCACCACCGGCCTGACCGCGCGGGCGCTGATGGCCACCGCCGGCGTCCGCCCCGGCGAGCGGGTCCTGGTCGTCGGCGCGACCGGCGGCGTCGGCACGACCCTCGTCCCGCTGCTGGCCGCGGCGGGCGCCGAGGTCGTGGCCACCGCGACCGACGAGGACGCCGGCCTGCTGCGCGACCTCGGCGCCGCGGAGACGATCGGATACGCCGAGCCCGGCTACCCGTCGGGCGTCGACGCCGCGTTCAACCTCACCCTGCCGGGCGACGCGCTGACGGGCGTCGCGGCCGCGGTCCGGCCCGGCGGGCGGCTGCTCACCATCACGTTCCCGGTGCCGCGGCAGGACTGGACCGGCCGCGACGACGTCGAGCTCAGGTTCGTCCTCGACATGGAAGGCGTCCACGGTGGCATGCGCGAGGTCGCGGACGCCGGCCTCCGGGCGACGATCGGGCGCCGCTACACCCTCGCCGAGGGCGCGCAGGCCTGCGTCGACTTCGCCCGCCGGCACACCACCGGCAAGCTGGTCGTCGTCGTGTGACCCGTCAGGTCTTCGGCCCCGCCGCCACCCACGACAGGCCCCAGTTGTAGGCGAGGTCGACGGCCTGGTTCCGGAACTGGCCGGGCGCCGGGATGATGTACCGCGACTCGCGCCGCACGACCAGCTCGCCGTTGACGTTCTCGATGAGGAACAGCACGCCGGCCCGCGCCATGACGGTGCACTCGTCGAGGCGCATCTCGATCGGGGCCCCGTGCTGCGGATACAGGGTGGCGACCGCGTCGAGGCCGGCGAACGAGTCGGCACCGTCGTAGATGCTGGCGTAGACGAGGATCCGGCGGAACTTGTCTGTGTGGTCGAGGTTGATGGTGAGGTTCTCGCCCGCCTCGTTGGCGCCGGTGCGGTCGTCGCCGTCGAGCATGATGTACGGCGCGTCGTTCAGCTGACCGAACTGGTTGTCGAGCGGGTGGACGATGCCCTTCCGGCCGTCCATGAGCTCCCACAGGCAGCACAGGTCGAGGTCCAGGTCGGGCAGGTGGGCGGTCTTCTGCTTGCCGAAGAGGCCGCGCTTGCCGAGGGAGCGCATGCTCCAGTTGAGGTTGACCCGCAGCGACCCGGACCGGCCGCCCTGCTTGGCGAGCGACACCGTCGGCGCCTGCTTGGTGAGCGTGACCTTGGACAGCCGCACCGGCGCGGCGGGTGCCGGCGGCCCGACCGGGGGTGGTGGCGCCATGGGCAGGTTCGAGATGGGCGGCGGGTATTCAGTCGGCGGCGCGACGGGTGCCGGCGGCGCGACGGGCGGCGCCGGGGGAGCGGGCGGGGGCGGGGCGACGGGCGGGGGCACCGTCGCGGGCAGCCCGATCTGCCGCGGCTGCCCGTCGGGCCCGGTCACGGTCACCGAGGGCCACCCCTGCGTGGCGGGCGCCGGCGCGGCGGGCGCGGGTGTCGGTGTCGGCGTCGGCGCGTCGTCGACCGAGATGCCGAAGTCGCGGGCCAGTCCCGCCAGCCCGGAGGCGTACCCCTGCCCGACCGCCCGGAACTTCCACTGCCCGGCCCGCCGGTACAACTCGCCGAAGATGAACGCCGTCTCGGTCGTGGCACCGGGGCTGTCGAAGCGAGCGACCTCCGCACCGCTCGTCGCGTCCAGGAGCCGGATGTGCAGCCCCGGCACCTTCCCGAACGTGCCACCGTCGGCGGAGGCGGCCAGCACGATCCGCTCGATCGCCGGCTCGACCCGGGCCAGGTCGACGAGCACCGTGTCGGTGACCTGGGTCCCCGCGGTCGCCTTCCCCTCGTGCCGGACCGCGCCGGCCGGGTGCGACGGCTGGTTGTAGAACACGAAGTCGTTGTCGTCGCGGACCTTGCCGCCGCCGGTCAGCAGCAGCGCCGAGCCGTCCGCGTCGGGCACGCCCGGCCCGCTCTGCCACCCCAGCACGGCCCGGACCACCGGCGCCTGCACCGGCATGTTGGCGCCCTTGAGCATCGACATAGACCCGTCCTCTCCCCGTCAGACCCTCACAATACGACGGGCCGCGAGGGGGTGGAGAAGGCGGCGGGGCGGAGGAGGCGGAAGGGTGGCAATGGGTCGGGCGGGGGAGGTAGATGCGCGCCGGAGTGGGCAGTGCACCGGCATGGTGGACATGAAGCTCGAAATCGTCGTGCTGCCGGTCTCGGACGTCGACCGGGCCAAGAGGTTCTACCTCGGGATCGGCTGCCGGGAGGACGCCGACTTCACCGGTGCCGACGAGTTCCGGGTCGTGCAGGTCACCCCGCCCGGGTCGGCCACGTCGATCATCTTCGGTGACCGGGTCACCGACGCGGAGCCCGGCTCGGTGCGCGGGGTGCACCTGGTCGTCGACGACGTCGTCGCGGCGCAGAAGGAGCTGGCGACCCGCGGGGTGGAGGTGAGCGAGGTGTTCCACGACGCCGGCGGCGTCTTCCATCACGGCGGCACGGAGGCGCGGGCGCCCGGACCTGATCCGCGGCGGCAGTCGTACGCGTCGTTCGCGTCGTTCACCGACCCGGACGGCAACGAGTTCGTGCTGCAGGAGATCACCCGCCGCCTGCCGGGCCGCGTCGACCACGCGAACTTCGGCTCGGTGGCGGAGCTGGAGCACGCGCTGCGCGAGGCGGCGGCGGCGCACGGCCGGCACGAGCAGGAGCTGGGCCGCGCCGACGAGAACTGGCCCGCCTGGTACGCCACGTACATGGCGGAGGCCGCCGGCCTCAGGAGCTGAGCGGCCGTCAGGGCCGGACCAGCGCCGCGGCGAGCTCGCGCCGGGACGTGATGCCGAGCTTGCCGAACACCTTCCGCAGGTGCCACTCGACGGTGCGGGGGCTGAGGAACAGCGCGGCGCCGATCTCCGGGTTGGTCCGACCCGCGACCGCGAGGCGGGCGATCTGCGCCTCCTGCGCGGTGAGCTCGTCGGACGGGCCATCCGACCGCTTGCGGACGGTCTCACCCGTCGCGGCGAGCTCCCGGGCCGCCCGCTCGGCGAACGCGTGCAGGCCCATGCCGGCGAACGCGTCGTGCGCGGCGTGCAGCACGGTCCGGGCGTCGGCGCGGCGGCCCTCGCGCCGCAGCCATTCGCCGTGCAGCAGGCGGGCGCGGGCCGTGAGCAGGCCCAGCCCGGCGGCCTCGAACCGGGCGGCGGCCTCGCGGAAGCGGCCGTCGGCGGGTTCGGTCAGCGCGTCGGCGAGCGCGAGGGCGCCGAGGCTCCAGTCCGTGCCGGTCGCGGCGGCGTGCGTGGCCAGCAGGTCCCGGGCGTCCGCGGCGACGGCCGGCTCGTTCGCGTGTACCGCGGCCTCGACGACCTCGGACAGCACCAGCGCCCGCATGCCCAGCGCCGGGTGCGCCGCCGCGCCCTGGAGCGTGTCGAGCGCGGCGGGGGTGGCGGTGAGCGCGGCGGGGGTGGTGGTGAGCGCGGCGAGCGACGCGTGCCCGCAGCCGACGTCGGCGTGCCGGGCGGCGCCGGTGGCCGCCGCGAGCCCCTCGCACTCGGCGAGCAGGTCCGCCGCCTCGCCGGACCGGCCCATGAGCAGCAGCGTCCCGGCGTGCAGCGTCAGCGCGACGGGCAGCACGGACAGCGCCCCGGCCGCACGCGCGGCGCCGGCCGCCACGCCGCTGAGCCGGTGCGCGGTCGCGACGTCGGACACCTCCAGCGCGGCCGGCACCGCCAGCCACAGCAGGTCGAGGTCGCGGGCCGGATCGATCGCGTCGAGGGCCCGCCGCAGCGCCGGCACCGCGGCGGCGGGTCCGTCCAGGGCCCACGTCGCGAGTCCGGTGAGCAGCGCTCCCGGCGCGTCGTCCGCGGCCGGCGCGGCCAGCGCCGCCTGCGCTGTCCGCCGTAGCTCGTCGCCGGCGGGGTCGGCCACGCCGAGCGCGGACAGGTAGGTCTCCCGGGCGGCCGCCGGGTCGAGTGCCTCGAGGCGCCGGGCGGCGGCGAGCAGCGCCGGGCCGGCGGCCGGGCCGGGGTCGAGCGCGAGGGTCGTCTGGGCCCGCAGCCGCTCCGCGAGCGCCTGCTGGAGCGGGTCGAGCGGGCCGAGCCCCGCCGCGGCGAGGAGATCCGGGACGCGGTCGGCGGCGCCGGCGGCGAGCCGGGCCCGCGCGGCGGCGAGCAGCAGCGCCGAGCGGTGTTTCGGGTCGGTGGTCAGCTCGGCGGCGCGCTCCAGGAACGCGGCCGCCGCGGCCCGCCCGCCGCGGGCGAGGGCCCGGTCCGCGGACCGCTCCAGCTCCAGGGCGACGTCCTCGTCGGGGCCGGTCGCGGCGTGCGCGCGGTGCCAGGCGTGCCGGTCGGGGTCGAGGCCGGGGTCGGTGCCGGCGGCGAGGGCGGCGTGCACGTCACGGAGCGTCGCCGGGCCGGCGGCGCGCCAGGCGGCGGATCGGACGAGCGGGTGGCGGAACCGTACCAGCGCACCGAACTCGACCAGGCCGGCCTGTTCCGCGGCGGCGGCCGCGTCCATGCCGACGCCGAGCCGTCCGGCGGCGCGCCACAGCAGGGCCGGGTCGCCGACCGGCTCGACGGCCGCGGCGGCCAGCAGGGTGCGGGTGTCGGCGGGCAGGGCGGCGACGCGCCGCTGGAAGTCCTCCTCGACCTGCCCGGCGACGGGCGCGCCGCCCGGTCCGCCGAAGCCGAAGGCGAGCTCCGCCGCGGTCCGCTCCCGGGGCAGCTCCAGCAGCGCCAGGGGGTTGCCGCGGGTCTCGGCGACGATGCGGTCCCGCACGCGGTCGTCGACGGGGCCCGGCAGTACCGAATCCAGCAACGCCCGCGCGTCGGCCTCCGGCAGCCCGTCGACGCGCAGCTCGGGCAGGTCCGCCAGGATCCGGTCGCCGCCGGGCGTGCGGGCGGCGAAGACCAGCGCCACCGACTCCGCGTCGAGCCGCCGGGCCACGAACGTGAGGATGACCTCGGACATCCGGTCGAGCCACTGCGCGTCGTCGACCACGCACACCAGGGGCCGCTCCGCGGCGGCCTCGGCGAGCAGGCCGAGGACGGCGAGCCCGACGAGCAGCGCCTCCGGCGGGTCGCCGGCGGTGAGCCCGAACGCGGTGCCGAGCGCGCGCCGCTGCGGCTCGGGCAGCGCGTCGAGGTGGCCGAGCAGCGGGGCGAGGAGCTGCTGGAGCGCCGAGTAGGCGATCTCGGTCTCCGGCTCGACCCCGGCGGCCCTGGCGACCGTCACCGCGGTGGCGTCGCCGGCGACCTGGTCGAGCAGCGCGGTCTTCCCGGCGCCGGCCTCGCCGCGCAGGACGAGGACCCGGCTGTGGCCGGCGCGCACGTCACGGATCAGCCGGTCGAGCGCCTCCCGCTCGTGGCGCCGGCCTCGCAGCTCGGGCCGGGTGATCTTCGCTCGCACCTACCCATTGTGCCGTGCGCCGGCGCTCAGGCGGCCTGTGAGCTCCGCCGCGCCGGCGCCGCTGAGCTGCGGCAGGGCGGTCAGGCGGCCGCAGGCGAGCAGGAGCAGCGCCGCCATCGGGGCGCGGACCTCGGGGCCTTCGCCGTGCGCCCAGGCGGTGTCGGTGGCGACGAGCCGGAAGCCGGCGAGCCGCTTCGCCGACGGCAGCGGCGGGGGCAGCCTCATGGTCAGCGTGCGGGTGGTCGCGACGGCCGCGGCCTCCGCCGGGGTGTGCAGGTCGCGGCCGAGCGGGACGGCGATGTCCTGGCCGTGCACGAGGATGTCGGTGAGCGTCTCCAGGTGGGTGACGCCGAAGTTGTGTCTGCGGGCGTCGGGTGTACCGCGGACCCCGGCGACGATCTGCCCGGTGCTGAGCGCGGCGGCGCGCCGGCACGCGGCGTGCTGGATCGTCCGGTCCAGGCTGCCGCGCCAGCGCAGCAGCATGCCGAGCGCGCCGCCGAACCCGACCTCCTGCAGGGTCAGGTGCGCGGCGACGTCACGCACGGTCCAGCCCTCGCACAGCGACGGCCGGTGCCACTCCTCGTCGGACAGGGTCTCCAGCAGCGCCGCGACGGCGCCGCGCTGGGCGTGGATGACGGGCCAGATCTGGTCGCGGTTCATGGCGCCGGTACCTCCGCTGCGCGGGGACGGATGACGGTGGTGACGAGGGCGGTGATCTGCTCGACCGGGTCGAACGCCGGGTCCGGCATGGCGAGCTGGTGCAGGACGAGCCCCGTCCAGTGGTTCATGATCAGCGGCGCGTCGTGCGGCGGGTCGGTGGAGCCGGCGGTCCGCAGCCAGTTCATGAACCAGGCGTTGACGCGGGCGCCGCCGGCGGCGAGGGTGGCGCGCAGCTCCGGCTGGTTGGCGGCCTCGACGAGGATCGCGTAGCGGGCGAGGGTGAGGGTGCGCTGCGGGCCGGTCGCCTGCTGCGCGAACGCGCTGAGGGCACGGGCGAGCTCGTGCGGCGTGGTGGGCGCCAGCCGGGTCGCGAGGTCCTCCCAGTTGGCGCGCTCGCGGGTGACGAAGCGCTCGACGACCGCGTCCAGCAGCGCGCCGCGGGTGCGGAAGTGGTTGGAGGTCGAGCCGGGCGGCAGCCCCGCGGTGGCGTCGACGGTGCGGTGGGTCAGCGCGTGGATGCCGCGCTCACCGAGCACGGTGATCGCGGCGTCGAGCAGGTCGTCCCGGCGGTTCGCCATGCACCGATACTACGATGGTAGTTCCTGCAACTGCAATCGTAGTATCAGCCGATCCGGTACTGCTGCGCGCGGTCCTGGTCGAGGGACAGGCCGTGCCCGGGGGCGGACAGGTTCGGCGCCAGGGTGCCGCCGGGGTCCGGTGCGGCGGCGGCACCGTCGAGGAGCATCGACTCGATACGTACGTGGTCGTGGAACCATTCCAGGTGGCGCAGGTTGGGGGTGGCGGCGGCGACGTCGCGGTGCAGGTGCGGCGCGCAGTGCCCGGAGACCTGCAGCCCGTGGGCGGCGGCGACGGCGACGACGTTGCGCCACTCGGTGATCCCGCCGCAGCGGGTGAGGTCGGCCTGGACGCAGTCGACCGCCCCGGCGCCGATCATGCGGGCGAAGTAGGGCAGGTCGTAGCCGTACTCGCCGGCCGCCACGTCGGGGAGCACCGCGTCGCGGACCTGCCGGAGCCCGTCGAGGTCGTCGGAGGAGACCGGCTCCTCGAACCAGGCGATGTCGTGCCCGGCGGCTGCCTGGGCGACGCGGATCGCCTGCTTGCGCTGGTAGGCGCCGTTGGCGTCGACGTAGAGCGCCGCGTGCGGTCCGATGACCTGGCGGGCGAGCCGGATCCGGGCGAGGTCCCGCTCGACGTGGCCGCCCCACGACTCGCCGATCTTCATCTTGACCCGCGGGATGCCCTGCTCGTGGACCCAGCCGCCGAACTGGGCCGTGAGCTGCCGGTCGTCGTACGTGGTGAACCCGCCGCTGCCGTAGACCGGCACCGCGGTCCGCACGACGCCGAGCAGGCGGGCCAGGGGCAGGTCCAGCAGCCGGGCCTTGAGGTCCCACAGGGCGATGTCGACGGCGGAGATGGCGGTGGCGGCGACCCCGGGCCGGCCGATGTTGCGCACGGCACGGTGCATCGCCTGGTAGGCGGCGGTCACGTCGAGGGCGCAGCGCCCGGTGACCACCGGGGCGAGGGTCTGCTCGACGAGGTGCTGGGCGGCCTGCGCGGTATAGCTGGCGCCGAGCCCGGTCCGCCCGCCTGCGGTCACGGTGACGGTGACCATGGTGGTGCTGTCCCAGGCGATGGTGCCGTCGGCCTCCGGGGCGTCGGTGGGGATCCGGTACACCGCCGCGGCGACCCGCTCGACGGGCGCCTCGGCGGCGGTCACGACCGCACCGCTCTCGCCTCCGGACGCACCGACAGCGCGCGTTCGGGCCGTTCGCCGGCCGGCACGCCGCGCAGCGCGGCGTTGACGACCTCGGCGAGGTGCAGCGCGTGCCGGCCCGTGCCCGCCTCCTCGATCTGGGTGCGGCAGGAGAAGCCGTCCGCGAGGATGATCGTGCCGGGCGCGGCCGCCCGGACCGCCGGCAGGAGGACCTGCTCGCCGACGGCGAGGGAGACGTCGCGGTGGTCCGGGGTCATGCCGAAGTCCCCGGCCAGCCCGCAGCAGCCGGACGCCAGCTGCTCGACGTCCAGGCCGACCCGGCGCTGCAGTTCGGCGTCGGCGTCGTGGCCGAGCACGGCGTGGTGGTGGCAGTGCGTCTGGCTGATCGCGTGCGGCCGGCCGCCGTGGTCGCCGTGCAGCTCGGGCAGCGCGATGTCGTGGTCGGTGACGAGCAGCTCGGCGAGCGTCCGCGTCTGCTTGCGCAGCCGCAGCGCGTCCTGGTCGTGGCCGAGCAGCTCCAGCGCGTCGCCGCGGAACACCGCCGTGCAGGAGGGCTCCAGCCCGACGACCGGGACCCCCGCCCGCAGCCACGGCGCGAGCGCGTCGATGGTGCGCCGCAGCACCCGGCGGGCGATCCCGAGCTGCCCGGTGGAGATCCAGGTGAGCCCGCAGCAGACCGGCCCGCGGGGCAGCGCGACCCGGAAGCCGACCGCCTCCAGCGCGCCGACCGCCGACGCGGCGATGCCAGGCGACAGGTACGTGGTGAAGGTGTCCGGCCACAGCAGCACGGTGCCGCGCTCGCCGGTGCCGCCCGGCGTCCGGTTGCGCATCCACCGCTGGAAGCCGGCCCCGGCGAAGCGGGGCAGGTCGCGGCGCGGGTCGATGCCGCCGAGCCGTTTGACCGCGGCACCGAGCACGGGCGCGTGCGTGACGGCGTTGACCAGGTCGGGCGCCAGGGCCGCCAGCCGGGCCGCCGCCGGCAGCCAGCCCAGCGAGTAGTGGGACCGGGGGCGGATCCGTCCGGCGTGGTGATGGGCGAGGAACTCGGCCTTGTAGGTGGCCATGTCGACGTGCATGGGGCAGTCGCGCTTGCAGCCCTTGCAGGCCAGGCACAGGTCGAGGGCGTCGGCCACGGACTGCTCCCGCCAGCCGCCGGTGATCGTCTCGCCGCGCACCATCTCGAACAGCAGCCGCGCCCGCCCCCGGGTGGAGTGCTCCTCGTCGCCGGTGACCTGGTAGCTGGGGCACATCACGCCCTGGTCCGGCTCCGGCCGGCGGCACGCGCCGACCCCGGCGCAGCGCAGCGCGGCGCGGGCGAAGCTGCCGCTGTCCTCCGTGTACCGGAAGTACGTCGCCGGCTCGGCGGGGGCGTAACCGGCGCCGAGGCGCAGCTGGCCGTCGAGCGGGTTGGCGTGCACGACCTTGCCGGGGTTCATCCGGTTGTCCGGGTCGAAGATCGCCTTGAACTCCTCGAAGGCCTGGACCACGTCCGGGCCGTACATCCTGGTCAGCAGCTCGCCGCGGGCCTGCCCGTCGCCGTGCTCGCCGGAGTAGGACCCGCCGTGGTGTGAGACGAGGTCGGCGGCCCGCTCCACGAAGGTGCGGAAGTCGGCCACACCGCCCGCGGTGACCAGGTCGAACGGGATCGACGTGTGCAGGCAGCCGTCGCCGAAGTGGCCGTAGAGGCTGGCCGCGTCGTAGCCGTGGCGGTGCAGCAGCCGCTGGAAGTCGCGCAGGTAGTCGCCGAGGCGCTCCGGCGGCACGGCGGAGTCCTCCCAGCCGGGCCAGGTGTCGGGCCCGCCGGGGGTGCGGGCGGTGGCGCCGAGGCCGCCTTCGCGGACGGCCCACAGCTGCGCCTGGTGCTCCGGGTCGTCGAAGACCTTGCCCTCGTCGTGGCCCAGTTCGTCGAGCATCCGGTGGACGCGGTCCTTGGCCTCCTCGACGGTGTCGGCGCCGACGTCGACCATCAGCCACGCCGCCCCGCGGCCGGTGTGGTTCGTCGGCTCGGGCAGGAGCTTTAGCGCCTCGGGGCGCATGTGCTCCTCGCCCTCGTAGCGGATCAGCTTGTCGTCGAGCCCTTCCAGGGCCGTCGGGGCGTACCGGTTGATGGTGGGCACCGCGTCGGCGGCGGCGGCGATGTCGGGGAAGGCCATCAGCACCAGGACGTGCTTCGGCGGCTCGGGCAGCAGCCGCAGCTGCGCGCGCAGCACGGTCACGCAGGTCGACTCGGTGCCGACCAGCGCCTGGGCGAGGTTCATGCCGTGCTCGGGCAGCAGCGCCGGCAGGTTGTAGCCGGAGATGCGCCGCGGCAGGGCCGGGAACGCGCGGATCTGTCCGGCGTACCGGTCGCGCAGGTCACGCACCGCGCGGTAGATCTCGGCCCGGCGGCCGCCGGCGGCGAGGATCCGCCGGTACTCCTCGTCGGAGGTCTCGCCGACCCACATCCGCTCGCCGCCGTAGGTGAGGATCTCCAGCCGCTCGACGTTGGCGGCGGTGGTGCCGCTCCACTGTGCGGTGGAGCCGCACGAGTTGTTGCCGATCATCCCGCCGATCGTGCAGTGGCTGTGGGTGGCGGGCTTCGGTCCGAAGACCAGCCCGCCGTGGTGCCGGGTGGCGGCGTTGAGCTGGTCGAGGACGAGGCCCGGCTGCACCACCGCCCGCCGGTGCTGCCCGTCGATGGACTCGATCGCGTTGAGGTGCTTGGAGAAGTCCATGACCACGGCGACGTTGCAGCACTCGCCGGCCAGGCTGGTGCCGCCGCCGCGGGACAGCAGCGGCGCGCCGAACTCGCGGCAGGTGGCCACGGTGGCGACCACGTCGTCGAGGGTGCGCGGCACCACCACACCGATCGGGACCTGCCGGTAGTTGGAGGCGTCGGTGGCGTAGAGGGCGCGGGTGCCGTCGTCGAAGCGCACGCCGCCGTGGATCCGCTGCCGCAGCGCGGCGGCCAGACCCTGGGCGTCGACGTCGGCGGGCCGGGCGGTGCGGACCCTGGGCGCCGGCAGCAGGGTGGTCACCGGTCCGCCTTCAGCTGCTGGATCTTGTCCTTGAACAGGGTGGTGGCGATCGACGCCTTGTGCGGCTGGCCGTGCAGGAAGGCCTGGGCGAACTTCTTCGCCTGCTCGTAGCTGACCTTGCCGGGCATCGGCGGCTCGTTCGGGTCGACGGTCACGTCGACCAGCGCCGGGCCGCGGTGGGTGAACGCCTCGACCAGCGCGGCGCGCAGGTCGCCGGCCTTCTCGACGCGGGCGCCGAAGCCGCCGCAGGCGTGCGCCCAGGCGGAGAAGTCCGGCTTCGGGTCGCCGAAGCGGACCCCGTGCTCGGGGTAGCCGAGCACCATCTGCTCCCACAGGATCTGGCCCAGCGCGTTGTTGTTGTTGATCACCACCTTGATCGGCAGGTCGTAGCGGCAGGCGGTGTTGAACTCGGCCATGAGCATCGCGAAGCCGCCGTCGCCCTGGTAGGCGATCACCTGCCGGTCGGGGAAGGCGTGCTGGATGGCGATCGAGTAGGGCAGGCCGGGCGCCATCGTGGCGAGGTTGCCCGACAGGTAGAACTCCCGCCCGCCGCGGATGCGCCAGTGCCGCGCCGCCCAGGTGGCGATCGTGCCGGAGTCGCAGCACAGCACCGCGTCCTCGTTCGCCAGCTCGTCCAGGCAGGACGCCAGGTACTGCGGGGCGATCGGGTCCCGTTCGCCGTTCTCCAGGGCGTGCATCTTCTCGTTCCAGTCGCGCATCTGCGCCTGGTACCGCTGCAGGTGCGACCGGTCGGTGCGGCGGGTCAGCCGGGGGATGAGGGCGTGCAGGGTCGCTTCGACGTCGCCGATGAGCGGCACGTCGGTCGGCAGGCGGATCCCGGCCCGGGTCTCCTCGATCTCGACCTGGACGACCTTGACCTTGCCCGCCTGCGGCAGGTGCTTGGTGTACGGGAAGTTGGTGCCCAGCATGACGAGGGTGTCGATGTCGTCGATCAGTTCCTCGCTGGGGGCGGTGCCCAGCAGCCCGATGCCACCGGTGGTGTAGGGCGAGTCGTCGGGGATCACCATCTTGCCGGACAGGGTCTTGACCACCGGGGCGGCGATCGTGTCGGCCATCCGCTCCACCAGTGCGCCCGCGCCGCGCGCGCCGACACCGACCAGGATCGCCGCCTTCGCCGAGCCGTTGATCACCTCGGCGGCGCGGGCGACGTCCTCGTCGCGCGGCCGCACCGAGCTGGGCAGGTACACCGGCGCCGTGGCCGGCGGCTTGGCGGGGGACACGTGCTGGTAGGGGTCGGCGTCGGCTGGCGCCACCTGGATGTCGTTGGGGACGCACAGGTGAGCGACGCCCCGCCGGGCGTACGCGTGCCGGATCGCCACGTCCACCAGCGCGGGCAGCTGCTGCGGGTTGACGATCAGCTGGTTGTAGACGCTGACGTCCTCGTACAGCCGGGTCAGGTCGACCTCCTGCTGGTATCCGGTGCCGAGCACCGAGGTCTCCTGCATCCCGGTGATCGCCAGCACCGGCGCGTGGTCGAGCTTCGCGTCGTACAGGCCGTTGGCCAGATGGATGCCGCCGGGCCCGGAGGTGGCCAGGCACACCCCGATGCGTCCGGTGGCCTTCGCGTGGGCGGTGGCCATGAACGCGGCCGCCTCCTCGTGGTGCGTCAGGACGAAGCGCACCCGGTCGGCGTTGCGCCGCAGCCCTTCCATGATCCCGTTGATGCCGTCGCCGGGGATGCCGAACACCGTGTCGACGCCCCAGTCGGCCAGCCGGGAGATCAGTACCTCGGAGGTGATGGTTTCCATGTGGCGTTGGTCCTTTCCGGTGTTGGGCAGGCCCGCGCCACCGCACGGCCGGACCGTCGCATGGCGTGACCCAGCCACCGGCAACCGGCGCGCGGTGCAGGTGTCACTCACCCCGGCCGGGCGTCACCTCGTCGAGCGGGTCACCGACGCCCGCCGGCGCCAACCGACGCCGGCGCCAACCGGGTCCTGATTGCCATGCCCGTCCACAGCCCGCCGAAACTCCTGCTCGCCCCGCTCGGCCAGGACACCGGACGGCGGGTGGGTGCCGTCCACCGGGCACGGGCCCGGTGGACGGCCACGACGCCGGCGCGGGTGCTCAGAAGTCGTCGTCGAAGGAGACGGTGCCGGTGACGCCGACCTGGTAGGCCGAGACCCGCCGTTCGAAGAAGTTCGACAGCTCCTGGACGTCCTGGAGCTCCATGAACGCGAACGGGTTGCGGCTGCCGTAGAGCGGCTCGACGCCCAGCAGCGCCAGCCTGCGGTCGGCGACGTGCTGCAGGTACTCGCGCATGTCGGCCAGGGACAGCCCGGAGATGCCCTGCTCGAGCAGGTCGGCGGCGAACTGGACCTCGCACTCGACGGCCTCGGCGACCATGGCCCGGATCTGCCCGGCCATCTCGTCGTCGAACAGGTCCGGCTCCTCGGACCGGACGGTGTCGACGACGTCGAACGCGAAGGCCATGTGCATCGACTCGTCGCGGAAGACCCAGTTGGTGCCCGAGGCGAGGCCGTGCAGCAGGCCGCGGGAGCGCAGGTGATACACGTAGGCGAAGGCGCCGTAGAAGAACAACCCTTCGATGCAGGCGGCGAAGCAGATCAGATTGAGCAGGAACGACCGCCGGTCGTCGCGGGTCCTCAGCTCGCGCAGCTCGAAGATCGAGTCGATCCAGCGGAAGCAGAACTCGGCCTTGCGGCGGATCGACGGGATGTTCTCCACGGCGGCGAAGGCGGCGGAGCGCTCGTGCTCGTCGGTGACGTACGTGTCGAGCAGGTTCAGGTAGAACTGGACGTGCACAGCCTCCTCGAACAGCTGCCGGGACAGGTAGAGCCTGGCCTCGGGGCTGTTGACGTGCTGGTACAGGTTGAGCACGAGGTTGTTGGCCACGATCGTGTCGCCGGTGGCGAAGAACGCGACGAGCCGGGACACCAGGTGCCGCTCCGCCGGGGTGAGCCCGGCGAGGTCGGGCAGGTCGGTGTGCAGGTCGATCTCCTCGACGGTCCAGGTGTTCTTGATGGCGTCCTTGAACCGGGCGAAGAAGTGCGGGTACCGCATCGGGCGCAGGGTCAGGTCCATGCCGGGGTCGAGCAGCATGGGCGCGGTGGCGGCGCGGGGAACGGGAATGACGGTCACTGGCAGGCCTCGCAGGCTTCGGGGTTCTCCAGGGAGCAGGCGACGGCGTCGGCGCCGTCGGCCGCGGTGATCGCCGGCAGGACCGGCACGGTCGCCTGCTGGATCCGGGTCGCCGGCCGGGACCGCAGGTAGTAGGTGGTCTTCAGGCCGCTCTTCCAGGCGTGCAGGTACATCGAGGAGAGCTTGCCGATCGTCGGTGCGGCCATGAACAGGTTCAGCGACTGGGACTGGTCGATGTACGGCGCGCGGGCCGCGGCGAGGTCGATGAGCGCCCGCTGGGGCAGCTCCCACGCGGTGCGGAACAGCGAACGCACGTCCTCGGGCAGGCCGTCGACCGCCTGCACCGACCCTTCGGCCCGCTTGATCTGCTCGCGGACCGCGGCCGTCCACAGCCCGCGGGCCTTGAGCTCCCGGACCAGGTAGGTGTTGACCTGCAGGAACTCGCCGGACATGGTCTCGCGTTTGAACAGGTTGGACACCTGCGGCTCGATGCACTCGTAGCAGCCGGCGATCGAGGCGATCGTCGCCGTCGGCGCGATCGCGACGAGCAGCGAGTTGCGCAGCCCGTGCGCCGCGGCCCGGGCCCGCAGCGCCGCCCACCGCCCGGGCTGTGCGGGGGTGGCGCCCCACAGGTCCGGGTGCAGCTCGCCGCGTGCCGCGCGGGTCTCGGCGAACGCCGGGTGCGGGCCGGACCGCTCCGCCAGCTCGGCGGACGTCTCGGCGGCGGTGAGGAGGATCTCCTCCTGGACCCGGGTGGACAGGTCCCGCGCCGGCTCGGAGTCGAACGGCAGCCGGAGCGTGAAGAACGCGTCCTGCAGGCCCATCAGGCCGAGGCCGACCGGCCGCCAGCGCGGGTTCGACGCGGCGGCCTGCGCCGCCGGGTAGTAGTTGATGTCGATGACCCGATCAAGGAACACGACGGCGGTGCGGACGGTCTCCCGCAGCCGCTGCCAGTCGACGCCGTCGGCGGTGACGTGCGCGCCGAGGTTGATCGAGCCCAGGTTGCACACGGCGGTCTCGTCGTCGCTGTTGACCTCGAGGATCTCGGTGCACAGGTTCGACAGGTGGATGGTGTTGCCGGGCGCCCCGGTCTGGTTCGACAGCGCGTTGGAGCGGTCCTTGAACGTCATCCACCCGTTGCCGGTCTGGGCGAGCGTGCGCATCATCCGGGCGTACAGGTCACGGGCCTTGACCGTCCTGACCGCCCGCTTCTCCGCGACGCGGTAGGCGTCGTCGAACGCCTCGCCGTGCAGGTCGGGCAGCTCCGGCGCGTCGGACGGGTCGATGAGCGACCAGTCGGCGTCGGCCTCGACCCGGCGCATGAACTCGTCCGGGATCCAGTTGGCCAGGTTCAGGTTGTGCGTGCGTCGGGACTCCTCGCCGGTGTTGTCCCGCAGCTCCAGGAACTCCTCGATGTCCGGGTGCCACGGCTCCAGGTACACGCACGCGGCACCCTTGCGCCGGCCGCCCTGGTTCACCGCCGCGACCCCGGCGTCGAGGGTCTTCAGGAACGGCACGATCCCGTTGGACCTGCCGTTGGTGCCGCGGATGAGCGCGCCCCGGCCGCGGACCCGCGTCCAGGAGATGCCGATGCCGCCGGAGAACTTCGACAGCTTCGCGACCTGGTGGTAGCGCTCGTAGATCGAGTCGAGCTCGTCGCGGGGCGAGTCGACCAGGAAGCAGGAGGACATCTGGGTGTGCCGGGTGCCGGAGTTGAACAGCGTCGGCGAGCTCGGCAGGTACGCCAGGGACGACATGAGCCGGTAGAAGCCGGTCGCCTCGGACGGCGTCCGCGACAGCCCGCAGGCCACCCGCAGCAGCCAGTACTGCGGCGTCTCCACGACGAGGCGGCTGGTCGGGTGGCGCAGCAGGTACCGGTCGGCGACCGTCCGCAGCCCGAAGTACTCGAACCGCAGGTCACCGTCCGGGTCGACGGCGTCGTCGAGCTCGCGGGCGTGGCGGGCCACGAACGCCGCCGTCTCGTCGCCGATCAGCCCCAGGTCGTGGGCGTGGCGGATCGACTGGCTGAAGCCGGCCACGCCCTGCCCGCGGACCTCCTTGCCGACGTACGCGGCGAGCAGCCGCGCCGCGAGCCTCGAATACTGCGGCTCCTCACCGATGAGCTCGGCGGCGGTCTGGATCGACAGCTTGTCCAGCTCCGCGGTGGTGGCGCCGTCGTACAGGCCGCTGATCGTCCTGGTCGCCACCCGCAGCGGGTCGACCTCGTCGAGGCCGCCGACCCACCGCTCGACCGCCTTGACGATCTTGCCGACGTCGACCGGCTCCAGGTCGCCGTCGCGGTTCCGGACCCGCATCGCAGGCCGGCGTGGCTGCGCCGTCGTGACCGTCACTGGCTCTCTCCTCGCGAGCTCGTTCCAGTGGATCCGAGGTCGCGGGGACGCCGAACGGCGCGCACGGCGGGTCGCCCGTCCGTGAACCGTTCATGGTGGCGTCGGCCGTCCCGCGCGGCCTCGAAGCCGCCACGCACGGGGCGTGCGTGGCGCGCTGGCAGGTCTTCGGACTCGCGGGCGTGACCACGGATGGTCGCCTACTGGCCGTCACTTCCCAGGCCGGATGGCCCAGTGTGCTCGACGGCGGTCGTTCCCACTCACCGCTGCGGGGCAGTCCCGGACTCGCACCGGGTTCCCTCTTGCCTCGACCCGGCCCCGCTGGGGGACCGGCTCGAACCAGCTGCGTCGAGCACCATATCTAGGGTCGCCGAAAAATGCACACACCACATGTCGGTGCGGCGTGTTGTGATCTTCACATTCCGCGGCCGGCTGTCCCGTGACAGCCGTGCCGACGTGTCGTGTGCCCGGCCCGTGCCCTTGAAGGTTGCCGATTCCTCTGGCAGTCTCGTCATGCCGCCGCGATGTTAGCGCTCACTTCACCCGCCAGTCATGAGGTGCGGACGCGTCGCACAAGCATGTTAACGCTCACACATCCAACGCCCGCCGTCACGGTCGAAAGGATCAACCCCATGCCTCACCCCAGCGTCAGCCGCCGCCGGCTGCTGCAGACCACCGGCGCCGTCGCCGCCGCCTCGGCGGCCGCGCCCCTGCTAGGCGCCCCGACCGCCGCGGGCGCCGCCCTCGCCCCGGCCCGCGCCGACATCGGCGTCTCGGCCTACGCGTTCGACCTCGGGCAGGTGCGGCTGAGCACCGGCCGCTTCCTGGACAACCAGAACCGGACCCTGGCCTACCTGCGCTTCGTCGACGTCAACCGGCTCGTCTACAACTTCCGTGCCAACCACCGGCTGTCCACCGCCGGCGCCGCCGCGACCGGCGGCTGGGACGCGCCGACCTTCCCGTTCCGCACCCACATGCAGGGCCACCTGCTGACCGCCTGGGCCCAGGCCTACGCGGTGCTCGGCGACACCACCTGCCGCGACAAGGCCAACGCCATGGTCGCCGCGATGGCCGCCTGCCAGGCCAACAACGCCGCCGCCGGCTTCAGCACCGGCTACCTGTCCGGCTTCCCGGAGTCCGACTTCACCGCCCTGGAGGCCGGCACCCTCAGCAACGGCAACGTTCCCTGGTACTGCATCCACAAGACCCTCGCCGGGCTGCTGGACGTGTGGCGGTACATCGGCAGCACCCAGGCGCGTGACGTGCTCCTCGCCCTCGCGGGCTGGGCCGACTGGCGCACCGGCCGGCTCAGCGCGAGCCAGATGCAGACCACGCTGGGCGTCGAGTTCGGCGGCATGAACGCGGTCCTCACCGACCTGTACCAGCAGACCGGCGACGCGCGCTGGCTCACCGCGGCCCAGCGCTTCGACCACGCGGCCGTGTTCAACCCGCTCGCGTCCAACACCGACCAGCTCAACGGGCTGCACGCCAACACCCAGGTGCCGAAGTGGATCGGCGCCGCCCGCGAGTACAAGGCGACCGGCACCACCCGGTACCGCGACATCGCCGTCAACGCCTGGAACATCACCGTCAACGCCCACACGTACGTCATCGGCGGCAACAGCCAGGCGGAGCACTTCCGCGCCCCCAACGCCATCGCCTCCTACCTGGCCAACGACACGTGCGAGCAGTGCAACACGTACAACATGCTGAAACTCACCAGAGAGCTCTGGCTGCTCGACCCGAACAACGCCGCCTACTTCGACTTCTACGAGCGGGCGCTGCTCAACCATCTCATCGGCGCGCAGAACCCCGCCGACAGCCACGGCCACATCACCTACTTCACCGGCCTGCAGGCGGGCGCCCGGCGCGGCGTCGGCCCGGCGTGGGGCGGCGGCACGTGGAGCACCGACTACGACAGCTTCTGGTGCTGCCAGGGCACCGGCGTCGAGACCAACACGAAGCTGATGGACTCCATCTACTTCTCCAACGGCACCACGCTGACGGTGAACCTGTTCGTGCCGTCGGTGCTCACCTGGAGCCAGCGCGGGATCACGGTCACGCAGACCACCACGTATCCGGTCAGCGACACCACCACGCTGCAGGTCACCGGCAGCGTCGGCGGCTCCTGGACCATGCGGATCCGCATCCCGTCGTGGACCTCGGGCGCGACCGTCAGCGTCAACGGCACCGCGCAGAGCATCGCGACCACACCCGGCACGTACGCGTCGCTGACCCGGTCGTGGACGTCCGGCGACACCGTCACCGTCCGCCTGCCGATGGCCGTGGCGGTCCGGCCCACCAACGACAACGCCAACGTCGTCGCCGTCACCTACGGCCCGGTCGTCCTCGCCGGCAACTACGGCAACACCGCGCTGTCCTCGCTGCCCGCCCTCACCACCTCGTCGGTGACCCGCACCGGCAGCGGCTCGCTCGCCTTCACCGCCACCGCCAACGGCACGAACGTCGGCCTGGGCCCGTTCCAGGACGCGCACGGCTTCAACTACACCGTCTACTGGAGCGCCAACGGCGCATCCTCCGTGCCGAACTACCGGCTGGTCAACGCCGCCAGCGGCCTGGTGCTCGGCGTGCAGAACATGTCCACCGCCGACGGCGGCCTGGCACTGCAGTGGACCGACAACGGCACCGCCGACCACAACTGGGAGCTCGTCGTCGACGGCACCGCCGTCCGCCTCCGCAACCTCAACAGCGGTAAGGTGCTCGGCATCCAGAACATGTCCACTGCCGCGGACGCCGTCGCCCTGCAGTGGGCCGACAACGGCACCGCCGACCACCGCTGGACGATCGTCGACAACGGCGACGGCAACCACAAGCTCCGCAACGTCAACAGCGGCCTGGTCCTGGGCATCCTGGGCAACTCGACCGCCAACGGCGGCCAGGCCGTCCAGACCGCCGACGACGGCAGCACCGACAACCTGTGGCGGCTGCTGCCCGGCGGCGCCCGCCGCATCCAGAACCTCGGCAGCGGCCTCGTCCTCGGCGTCACCAACATGTCCACGGCAAGCGGCGCCCTCGTCCTGCAGTGGGGCGACACCGGCACCGCCGACCACCTGTGGACCGCGGTCGCCGACACCGGCGGCTACATCCGTCTCCGCAACGCCAACAGCGGCCTCGTCCTCGGCGTCGAGAACGCCGGCACCGCCAACGGCGCCAGAGCCGTCCAACTCGACGACACCTCGTCCTCCGATCGGCGTTGGCGGCTGCGGTACGGCGCGAACGGCTACTTCCGCATCCAGGCCGCGAACGGCGGCCGGGTCCTCGGCGTCAACGGCGCCTCCACCGCCCAGGGCGCCCAGGTCCTCATCTGGGACGACAACGGCACCAACGACCACCTCTGGCGCTTCATCTGACCGTGGCCGTGCGTGGCCGGTGCACGTGCCGGCCACGCACGCCACGCGTCAGCGATCGAGCGCGCCGCCGGTGGCCGACCCGAAGTACGCGCGGAGCTTGTCCGCGTACGGCCGCCGCTGCTCAGCCGGGGCGAAATCCTTCTCCGGGTGGGTGAAGTAGAGGTCGTCGCCGGCGTACCGCGGAAACACATGGACGTGGTAGTGCCACCTGTCCTGGTTCCCGGCCGGCTCGTTGTGCTGACGCACCGAGGTCCCGTCGCAGCCGTACGTCCGCCGGACCGCGATCGCGACCTCGCGGACCAGGTCGTGGACCGCGTGACCGTAGCGGGACGGCAGGTCGTACAGGTTCTCGTGGTGCTCGTTCGGCACGACCAGCACGTGACCGTGGTTCTTCGGCCACCACCGCGGCGACACGAACGCGATGGCCAACTCGTCGCGCCGCACGACGTCCTCCTGCGTCCGCCGTTCGTCCCCGCCGCCCGCCACCAGCCGGCAGAAGGGGCACTCGTAGTCGTCCGGCGCGTGGTTGAACATGACACCCCTCACGGTCGGCAGGACACGGAGATCATTCTTCCAGCGTCGCATGTGGTTTCCGCCTCACCACCACCCGTGTCGCGGGCATCCGGGGCGGCCGGATGGCTGATCTCACCCGGCGCCCCGTTGCCCGCCGGCGCCGCGGTTCGTACCGTCGCGGCCATGACCGCCTGGACCCTCGCCGTCGCCCGTGACGACCTCGCCCGGACCGTGCTCGCCGAAGGGCCGGTGCCGGACCTGGCCGGCGGTGAGGCGCTGCTGCGGGTCGACCGGGTCGGCATGACGGCCAACAACGTCACCTACGCCGTGCTCGGCGAGTCGATGCGCTACTGGGAGTTCTTCCCGCATCGCGACCCCGGCCTGGGACTGGTGCCGCTGTGGGGCTTCGCGGAGGTGGCGGCGTCGACGGTTCCGGGTGTCGAGCCCGGCCAGCGCGTGTACGGCTACCTGCCACCCGCCAGTCACCTCGTCGTGCGGCCGGTGCGGATCGACGGGACCGGGTTCCGCGACGGTGCCGGGCACCGGGCCGCGCTGCCGTCGCCGTACAACGCGTACCGCCTGACCACGGGCGACCCGGTGTACCGCGCCGACCAGGAGGACCTGCTGGTGCTGTTCCGGCCGCTGTTCTTCACCTCGTTCATGCTCGCCGACCAGCTGCTGGACAACGACTGCCACGGAGCGGCCGCCGTCCTGCTGTCCTCGGCGTCGAGCAAGACCGCCTACGCCGCCGCGTTCGAACTGCGGGGCCGCGGCGCTCGCGTGATCGGGCTGACCTCGCCGGGCAATGTCGCCTTCACCGGGTCGCTCGGCTGCTACGACCAGGTCGTGTCCTACGACGACGTCGCCACGCTCGACGCGGTGCCCGCCGTCTACCTGGACCTGTCCGGATCGCCCGCCACCCGGGCGGCGGTCCGCGCCCACTTCGGCGACCGGCTCGTCCGCGACGTGGCGGTCGGGCTCACCGCCCAGATCCCGAACGCCGACGCCGCCGGCCAGGTCTTCTTCGCCCCCGACCAGATGCGCAAGCGGACCGCCGACTGGGGCCGCGAGGGCCTCGACCGCCGCTTCGCCGAGGCGTGGCGCCGTTTCGCCGCGGCCGCCGCCGGCTGGGTCGACGTCGAGACCGGCGAGGGCCCGGAGGCGCTGCGCACAGCCTGGCTCGACGTGCTCGCCGGCCGCGCCGCCCCCCGCTCCGGCCGGATCGTCCGCCTTACATGACCCCACCGCCAACCCGATCCCACCGGGAGGCGCCCGAAGGAACCAGGCCAGACACGGGACAGCGGTGCCTCGATCTCACCGCCCGCGGGTCTGTCGCCCCGGACCCGCTGCTCCGACCTGACCACCTGTGCCTCTGACTGCGATGCCTCTGATCCCGGGTGCTCTGACCGCCTCGGCCTCTGCTCGCTGGGCGCTCCGGTCTCGGGAGGCTGTGGTCGCGGGAGTCTGATCGGGTCCGCCGCTGGCCGGCCTCGGCCCCTTGACCGCGGCGGCTTCTGATCGCCTCGGGCGTCCGGCCGGGGCTTCTGACCGCGGCTGGCCGTCCGACCAGCGACCCAAACCGGCGCAGGCGCCTGACACCGGGAAGCCCGGCCGGTCAGGAGCGGGACAGCTCCGTGATGCGGCGGAGCAGGAGGCCTTCGCGCAGGGCCCAGGGGCAGACGTCGACGTGGTCGATGTCGAGGGCTTCCATCGTGGCGGCGGCGATGACCGCGCCGGCGAGGAGCTGGCGGGAGCGGCTCGCGGCGACGCCGGGCAGGGCGGCGCGCTCCTCGGGGCGCATCGCGGTGAGCCGGGGGATCCAGTCGTGCAGGCCGCGCAGCGTGAGCCGGCCCTCGGCGCCCGCGACCCTGGCGAGCTGCTTGAACGTCTTCGACGTCGCGACCTGCAGCGCGCCGGCGGGCACGGCCGACGCATACGGCCGGACGGAGCGCAGCACGTGCCGGTGGACGGCCTCGACGTCGCGGCGGCGGGCGGGATGGCAGGGGAGCATGGTGCGGGTGATGCGGGCCGCGCCGAGGGGCAGCGACACCGCGAACCCGGGCTGCTCGCCGGATCCGGCCGCGATCTCGGTCGTCGCGCCGCCGATGTCGAGCAGGAGCAGCGGGGCGGCGGGTGCGCCGGGCGCGCCGGAGGAGTCGCCGAGCCAGCGCCGGACGGCGAGGAACGTCACGCGGGCCTCGTCCTCGCCGCTGAGCGAGCGCAGCTCGATGCCGGTGACCTCGCGGACCCGGTCGCGGATCTCCTCGACGTTGGTGGCGTCGCGGATCGTCGCCGTGGCGAGGGGGATCAGGTCGGTGACGGCGTGCCGGCGGGACGCGTCGACGGTCTCGGTGATGGCGGACACCAGCCGGTCCACGGCCTCGTCGGACAGCGCACCGTCCGCGTCGACGGAGTCGGCGAGCAGCGTCGGCGCCTTGAGCCGGAACACCGACTGCGGCGGGCCTCCCGGGTGGGCGTCAACCACGTGCAGGTGCGCGGTGTTGGAGCCCACGTCAAGCACGGCCAATCGCATCGGCTCCCCCTTCTCCCCGCGCGAACTCGCCCGGTACCCCGTCATTGTCCCACCGAAACATCACAACCCTGTTGCCGGCAACAGTCAGATCCGCGGCAGCGTCCACTGTGGACTACGTCGAAGGAACGTGACCCAGATTCACGATGCAGAACCGGTTCCCGTCAGGGTCGGCGAGCACCACGAAGTCGGGGTCGGCCGGAAAGCTGTCCCAGTCCACACGGGACGCGCCGAGCGACTCCAGCCGCGCCGCCTCGGCCGACTGCTGCGCGGCGTCGGCGACGTGCAGGTCCAGGTGGATCCGCGGGTGGGCCTGCGGGGGAGTGACGTTGCGCTGCAGCGCGATCGGCGTGCCGACGCCGTCCGGTGGCACCAGGATCGTCGCGGCACCACCGAACCCGGTCTCGTGCCGACGGTACCCCACCGCCTCCTGCCAGAAGCGGGTGGCCCGCGCCACGTCGTCGACGCCGAGGACGATCGCACCAACTGTCAGCATCCGCGTCATTGTGCCAGCCGCGTCGAGGCGACCCAGCGCACCGTGGGGTCGTTGTCGCTCATGTACCGCCGGAGCACCGGCCCCGCCGCGACCCGGTCCAGGTGGCTGAGGATGACGGCGACCCGCTGCCGCACGACGGGGTCGGGGTCGTCGGCGAGGCCGAGCACCAGCGGCGCCCACCGGCCCCGGTCCCGGGTCGCGAACAGCGCGCTCACGGCCTCCGCCCGCACCGTCGCCACGTCGTCGCGCAGCAGCTCCGCGAGTCGCCGCGCCGCCAGGGGGTCGGCGTCGACGGCCGCGCCGAGGGCCTTGGCGGCGGAGAGCCGGTTGCCGGGCGAGGGATCGGCGGCGAGCGCCAGGAGTGGGTCGAGGTCGTCGAGGCGGGCGAGCGCGGCGCGGGCGTGTTCGCGGACGGAGCGTTCGGTGTCGTCGGCGAGGCGGCGCAGCAGGGTCACCGCGGCGGCTCCGCCGAGCCGGCCGAGCGCGTTCGCCACCGCCGCCCGCACCTGCGGCGACGGGTCGTCGGCGGCCGGGGTGAGGTCGGTGACGGCGCCGGGCCGCCCGGACCGTCGCAGCGACTCGACCGCCGCCGCCCGGGTCTCCTCGAACGGGCTGCGCAGCGCCTCGACCAGTGCCGCGTACGCCGCGTCGTGCCGCACCGCGAGGTCGAGCTGCCCGGCGGCGCTCAACCGGACCGACCGGTCCGTTTCGTGGAGGGCCGCGGCGAGCAGGTCGATGTCCTTCGGGCCCGGCAGGTGCCCGAAGGCGTGCAGCCCGACCCGCCGCCGCTCGACGGTGCCGTCGGTGGCGTACTCGGTCACCAGCCGGCGCCCGCGCGAGGGGTCGGCCCGCAGCAGCTCGGCGATGGTGTTGTCCAGGTCCACCTGGCTGTCGCAGAGGTCGTGGGTCGCGGCCTCCAGCAGCGCCGGCAGCGCGTCCGGGCCGGCGATCGCCGCGAGCACCGAGGCGATCAGGTCCCGGCCGGCGGGGTTGCCCTCGTCGAGGAACCGGGCGAGGTGCGCGTGCAGCTCCGGCACCAGCGAGGTGTCGCCGGACCCGGCCAGCGCGTCCAGGGCCGCCGCCAGGGCGCCGGCCTCTACGGGATCGGCGTCCAGCGGGCCGTTCGTGAGCTCCGCGAACTCGGCGGCGGCGTGGCGGAGCACGGTGGCGAGGGCGGCCCGGGTGTCGGTCACCCGCACCACCCTGCCACAACGGGGGTGGGTCGCGCGTCAGGCCTTCGGGGCCTCGAAGACGAGCATCGCGTCCGCCGGGGGCTCGCCGTAGATGGAGCGGACGGTGGCCTCGTCGAAGCGGGTCTCGTCGGCGACGTTGACGAAGTCGCGGATCGCGGTGCCGGTGCAGTACGTGTCGGCGAGCGGCGCGCCGCGGCGGGCGACGACGTCGGGGACGTGCACGGTGCGGAAGTCGACGCTGTAGCGGGCGAGGCCCGACGTGTTCGGGGTCGACCGGTGCAGGTGGGCGCCGGAGAACAGCAGCACCTGGCCGGGCGCGGGCAGCACGACCAGCTCGTTGGGCGGGTTGTGGTCGGTGGCGCCGGGGCGGACCTGGGCCTCCCGCTTGACCGACGCGGCGGTGGTGAGCCGGCCGACGTTGTTGGCGTAGTAGTCGAAGTCGCCGGAGTTGTTGGCGACCGGCGCGTTGAAGCGGTCGAGGTCGAAGGACATCGCGTTGGTGTCGCGGGCCGGGAAGATCGGCAGCCACCAGTTGAGCTGCTGGTTGGGCGCGGAGTACCAGACGTCGCGGTGCCACGGGAAGGCGAACGCGACGCCGGTGGTCAGGTGGCCGACAGGGAACGACGTGCGGGGCTTCGGCACGTCGAAGTGGGTCTCCTCGGCGGTGAAGCCGGCCTCCTCGATGATGTTGCGGACCAGCTTCTTGGACCGCTCGTCGTGGATGAACCGCGGCTTCCACGGCCCGAGCAGGGTGGCCATCGCGGCCGGCTCGAAGTGCTCGTGGGCGTGCTCCGGGTCGTGCGGCGCGAAGAGCTCGGTCAGCTGCTGCCGGGCGTGGTCGACGAACTTCGCCACGGACGGCAGCTTCGTCATGACCAGAAGGTGACCGTCATACAGGCGTTGGCGGAGCACCTCGGGCGTTGCCTGCAGGTCGACGTGAACGGCCATCTGTCTTCCTCCCCGGAGAAGCATTCGCAGGTGAGCGTAGGCATCCGCCGCGCCGAGTGACACCCGGGTCCCCATCTCGGTGCCGGTTCGTCAGGTTTCTGACTCAACGTGACCGGCGAAGATCGATTTTGGCAAGTGGATGGCAAACGATTGCCGTCGCCGTCGGGGCGTCACTACCGTCCGAGGCACATGTCCCCACCCCGCCAACCGAGGGAGATGCATCAATGCCCCATGCCCCCAGCAGGGCGGCGAAAGCCCTGCTCAGTGCGGTGCTCATGCTCGGCGGCACGGTCGCCGTCATCGGTGCCACCGCGGGCGCGGCGCACGCCGCCTGCGGCACGACCAACGTCGCGCTCAACAAGCCCGCCACCTCCTCGTCCAACGAGAACGGCAACCTGACCCCCAACAAGGCCGTCGACGGCAACACCGCGACCCGGTGGTCCAGCGCCTTCAGTGACCCGCAGTGGTTGCAGGTCGACCTCGGCGCGGTCACCGACGTCTGCCAGGTCGTCATCACCTGGCAGACGTCCTACGCCAGGGCGTTCAGCGTCGAGGTGTCGCCGACCGGCGCGGCCGGCAGCTGGACCTCGATCTACTCGACCACCACCAGCACAGGCGGCACGCAGACGCTCACCGTCAGTGGCAGTGGCCGCTACCTGCGCGTGTACGGCACGCAGCGGGCCAACAACTACGGCTACTCCATCAAGGAGCTCGCGGTCTACAGCGGCACGCCGGTCGACCCGCCGGTCTGCCCGACGCCGCCGCCGGCGAACCCGACCCTGCCGCCGAACTTCATCGTGTTCGACCCGTCGATGCCGGCGAGCACCATCCAGGCCCGCGTCGACGAGGTCTTCACGGCGCAGGAGTCCAACCAGTTCGGTGCGCAGCGCTACGTGCTGGCGTTCCAGCCCGGCACGTACAGTGGCATCAACGTCAACACGGGCTTCTACACCTCCGTGATCGGCCTGGGTCGCGACCCGGACGACGTCGTCATCAACGGCGACGTGACGGTGGACGCGGGCTGGTTCGGCGGCAACGCGACGCAGAACTTCTGGCGCTCGATCGAGAACCTGTCGATCGTGCCGAGCAACGCCAACAACGGTGACCGGTGGGCGGTGGCGCAGGCCGCGCCGATGCGGCGGGTGCACATCCGCGGCAAGCTCAACCTGGCCCCCAACGGCTACGGCTGGGCCAGCGGCGGCTACATCGCCGACAGCAAGATCGACGGCAGCGTCGGGCCGTATTCGCAGCAGCAGTGGTACACCCGCGACAGCTCGATCGGCGGCTGGGTCAACGGCGTGTGGAACATGGTGTTCTCCGGCGTGCAGGGCGCCCCGGCGAACAGCTTCCCGAGCCCGCCCTACACCGTCCTGCCCACCACCCCGGTGATCCGGGAGAAGCCCTACCTGTACCAGTCGGGCGGCGCCTACAACGTGTTCGTGCCGAACCTGCGCACCAACGCGGCCGGCACCACCTGGTCGGGCGGCTCGACGCCGGGCACGTCGATCCCGCTGAGCAGCTTCTACGTCGTGCAGCCCGGCGCGACCGCCACGTCGATCAACGCGGCCCTCGCCTGTGGCCGGCACCTGTTCTTCACCCCGGGCATCTACCACCTGAACCAGACGCTCAACGTGACCAACCCCAACACGGTCATCCTGGGTGAGGGGTACCCGACACTCATCCCGGACAACGGGGTCAACGCGATGACCGTCGCCGACGTCGACGGGGTGAAGATCGCCGGGGTGCTCTTCGACGCCGGCACGGCCAACTCCGACACGCTGCTCACGATCGGTCCGGCCGGCTCGGGCGCGAGCCACGCCACCAACCCGACCACCGTGCAGGACGTGTTCTTCCGCATCGGCGGCGCCGGCCCCGGCAAGGCGACCAACAGCCTGGTGGTCAACTCCGACAACACGATCATCGACCACATCTGGGCCTGGCGCGCCGACCACGGCGCCGGTGTGGGCTGGACCGTCAACACCGCCGACACCGGGCTGATCGTCAACGGCGACGACGTCTCCGCCTACGGCCTGTTCGTCGAGCACTACCAGAAGGACGAGGTGGTCTGGAACGGCCAGGGCGGCCGGACGATCTTCTTCCAGAACGAGATGCCGTACGACCCGCCGAGCCAGTCCGCCTGGCGGACCGGGGCGCGCGGCTACGCCGCGTACAAGGTGGCGAACAGTGTGACGACCCACGAGGCGTGGGGGATGGGCAGCTACTGCAACTTCAACGTGGACTCCACGATCGTCGCCGAGCACGGCTTCGAGACCCCGGTCACCGCCGGCGTGAAGTTCCACGACCTGCTCACGGTCTCACTCGGCGGCAAGGGCACGATCGCCCACGTCATCAACACCACCGGCGGCCCGGCGCAGGGGCAGAACACGGTCCCCGTGTACCTGGTCAGCTTCCCGTGACCGATTTCTGTTAACACCGTTTGACATTTCCGCTCCATCGACGTACAACACTGTGAGAGCGCTCTCAGCAGGCTTGCCCGGGTCGGCCGCCACCGGCCCGGGCAGGTTCCTCATGACCGCGCAGACAGGGCCCGTCCGGCATGGGAGCGCCGGGCGGGCCCATTCAAGTCGGGTCAGGCCTACCTTGTCGCTGCCGCCGCCGGTGTACGGACGTCCTCCTGGACGGCGGTGACCGCGGGCGGGACCCGGCCGGGCCACCAGGCGGCCTTCCCGAGCAGGGTCATCGTCGCCGGGACCAGCAGCATCCGGACCACGGTCGCGTCCAGCACGATCGCCACGACCAGGCCCAGGCCGATCTCCCGGATCGGGGCGAACCCGCCGACCAGGAACCCGGCGAACACCACCACGAGCAGCAGCGCCGCCGACGTGACGATCCGGCCGGTCTCCTGCAGCCCGACCGCCACCGACCGGCGGGAGTCCGCGCCGGTGAGCCGGTGCTCGCGGATGCGGGCGAGCAGGAACACCTCGTAGTCGACCGACAGGCCGAACGCGATCGCCGCCACCAGGACCGGCACGGTCAGGTCGATCATGCCGAGGTCGCCGCGCTCCTGGAACACCAGCGTCACCACGCCCAGCGCCGCGCCGATGCTCAGGACGCTGGTGACGACCGCCTTCACCGGCAGCAGGACCGACCGGGTGAACGCGGCCAGCAGCGCGATCGTCGCCGCGACCACCACCAGCGCGGCGATCGGGCCGTAGTCGGCCAGCATCCCCCGGTAGTCGACGAGCTGGGCCGCGGCGCCGGTCACGAGCACCTCGAACGGCGCCGGCACGTCCCGCACCGCGTTCACCGTCGCCCGGCCCTCCGGGGTCTCGGGGCGGTGGGCGGGCGCGGCCCGTACCAGAGCGACCGTCGCCGACAGGGGTTCGACCTCGACCTTCGTCACGCCCGGGACCGCCCGGACGCGCTCGGCGAACTGCAGCGTCGACGGGTCGGTGGCGGAGGCGCGGACCACGGCGACGATGTCGCCCGGCCCGACGAGCTCGGGGAAGTGCGCGGCCAACTGGTCGTGCTGCTGCCGGGTCTGCGTCGAGGCCGGCAGCGCCCGCGCGTCGCTGTTGCCCAGGCGCATGTCCAGGGCCGGGACGGCCAGGGCGAGCAGCCCGGCCGCGGTCACCACGGTGGTCAGCAGCGGCCGGCGCTGCACGGCGACCGCGATCCTGCCGAAGACGCCGTCGCCCGCTCGGGGCTTCGCGGGCTTGACCCGCCGGCCGACGAGCGCCAGCACCGCCGGCAGCAGCGTGAGCACCGCGACCATGTTGACCAGCACGACGCCCGTACCGGCGAGACCCATCGACCGCAGGAACGCGTCGGGGAACACGGCGAGCCCCAGCAGGCTGGCGGCGACCGTCAGGCCGGTGACCGCGATCGTGCGGCCCGCCTTGTCCACGGCCGCGGCGAGCGCCTCCTTGACGTCGCCGGTGTTCGCGCGCTCGGTCCGGAAGCGGCTGATCAGCAGCAGCCCGTAGTCGACGGCGAGACCGACGCTGAGCATCGTGGCGACCTGGATCGCGTAGACGGAGATGTCGGTGCCGAAGCTGAGCGCGTAGAGCAGCCCGAACGTGCCGCCGATCCCGGCGAGCGCGACCAGCAGCGGCATCGCCCCGGCGAGCAGCCCGCCGAACACCACCACGAGCAGCACCAGCACGACCGGCATCGTGTAGAGCTCGGCCCGCTGCACGTCGGACTGGGCCTGCCCGCCGAACTCCGCGTCGGTGAGCATCCCGCCGGTGACGGTCACGTCCGCCGACCGCAGCCGGTCCGCGACCTTCTGCGCCACGACGGCGTCCTTGACCGTCACCTGCAGCAGCGTCGCCTGACCGTCGGTGGCCGGCAGCGGCGCACCGACCTGGCTGACCCCGTCGAACCCCTGCACGTCGGCGAGCGCCGCCGTCAGGTCCACCCCACCGGTCGCCACCACCGTCAGCTGCGCCGGCTGCGGCCCGGCGGCCTCGTCCCGCAGCTTCAGGGCCCGCTCGGTCTCCGACCCGGGCACGGTCGCGACCTGCGCGGTCAGCTTCATGAACACCCCGCCGCCGACGCCGAACCCCACGGCGACGACCGCCACCCAGAACACGATGACCATCACGGGCCGGCGCAACGCCAGCGCTGTCAACATCCGGAACATGCCGACGATATTGGTCGCGGTGACCGTGCCGGCACCTCGCCGTGGGGAGCGGTCTTCGCCCTCCCTCTCAGGAGTGAGGCGGCGTCAGAGCTCGTCCCAGGGGACGTCCTGCAGCGTCTGCCGTACGCCGGCCATGAGGGCCTCGTCGACGGCGAAGACGTGCTCGTCGACGGCTGAGACGGCGGCGACGCCGATGGAGTTGGTGACGAACGCGGCGGTGTAGAGCGGCAGGTCCTCGAGGGTGACGGTGGCGCGGCGGGAGGGCAGGAGCGGTTCGAGGAGCTGCATCGTGATGCCCGGCAGCGCGGGGGCGTCCGGCCAGACGACGTGCGTGCCGTCGAAGAACGCGATGTTGTGGACCGCCGCCTCGGTGATCTCGCCCTCGGGGGTGGTGAGCAGCGCGTCGTCGAAGCCGTGCTCGACCGCGGCCCTGCCCCAGTAGATCTGGCCGAAGCCGCCGAGGTGCTTGATGTGCGCGACCGGGCGCTGGTACGGCACGGACATCAGCCGCAGCGGCGTGGGTGACGGGTAGGCGGGCGGGCGGACGGCGACGAGCACCGACAGCGGGCCGCCCGGGCTCGGTTGATAGACGTTGACCCGCACGGCGGCGTCCGGGGTGTCGCGGACGGCGTGGCGCAGCAGCGAGCGGGCGTGCTCCGGCTCCAGGGCGGTGTCGAACAGGGCGAGCGACGCCGACGCGAGGCGGCTCAGGTGCAGGCCGAGGCCCTGCACACGGCCGGAGCGGACCTGCAGCGCGGTCAGGTGCCCGTAGTTGACCAGCGCCGGGAAGTACAGCTCCTCAGGCGTCGGCGAGTGCCCGTCGATCTCCAGCCGGATCAGACCGTCCATGATCGCCCACCATAGTCCGCAGGACCTGCTCCAGATCGATGCGGGGCAGCATCCGGCCGTCGATCTTCACCAGCGGGCTGCCGGCGAGGCTGACGGGCGCGCCGGGGTCGGTGCCGGTCCGGCGCTCCTCCCACGCGGACTCCTCGATGGCGCGCAGCTGCGGCACGATGAAGCCGGCGCGGGCGTCGCCGGCCTCGACGAGCAGCACGCGGGCGGTCGCCTCGTCGACCTCGAGGTGCCCGCCGAGCAGGCCGGTCAGGCAGAACAGCGGCACCGACGCCCGCTGGTGGGTGAAGACGCCGCGCAGCGGGCCGCCGCCGACGAAGGGGATGACGTCGGCGGGGTACGGCACGATCTCGCTGATCTGGGTCAGCGGCGTGGCGAGCTCGACGCCGGCGTCGTACGTGAGGAACTTCCGCACGCTGGTCTCGATCGCGCGGCCGTCGAAGCGCGGGTCGGCCGCCTCGGGGCGCTCGGCGACGCGGGTCACGGGCGGCGCGCCACCGACGGGGGTGCCGAGCGCGGCGATCGTGCCGAGGTCCTCGTCCGCCCGCAGCGCCGCGCCGTCGAGCACCAGGTAGGAGCCGCCCTCCTGGCCGGGCAGGATCCCGATGGCGTGGCCCGCGGCGGGCAGGCCGAACCCGGGCATCGGGAGCACGTCGGCGTCCGGCACGGCGATGATGCTGACCACTTCCGTGACGGCGAACGCGAGCAGGCCCCGCTCGAACGACAGCGACACGCCGCGCTTGACGTCGACCGGGGTGAGCGCGCCGAGGCCCAGCACGGCGAGGGTGTCGACCGTCGGCACGAACCGGTCGCCGAGCTGGACGACGCCGTGGATCGTGGGGCCGTCCAGCGGCGAGGACTTGAGCACCAGCTCCGGCACCACCGAGTGGATGTGCGACACGTCGACGGCCAGGCCGATCTCGCCGCAGCGCAGCAGCATCATCATGCGCCGGCCGCCGGCGGAGATCCCCGCCGCCGCCTGCTGCGCCTGGGCGACCGCGCCGCTCGGCCCGCCGGTGTCGGCGGCGAGGACCATGCCCGGGGTGTGCCTCACCGCGGCGCAGTCCAGGACGCTGACGACGGCGCTGTCGTCGGGCCGCTCGAACGTGCGGCTGAACAGCGGCAGGTCGGCGTTGACGCTGATGTCCAGGTGCGCGTCGTCCTCGATGAGGACGACGCCGCGGACCACGTTGGCGAGCAGGCCGAACACCGACCCGTCGTAGGTGACGACCACGACGACCTCGGCGCCGGTGGCCTCCCGGCGGCCCAGCAGCAGCCGCAGGTCCAGCACCGGGATCACCTGGTGACGCAGGTTGACGGCGCCGACGAGGCCGGGCGCGACGGCGAGCAGCGGGTCGAACGCGGCGGGGCACGGGATCACCTCGCGCAGCTCCGACAGCGGCAGCGCCACCTGCACGTCGGCGACGGTGAACACCCCGTACAGGGTTCCGGTCATGATTGTTCGGTGGGCGCGGCGCCGATCAGGTCGCCGATCAGGGTGTTCACGGTCCTCGACGTCTCCTGCTGGTGGCGGGTCGACGTGACGATCTGGTGGATCGACTCGGAGGTCTTGCCGACGCTGCGCAGGATCTCCTCGAACGCGTCCTGGGCCCGGTGCGCCACCTGCGCGCCCTGGTTGATCCGGGTCGCCGACTCCACGATGAGCCGGCTGATCTCCCGCGCCGACTCCGAGGACCGCTCGGCCAGCTTGCGCACCTCACCGGCGACGACGGAGAACCCGACGCCGTGCTCGCCGGCGCGGGCCGCCTCGATCGAGGCGTTGAACGCCAGCAGGTTCGTCTGCGACGCGATCTCGCCGATGACCTGCACGATCGCCGCGATCTGGTCGGAGGAGCGCTCCATCAGATCGATGGCGTCGATCGACTTGCGCAGCTCCTCGAAGCCGCGCTGCGCGTTGGACTGGGTCTGCCCGGCCAGCTCGCTGGCGTGGCCGGCGTTGCCGACGATCTGCGCGATCGACGTCGACAGGTCGTCGATGGCGCCGCTCATCTCCCTGGTCTTCGTGGTGAGCCGGTGCTCCAGGGTGATCTGCTCGGTGATGTCCTGCGCGTACTTGACGACCTTCACCGGCTCGCCCTTGAGGTTGAAGATCGGGTTGTACGTGGCCTGCAGGAACACGTCGCGGCCGTACTTGCCGACCCGGTGGAACCGGCCCGCGAGGAACTCGCCGCGGCTCAGCCGCAGCCAGAAGTCCCGGTACTCGGGCGAGGTGATGTAGTCCTGGGTGCAGAACATGCTGTGGTGCTGCGTCACGATCTCGCGCAGCGTGTAGCCCATGGTGCGCAGGAAGTTGTCGTTGGCGGTCAGGATGTTGCCCTCGAGGTCGAACTCGGCGACCGCCTGCGCCCGGTCCATCGCGGTGACCTTGCCCTCGAACTCGGCGTTGCGCAGCCGCGACTCCGTCACGTCCGCCGCGAACTTCACGATCTTGTACGGTTGGCCGTCGAGGTCGAGGATCGGGTTGTAGGACGCCTGGATCCAGATCTCCCGGCCGTCCTTGGCGATCCGCTTGTACTCGCCGGTGTCGTACTCGCCGCGCCGCAGCCGTCCCCAGAACTCCTCGTACTGCTCCGAGGCCGCCTCCGCGGGCTCGACGAAGAGCCGGTGATGCTTGCCGCGCAGGTCGTCGATCGTGTAGCCGAACAGGTCCAGGAAGTTGCGGTTGGCGTCCAGGACGACGCCCTTGGGGTCGAACTCGATGACCGCCTGGGCCCGGTTCAACGCCGCCACCTTGCCCTCGAACTCGGCGTTGCGCGACTTTTGCGCGGTGACGTCGGTGGCGTACTTGACGATCTTGTAAGGGTGGCCCTCCAGGTCGAAGATCGGGTTGTACGTCGCCTGCAGCCACACCTCCTTGCCGCCCTTGCCGATCCGCTTGTACTCACCCGCCTGGAACTCGCCGCGCGAGAGGGCCTCCCAGAACACCCGGTACTCGTCGCCGCCGACCTGCGCCGGGTCGACGAACATCCGGTGGTGCCTGCCGCGCACCTCGTCGACGTTGGTGTAGCCGGTGAGGTGCAGGAAGTTGCGGTTCGCGTCGACGATCGTGCCGTCGAGGTCGAACTCGATGACCGCCTGCGCCCGGTCGATCGCGGTGACCTTGCCCTCGTACTCGGCGTTGCGGTGCTTCGATGCGGTGATGTCGGTGGCGTACTTGACGATCTTGTACGGGCGGCCCTCCAGGTCGAGGATCGGGTTGTAGGACGCCTGCAGCCACACCTCCCGGCCGTTCTTGCCGATCCGCCGGTACTCGCCGGCCTCGTAGCGGCCCTTGGCGAGCTTCTGCCAGAAGTTGCGGTAGCCGGTGCCACGGGCCTCGTCCTCGGGGACCAGCATCTTGTGGTGCTGCCCGATCAGCTCGTCGGCGGTGTAGCCGGTGGCGTCGAGGAAGTGCTTGTTGACCTGCCGGATCGTGCCGTCGAGCTCGAACTCGATGACCGCCTGCGCCCGGTCGACCGCGGCGACCTTGCCCTCGAACTCGACCGTACGCAGCTTCTGGTCGGTCACGTCCATCGCGTACTTGATGATCTTGTACGGGCGGCCCTCCAGGTCGAGGATCGGGTTGTAGCTCGCCCGCAGCCACACCTCCCGGCCGCCGCGCCCGACCCGCTTGAACTCCCCGCTCTCCGACTCCCCGCGGACCAGCCGCTCCCAGAACTTGCCGTACTCGGCGCTGTTGGCGAACGCCTCGTCGACGAACATCCGGTGGTGCCTGCCGACCACGTCACCGAGCGAGTAGCCGGTCAGGTTCAGGAAGTTCTCGTTGGCGCCGATGACCTCGCCGTTGAGGTCGAACTCGACCACCGCCTGCGCCCGGTCGACCGCCGTGTAGCGCCCGCGCAGCTCCGCCAGGACGCGCCGGTCGTCGGTGATGTCGTACGCGGTGAGCAGGATCGCGTCCGGCTCCCTGCCCGCGCCGCGCACCGGCCCGCTGTTGAACCGCAGCCACCGCTGCCGCCCGCCGCTGTCGACGATCGACGTCACCTGCTCCAGGAACCGCCCCGCCCGCGCGCTGTCCAGGAGCTGGTCCATGATCTGCGACTGCAGGTGCCAGACCTCCTCCAGCCGCTTGCCGGCCAGGTCCGCCGGCGGCAGGTCGGTCGTCTCCAGCACCCGGTCGTTCACGGACACGACCGTGCCGTTCTTCGCGTTCAGCACCACGATCATGCGTTCCTGCACCAGCAGGCTCAGTGATGCCTCCGCGAGCGCCGGCGTGTGGCTGTCGTTCACGAGGCTGATCGGTTCCGGCACGGTTGCTCCTCGGGTGCGCTTCGACCTGATCTTCGGCCGCCGCCCACCCGCCTTGAGAGGAACCATTCTTACGACTGAGGCGCCCGGACCGGGCGCCGATGACAATGGCTGCCATGCGCATCCGGGCCGTGGACATCCTGATCACCGTCGCGGTCACCGCCGCCAGCGTGTATCCGGCGGTGCTGTGGGGCACGACCCTGGACGTCGCGCTGGCCCTGGTCGCGTCCGTGCCGCTGCTGTGGCGCCGGCAGGCCCCGATCCTCGTCGCGCTCGCCTGTGGCGTCGGCACCACCTGGCTCTCGGTCACCGACCACCTGTTCGACCAGCCCTATGGCCAGCTCGTGGCCACCTACACGTGGGCCGAGCTCGCCACGCCCGGATGGCGGCTGTTCGCCGCCGCCGGCACCGCCATCGGGGTCACCGTGTCCCTCGTCGTGCCGCAGGAGAGCCCGCCGTCCTTCGCCTATGTCGGGATGATGTTCGTCGCCGCCTATGCGCTCGGCACCGGCATGCGGGCCCGCCGCGACCGGATCGCGTTCCTGGAGGAGCGCACGCTGCGCCTCACCGAGGAGCAGGCCGGCGCGGCCACCGCCGAGCGGGCGCGGATCGCCCGCGACATGCACGACGTCCTCGCCCACTCCGTCGGCCTGATGGTCGTGCAGGCCGAGGGCGGCGCGTCCGTCGTGCGCACCGACGCGGTGCGCGCCGAGGCGGCCTTCGACGCGATCGCCGGCACCGGCCGGGAGGCGCTCGTGCAGCTGCGTCACGCCCTCGGCGTCCTGCGCGACGAGCGCCCCGAGACGCCCGGCCTCGACGCCGTTCCGTCGCTGGTCGAGCGCGCCCGCCGGACCGGCCTCGACGTCACCCTCACCCGCGACGCCGTCCCGCCCGTGCCCGCCGAGGTCGGCGCGACCGCGTTCCGGGTCGTGCAGGAGGCCCTCACCAACGCCGTCAAGCACGCCGGTGCGCGTCACGTCGCCGTGGAGCTGGCCGCGGAAGGCCCGTCCTTACGCGTCCGGATCCGCGACGACGGCCGCGGCGGCACCCCCAAACCCGGCGGCCACGGCCTGTCCGGGATGGCGGAGCGGGTCGCGGCGGCCGGCGGCACCCTGCGCACCGGGCCCGCCGAGCCCGGCCCGGGCTTCGAGGTGTCCGCGCTGCTGCCGGCCGTGACCGGTTGACCCGCGTGCGCTCCCCGGCGGCCTCGATCCCGGACGGAGGGGTCTCGGGCCGGCCCGGGAAGTCGTCGCGCGGGGTCGTGGAGGCCTGCGGGGCCACCCGCCATGACGTGGACGAGCGGCGGCCTGCGTGCCGGTGGGCCGGACCGCTCCGCGATCCACCTCTACCGTGCCGGGCAGGGCGGCCGGCCGCCCTGCTGTGCGCCGTCGGAGGTTCTGCCAGCCGAGTGTCGGGGCCGCTGCCGGTCGCGTCGGCGCCGCGGGGTCTCGAGGCGGTGGCCTGTCCGGGTCGGGGCGTGCCGGGGCGGACCGGTTGAGCGGCGTGCGCTGCGTGCCGGCCGGCGGGCCGTGTGCGACGGCGTGTGCGTGTCGCCGTCCTGGCGGCCGGGTGCCGTCGCGTTCGGTGGCGTTGCCGGTACAGACGGCGATGGCCTGCCCGGATCGGCCGCCGGGGCGCTGCGGTGGCCGTGCTGCCCGCCGGGTGTCGTGGGCGCTGCCCGGTCGAGTCCGGCGCGGGTAGGTTGACGGCTGTGCTCAATGTCGTGGTCGCCGACGATCAGGCCCTCGTGCGTGACGGCCTGTGCATGATCCTGTCCTCCCAGCCCGACATCACCGTCGTCGCGGAGGCCGCCGACGGCGTCGAGGCCGTGGCCGCCGCCCGCGCGCACCACCCCCACGTCGTCCTCATGGACGTGCGCATGCCCAACCTCGACGGCATCGGCGCCACCCGGGAGATCAGCGCCTGTTCACCGGCGACGCGCGTGCTCGTGCTCACCACGTTCGACCTCGACGAGTACGTCTACGACGCGCTGCGCGCCGGCGCCTCCGGCTTCCTGCTCAAGGACATGCACCGCACGGAGCTGGTCGCCGCCGTGCGGACCGTCGCCGCGGGGGAGTCGCTGCTCGCGCCGACCGTCACGCGCCGCCTCATCGCCGACGTCCTGCGCCAGCGGGCACCCGTCGTCGCGACGCTCGCCCCGCTCGCCGCCCTCACCCCGCGCGAGCTGGACACGCTGCGCCAGGTCGCCCGCGGCCTGTCCAACGCCGAGATCGCCGCGGAGCTGTTCGTCACCGAGCACACCGTCAAGACCCACGTCTCGAGCCTCCTGTCCAAGCTCGGCCTCCGCGACCGTGTGCAGGCGGTCGTCGTCGCATACGAGTCCGGGCTGGTCCGCCCCGCAGCCCCGCTGTGAGACGTGTGTAGCGTGTGGTCGGTGGATCTGCGTTCCGGCACCCTGGAAGACCGCGAGGAGCTGCTGTACGAGCTGCTCGACCGGGCACCCGTCGACCCCGCCGCGGCGGAGACGGTCCGCGCCGTCGTGCGCGACTACCAGGATCATCACCGGTCGCTGTACACCAGAGCCCTGAACCGCGCGGACGCCTTCGTCGACGCGTCGCTGCGCGAGCCGCTGCTCGCGGCGCTCGCCGACACCCGCTACAACTGCCAGGCTTGGGCGGCCATGGGCTGCGCGGCCGGAGGCTTCACCGAGGCGGTGCCGACCCTGCTGGACCTGCTGGACGACCGGGACTGGAACATCCGCGAGCAGGCCGTCCGCGCGCTGGGCCGGCTCGGCGACGCGTCCGTGGTGCCCGCGCTCGCGCCGCTGCTGCGCGACCCGCAGGAGCATCCCCGCCAGTACGCCGCCGACGCCCTCGCCGACATCGGCGGGCCCGAGGCGCTCGAGGCGCTGTGGCACGAGCTGGAGCACCGGCGCTTCCCCCGGATCGGCTACATCGCCAGCAACCTCGCCCGCTTCACCCCTGCCGTGCTGCCCCGCCTCGCGGAGGCCGCCACGAGCGCCGACCCCAACGTGCGGTACTGGGCGGCGGTCGCGCTGGGCTCCACCGGCGACTCGTTCGCGGCCCCGATCCTCGAGCGGCTCATGGCGACCGACCACGCCGCCACGGTCTTCGACGGCCGCGTCGACGTCGCCGCGAAGAAGGCCCTGCGCACCCTGCGGCGCATCCAGGCCGCCGTGGCGGCGCGCGCGTCCGGCTCCGCCGACTCGGCCGCGGGCTGACTCCACCACCGGTTCCGCTGTGGCCCGCCGTCGGCCGCCGGCTCCGCTGTGGGCCGTGTCGGCCGCGGTTCGGCTGTGGGCGGATTCCGCCACCGGTGAACCACTCTTGATCGATGGCTGCGGGCGCGGTCGAGTGGGCGGATGAGCATCGGAGTCCGTTCGTCGCCGTACTGGCCCGTCGTCAGCCATCCGAAGCTCGGCCGGATCCTGCCCGGACTCGTCGTCTCGGCGCTCGGCGACGGCATGTCCCTCGTCGCCGTCACGTGGCTCGCGTTGCAGCTCGCCCCGCAGGAGCACCGCGGCACCTGGGTGGCGGTGGCGGTGGCCGCGTATTCGCTGCCGAGCGCCGCCGGCGGGGTCCTCTTCGGGCGGTTCCTGCGGCACCGTGGCGGCGCCCAGCTCGCCGGGTGGAACGCCATCCTGCGGGCGGCCGCCCTCGGCGCGATCGCGCTCGCCGCCGCGCTCGGCGCGCTGCACCTGCCGCTGTACGTGGCGCTGCTCGCCGTCTCGTCGCTGCTGGCGGCGTGGGGATCCGCCGGGCACTACACGCTCATCGCGGAGCTGCTGCCGCCAGTACACCACCTGCCGGCGAACGCCGTGCTCACCACGATCGCCAACGGCGCCACCATCGCCGGGCCGCCGCTCGCCGGGCTGCTCATCGGCTGGACCAGCCCGGCGACCGTCATCGCGATCGACGCGGCCAGCTTCGCGGTGCTCGCGCTGACCTACCGCCTGGCGGTGCCGCCGGGCGCTCCCGCGGCGGACGGCTCGTCGTCCAGGGCCGGGTTCGCGGCCCTGCGGCGCGACCGCACGCTGCTCGGCCTGCTCGCCCTGTCGTTCGCGTTCTTCTTCCTGTTCGGCCCGTTCTACGTCGCCATGCCGGTCCACGTCGCCACCGACCTGCACGGCTCGGCGACGCTCCTGGGCGGCTACTACACCGCGTTCGGCGCCGGGGCGCTGCTCGGCGGCCTCGTCACCGGATACCTGCGGCGGCTGTCACTGTGGCCGACAACGATCGGCATCGTCCTCGCCTTCGGCACCGCGATGCTGCCGCTCGGCCTCGACGTGCCGACCCCGGTGGCGATCGGCAGCTTCGCGCTCGCCGGCGCGATCTGGGCACCGTACATGGCGACGTCGATGGCGCTCTTCCAGCGCACCACGCCCGCCGCCGACCTGCCGCAGGTCCTCGCCGCCAACGGCGCCGTCCTCGTGCTCGCGGTCCCGCTCGGCACGATGCTCGGCGGCCCGCTCGTCGCCCTGCTCGGCGCCCGCCCCACCCTGCTGGCCTGCGCGGCCGCGACGATCGCCCTCGGCGTTTTTGTCATACCCGTGTGGTGGTATCGACGGCATGGAAGCGGTGGCGGTCCGGCATGACACAGGTTCACATTCGGAGTTCCGGCTCACGCAGGTGGCCGACACCCTAGTCCCCGCGGTGCGCAAGGCGGGCTTCACCCGCGAGGACGGCCACTGGCTGAAGCGGTTCCCGGCGGACACCCCGCACCTGGACCGCGCCTGGGAAAACTTCGCCCGCCTGGTCGTCCTGATGCTGCGCCAGTCCGCCGGCCTCGATCCGGTCCCGTGGGACACGGCACTCGACGAGGTCTGCCGCCGCCTGGATGCCGCAGGCGTCGACTGGTGGCTCACCGGCAGCGCCGCCCTCGCCGTCCGCGGCCTCCCGCTCACCCCGGGCGACCTCGACCTGGTCGTCTCCGCCGCCGACGCCCGCCGCGTCGGCGACCTGCTGCTGGACGGCTTGATCGAGCCCGTCGCCCCGGCCGACTGGTTCTGCGACTGGTGGGGCAGAGCGATGCTCGGCGCCCGCGTGGAGTGGGTCGGTGGAGTCGGTCCCGCCGCCGACCAGCCCGCCCCGACCGACTTCGGCCCGGCCGCCGCCGCCCACCTCGATCTCGTCCACTGGCGCGGCCACAAGCTCCGCTTACCCCCGCTGTCCCTCCAACGCGCCGTCAGCCTGCGCCGCGGCCTCCACGAGCGGGTCAGGTTGATCGACGCCGTCGACTGACCGGTGCCGCACCCTGACGGACGTGACCAGCTACCACGACCAGCGGCGACGCCTGGCTGCCGTGGCCAGGAGCCTGTGTCTGAGAGTGTGTTGAGAAGTGGGTCCATTTGTCGTCGGGCCAGCGCCAGCGTTGCTGGCGGGTGGCTGGCTGGCCTCGGGCGATGCGGCTGGTCATGGTGTTGATCGCGGCCCAGCGGATCATGGCTTCGGAGGTGGCGGGGTCGCGTTCGTAGTCGCGGGCGAGGCGGCGGTGGGCGGTGAGCCAGGCCAGGGTCCGCTCGACGCACCAGCGGCGCGGGATGACTGCGAAGCCTTGTTGGCCTTCGGGTTTGCGCACGATGTGCAGCGTGGTGCGCAGAGTGCTGGTGGTCCAGTCGACGAGCTTGCCGGTGAAGCCGCTGTCGGCGAAGACGAACCGGATCGGCGCGGCCAGGTACATGGACAGCAGGGTGGTCTTGGCCCCGTCGCGGTCCTGGACGCTGGCGGCGAGGACGACCACGTTGATGAGCAGGCCGAGGGTGTCGGTGACGATGAACCGTTTGCGGCCGTTGATCTTCTTGCCCGCGTCGTAGCCTCGGCTGCTGCGCCCGACGGTGTCGGCGCCCTTGACGCTTTGGGAGTCGATGATGCCCGCGCTGGGCTGCGGGTTGCGGCCCTGCTGTATCCGCGCTCGCTCCCGCAGCGTGGTGAGCATCGCCTCGGTGACCTTGGCCTCTTCCCACTGCTTGAAGTACCAGTAGACCGTCTGCCATGGCGGGAAGTCGCCGGGCAGGTACCGCCAGGCGCAGCCGGTGCGGACCACGTACAGGACAGCGTCCACAATGGATCTGCGTGGATGCTTTTCCGGCCTACCAACGCGTTTGGGCGCCGGGAGTAGCGGCCCGACCAGCGCCCACTGTTCGTCGGTCAGGTCTGAGGGGTACCGCCACGGCCGGAGCATCCGGCCACGTTGGCGGCATCGACACCGGTGGTCACGCAGGCACACCGATGCATCATCGGATCTTGTCTCAGAATTCCCATTCCTTGCCGTGGTCGGGGCACTGTTCCCTGAGCTGCTGGGTGGCCAGCAATACCGCCCTGCGACCAGGCTCGTCCGGCGTGTAGTGCAACTCGAACTTCTGGCCGCAGCTCACACACCGAAGCATGACGTTCCTGGGGGTGCGGTCCCAGACCGCGCGCTCCGCGTCGGGCGGGATCCAGGGGCTCGGCTCGGTGGCCCAGTCGGCGTCGTAACGCTGCACCGCTTCGACGAACTCCGCGGGCGGCCGGTAGGCATGAGCGGAGACGTAATGCCAGATCAGCGCTGGCGCTGCGAACATCACGCCCGGCCGGGCCGGCACCCTGATCTCGCGGAACGCAAGCCAGGACTGGCCGTCCGACCGTGGATCGGCGATGAGACTCGTGTCTGACGGGCAGAACTCACAGTGGTGCAGGCCGCGCGTCTCGTTGACGGCTGGGTTGCCGACGATGTCGAGCAACGCGTCGGCGAACCAGTCCGGGACCGGGCCCGTGTCGAACGGCTGCGAGCCATCCAACCAGCCGACGCTGAGCCGCTCGTACCGCGGCCGGTAGTCCAGCGTGCCCCATTCGTATCTGACGGTGTCGTGGTCGAAGAGCGAGTACGCGTGCGTCAGGTCTGCGAAGTAGGTCACCGAGGAGAAGATACGGCGGTGAGTGCGATACGCGGCCGATGAGGTCGGTCATGCGGTCGAGACCTGCACGTCGGTCAGGCCCGATGAGTAACGCCGCAGCCGAGACGTCCAGACATCTTGGTGGCGTCGATGCCGGCGGTTACGCCCAACGATAATGGACCCACTTCTCAAACACGCTCTGAGCCTTGGCGGTGGGTTGTGGTGGCCGGGTGACAGCGTGGCGATGGGGAACAAGCGCGGGCACTTGATAGGGACGGGGTTCCTGCACCAACTGCCCTCAAGAGCCCGCGATGTCATTGCACCCTGCCCTGCGCCGGGGCGAGAAGCCACGTCCCAGCGTGTCGTGTCCGTGCGGCTGTGCCACTCGCGCGAGGGAGGTGTCCGACCGGTACCACCGACGCGCAGTGGGCGGTCCTGGAGCCGCTGCTGCCGGCACTGGCTTGCCGCAGCCCGGCCGGCCGGAACGTCATCACCGCCGCGCGATCATCGACGCGATCTCTACCTGGTCGACAACGGCGTGAATTGGCGAGCGCTGCCTGCGGACTTCCCGCCCTGGCGGACCGTGGTGGGATTCCTGGCCCGCTGGTCGGACGACCTGTCCACCATCACCCTGACCGACCGGCTCCGCGCAGAACTGCGCGCCGCGGTGGGCCGGCACCCCCAGCCCGCCGCGGGGTGCGACGGCCGGTCGCACGGTCGTCGAGTCGCGTTCCTTGATGGTGGATAAACCTCCGCTATAGTGGATTCGTGGCAGGTGGTGCGGGCTTCCTCTCCAGCGGGTTGTCGATGACTGAGCTGGGGTTGCGAATACGGGCTCGGCGGCGCGCGCAAGGGCTCGCGCTGGAGCAGTTGGCCGAGCTGAGCGGCGTGAGCCGCAGCATGGTGTCGGATGTGGAGCGAGGCACGAAAACGCCGACCGTCCTGGTCCTGGACAGGCTTGCGACGGCGTTGGGCACGTCGATCTCCCGCCTGCTGGATGAGCCTGCCGGCAACGCATTCGTGCTGCTGCGCAACGGACAACAACGGGTGGTCCGCGACCCCGCGGGATGGGAGCGGCGGATCCTTTCGCCGGTGCTGCCCGGCGTCGAGTTCGAGTTCATGCGCACAGTGCTGGGACCCGGCGTCGATGCCGGGGAGTTCTCGCCGCACAGTCCGGGCTCGCGCGAATACGTGGCGGTCGAGTCGGGCCGTCTCACGCTCACGATCGACGGTCAGGCAGCGACGCTGGAGGCGGGTGATTCGGTCTACTACCCCGGCGACTGCCGGCACGCGTTCGCCAACAGCGGGGACGTCGAGTGCGTCTACTACCTGGTGATGGATCTCGGGACGGCCGGGCCGCACGCGGCCTGGCCGGACAGGGAGCGGTGATGGATGAGCTGAGGCGTGCGGGCCGGCTCGCCGCCGACGTCACGGCCGATCATCTGGGTGGTGTCCGTGACCGGCCGGTCTGGCAACCGGTGACGGAGGCCGACCGCAGCTGGCTGATGCGTCAGGATCTGCCTGCAGCGGGCCGGCCGTTGACCGATCTGGTCCACGACATCCGCACCCGCGTGCTGCCGTACCCGATGGGCAACGGTCATCCCCGGTTCTTCGGCTGGGTGAACTCCGCACCGTCCGCGGCAGGCGTGCTGGTCGCACCCATCGCCGCCGCCCTGAATCCGAGCTGTGCCGGCGGCGACCATGCCGGCGTGCTGCTGGAGCACACCGTGCTGAGGTGGCTTGCCGAGCTGGTCGGATTTCCGCACCGTCCGGGCGGGGGATTGCTGACCAGTGGCGCTTCGATGGCGACCGTGGTCGCGCTGGCCGCCGCCCGTCAGCGCGCCGTCGGCCGGGACGGCGCCGACGTCCGTGAGGAAGGGCTCTACGGTCTCCCGCCGATGGTCCTGTACGTGTCCGCGGAGGGGCACAGCTGTCTGCGGAAGGCGGCCGAGCTGCTGGGCCTGGGCAGCCGTCACGTGCGGGTGGTGCCCGTGGACGGCGGGTTCCGCATGGACGTCGACGCGTTGCGGGCCTTGGTGACCCGTGACGTGCGGGCGGGGCTACGACCGTTCTGCGTGGCGGCGAGCGCCGGCACCGTCAACACCGGCGCCGTCGACGCGTTGGACGAGATCGCGGACGTCGCCGCCGCCCACGGGCTGTGGTTCCATGTCGACGGCGCGTACGGGGCGCTCGGTGCGCTCGCCTCCGGCGCCGCGTCCGCCGGCTACGCGGGTATGGCGCGGGCCGACTCGCTCGTCCTGGACCCGCACAAGTGGCTCGGTGTGCCGGTCGGCTGCGGGTGCGTGCTCTGGCGTGATCCGGCGTTGGCCCGGGCCACGTTCAGCCTCATACCCGCCTACCTGCGCGACGATCACGAGGACGGGCTCGGATGGTTCTCCGAGTACGGCCCCGAGCAGACCCGCCCGTTCCGGGCGCTGCGGACCTGGGCCACCATGTCACACCTCGGCAGGGACGGCATCATCCGGCTGGTCGGCACGACGGTCCGGCTCGCGCACACCCTGGCCGCGATGATCGAGGCCGCCCCCGACTTCGAGTTGCTCGCCCCCGTCAGCACCTCGATCGTCGCGTTCAGGTGCCACCCCGTCGACCGGGACGACCGGCTGGACGACCTCAACCGCCGGATCCCCGCGATCGTCCAGCACCGCGGGCGCGCCTTCCTGACAGGCACCCGGCTGGCCGGCGCCGAGGCCCTTCGCGCCTGCCTGCTCAACCCGGCGACCACCGAAGACGACCTCGTCCTGCTGCTCGACGAGATCCGCGGCGCGGCGACCACCGCAACCGCGGAGATCCACCCATGAGCACCGGCTACCTCGTCGTCGACCTCGGCGGTGTGGTGTTCCACTTCGATCACGCCCGCCGGCTCGAACGGCTCGCCCAGGCATGTGGGCGGAAGGACGTCAGTGCCCGCCGTACAGCTCGGTGACGGTGACGCCGGTGGCGCGCAGGGCGGCGAGTTCGGCGGGCGGGAGGAGCGACAGCGGGGTCACCTGCAGCTGCTTGAGGTTGCGCAGGGACTCGATGCCCCGCAGCGAGCGCAGGTCGAACTCGCCGGTCTCGCCGTCCCACTGGGGCCAGACGGCGTGCTGGATGGCGTAGCCGCCGCCGGCCCAGTGCAGCCGCTCGACGGAGTCCAGCTGCTGCTCGGTGAGCTCGATCGCGAGGACGCGGGTCAGGTTGGCGTCGTCCAGGTGGTACTCGTCGAACGGCTCGGGCAGGGACAGCGGCACCCCGAGGAGGTCGAGGACGGCGAGCTTGAGGATCGGGTTGCCGAACGGCGCCGCGTCGCGGGCGGGCAGCAGCTGGTCGACGTGGACGCCGCGCGCGGCCAGCGCGACCAGCACATCATGCTGAGCGGCGGACGCCGGCACGTCGACGCGGGTGAGGCGCGGGCAGTCCAGCAGCGGCCGCAGGTCGGTGGCCGGGGTGACGCCGACGCTGAGCAGGGCCAGCGAGGGCAGCTCCGTGAGCGGCGTGAGGTCGGGGACGGCCGACGCGGGCAGGTGCAGCACCCGCAGGTCCGGGAAGGCGGCGATGCCGTCCAGGCCGCGGATCACCGGGTCGGCGCCGGCGGGGACGGCGCTGCGCAGCAGGGCGTGTTCGGTCCAGCGGGCCTCGGCGACGCTCCCGGCGACCGGTGCCCGCAGCAGCTCCCCGTGGCGGGCCTGCCGGTCCTGGACGTTCTGCCGCGACAGCGACCGGCGCACGGGCGACGTGTAGTCGCATTCCAGCAGCGCCAGCCGCAGGCAGTCGTCCATGCGGGCAACGCTACTGGACGGCGGCGAGGGCCTTGACGATGTTGCGTTCGGCGAGGTCCAGCATGAAGTCCCGGCCCGGGAAGTCGGTGGCGGCGATCCGCAGCGGGCCTTCCACGAGCGAGAGGGTCTGCGCGTACTCGTACAGGCGCAACCGCCGCGGGTCGAGCTCGACGGGGCGCAGCGCGGGGTAGTCGTCGCCGAAGCGCAGCCGGAGGAACGCGTGCTCCCACTCGACGTCGAAGAACGTGAGTCCCTCGATGTCGATGACGACGGGCTCGCCCGCGGGCGTGACGAAGACGTGGTCTGGCCCGAGTTCGCCGTGGATCAGCGTGTACGACTGCCGCGCCGTCACCGCGCCGCGCAGCGCCCGCACGTGGGCCGCGATCCGGTCCCGGTGCGAGGAGAGCCGCCCGTCGAGCGCCGTGGCGGCGTCGAGGTGTGCCAGGGCCCGGTCGACGATGACGTCCTCGGCCGGTCGCTGCCCGGATCCGGTCGGGCCGAGCAGCCGCCCGTACCAGGAGGACGTCGTCGTGTGCATGCGGCGCAGGGCGTCGCCGAGGGCTTCCAGCGGCGCCGCGGCGGCCGCCCGGTCGTCCCGCAGCAGCGTCTCGAGGCGCACCTCGCCGACGTCCTCGATGAGGGCCAGGTCCGCGTCCAGGTGGTCGCAGGACCGGTCGAGCACGAGCAGGTGCGGCACCCTGACCCCGGCGCCGGTGAGCGCCGCGTGCGCGGCGGCGAACAGCTCGGCGCCCGACGCGTCGGTGAACGGGTCGTCCGGCACGGCCGACGGCGACGGCGGCCAGTAGTTCTCGCCGGCGGCCCAGACGTACAGGATCACGGCGAGGCCGTCGTCGAGCCGGAGCCGGTACACGCCCTTCTTGGACCCGCCGGTCACCCGGTCCAGCGCCACCAGGCGCCGATCGGACCCGAACTGCGCCGCCACCAGGCCGCGCAGATCCTCCACCCGCAGAAACTCCCGCATCACGACCCCCGTCCGTCCCCGCCGACCCGCAATCGTGCCCGACCGCCCCACGGGCTGGCAACTCGATGACACCCGGGGCGGTAGCCGTACAGGACCACGCGGCCGCGCTGCGGATGCTGCGCACCCACGCCGGGACGACCCGTCAGCACCTGCGGTTGCCGCCGCCCGCGTGAAGCCTTGTGTCACAGGCCGGCGGGCCGTCTCGTCTCGGGTGTCGTAGGCCGAGCGAGCGGAGGGTCATCATGCGGGTGTCGAGGCGCCTGGCGGTATTCGGCGCCAACGGGGCGACCGGGCGGGTACTGGTCGGGCAGGCGCTCACCGCGGGGCATCACGTCGCCGCGGTCGTGCGGCGGCCCGACGAGTTCCCGCTGCGGCACGAGCGGCTCGACGTGATCGCCGCCGACGTCCTCGACGAGCGGGCCGTCGACGCCGCCGTCGCGGGCCGGGACGCGGTGCTGTCGGCGCTGGGGGTACGGGCCGGGAAGCAGCCGGTCAGCGTGTACTCGCGCGGCGCGGCAAACATCGTCGCCGCGATGCGGCGGCACGGGGTGCGGCGCGTGGTCGTGGTCACCTCGGCCGGCGTCGACCCGCGCCCGTACTCCGGCGGCGGGTTCCTGTTCAACCGGGTCATGCTGCCGTACGTGACGCGGGTCCTCGGCAGGACGCTGTACGACGACATGCGGCGGATGGAGGAGCTGCTGCGCGCCGGCGACGTCGACTGGACGGCCGTGCGGCCCAGCGGCCTGTTCCACCTGCCGGCGCCCACGGCGTACACGATGGTCGAGGGGTTCGCCGACGGCATGTACACCGCCCGCGAGGACCTGGCCGCCGGCATGCTCGCGCTGCTCGACGACGACCGGTTCCTGCGCACCGCGGTCAGCGTCGTCACCACCGAGTCGAACCCCGGGCTCCTGCGGTGGATCCGCCGCGAGGCGGCGGCCAGGCGCTGACCCGCCACGGCCAGGCCGGCGCGCGTCGGTAGATTGCGCTGATGCGGCTCACCAAGTACGGCCACGCCTGCGTCCGCCTCGAGTCCGGCGACCAGGTCCTGGTGATCGACCCCGGCGTCTACTCCGATCCGGCGTGCCTGTCCGGCGCGACGGCCGTGCTCGTCACGCACGAGCACGCCGACCATGTGGACGCGGCCGCCCTCGCCGCCCACCCGGACGTCACCGTCTACACCCATCCGGCGCTCGCACCGTCGCTCGGGGCGGTCCCCGTGGAGGTCGGCGACTCGTTCACCGCGGCGGGCTTCGCCGTCCGCGTCGTCGGCGGCCGGCACGCCGAGATCATCGACGGGCTGCCCGGCTGCGCCAACGTCGGGTACATCGTCGACGGCGTCTACCACCCCGGCGACTCGCTGTTCGTGCCCGCCGAGCCGGTCGACACCCTGCTCGTGCCCGCGTCCGGGCCGTGGGTCAAGCTCGGCGAGGTCATCACGTTCGCCCGCGAGGTCCGCCCGGCCCGCGCGTTCCCGATCCACGACGTGAACCTCAGCGAGATCGGCCAGTCCCAGTTCGACGAGTGGCTCGACGAGACCGCGGGCACCGCGTACGCCCGCATTCCTCTCGGCGCCTCGGCGGACCTCGCCTGAGTCCGGGCCCGGCGCCCCGGCGACCCGGCGGCACCGGGCGGGCAAGGGCCGTGGCGTGCGGCCGTGGCGTGGGCGGGGTGGCGCTGGCATGCTGGTCGCCTGACTGGACGGGCATCGGTGAGGCTGATGGGCAGGGCGGGCAGGAGGAGGGCGGCGCTGGTCGTCGCGGCTCAGGGCGGTGACGACCGGGCGCTCGACGGGCTCGTCGCCGGCCATCTGCCGCTGGTGTACTCGATCGTGCGGCGGGCGCTCGCCGGGCATCCGGCCGCCGTGGACGACGTCGTGCAGGACACGATGGTGCGGGCGCTGCGGCAGCTGCCGTCGGTGCGGGAGCCGGAGAGCTTCCGGGCGTGGATCGCGGCGATCGCCGTGCGGCAGGCCGCCACGTTCCTGCACGGGGACCGGGTCGCCGCCGGGCGGCGGGCGGCGCTGGACGACGTCGCCGGCGCGCCCGACGCCGGGGACTTCGAGGACCTCACCGTGCTGCGGCTGGACCTGGCGGCGCAGCGCCGGCAGGCGGGGCAGGCGGTGGCGTGGCTCGACCCCGACGACCGGCTGCTGTGGTCGCTCTGGTGGCTGGAGGTCGGCGAGGAGCTGAGCCGCGCCGAGCTGGCCGCCGCGCTCGGCGTGAGCGTCGCGCACGCCGCGGTGCGGGTGCAGCGCCTGCGCCGGCGCCTGGAGCAGGCCCGCGCGCTGGTCGCTGCGCTCGACGCCCGGCCGCGGTGCCCCTGGCTGAGCACCGTCGTCGCCGACTGGGACGGCATCCCTGGCCCGTTGTGGCGCAAGCGGATCGGCCGGCACACCCGGTCCTGCGCCACGTGCGCGGGCGCCGCCGAGGACCTTGTGGACACCGAGCGGCTGCTGACCGGGCTCGCGCTGCTGCCCGTGCCGGTGACCCTCGCCGCCGCGCTCGCCGCCCACGGCCTGCCCACCACCGCGTCGACCGCCACGTCCGCCGCCTGTTCGCCCGTACCGCCGGGTACGGGCGACATCGCCGCTCCTGCCGCCGGTACGGGCGCCGCCCCGGGTGCGGGTGCGGGCGCCGCTCCCGGTACGGGTGCAGGTGCCGCTCCTGCCGTAGGTACGGGCGCCCTTCTCGGCCCAGGTGCGGTTGGCGCCACACCGCCCGCCGTCGTGGCCGGGGCGCCCGCCGCGGCCGGGTGGCTGGCGGGCGTCCCGGTCGCGAAGGTCGCGGCCGCCGTGACGGTCCTGGCCGGCGCCGCCGTCGCCACGGTGGCCTGGCCCGGCCGCGCCGACACCCCGCCCCCGGCGGTTGCCGCGCCGTCCCGGACACCCCCGCCGGAATCCGCGCCGCCCGCCGCGCTGCGCCTCGGACCGGTGTCCCTGGAGTCCGGCGCCGTCCCCGGGCGGTACCTCGGCACGACCGGCCAGCTGGGCACCCTCGTCACCGCGACTGGCCCGGCGACGTTCGAAGCCGTGCCCGGCCTGTCCGACGCGGCGTGCTTCTCGTTCCGGTCGGCGAACGGGCAGTATCTGCGCCACCAGTCGTGGCGGCTCCGGCTGAGCCACGACGAGGGCAGCTTCGTGTTCCGCGGCGACGCCACGTTCTGCGCGACCGTCACCGACGCCGGCGAGGTGTTCCTTGAGTCCGCCAACTACCGCGGCCACTTCGTGCACCGGCAGGGTTACGAGCTGTGGGTCGACCAGGCGGACGGCAGCGCCGCGTTCCGCGCCGACAGCGCGTTCCGGGTGCGCCCGCCGCTGTCGTGAGCCCCGCGATCTCCCGGGATCCGGGCGAATCGGCGCGGGGCCGCGGGGCAGGCCACTACCGTCAGGACGGTGGGCTTGCGGGGCACGGTGGTCGCGATCGTCGTGTCGAGCGTGCTGCTCGCCGGGTGCGGCGCCGAGCCGAAGCCGCCGGCCGGGACACCGTCAGGGCCGCCACCGTCCGGTGTGCTCGTCCTGTACGACACCACCGGGCCCTACGGTGACCTCGGCGAGCTGTACGCCGTCCAGGCCGGCAACCTCGCGTCCCACTTCGGGAAGTGGGAGGCGGCGCCGGTCACCAGGTACGCGAAGGGCAGCGCGGCACGGCACCGGCTGACGATCTACATCGGGTCGACGTACGACGAGCCGCTGCCCGACGCGTTCCTCGCCGACGTCGCCGGCGGCGCGCCCGTACTGTGGATGGGCGCGAACATCTGGCAGCTCATCGGCAAGTACGGGGGCACGGGTCTCAACTCGGCGACCATCGACGAGACCGCCGTGTCGGCCGTCCGATACCGCGGGACGGAGCTCACCCGCAACCCCGCCGCCGGCGCCATGGTCCGCATCGGCGCAGCGCCGGACGCCAAGGCGACGACGCTCGCCGGCGCCGTCCTGCCGGACGGTACGGAAGCCCCCTACGCGGTACGGGTAGGCGCGCTCACGTACCTGACGGAAGTACCGCTGACCTACGTGACGTTCGACGACCGGTACCTGGTCCTCGCCGACCTGCTGTACGCGCTGCTCGACCCGCAGGCACCGGACCGGCACCGGGCGCTGGTGCGCATCGAGGACGTCGGCCCGCACTCCGACCCGGCGCAGCTGCGGGCCATCGCCGACTTCCTGTCGGCCCGCAAGATCCCGTTCGCGGTGGCGGTGTTCACGGTGTACGACGACTGGGCCGGCGTGTACTCCGGCGGCGTGCCCGTACACCGGACGCTGAGCGGCACGCCCGCGGTCGTCGACGCGCTGCGGTACATGAGCGAGCACGGCGGCACGCTCATCATGCACGGCTACACACACGGCCTCGCCGGGGTCCGCAACCCATACGGTGTCAGCGCCGAGGACTACGAGTTCTACCGCGCCCACGTCGACGACGCCGGCGTGGTCCAGCTGGACGGCCCGGTCCAGGACGACTCGCCGGAGTGGGCGCTCGGCCGGCTCACCGCGGCCCGCCAGGAGTGGACCGCCGCGGGCCTGCCGGTGCCGGACATCTGGGAGTTCCCGCACTACACGGCGAGCGCCGCCGACTACCGGGCGATCGCCTCGGCGCCGGGCATCCGGGCCCGCTACGAGCAGGTCCTGTACTTCTCCGGCGTCCTGTCCGGCACGCCGGCCGGCAGCCGGTCGGTCAGCCAGTACTTCCCGTACCCGGTGCAGGACGCCTACGGGACGCCGGTCATCCCCGAGACGCTCGGCAACGTCGCCACCCAGCGGTTCAACCAGCACGGCGTGCGGCTCGCCGCGGACCTGATCGCCTCCGCGCGCCGCCAGCTCGTCGTCCGCGACAACGTGGCGAGCTTCTTCTACCACCCGTTCCTCGGCCTGCAGTACCTGCCGGAGCTCGTCGACGGCATCCAGCAGGTGGGCTACACCTTCGTGCCGGCGACGTCACTCCTGTGAGGGCGCGGCGACTGCCGACCCCACCGCCCGGCCGCCGGCACGGGGGTGTTTAGCCTTGCGCGGTGCAGAAGACGCGATCACTCCGGCCGAAGTGGGGCATGCTCGGCACCGTCATCGTCGTGGCGGCCGCGGTCTTCGCTGTCTACCGGATCGGCCCGTGGGCGCCGGAAACCGAGCCGGAGACCGGGACGCCCCGGCCGCTCGGCTCGCCCGTAGCGGTCGCGGGACGGTCCGTGTCGGTGATCGGCGCCGGTGACATCCTGCTGCATCCCGACCTGTGGAACCAGGCGAAGCAGGACGGCGGCGGCACGATGGACTACGCGCCGATGCTCGCCGGGGTCAAGGACTCCATCGAGGCGTCCGACCTGGCCCTGTGCCACATGGAGACGCCGGTCGCGCCGCCGGGCGGGCCCTACACGGGCTTCCCGCGCTTCAGCGTGCCGCAGGAGGTGGTGCGGGCGATCAAGGCCGTCGGCTACGAGGGCTGCTCGACCGGCTCGAACCACAGCATCGACCAGGGCTTCGACGGCGTCAAACGCACCCTCGACGCGTTCGACCAGGCCCAGCTCGGGCACGCCGGCACCGCCCGCAGCGCGGACGAGGCGAAGCGGCCCCAGCTGTACACCGTCAAGGGCGTCAAGATCGCTCACCTGAGCTACGCGAAGTACTTCAACGGCCTGAACCGGCCGGCCGGGCAGGAGTGGGTCGCGAACCTCATCGATCCGAAGAAGATCGAGGCGGACGCCGCCGCGGCCCGCACCGCCGGCGCCGAGATCGTCGTGGTCAGCCTGCACTGGGGCACCGAATACGTGCACGAGCCCGACGTCGACCAGCAGACCTGGGCCCGGGCGGTCGCCGCGCTGCGCAACGTCGACGTCGTGTTCGGCCACCACGCGCACGTGGTGCAGCCGGTCGAGCGCATTTCCGGCAAATGGATCGTGTACGGCATGGGCAACCAGATCGCCCGCCACGAGGAGCCGATCAACGACAACCGGGAGGGCGTGATGGTCCGTGTCACGTTCACTCCGTCGAGTGAGGCGAAGCGATGGACGGTCGCCGCGGTCGAGGCGATCCCGACGTTCGTCGACCTGAACCCGGACATTCGGGTGATCGACCTGGAACGGGCGTTGGCCGACCCGGGCCTTCCGGCCGCCCGCCGCCGGATCTACGAGGCCGCCGTCGAGCGGATCCAGGGGCATCTGCTGACCCGCGGGGCGGACGAGGCCGGTCTGATCGTCCGCGGCACGGCGCCCGCGCCCCGAACCAGTTGATCAATGTGACGGACTGTCGTAGCCCTGGGTTATAGTCACCGGCGATTCGGGCGAGAGAGTCGTAAACGCAGGGAAGGGGGGCGATATATCCGTGTATGACGATGCCCCACCCGCGGCGGACGCGCCTCCCGCCCAGCTCATCGCGTGGCGCCGGCGGGCTCTTGAGCAGCAGCTGCCCGCGGCGGCGTTCCCGGCCGGCTCCAGTGCGCCATCACTGGTCTACCTGTGCGTGACGATGATCGTCGCCGCGGCCGCCGTGCTCGGCTTCGCCGTCTACGATCGCAGCGGCGTGCCGAAGGCCGTGCACGACTCGCAGCGCGAGCTGGTCGCGACCGTCGCCCGCGGCATAAGCGTCGGCTCCGCCCGGGCCGCGGACGACCTGGACCGGGTCCTCGTCGACGTGCGCAAGCCACCGCTGCCCGCCGACGCCGACGTGCTGGCGAAGCTCATCGGCAACCGGGAGACCTGGACCGGCGCCGCCCTCCTACAGACCGCGACCCGCCAGTCACAGGCCGCGTCCGGCACGCCGGTCCCGCTCGACCAGCTGCCGACGCCGCTGCCCGCCGACGCCACCGTCGCGGTCTCCACCACCGACGGGCCGGCCCTCGTCCGCATCGCCGCGCTCGACGCCCAGCGCAGCGTCGCCGTGCTCTATCCGCTGCTGATGCGCAACCTGCGGCTCAACCCGGGCGCCCAGCACGGCGTCTTCGTCATCACCCCCGACGGCCGGCCGGCCCTCATCCAGGGTGTCAGCGCCGTCGGCGAGACGCACCTGCCGAAGCTCTTCGAAGGCCTGGCCGGGGCGCGGGGCAGCCGCAGCCGTGCGATCAAGGTCACAGAGTGGCCCGACCGGCAGCTGGTCGTCTCCTCCGCCGCGATCGGCGACACCGGCGTCGTCGTGGCGTCCGTCGTCGTCGCACCGGTCAGCCGCGGCACCTCCGTCGGCTATGGGCTGCTCCTCGGGCTGTCGCTGCTCGGCGTGTCGCTGCTGGCGTTCCTGCTCATGCGCGCGTTCCTGCCCGCGCCGATCCAGGCGCTGCTGCGGCAGGCCAAGTCCGACGCGTGCGGCGCGGTGACACCTGTCCGGCAGCCGCTGCGCACCAGGGAGACGTTCCGGATCGCGCAGGCCCTCGCGGTGTTCAGCGGCGGCGGGCTGCGCGGCGCGCGGTGGCGGCTGAGCACCGTGCAGGGCCTCGCCGTCGCCGCCCTGGTCGCCCTGGCGTGGCCGGCCGTCGCGACGGCCACCGCGTTGCAGGCGCCTCGGCCGCCGGTGCCCGACCAGCTGTTCTTCGACGAGGAGAGCCGCGCCGAGGCGGTCAGCGGCGTGTTCGGCAACGCGCTGGACAGCGGCCTGCAGACCGTGTCGCGGATCAGCCTCGCCAACGCGCGCACCGAGCCCGGCAAGTTCGGGCCGATCCTCAAGCAGGGGCTGGCCGACGAGTACCGGTTCCGCGGCATGTACCTGGTGGACCGCAACGGCGCCGTGGTCAGCTCGGCGGGCCGGGAGTCGCTGCGCACCCCGCAGCCGCTGCCCGGGGAGGCCGGGATCCGCATCGACCGGTCGGTCAGCCGGTTGCCGGTCATCTACGCGTTCCGCATCGCCAAGGACGACGGCTATGGGGTCGTCGGCGAGTTCGACATCGACTACCTGCTCGGCGTGATGCGCCGGGTCGACGGGCGGGCGCGGGTCGTCGACTCGCAGCTGCGCACGATCCTGGACTCGTCGGGCTACCGGGCGATGCAGCCGCTGGAGGGTGACGCGGCCCGCGCCGTCGCGATCGAAGCCATGGCCGGCGGCACCGTCCGCGGCCAGCGCAGCGCCGGCGGGCAGCCGTCGTTGCAGGTCGCCACCGCGCTGACCAGCCCCCCGTCAGTCGTACACCTGGAATGGGTCGTCGTGATCGAGCGCAACCCCGTCTCGCTCCAGCTGCCGCAAGTGATCATGAACCGGTGGACGCTGCTGATGGCCGGCGCCGTCACCGGCATCGTCGCGCTCGCGTTCGTGTGGCAGTACTTCATCTTCGTGCGGCCGCTGCGCCGCCTCGCCGTGACCGCGGACCGCATCCGCACCGGCGAGTTCGACGAGCCGATCCCGCCGCAGCGGCACGACGACGTCGGCGCGATCGCGATGTGCCTGGAGATCTGCCGCCAGGTCCGGCACACCGGCTCCGCCCGCTTCGGCGGCGCGATCCGGCTGCGCGGCTCCGAGGACGACTTCACCGCAGTCCACCCGCGCTTCCCCAGCCAGCGCGGCGCCGGCCGGACCACGAAGGTCTGAGCGTGCTGTATCTCTACGTCGTCTACGCCCTGTGCTGCGTCGCGCTGCTCGTCGCCGGGATCGTCGAGCAGCGCAACCACGACCGCAACCTGCGCAGGATCCCGCACCGGGTGCTCGTCAACGGCATCCGCGGCAAGAGCTCGATCACCCGGCTGTGCGCCGGTGCGCTGCGCGGCGGCGGGCTGCTCGTCGTGGCCAAGACCACCGGCACCGCCGCCCGGTTCATCTTCCCCGACGCCAGCGAGGAGCCGGTCCACCGCAAGTTCGGCATCGCCAACGTCGTGGAGCAGATCGGCATCGTGCGGCGGGCCGCCGCCTACCACCCGGACGCCCTGGTCATCGAGTGCATGGCCGTGATGCCGGCCCTGCAGGAGATCAACCAGAGCAAGCTCATCCGCTCCACCATCGGCGTGCTGTGCAACGTGCGCGAGGACCACCTGGCCGAGATGGGGCCGACCCTCGACGACGTCGCCCGGTCGCTGAGCAAGTCGATGCCCGTCGGCGGCGTGTGCGTCACCGCCGAGCGCGACCGGCTCGCGATCCTGCAGCAGGAGGCCGACAAGCGCAACTGCCGGCTCATCGCCGTCGACCCCGACTCGGTGACCGACCGGGAGATGGCCGACTTCGGCTGGATCACGTTCAAGGAGAACGTGGCCATCGCGATCGCCGTCGCCGGGCTGCTCGGCGTGGACCGGCGCAGCGCCCTCGCCGGCATGATCGACGCGCCGCCGGACCCCGGCGTGCTGTCGGTCGTGCGGGTCACCGCCGGCGACAAGCTGATCCGCTTCGCCAACGTGTTCGCCGCCAACGACCCCGAGTCGACGCTGATGAACATCCAGCAGCTGGAGCGGCAGCACCTCATCTCCCGGCCGATGACCATGGTCATCAACTGCCGGCCGGACCGGGTCGAGCGCAACGGCCAGATGGGCGCGCTCTGCGGCGACGTCCGGCCCGACCGGATCGTGATCATCGGCGAGCCGACCCGCAGCGCCCGCTCGACGATCCCGGCCGACCTCCAGGACCGGGTCGTGGACCTCGGCGGGAGGCTCGACCCCGACCGGCTGCTCGACGGGGTCGTCGCCGCCACCGACTTCGACTCCTCGATCGTCGCCGTCGGCAACATCCACGGCCAGGGCGAGGTGCTCCTGCACGAGCTGGCCGGCCTGCCCAGCTGGGCGCCCGACGAGCTGCACGCCCCGCTGCCGCCGATGCTGCGCACCAACATGACCGTGGGGACCCGCGTCCCGGCTCAGAGAAGGACCAGCCGATGATCTTCGGAGGGGAGCTCAGCGCTCAACTCGCCACCGCCTGCCTGGGCATCGGGCTGGTGTTCGCGCTGTTGTGTTACCTGACGACCAACCTGTCGCCCGGCGGCATGATCACGCCCGGCTGGATCGCCCTCGCGCTCATCGAGGATCCGCTGCAGGCCGCGATCGTGGTGGTGATGACCGTTGTCACCTACTACCTCACCAAGCTCCTGCAGAAGGTCGTCATCCTGTACGGCAAGCGGCTCTTCGCCGCCATCCTGCTGCTCAGCGTGCTGCTGCAGCTGACGCTGTTCGTCATCGTGCAGCGGGACCTGCCGCTGCTGTTCGCCCACCAGACGCTCGGCTTCGTCGCCCCCGGCCTCATCGCCTACCAGCTGGTGCGCCAGCCGCCGCCGGCGACCCTCCTCGCCACGACGATCGTCACCGGGATCACGTTCGGCGTGACCTTCAGCGGCATCGTCGCCGGGCTCGTGCCGGTCACATGAGCGGCCCGGAGCGCAGTGGTGGTGACGGCATGAGCGGGCCGGAGCGTAGCGGAGGGCTGCACATCATGGGCGCAGGTTTGGTTCAGGCCGGCGCCGGAGCGCAGCGGAGGTGACGGCGTGAACACGACTGGGCTCACGCTGCGCAGCGCGACGACGTTCGTCACGGCCGCGCTGCTGCTCGTCGTCGGCCTCACGGCCATCGGCTACAGCGCCATCCGCCTCGCCCAGCCCGACCCCGTCGAGATCAGCCTCGGCACGGCGGGCGCCACCACCGTGTCGTCGTCGGGGTACACGTACCGGCGGCTGACCGACCCGCCCGGCACCGAGGTCCTGCGCCCCGACGGAGCGCGCGTCGCGGTCCTCACCGACGGCGCCCGCACCGCCCACCTGACCGGCAAGGCGAGGACGTTCACCGAGCCACGCTTCACCAACGCGAAGATCACCCACGACGTCTACGTCCGGCTGGCGCCCCAGCCGTGGCAGGCCGGCGCCGAGCAGCAGTCCTGGTTCGCCGGCTGGCTCGCCACCGCACTCGCGGATCCGAATCCCGACGTGCTCGCCATTGCCATGCAGTACACCTACGGCGCCGCCCCGCGGAAGGGCGACAACGGCCTGCAGATCGCCGGCGACGCCGCCTTCGGGCCGCTGTCGAGCAGCGACCGCGACGGCCGCGCCGAGAACTCCGACTTCTACGACTACCTCGGCGTCCCCTGGGACTTCCCCGACGGGGTCAAGGAGAAGCCGTCGCCGGACCGCCTGCACAGCCTCGACTGCTCCGGTTTCATCCGCATGGTGTACGGCTACCGTATGGGCTTCCCGCTGCGCGGCACCAACACGCAGGGCCCGGGGCTGCCGCGCCGCGCCTACGCCATCGCCGACGTCGGCCCCGGCACCGTCGTCATCCCCAACACCGGCAAGCGCCCGCAGCAGCTGGACCGCCTGCTCCCCGGCGACCTGGTCTTCTTCTACGGCTCACCCGAGATCGACGCGGACGGCGCCGACCGGCCGACCCACATCGAGCACTCCGGCATCTACGTCGGCATCGACGACCGCGGCCACTACCGGTTCATCTCCAGCCGCGTCGGCGCCAACGGCCCCACCATGGGCGACTCCGGCGGCGAGGCCACCCTGGACGGCACCGGCCACTTCGCCGCCGGCCTCCGCACCGCCCGCCGCCTCTGACCCTGCCGGCCTCCGCACCGCCCGCCGCCTGTGTCCCCGGCCCGTGCCCGACCGTTGCGCGGGCGCGGTCCGGAGCGCGCGGACCACGCGCAGTACAAACGCGGAACGAGCGCCAGTACAAGGGCGGCATGAACGCCTGAGCGTGCGCCGGGCTCAGTGCCGGATCAGGCCGCCGACGGTGACCGCGGCGACGTGCCCGGTCGCGGGAAGAGTCTGCGCCAGGGCGAGCCCGACGTCGACCAGGGACGACCGGCACAGCCCGGCGACGTCGGGCACCGGATGCCAGACCGACTCGGCGGTCTCGCCGTTCGGCTCGGGCCGGAGCGCACCACCGGTGATGCGGACCCGATAGAAGACGCCGACGTTGTGGTGCTCGGTCCCCAGCCGTGCCTCGGCGGCCGGGACCACCCTCGAATCCACACCCAGCAGGCGCTCGACCACGCCGTCGCAGCCGGTCTCCTCGGCCAGCTCCCGGATCACCGTTTCGAACGGGTCCTCGGCGTGCTCCACCCTGCCGCCAGGGAGCGTCCACAGCGTCGCGCCCGTCACGGGGGAGACGTAACGGGCCAGCAGGAGCCGGTCACGCTCGAGGCACACGGCGTACGCCGCCAGCCGGAAGCTCACCGCAGGACCGTATCCCCGACGGGTCGCGGTCGCTAGGCCTGGTCGGCGGCTTGGTCCTGCTCGTCCGGGCGGCGCTTCGGGCCGTGGAACTGCAGGTCCAGGAGGTGCATCTGCGCGTTCTTGCTCGCGCCGAGGGTGGCGTGGATCAGGTGCTCCTGGATGCGCGCGGCGCTCGCCTTGTCGAGGCCCTCCACGGCCCGTTCGGCCAGCCACTCGGCGTGCAGGAGGTAGCAGTGCACCAGCGGCTGGCCGTAGTAGTAGCTCATCTGCCTGGACGTCATGGCGAACGACCGCATGAACGTGGCGCACAGGAAGCTTCCCAATGTGACACCCGCGGCGGTCAGGACGCCGACGGTCACCCGGACGTCGGTGCTGGCCGAGGCCAGGATCGCGCTGGTGCCGGCGAGCAGCACGAACAGCGACGCGGACGCGGCCACCGCGCAGAAGATGTAGGACATGCGGGCCTGGCCGAGCGCGACGTTGATGAACCGGTCCATGAGACGGAAGTTGAACGACACCAGCTTGCCCAGCGCGTGGTCGTCGATCTCGTCGGTCGCGGCGTCGAGGCGGTCGAACTCGGCCTGGCTCTTGCGCTCCCGGCGGAGGCGGGAGCGTCGCATCGCGAAGATCGTGACGGGCGTGATCACCGCGGCCAGGACGAAGAACGCGGCGCCCAGCAGCGGGGGTGTCGCCGTCGGGCGGTCGGTCAGCAGCAGGCCGTCGGAGCCCAGCAGTGCCGCCACGGCCGCGAACGTCGCGGCGAGGGTCCAGGCGATCCGGGCCACGCTCCTGCCGTCGTGGTCCGCGCGGACGTCATGCTCGAGTCGAGGGGCGCGGGTGTTCGTCGCCGTCGAGGTCATGCGCTGCGTCTCCTTACGTCGAGCGTTGCAGCGGACCGTATCGCCGGTCGCGGCCGCCGGACCACCGACGAACAGGCGGAGGCCGCAGCGGTCGGGCATTGACGGCAGTCATTCGGATGGGCGGCCGGTGCCGTCCAGACCCGGACGGGGGTCCGAGTGATTGGACGGTGGCCTGCGCCGGGCGCTGAACGTGCCGGCCCGAGCCACCGGATCGAGCCGCGGACCCGGCTGAACGGCTGCGTGGCGGTGCCGGGTCCGCCCGATCCGGCGGGACGGCAGGGCGCCCAGAGCCGGCCCAGAGCCGGCCCAGAGCCGGCCCGGGTCAGCCCGGGGGCAGGCGCCTGGCGATGGCGTGGGCGACGGCGTCGAGGCGTTCAGGGTTGCCGCGGATGACCCAGCCGAGCTCGATGTGCAGGAACTGCGCGCCGATGTCGTCGGCGGCCTTGCCCTGGACGTTGGTGGTGCCTTCGAGCCGGCCGCAGGTGGCGGCCCAGGCGCGGCAGACGATGACGCCCGCCTCCTGAAGGCTGGAGGCCACGTCGCGGGCGAGGGGGGAGACACGGCCCGCGCCGGTCGACACGACGGCCTGCGCGTCGGGAAGGTTCTTGTCGGCGAAGCCGTGCAGCTGGACCTGGCTCAGGCCGCCGCGGGCCAGCTCCGTCGCCAGGACGTGGAACATCGACATGTCGTTGTGGGCGACGTCCGCGGCGCCGTTGCCGGCCATGCGGTGGGCGCCGGCCATGAGCAGGACGCTGCCGGGGACCAGGCGGTAGAGGGCGACGCCGAGCTTGTCGGTGTTGGTGTCGAAGCCGGGATGCGGCACCTCGATGACGTAGCGCAGCGGCGCGGACCGGTCGGCGAGGACGAGACCCCAGGCCGGCCCGTAGGTCACGCTCATGGAGAACATGCTGTAGCGGCGTCCGGTCGCGGCGTCGACGCTGTGGGAGGAGTCGTACCCCAGCCGGCCGAAGGCACCGTCGAGGTCGGTGATGTCGTCGGAACCCGCCAGCAGCAGCCGCGCGGCGGCCCGCCCCTGTGCCCGCTCGGCCTGGTCCGGGTCCCGGTAGGGGCCGTCGCGGGACAGCAGCGCGGTGCGCTCCTCGACCACCGCCAATGGGTCGTCGGACGGCGCGGGCGCCGGTGCGGGCAGCGCCTGTGCGGAGCACCCGCCCAGCATCAGGACCACCGCGATCGCGAGAGCTGCGGCACGGGACACTGTCCAAGATTAACCAACCCGGCCGACCCGATTGGAGCCCGGTATGCGAGAACGCGCTCTGCGAGCCCTGCGGGCACACGTTCCCGAGCTGGCCGACGTCGCGGTCACCGAGCTCGGCCGGGGCCTGGACAACACGGCGTTCCTCGCCGGCGGCCTGGTTCTCCGGGTTGCGGAGGCTGCCACGGTACGACGTGAGGCGGCGCTGCTCGACGCGCTGGCCGGACGGGTGTCGCTGCCTGTGCCGGCGGTGCGGTTCGCCGACGCGAAGACGGGTGTGCTGGCCTTTCCGCTGCTGCCCGGCCGCCCGCTGCTGGGCCGTCCGGCGCCCGCCGCGCTGGCTGAACCGGTGGGCCGGTTCCTCCGGGAGCTGCACGCGATCGAGCCGACCGAGGTGCACGGCCTGGTGCCGGTCGAGGACGCCGACCCGGCCGAGTGGCTCGAGGACCTCGACGGCCCGCCCGAGCTGCTGGACCGGCTGCACGCGGAGGTCCCGGCGCCGGCGCCCCGCAGGGTCCTGGCGCACGCCGACCTGGGCGCCGAGCACATCCTGGAGCGGGACGGCACGGTCACCGGGGTCATCGACTGGACCGACGCGGCCGTCACCGATCCGGCGCTGGACTTCGCCCGGCTCTACCGCGACTTCGGCGCCGGCTTCCTCGCCGCGGTGCTGGACGCCTACGGCGGCCCCACCGACCCCGCGTTCGGCGAGCGGGTCGTGTTCTTCGCCCGGTGCGCGGCGCTGGAGGACATCGCGTACGGCGTGCCCGAGTACGTGCGAGCCGCCCAGCGTTTTCTGTCAGGTGACGATAACGTCAGTGACGACCCGGCAGAAGGGGTGCAGGCATGGGACGCGTGAAGATGGGCGCGGTGGTGTCGCTGGACGGGTTCATCGCCCGCGACGACGACACCGTCGGGCCGCTGTTCGACTGGTTCGGCAACGGCGACGCCGAGTGGCGGTGGTCGCCACGGCAGGACGAGCCGTGCCGCACCACCCTGGCGTCGAAGTACTTCGTCCAGTCCGTGTACCCGAACATCGGCGCGGTCGTGATCGGGCGGCGCCTGTTCGACCTGACGGACGGGTGGGGCGGCGTCCCACCCGCGGGTGAGCACGTCTTCGTCGTCACCCACACGCCGCCGGCCGGCTGGAAGCACACGGACACCGCGCCGTTCACGTTCGTGACCGGCGGCGTCGCGGCCGCGATCGAGCAGGCCCAGGAGCTGGCCGGCCCCGACCGGATCGTCGACGTCGCGGCCGGGCAGATCGGCGGGCAGGCGCTGCGCCTCGGCCTGATCGAACAGATCGTGCTGCACGTGGTGCCGGTCGTGTTCGGCTCGGGCCGCCCGTTCTTCGGCGGCGCCGGCACCGGCGACCCCATCACCCTCGGCAACCCGTCCCGCATCGTGCAGGGCGACCGCGTCACCCACCTGCTGTACGACGTCGCTTGACAGCGGGCCCCGGGATGGGGGAATGTGGCAGCCGGCCACGCAGACGGTGTGGACATTGGTGCATGAGGGACTGAAGCCTGTGATCCGGGTAGGCCGAGCGGCCGCCTGAGCGTCGATGTGACGACGCGTGCGTTGGGCGGCCCCATGTCTTGTTCGCCCATCGTTGGTCTTCTCACGTCTTGAGGTATCACCGTGTCCTTGGATGCCCGCATCCAGCAGTCCGTCGTCGTCAACCTCTCCAACCGCCCCGCACCCGTGTGGGTCGGGCCGTTCGTGATCGGGGTCGACCCGACGACGGCCAGCCCCAGCATCAACTACGCCACCCCGCGCCCTGGCGCCCCGATCACCGCCGGCGACGTCGCCGACCTGGTCGCGGCGTTCCGGGCCGCCGACCGCACGCCCCGGTTGGAGTACGTCACCGGCTGCGCCCCGTCGCTGGAAGGGCTGCTGCGCGACGCCGGTTTCGTGGTCGAGGCGCGGCACACGTACCTGTGCTGCCGCCCGACGACGCTGCGGACGCCTGCCGTGCCCGACCCGTACCAGCTGCGGACACCGGACACCGACGAGCTGCTCGCGGCGCTGATCGGCGCGCAGAACGCCGCCTTCGGCGCGGAGCCCGTCGCGTCCCCGGCGGACGTGGCCCGGGTCCGCCGCCTGCAGGCCGCCGGTGGCGTCGCCGTCATGGCCGTCACCGGCGACGAGTGCGCGGGCGGCGGCCAGGCGGTCCCACCCGCCGACGGGGTGAGCGAGGTCGCCGGGATCGCCGTGTGTACGCCACACCGCCGCCGCGGCCTCGCCGGTGCCATCACCGCCGACGTGACGGCCCGCCTCTTCGCGTCCGGGGTGGACCTCGCCTGGCTCGAGGCCTCCGGCGAGGACTCCTGGCGCGTCTACACCCGCGTCGGCTACGAGCGCGCCGGCGAACGGCTGTACATGACGATGACCTGATCGCAGCCCAGCGGCGGTCCTGGCCTGCGCCGGGGCCGCCGCCCGTCAGGGGTTGGTGGCGAAGCGCTCGGGGTGGACCAGGACGGCGACGCGACGGTCCTCCAGCATCGCCCGGTCGTACTCGTCGAGGTCGGGGTGGACGCCGCCGGCGGCGTGGTACACGTCGCGCAGCAGGAGCCGGAGCGACTCGGCGCCCGCCTCGGGCCCGACGACCTCGGCCGGCCCGGCCACCGAGATCCACTCCCAGCCGGCGCGGAAGACGAGGGTGGCCCGCGGGTGACCGGCCAGGTTGTGAAGCTTGGCCGTGTCGCCGCGGGAAACCAGCGCGACGACCGGCTCACCGGTGGCCGGGTGCGGCAGGACGCCGGCGTTGACGACCGACGTCGACGGCTCACCGTCCGGCCTGATCGTCACCAGCACGGCCAGCCAGTGCTCCCGCCTGGCCAGCTCCGTCACCCGCCGCAGCCCCGCCTCGATCGTGGTCATGCCGCCACCCTATCCACCGCCGCCGGTGCGGAGACTTCAATGATCAAGAGCATGCAGACCGAGAAGCTCCTTCACCTGCTCCGCCACGACGGCTTGCGTCACCCCGATGTGGTGAAGCAAGACATCGAAGATCCCGGAGTCACGTTCGATCCGGAGCAGACACGGGTGATCGTGATTCCCGCCCAGGACGCGTACCGAACGGACCTGGCCCGTTGCGAGGTCGATCGAGAAGGCGGCCGCGTTTGGCTTGGATGGGAGGATCGCCTCTCAGCGTTGCGAGAGATCAACGGCAACGTGGGGATCACCTACATCACCGTCGGTCGCTGGCGCCTGGGTGTGCTCCTGCACGAGGACCTGAGCCAGACTTACGCCTGCCTGTATCGGCCGCTGAACAAGGATGTCTAGATCAGGTAGCCGTGGGCAAGGCGGCGGCGGGCCTAGGCGGTGGGGGTGGTGGCGCAGGCCCAGTCCTGCTGGCCGGGTGGGGAGTAGGGGGAGACGCCGGCGGGGCCGGAGGCGCGGACCTTGAAGCACATGTACGTGCCGGGGGTGAGGCCGTCCCAGGTCAGTGACGTCGAGTTGGCGCCGGTGGTGCGGGACCTGCTGCCGTCGATGACGGTGAAGCCGGTCTCGTCGGTGGAGTTGTCCGTCCATTGTAGACGGATGGCGGTCGGGCCGGTCGGGGTGGCGGTCAGGTTCGAGGGCGCGGCGGGGCCCTGGCCGGCGAGGCTGGTGGCGCAGACCCAGTCCTGCTGGCCGGCCGGGTGGTAGGCGGACGGACCCGCGGCGTTGAACGCGCGCACCTTGAAGCACATGTACGTGTCCGGGGCCAGGCCGTCCCAGTCGAGGGTGGTCGCGTTGGCGGCGGTGTCGCGGGAGGCGGCACCGTTGAGGACGCTGAAGCCGGTCTCGTTGCTGGACGCGTCCGTCCAGCGGAGGCGGATCGTGGTGCTGCTGATCGGGGTCGCTGTCAGCTTCGACGGCACCGCGGGTGCACCGGCGACCGAGACCCTGCTGGGCGGTGGCGACGGCGGGGTGGGGACCGCCGTCGACGGGCCGCGGGTGGCGGAGGCGGCCGGGGAGCCGGGGGCTCCGGTGAGGCCGGCGGCGCCGCCGGCGGCGGACGGGCCCGGCTCGGTGGTGCCGGCGGCGTGCGCGGGGGTCTGAGGGTCGCCGCCGGGCAGCAGCGCGACGGTGGCGGCGGCCGCGGCCAGCAGCAGCACCGCACCGGCGGCGGCCACGATGACCCGCCGGCGTCCGCGGCCGGGGACGACGGTCAGGGGCTCGGTCGGTGAGGCGGTCAGCGCCTCCCGCGCGGCGGCGGCGAGGGCGGCACCCGAGGGCCACCGGTCCGTGGGGTTCTTGGCCAACGCCCGGGCGACCACCGAGCGGACCGCGGGCGGCACGTCAGACGGCAGGGGCGGCGGCTCGTCGTGGGCGTGCCGGAGCGCGATCTGCAGCATGCTCTCGCCGGTGAACGGCAGGTCGCCCGCGAGACAGCGATACGCGACGACGCCCAGCGAGTAGATGTCCGACTGGGCGGTCGCCGGCTCGCCGGCCGCGCGTTCCGGCGCGATGTACGACGCGGTGCCCAGCAGCAGCCCCATCGACGTCTCGTGGGTGCTGGTGGCGGAGCGGGCGATGCCGAAGTCGGTGAGCACGGTGCTGCCGTCGGGGCGGATCAGCAGGTTCGCGGGCTTGACGTCGCGGTGCGTCACGCCCTTCTCGTGGGCCGCGTGCAGCGCGAGCGCGGCCTCGGCGACGAGCCGCATCGTGGTCTCGGCGGACAGGCGCGGCGAGCGGTCCAGGGTGCGGGCCAGGGACTCGCCTTCGATGTACTTCATGACCAGGTACACGCCGGCGGTGGGGTCGTCGCCGAAGTCGTACACGTCGACGACGCCGGGGTGGCTGATCGTGGCCATGGTGCGCGCCTCGGTCCGGAACCGGTCGATGAACGACGGGTCGCCGGTGGGTGCCCGCAGCAGCTTGACCGCGACCGTGCGGCCGAGCACGCGGTCGTGCCCCTGCCACACGTCGCCCATGCCGCCGGAGGCGATGTGCTGCCCGATCTCGTAGCGCCCCGCCAGTACCGTGCCCGAACCTGTCATCCGTGTCACCCACCCCTCCGTACGCAGGCGATCGTAGTGGCTGTGTGCGTTGACACATCGCCAGGGATCTTTCCGGACGGGGGTGCCCGGCGCATGATCAGCGCATGGCGTTACAGGCCCGGGCGAGGCGAATCGCCGCTGCGTTGGTCATCCTGCCCCTGCTGCTCGGCTGCGGCTGCTGCGAGGGGGCCGGGGTCGCTGCCGACTCGGTCTTCGGCGGGAGCCGAAAGCCGTTCACCGAGCAGGACGTGATCGGCGACTGGTCCAGCGACTGTGACGGCACGATCAGCATCCGCGCCGACGGCACGGCCACCGTCAAGGGCCTGCCGACCAGCGAGGACACCAACGACGTGCGGACCTACGCCGACGGCGAGTTCACCTGGAAGATCGCCGCCGCGGACAAGAACCACGACCAGGAGGTGCAGTTCGTCAGCAAGGTCAAGGGCGGTGGGGAGTTCGAGGCCCACGCGGAGCGGACCTGGGGCGACTTCGAGGATCTCGAGTACTACCTGACCCGGCCGAGCGACCCGATCTACTGCGTGCTGAGCAAGCAGTAGCGTCAGGCGGGCTGGTCGCCGGGCACGTCGGTGATGAAGCCGACCTGCGGCGGCGCCTGGTCGCGGCACACGGCGGGCGAGACCGGCACGGACGTCGTGCCGCCCGCCAGCCCGACGCGGAACGCGCCGGGAGCCCCGGTGCAGGACGTCGCGGTGTACGTGATGCGGGTGCTGTCCGGTGTCCACTCGGGTGCGGTCCCGGTGCGGTCGCTCACCTGGTGCTTGCCCGCGCCGTTGACGCGCATCACCCAGACGGTGTTGTTGTGCACGTACGCGATGCGCTTGCCGTCGGGGGAGAGGCTCGGCTCGGCGTTGACCTCGTCCTCGGTGAGGCGCACCTCGTGGCCGCCGGTGCTGGCGTAGACCGCGCCGGCGCGGGCGTAGACGTCGGTGCCGGCGGAGGCCGCGTGCGCGGGGGAGGACGCGAGAAGGCTGCCCAGCCCGGCAGCGGCGGCGAGTCCGACGAGCGTGATCGTGGTGCGGTTCATCCGTGGCCTCCTGTGGTGCGTCGCTTCCCTGTGACGCAGTGACCATCGGCGCAACCGCGCTGCACCTGAACGGTTCCCGCCCGAAAACCGGTGTGACGATCAGGGCGTCACACGGAACATCTCCAGCGCCAGACGGTTCGGGCCCGCGCCGCGGGTCGTGGCGACCCAGTCGTCGCCGAGCCCGGCGAGCCAGCTGCCGAACCGGCCGCGGTCCTCGCCGGAGCGCACCGCGTACACCCGCACGAACGGCTTCTCGCCGACCGCGCCCTGCACGGCGACGAGCCCCGCGGTGAGCGCGCAGTCCCAGCTCGCCGACAGCCCCGGCAGGCCGCTGTCCGGTGCCTTCCAGCGCACCGCTCCGGTCTGGAAGTCCAGCAGCCGGAAGCCGCCCTCGTCGGCGGTGTCGCGCACCAGCAGCGTCGTGCCGTCGCTCTCCAGCGGCACGCCCCGCTCGTCGGAGCGCCAGACGGTGCGGCCGGTCGCGAGGTCGTACACCTGGACGGCGTCGTCGGCGGTCGCGGCCGCGATCCTCGTGCCGGCGCCGATGAGGACCGCCCCGCGTGGCGGTCGCCGAACGCCCGCTGGCACTCGCCGCCGCGTTCGCGGCCACTGTAGACGGCGCCGGAGGTCGTCTTTTCCCCGGTGTCGCCACTGTACGAGGTGACGGCGACCGTGCAGTTCGGGTCGCCACCGGGCGGGTCGTGGTCCGTGGTGACGATCAGGTCTCCTGCGGCGAGCGCGAACCAGCCCCGCTCCCGCGGTACAGACGCCGCCGACGCCACACCGGTCGCCGGGTCGAGCAGGGTCAGGCCGCCCCGGGGTGCCCCGGTGAGCAGCAGCCACGGACCCGCCTGCGGCGCGAACGGCCCCCGCCGCCCGATCGTGTCGGCGCCCACGTTGCCGGTCGCCTTCGGCAGCCGCCACAGCTCCCGCCCGTCGCGCATGTCGAGCGCCACCAGCGTGCACACCACCCCACCGGCCGGGCAGTCTCCACTGTAGACAGCGTCGGCGTAGACGACGGGCCGCCACAGCGACGGCGGCGTGCCCCAGACCGGGGTCCCGGTCGCGGCATCGAGCACGAACACGCGATGGGTCAGCGCCGCCGCGTCCGCCTCCTGAAGGACGACCCGGTCGCCCGCGACGACGGCCACGTGGGCGGCCTTGTCCCGCCGCCACAGCTCTCGCCCGGTCTGCTTGTCCAGCCCGAGCAGCGTCTGGTCGCCGATGACGACCGCGAGGTCCCCGACGACCGCCACGTCCTGCGCCCCGGTCTCGACCTGCACCGTCCACAACGGACGCGGCCCGGGGTCGGGCGTCTCGCCGTGGCCGCAGGCAGCCGTCGCCAGGATGATGCCGATCGTGCCCGCGACAGCCCACCGCATGCACCTCACCGTAGTCCGTGGCGCGACAATTGCCACATGACCGGCGACGACCTGGTGCGGGCGGGCGGGGTGTTCGAGGACGACGCCCTCATCGCCCGCGTGAACGACGCGCTGCGGGGCATGTGGTCGCGGCTCGCCGCGGTGCCCCGCGACGACCCGTTCTGGTCGCGGACCAACCACCGGACCACGTGGTTCAAGGTGCACGACCACGCCCGCGCGTGCCTCGACCGCGACCCGTCGGACGCGGAGGCCCGGCTCGCGCTGGTCGGGCTCGCGATGCGGGCCGGCGCGTTCGACGGCCTCGACCTGCTCGCCGAGGACGCCACGGCGCGCGACGGCGCGGTGCACGACCTGATCGCGGTCACCGAGTGGGTGTGGCTGCAGGTCGGCGTGGACCCCGGCCCGACGCTGGAGCGGGCGCTGCTGACGGTCGGCGGTCCGGCGCTGCGGCGGCTGTCGGCGTCCGGCATGCGCGCGGCGGCGGCCGGTCTCGCGTTCCTCGACGGAGCGTCGTTCGCCGAGGCGATCGGGCGCGATCGGTGGCAGCTGCTGCTGTACGCGCTGGTGGACCCGCCGTTCGACGAGCGGGCGCGGGAGTGCCTGCGCGACGATGCGTCGGCCGTCGGCGACCTGATGGACGAGGCGCGGTGGTGGGCGACCTACCGCGACACCGACGTCACCGGACGCCTTCGGGAACTGCTCGTGAACGCGGCGCCGGGGTCTGCTACGTCGGGGCGGACGGCAGGTACCGGCGGACCTCCGTCGCCACGATGACGGCGCCGGCGCCGGCGCGGGTTCGGGGTCGCCGCCGGTGCACGCGCCGGTCGCCAGGCCGAGCATGACCGCCACCGCCAGCCGCGTGTTCGGCCGCGCTGTGGCGAGGTCAGTGGACGCCGGACAGCAGGCGGCGGATCGTGGGGGTGAGGGCGGCGAGGACGGCGCCGAAGAGCAGGGCGGTGGCGCCGAGCGCTCCGAAGTACCAGGTCTCGTGCGCCTCGTCGTAGTAGCGGGCGAGGACCCCGGACATGGCGGTGCCGAGCGCCACGGACAGGAAGAACAGCGCGACGGTCTGGGTGCGGAACGCCACCGGCGCGACCTTCGTGGACAGCGACAGCCCGACCGGCGACAGCAGCAGCTCCGCGATCGTGAACACCAGCAGGATCCCGGCGAGGGCGAGCAGCGGCGCGCTGTTGGGCCCGCCGCCGGCGAGCGGCAGGAACAGCAGGAACGCCAGCCCCATCACGGCGGTGCCGGCGGCGAACTTGGCCGGGGTCGACGGCTGGCGGTCGCCGAGCCGCGTCCAGAGCGCCGCGAACGCGCCGGACAGCACGATGATGAACACCGGGTTGATCGCCTGGACCCACGAGACGGGCATCTCCCACCCGAGGATCGTGCGGTCCAGCCGCCGGTCGGAGTAGATCGTCACGACGGTGAACTGCTGCTGGTAGAGCGACCAGAACACCGCGCTGGCCAGGAACATCGGGATGAACCCGAGCATGCGGCGGCGCTCGACGGCGGTGACGGCGCGGCTGGTGAGGATGACGACGAAGTAGGTGGCCGCGGCGACGGCGCTGACGACCACGACGGCCGTCGCGAGCCGGTCCGCCGGCAGCAGCCCGCTGACCACGACGGCCCCGACCGCGGCCAGCCCCGCGACGGCGACCGCGGCGACGAGCCACCGCCGTGCGGCGGGCAGCGGGTTGGGCACCTCGCGCGCGGTGTCCTTCAGGTCGCGCCGTCCCATGGTGTACTGGACGAGCCCCACCGCCATGCCCGCGGCCGCCAGTCCGAAGCCGTAGTGGAAGCCGACGTTCTCCTGCAGCAGCCCCGTCAGCAGCGGCCCGGCCAGTGCGCCGAGGTTGACGCCCAGGTAGAACAGCGAGAACCCGGCGTCCCGGCGCGGGTCGTCCGCGGCGTACAACGACCCCACCAGCGACGTCGCGTTGGCCTTCACCCCACCCGAGCCGACCGCGATCAGCACCAGGCCCACGCTCACCCCGGCCAGCCCCGGGATCAGGGCGAGGGCGAGGTGCCCGGCCATGACGAGCACGGCGCTGCCGAACAGGACCCGTTCCGGCCCGAACAACCGGTCCGACGCCCACCCGCCGAGGATGGTGGACAGGTAGACGGCGCCGCCGTACGCGCCGACGATGCTGGTGGCGGTCGCCCGGTCGATGCCGAGCCCGCCGTCGGCCGCCGAGTAGTACAGGTAGATGAGCAGGATGCCCTGCATGCCGTAGAACGAGAACCGCTCCCACAGCTCGACCCCGAACAGGTTCGCGAGCACCCGCGGCTGCCCGAAGAACGTGCGCTCCCTGGTCTCCACCACCGTCATACCGCGTACGCCTACCCGCCCCCACCCCGTCCAACCACCCCTGGCGGGTGAGTATCGACGACCGTGAAAGCTACGCGGGCTCAGACCCCGAACGGCGGGGCGTAGGCGATCGTGCCGGAGGGGACCTCGACCCCGTCCCGCAGCGCCATCGCCATCAGCGCCTCGTCGGGCACGTCGAACGGGGCGCGGATGCCGAACTGCGAGGCCCGGCCGAACCCGAACCGCGGGTAGTACTCCGCGTGCCCCAGAACAACGACGGTCTGCTCGCCCATGGCGCGCGCCGCGTCGAGCGCCGCCCGGATCGCCGCCGAGCCCGCTCCCTGCCGCTGCACCCGCGGCAGGACCGAGCACGGCGCGAGGGCGAGCGCCGGCTCCCCGCCGATGTGGCACCGGGTCAGCAGCGCATACCCGACCGCTTCGCCGTCCTCGCCGGCCGCGACGACGGACAGGCCGTCGATCCAGGCCGGGTCCGCGCGCAGCGCGTCGACGAGGTCGGCCTCCTCCGCCGTCGGGAACGCGGCCAGGTTGACCGCCCGCACAGCCGGCTCGTCGGCCGCGGTCTCGACCCTGGTCACCCACCTCGTCACGCCCGCCATCCTATCGACGCCAGCCGTGCCGCGACCGGTACTCAAGCGCGGTTGAGCACCGCGACGGATGGCCTGTGCCGTTCGAGCCGCGAAGCTGGTCGGCATGGGGAAGCGGCACGCGCTCTTGGTCGGGCAGCTCACCGGGGTCTGGCTGCTGGGCTCGGCCGGGCTGCCCGCCGCGGTCGGGGTCGTGGTCGCCGCCGCGTTCGCCCACAGCCCGGCTGGCCTCGTCGGGGGCGGCATCGTGGTCGCCGGCGTCTTCCTGCTCGTGCTGTGGCTGATCGTGAGAGCGACCGCGGCGGCGTCGGCGCTCGGCGGGACGACCGGGCGGCAGGTGTGGTGGGTGCTGCTCGTGCTGGGGTTCGGTGTGGCGCTGTGGGGGTTCGGCTGGGCGCTGACCGACGAGGCCGGGCTCGGCGTGAGCCGCGACGGCGCGCTCACCCAGCTGTGCAGCGGCATCCCGTTCGCCCTGGTCGCCGGTGTACTGCTACGCGGCTGGCCGGCCCGGCTGACCGCGGCCGGGACCCTGGTGGCGCTCGTCGCGGCCGGACTCGTCGCCCTGGCCCGGTCCTCGCCGGCCCCTCCGCCCGCCGCTGAGCTGCCCCACGATCCGCCGTACGTCGTCAGCATCCCCGGCTACCGTCCCACCGACCCCTCGTTCGGCGGGGTCGTCGGCACCCGGACGTTCACGCCCACCGACCCCGCGGCGATCCCGCAGCCGCGCTGGATCACCGTCCTCGCGTACGCCCGGCAGTACGCGGTGACCGATCCCAGCCCGTGCGGCGAGACCGCGTACGACTCGAGCCTCCGGATCGCCGAGTGCACTGCCGAGCCGGACGGCTGGGTCTACCGCCGCGGCGTCGCGGAGCACGGCTACCAGGTCACCTCCGGCCAGTCGCTCGTCGTGGTGGCCGGCCCGCTCGTCGTGGACCGCCAGGTGCTGCGCGCCGCCGCCGCGACGGTCCACCCGGCGTCCCCGGCGGAGCTGACCGCGCTCAGCTCCGAGGGCGAGGAGGGCGTCTTCTTCGCGTCGTCGCCCGGCTACATCCCACGCAAGCAGGGCATCCCGCCCGGCGTCCGGCTCGAACCCGCCGACCCCGCCGCCTCACCGCAGAGCGTCGTGATCGACGTCTTCGCCGACCTGTCGGAGAACACCTGCGGCGCGGCCACCTGCACCGCGGAGCCCGGCGGCCTGCTCTACCGCCGCACCGACGACACGCACGGCTACGTGATCGCGCGCGGCCACGTCCACGTGTACGCCATGGGCGGCCTCAGGGTCGACAGGGCGCTGCTGCGCCAGGCCGTCCTCGAGGCCCGCCCCGCGACCGAGGAGGAGCTGCGCCGCTCCCTGCCCCCGCCACCCCCACCTGCCAGGAACGCAATGTCCCGCCTCCGCGACTGGCTCCGCGGCTGACCCCGTCATCGGGAAGCTGATCGGGCGGCGCGGTCCGACCGCTGTCGTCACGCTGTCGCCGCTCACGGACGCCGGCGCCGGGTCCGCCACTGGTGCACGGCGAGGACCACGGCGGCCTCGACGGTCCAGGCGGCGAGGACCATGGCGGCGTCGCGGGCGTCGGTGTGCTGGTCGACGGTGCTCCGCGCGACCTCGCCGAGCCAGTACGTCGGCAGCGCCTTCGCCACGTCGACCAGCCAGCCCGGGAACAGCGCCAGGGGCACGAGCAGCCCGCCGAGCAGCGCGCCGACGGTGAGCGCCCCGCCGGCGACGACGGGCTGGTCACGGGCCGCGACGAGCTGGCCGAGCACCAGCCCCAGCAGGGCGAACGGCAGCGTCGCCAGCCAGATCCCGGCGACGATCCGGGTCCACGCGCCCGCGGCCAGGTCGACCTGGTCGACGAACCGGGCGAGCAGGCACACCACCGCGATCGGCGTGGCCGACACCAGCATCGCGGTGAGCGCCTTCGCGGTCAGGTACGCACCCGGGGTCAGCGGCGTGAGGCTGAGCTGCCGCTGCCAGCCGCCGGCGCGCTCCAGCGCGATCCGCGCGGTCGGCAGGGTCGCGGCGATGTACGCGCCGAGCGCGGCCAGGGTCGGCACCAGGTAGGCGTCGCCGTCGAACGGCACGGCCAGCCGGTAGCCGAGGAACAGCACCGCCGGCAGCGCGACGGCCAGCAGCAGGTAGCGGCGGCAGCGCAGGGCCCGCCGGGTCTCCAGCGCGAGATATCCGAGCATGCGGTCCCCCTACGCGATCGCGGCGGCCGGCAGCGCGACGACCCGGTCGAAGACGGCATCGGGCAGGGACCGGGCGGTGACCAGGACGGCCGTGCCGCGCCGGCCGAGGACGCGCAGCGACTCGTGGAAGCCCTCGAACGCGGGCGGCTCGTCGAGCACCACGACGTCCGGGCAGCCGGCGAGCGCCAGCGCGTACCGGACCTGCCGCCGCTCGCCGGGGGACAGCGTCCCGCAGCGGCGCCCGGCGAGGGCCCGCACGCCGGCGAGGTCCAGCGCTTCGGTGACAGGCCTGGAGGACCGGTGCAGCGCGGCGATCATCGCGACCGTCTCGTGCACGCCGCAGTCGTCGAGCAGGGTGCCGTGCTGCAGCATCGCGCCGACCCGCCCGGCGCGGACCGCGTCGCGCGGCGCCCGTCCGTGGATGCTCACCTCACCGGCGTCCGGGCCGGTCAGGCCGAGGACGATCTCGACCAGTGCGGACTTGCCGGCGCCGGGCGGGCCGAGCACCGCGACCAGCGCGCCGGGTGGCACCGACAGATCGAACCCCGCGATGACGTGCCGCTTGACGAGCCCGCTGATCCGGATGGCGTACACGGCGATCTCCCTCGAATCGAACCGTCCGACCTCGACGATCCGATGCTGCGGGCGCCGCTTATCGGGGCGGCATCGCGCGCTTATCCCGCGTCGAGCTCCGCCAGCCGGGACCGCACCTGCGCCTCCAGCCGGGGTGACCGGACGACCCGCAGCAGCTCCAGCGCCGCCCGCAGCTCGGCCGCGGCGAGCCCGGGGTCGCCCGCCGCCGTCGCCAGCTCGGCGCGCGCCACCAGCACCCGCGCCTCCACGATGCGGTCGCCGGCCTCACGCGCCAGCCGGAGCGCCTCCCGCAGCGCCGCACCGGCGCCGGCGAGGTCGCCCATCCGGACGGCCGCCTGGCCGGTGCCGTGCAGCGCGTACGCCTCGCCGACCCCGTCGCCGAGCGACCGCACGACGGTGAGGGTCTGCGCGAAGACGTACGCCGCAGCCTGCGGCTCCCCGGCCTGCAGGTGCAGCTGGCCGAGCCGGTACAGCACCTGCGCCTCGACCCGGCGGCTGCCGGCGCGGCGGGTGTCGTCGAGGGCCTCCGGCAGGATCGCCCGGGCCGCCTCGATGTCGCCGAGCTCGAGCTTGATGTGGGCGAGGCCGTGCAGCACGTACGCGGCGGCGGCCGGATCCCCGATCCGGCGGAACGTGTCGAGGGCCCGCGTGTAGCGGCCGGTGGCCTCGTCCTGCCGGCCGAAGACCCGGTCGATGAAGGCGACGTGGCCCTCGACCAGCGCCACCCCCTGGTCGTGGCCGACCTCGTCGAACAGCGCACAGGCCGTGTCGAAGGACTCCAGGGCGTCGTCGAAGCGCTGCTCGAACATGAGCAGCGAGCCGATCGAATACCGCATCGCCGCCTGCCCCCGCACGTCGCCGGCCGCGGTGGCCGCCTCCAGGGCGACCCGGTGCGTCTCGCGCCAGTCGCCGAGGTAGTTGCGGGACTCGAACAGGGTGACCGCGGTCATCGCCAGCCCCCAGCCGTGCTCGACGAGACCGGCCCGGGCCGCGTGCCGCACCGCCGCGACGATGACCGGACGTTCGCGCTCGAACCACTCCAGCGGCGGGCTGGTCCGCACCGGCAGCGGGAACAGCGACGCGGGCGAGCGCACCCGTAGGAAGTCGCCGCCGTACATGGCGATGTGCGCCTCACCGGCGAGGAACAGCAGCGCGCCGAGGTAGCGCTCCAGCGCCCAGGTCTCGCCGTCGTCCGGGGTGAGCCGCTCGCGGGCGAAGACCCGGATCAGGTCGTGCAGCCGGTACTGTGTGGCCTCCCCGCGGCTCGACCCGCCGGTCTCGACCAGCTGCGCGTCGGCGAGCTCGTCGAGGAGGTCCTGCGCGTCCGGCAGCGGCATGTCGAGCAGCGCCGCCGCGGTCCACCCGGAGAAGTGCGGGACGTCCGGGACCGTCAGCAGGCGCAGCAGCCGCTGGGCGTCGCGGCCGAGATGGTCGTACGTGAGGGCGATGCTGGCCCGCACGCCCATCCCGCTGTGCGCGAGCTCGTCGAGGCGGCGGGTCTCGACCGCGAGCCGGCGCAGCAGCTGGTCCACGCTCCAATGTGGACGGGCGGCGAGCCGGGCGCCGGCGATCCGCAGCGCCAGCGGCAGGTGCCCGCACAGCTCGGCGAGCTCGGCCGTCGAGTCCGACTCGGCCTCGATCCGGTCGGCGCCGACGACCCGGGACAACAGCTGCACCGAGTGGGCGGCGTCGAACACGTCGATGTCCACATGCACCGCGCCCGGCAGCCCGGCGAGCCGCCCGCGGCTGGTGACCATCACCGCCGACCGCGACGAGCCCGGCACCAGCGGGCGGACCTGGCTCTCGCTGCTGGCGTTGTCGAGCACGACGAGCATCCGCCGGTTGGACAGCAGCGCGCGGTAGCGCTCCGCGCACTCGTCCAGCGTCGTCGGGATCTGCGTGCCGGGCACGCCCAGCGCCCGCAGGAACCGTTCGAGCACCTGCATCGCGCTGACCTGCTCGCTGTGCCGGCCGTGCAGGTCGGCGAAGAGCTGGCCGTCGGGGTAGCGGTCGGCGAGCCGGTGCGCGGCGTGCACCGCGAGGGTGGTCTTGCCGACGCCGGGCTTGCCGGGCATCACCACGACCGGCACCGCGAAGCGGGACGCGTCCTGCGCGGCGAGGGTCAGCTGCCGCTCGATCGCGTCGAGCTGGGTGCTGCGGCCGGTGAAGTCGGCGATGTCCGTCGGCAGCAGGTGCGGCGCCGCCGGTGCCGGCGCGACCGCCGCCCGCTCCGGCAGGGCCAGCCGTGGGTCGTCGGTCAGGATCGCGTGCTCGAGCCGGCGCAGCTCCTCCCCGGGCTCCAGGCCCAGCTCGTCGGCGAAGTACCGCCGGGCCGCCCGATACGTCTCGAGGGCCTCCGGAGCGCGCCCCGACCGGTGCAGCGCCAGCATCAGCTGCCCGCGCAGCTTCGTGCGCAGCGGCTGCTCCGCGACCTGGCCCGCGAGCTCGTCGACCAGCTCCCGGTGCCGGCCGAGGCCGAGCTCCAGCTCCACGCACTCCTCGACCGCGGTGTATCTGCGGTCGGTGAGCCGCGCCGCGGCGGACTGGATGAGCCGGCTGTCGATGCCGTCGAACGCGGGGCCGCGCCACAGCGCCGCCGCCGCCCGGTAGCCCGCGACTGCCTCTGTGGCGCGGTTCACGGAGCGCGCCTGCCGCGCCTGGCGCAGCTCCTCCTCGAACCGCCACAGGTCCAGCTCGCCGTCGCCGATGCGCAGCCGGTACCCCTGTGCCTGCGTCACGATCGCGTCAAGATCACCGTGCGTAGCGAACAGGCGCCGCAGCGCAGACACGCAGATCTGCACCTGCACCCGTGCCGTCGACGGCGGCTCCTCGCCGTAGAGCGCCTCGACGAGCCGCTCGAGCCGCACGGCCTTGTCGGCGTCCAGCAGCAACGCGGCCAGCACCGTGCGCTGCCGCTGGCTGCCGAGGTCGAGGCGCTCCCCGTCGGCGGCCAGGACCTCGAGCGCGCCGAGCGCGAGATACCGCATGCACACTCCCCGATGATCGGGTCAACGGTACCGGAGGCGGCGGCAACCGTCGGTAGCCGCGGGTGCTGACTTCCGGCGGCATCTCGGGTACTGTCCGCGTGGCATTCTGCACCCGCCCCCGCTCGCGGCCGGTTCGCGGCCGGAGTGCGGAATCGCCATCGAGGAGGGCAGGGACCATGACGCAGCACGGGATGCGACCGTTTGACGATCGGCTCGCGAACGGTCACGCGCAGCTGAACAACACCGCGGAGCAGCAGGCGCCCCGCCCCGACATGAACTCCATCAACGCCCAGCACCAGGCGTTGCAGGTGCTGACGATGGCGCAGCGCACCGCCGAGGAGCACCTCGACGGCGCGAAGCGCGAGGCGGAGCAGATCCGCGCCGGCGCCCACGCCGAGGCCGGGCAGATCGTGCAGAAGGCCCAGGCGCGCGCCGACGCGCTGCGCGCCGAGGCCGAGAAGATCATCGCCGACGCGCGGGCGCAGGCCGACAGCATCGCCCAGTCGGCGGAGCAGTTCGCCGCCGAGACGGAGCAGAACGCCTCCGACGTCCTGGCCGAGGCGCAGGACCGCTCGGACAAGATCATCCAGCAGGCCCGCGCCAGCGCCCACGAGATCAAGCAGCGCGCCGAGCAGATCTACGAGGACGTCGTCGGTGGCCTGACCGCCAAGCGGCAGGCCCTGCAGCAGCAGATCGAGGCCCTGGAGCGCTTCGACCACGAGTACCGGTCGCGCCTCACCTCGTTCATGCAGCAGCAGATGCGCGCCCTGTGGGTCAGCCAGCCGCAGGTCGAGGCCGACATCGAGGACGCCGAGGCGGTCGCCGGCGAGCTGGTCGCCGGGCCCCGGCACGAGCAGCAGCCCGAGCCGGAGCCGTCCCGCGACGTGTGACCCGCCGTCACTCCCAACGGGTGCCCGCGGGCACCCGAAGGGTGGTGTTGATGCGGTTGAAGAAGTTCGTGACCGCGACCATCAGCACGAGCGCGCCCAGCTGCCGCTCGTCGTAGTGCTTCGCGGCCTCGGCCCAGATCTCGTCGGTGACCGCGCCCGGCCGGTCGGCGAGCCGGGTCGCGGCCTCGGTGAGCGCGAGCGCGGCCCGTTCGGCGTCGTCGAACGCCGGGTGCTCGTACCAGGCGGCGACGGCGAGCAGCTTGTCGGTGCCGATGCCGGCCTTGGCGCCGCTCACACCCCCGGCGTCCACGCAGGCGCTGCAGCCGTTGATCTGGCTCGCCCGCAGGTGCACCAGTTCGAGCGTCTGCCGCGGTACGCCTCCCGCGTACACCTGCTTGTACAGGTGCTGGATCGCGGCGGTGATGTCGGGCTGGGTCGCGGTGTTCTGGATTCGTGGTGTCGTCATGCCATTGCGACGTCCGCCGCGGCCGGAAGGTAACGCGTTACCTTTGCGGTCCCGTGGACGTCGTGATGGTGACACCGCATTGGGGGAACGCCGTGACCGACGAGTTCGATGCTCACCGTCCGTATCTGCACGCCGTCGCGTACCGCATCCTCGGCAGCCACGCCGACGCGGACGACGCCGTGCAGGAGGCGTGGTTGCGGCTGGCCCGGACCGGGTCCGAAGGCATCGACGACCTGCGCGGCTGGCTCACCACGGTCACCTCGCGGATCTGCCTGGACACGTTGCGGGTCCGTGGCCGGCGCGGCGAAGAGCCGCTGGAGCTGCTCGTCGGCTCCCTCTCCGACGACGCGGACCCCTCGCGGGAAGTGCTGCTCGCCGAGTCGGTGGGTCTCGCGCTGTACGTCGTGATGGACGCGCTCACGCCGGCGGAGCGGGTGTCGTTCGTGCTGCACGACGTGTTCGACGTGCCGTTCGACGCGATCGCCGGCGTCCTCGGGCGCAGCACCGCCGCCACGAAGATGCTCGCCAGCCGCGCCCGGTCCCGCGTGCGTCTCGGCCGCCCCTCAGCCGGCGACCAGCCCGGCGACCAGGCCGCCGCCCGGCAGGTCATCGACGCGTTCCTCGCCGCCGCCGGCCGGGGCGACGTCGCCGCGCTCCTGACCGTCCTCGCCCCCGACATCGAGCTGCGCGCGGCCGGCACCCTCATCCGCGGCGCCACCGCCGTCGCCACCCAGGCCACGACGTTCGCCCGCCCCGACGCCGTGGTCCATCCCGCGCTCATCGACGGCGTTCCCGGCGTCCTGGTCACGGTCGGCGGCCGCCCGGTGACGGTCATGGCCTTCACCGTCACCGGCGGCGTCGTCACCAGGATCTCGACGCTGACCGACCCGGCCAGGCTCGCCCAGATCGTGCCCTCCTGGGTCGCCTGACCGCCCGCCGGGACCGGGGTCCGCTGCTCGTCCGGTCGCTCGTCCGGTCGCTCGTCCGGCGCTTTATTCGTCGCTTATTCGTCGAACGGGTCCCAGTGGGCGGCGTACCGCAGCAGGGAGCGGGCCAGGTCGGGGTGCGCCGCCGCCCAGCGGGTGTCGAAGACGAACCACTGGTCGAAGCCGAAGAAGCTGTCGATGTGCCGGGCGACCTGCGCGATGTGCGGCGCCAGGCTGACCCGCGTCCCGGCGAGCGGCTTGGCCGCCAGGTCCTTGAGCACCCGCTGATGGATCAGGTCGTGCTCCGCCACGGTGTCGATCCCGGCCGGCTCGGGGTCGTAGCCGCCGAGCCGCGCGAACCGCTCCATCGCCGGCCCGATGTCGCCGTCCTGCAGCCCGACGAGGGCGCGCAGCAGCCGCGCGTCGTGCGGCCAGCCCAGCGCCTCCGGATCGGCGGCGTCGCGCAGGTGCCCGGCGAGCTCCGGCAGCGTCAGCCCGGGGAACGCCACCGCGCCCGCCAGGTCAAGGTTCGTCCCGGTGCCGGGGTGCTGCCAGCAGGTGCGGACCGAGTAGACGCAGTCCGGTCCGGCACCCGCGGGCCGCATGGTCTGCACCGGCACGTCGTGGTCGAAGGCCCCGTCCGACGCTCCCGCGGGCAGCGGCCACCCGTCCCACAGCAGGAACGCGACCCGGTCCGGCGCCGCGGCCACGTCCTCGATGAAGTAGTAGGCCAGGTCGACCTCGTCGTCGTCGGTGCGCACCCGCAACGTGTGCTCGTCGAGCCGGATGAAGGTGCCGTCGTCGTCGCCCTCGACCCAGAGGTGCTCGTCGAGCAGCCCGCGGAGCTCGTCGATTGTGTCGGGGCGGGGCAGGTGCAGCTCCCGCGCCTCCGCGAAGATGGACTCGAGCCCGTAGACCCCGCCGTCGAGCTCGTCGCCGACCCAGCCGTCCGGGTCCTCCTGGTCCCAGCCGCGCCGGAACCACTCCAGCACCGTCGCGTCCGCAACCCTGATCACCTGCTTGCTGAGCGGCGACTCGTCCCGCCACCGGCGCACGAAGTACACGCCGCAGAGCTTATGTCCTTACCGGCGTCAGGACGGGCCTGCCCAGTGGCGGGGCGTCGCGTCCGGGACCAACGGTGATGCGCACATGTGGGGGGTTCCTGTCGGTGTGGGGCCTCTGTGGCTGAGTGGACGCGTTGGCCGGTTCAAACGGTTGCGACCTCGATCGTGACCGGGACCACGTTGGTGAGGACGTCGAGGACGGCCGAGCGGGCCCGGGAGTGCTCGACCAGGTCGCGCAGCTGGTCGGCGGGGGCGTCGCCCGTGACGGTGAAGCGGACGGTGATCTGGCCGAAGCCGTTGCGGACGGCCGGGTCGAGGCCGAGGACGCCGTTGAGGTCGAGGTCGCCGGTGACGGTCGAGCGGACCTCGGTGAGGCGGATGCCGCGGGCCGCGGCGGCGGTCGCCAGGCCGGCGGTGAGGCAGGACGCGAGCGCGTGCAGGACGAGCTCCGGTCCGGTCGGGCCGTTGTCTCGGCCGGCGAGGACGGCCGGGTGGTCGGCGTCGAACTGGAACGTGCGCTCGTGCGTGCGCTCCTCGCCGCCGCCGGAGTAGTCGTGGATCGTGCCGCGGTTGTGGGTGCCGCTGATCCACTCGTTGTGGGCCCGGAATTGGAACGCGGCCGCGGCCGGGTTGCCCCGGACCGCGTCGGCGGTGGCGGAGAGGGCGGCGACGTCCACGCCGTTGCGGCTGGAGTCGTCGCGCGTCGAGGCCATGACTGCGCCCGTTACGAGGCGACGGGGCGGCCGAAGGTCACCGCGTCGCGCACGGCGGCCGGGGTCGAGGCGTGCAGCGCCTGGTCCGGGCGGGCGCCGAGCGCGTCGTTGACCGTCGAGAACGCCAGCCGCAGCGCCACGAACACCGTCATCGTGAAGATCTGCGGGTCGCTGAAGCCGGCGTCGCGCAGCACCTGGACGTCCGCCTCGGTGGTGCCGTTCGGGTCGCGGGCGACCTTGCGGGCCCAGCCGGCCATCGCCCGCTCCTCGGAGCTCAGGCCGGCGTCGCTGCCGGTGAGCACCCCGGCGGCGGTCTCCGGTTCGCTGAGCCCGGCCAGCTTGCCGCCCCAGGCGAGCGCGCAGTACGAGTCGCCGAACGCCGACGCGCAGGCGGTGACGAGGATGCCGCGCTGCCGCAGACTGAGCCGGTCGCCGGCGTTCGCGTTCCGGAGCAGCTCGAACAGCCCCGACAGCGTCTCCGGCTGGTACGCCCACAGGCGCGAGTTGTTCATCACGTACCCGAGCTCGGCGACGTCGTCGTCGAACAGGCGCTGCGCCTCGGCAGTCGGCTCGGGGGTCGCGAGAAAGCCTGCGGTGTCCATGCTGCTCCTGTCCGGTGGTGTACTGACCGCATCAGCTTCGCCGATGGGCCCCGCCGGGTCATCCGTACGTTGCACGGAACCTCCTACGGAGTTTTTGTCAGACCTGCCGGGGAGAATGCGGGCATGAGCGTCGAGGGGCAGGGCCGGGCGGCCGGCGTCACCGATCGCGAGGCGGAGGTGCTGCGCGCGGTCGGGGAGCGGCTGCGCAACCGGGAGATCGCCGAGCGGCTGCACCTGTCGGTGCGGACCGTGGAGAGCCACGTCGCGGCGCTGCTGCGCAAGCTCGGCGTCGCCGACCGGGCGGCGCTGGTCGAGGCCGGTGCCGCGCTGCGCCGTCCGGCCCGCTCCACGCCGGCCCTGCCCGCGCCGCTGACCAGCCTCGTCGGCCGGGACCGGGAGGCCGGCGAGGTCGGGGCGCTGCTGCGCGAGCACCGGCTCGTCACGCTGACCGGGCCGGGTGGGGTCGGCAAGACCCGGCTGGCGTTCCGGGTCGCCACGGGCGTCACGGCCGACGCGGGCGGCGTGGGCGGCGTGGGCGGTGCGGGTGGCGTGGGCGGTGCGGGTGGCGCGGGTGGTGCGGGTGGCGTGGGTGGCGTGGGTGGCGTGGGTGGTGCGGTGTGGCTCGCGGACCTGGCGCCGGTCACCCCGGATCTTGTCGGTGACGTCGTCGCGCGGGCGTTGGGTGTCGTGCCGGAGCCGGGCTGGTCCCTGACCGACATCCTCGGCGACGCCGCCGCCGGCCTGCCGGGTCTGTTGCTCGTCGACAACTGCGAGCACGTCGTGGCGGCCGCCGCCGACGTCGTCGCCACGCTGCTGCGCGCCGGCGGGCCGCTGCGGGTCCTCGCCACCAGCCGCGAGCCCCTCGGCGTGCCCGGCGAGGTCACCTACCAGGTGGACCCCCTCGATGTGCCGGCCTCCCTGGATGCGGCGGACATCGCGGGCAGCGCGGCGGTGCGGCTGTTCGTGGACCGGGCCGCGACCGCCGCGCCGGGGTTCGCCCTGACCGACGGCGTCGCCCCCGCCGTCGCCGCACTCTGCCGGCGGGTCGACGGCCTGCCGCTCGCGATCGAGCTGGCCGCGTCGCGGCTGCGCACGTTCGGGCCGGCCGAGCTCGTCGAGCACCTCGACCAGCGCTTCGACCTGCTCTCCACGGGTGCCCGCACCGCCGGTCCGCGGCACCGGACCCTGCGCAGCGCCATCGACTGGAGCTATGAGCTGCTCGACGCCGACGAGCGCGTCCTGTTCGACCGGCTCGGCGTGTTCCCCGCCGACTTCGACTTCGACGCCGTGCAGGCGGTCCACGGCGAAGCGCGGGCGGCGGTCAGAGTGCTGCCGGCGCTCGTCGACAAGTCGCTCGTGTCCACTGCCGGCGGGGAGCCGCGCCGGTATCGGCTGCTGGAGACGATCCGGTCCTATGCCGCGGAGCGCCTCTGCGCCGGCGACGCCGAACCCGGCGCGCGCCGCCGCCACGCCGCGCACTTCCTCGCCTTCGGCGAGCGCGCCGCCGAGGGGCTCAGGCACGCCGAGCAGCGGGCGTGGTTCCTGCGCGTCTCGACGGAGCAGCCGAATGTGCGCGCCGCGTTCTCGTACAGTGTGGACACCGGCGACACCGAGTCGGCATGGCGCTGGATCGCGGCCCTGGAACGGTTCTGGGACCTGGCCGGGCAGCGCCGCGAGGCGCAGGAGTGGATCCAGCGGACCCTGGCCGCCGGCAAGCCGCCCGCGACACCGGCGGCGGTCGCCGGGCTCGCCGCGGCCAGCGCCGTGCTGCACCCCAGCGACGCCGGCACCGCCTTCGACCTCGCCGAGCAGGCGCGGCAGCTCGCCACCGGCCACGACCCGCTGACACGGGCGACCGCCGCCCGCGCGGTCGGCATGTGCTCGACCTGGATCCGGCCGGAGCTGAGCCACCCCGCGCTGCGCGAGGCCCTCGACGGGTTCCCCGAGGACCGGGGGTGGGACCGGGCGCTCACGATGCAGGGCCTCGTGCTGGCATCGCGGGCACTGAGCGAGGCCCTGCAGTGGGGCCGCGACAGCGTCACCCTGTTCCGCCACGCCGGCGACCACGTGTATGCGGCCAACACCCTGTTCATGATGGCGCAGCGGGCCATGGCGGCGGGCGTCGCCGACGACGACATCCACGCCTGGCTGACGCAGAGCCGGGCGATGGCCGAGGCCGCCGGCAGCGAGGCCGACATCGTCCACGCCGACGTCGGCCTCGCCCAGTGGGCGTTCGTCCGCGGCTCCACCGCTCGCGCCGCCGACCTCATGCACGACGTGCTGCCGGCGCTGCGCAGGCTCGGCGACCGCCGCTGCGCTGGGCGGGCGCTGTTCGTCCTCGGCGAGCACGCCAGGCGCACCGGCGACCTGCCCCGCGCCGGCGAGCTGCTGCGCGGCTGCGCCGAGGCGGTCCTGGTCGCCGGCCAGTCGGTCGTGCTCGTGCAGTCCCTCGAGGCACTCGCCGCGCTCGCCGCCGCGCAGGACCAGCCCCGGCCCGCCGCCATCCTGCTCGGCGCCGCGTATCGCCAGCGCGAGTCGTCCGGCCCCCACCTACGCCCGTCGAAGCCGGCCGACGAGGACCTGCACCGCGACCTCGCGACCACGCTGGGACGCCCGGCCTTCGACGACGCCTACGCCGAAGGCCGCACCCTCACCCCAGCCGACGCCCTGCGCCGCGCATTACCCGAACCCGACGCGTAACGACTCACGCCATCGGCGGACGCCTGCCGCGCCGAGCTCGGCGCCGTGCACCGCCAGCGCGAGTCGTCTGGCCCCCACCTGCGCTCGTCGAAACCGGCCGACGAGGACCTGCACCGCGACCTCGCGACCACGCTGGGACGCCCGGCCTTCGACGACGCCTACGCCGAGGGCCGCACCCTCACCCCGGCCGACGCCCTGCGCCGCGCATTACCCGAACCCGACGCGTAACGACTCACGCCATCGGCGGACGCCTGCCGCGCCGAGCTCGGCGCCGCTTCGGTTGATCCCGCAGCCAGCGACGGCCATGCCTGCCGCGGCGGCTTGGCAGCGCTTCGATTGACCCCGCAGCCGGCGGTGCCACGCCTGTCACGACCGACTCGGTGCCGCTTCGATTGACCCCGCAGCCAGCGGCGGTCATGCCTTCCGCAACGGCGTGGTGGGACGATGGCTGGGTGAAGCTCGAGTCGCTGCTGCCCGCCGGGGCGCGGTCTCCGGCGGACTACCTCCGGGCGGCGCAGGACCTCCGGCTCGACCAAGCCGGGCTCGACGCGCTCGCGGGTAGCGGGTATTCGTTCGTCCGGATGGCGGTGGCGCGGCGACCGCAGGCCGCTGCCGGCACGCTGGTGCGCGTGCTGGACGGCGACTACGACTGGTGGCAGTTCAACGATCTGCTGCGCGTTGTCGCCGGGCATCCCAATGCCGACCGTGGCGTGCTGCTGCGCGTCCTGCACCATGTCGCAAGGCTGCTCGAGGCGGCGGAGGTCCGGCCGTACGTGGCGGCGTTGACGCTGGCGGGCCGGCACGAGCTCACCGAGGCCGAGGTGCTGCGGCTGGCGGCGTTGCCTGGGAGCTCGCGGCGGCTGCGGCGGCGGCTGCGGACGGTCGTCGCGGGGCGGGGTGGTCAGCTCTTGCCCGGGACGGTCACCCACTTGATGCCCCAGTTGTAGGCGGCGTCGACGGCGTCGTTTCGGTACTGGCCGGGGGCCTGGACGATGTAGCGGGACTCGCGGCGGACGACGAGTTCGCCGTTGATGTTCTCGATGAGGAACAGGGCGGCGGCCCGCGCCATGACGGTGCACTCGTCGAGGCGCATCTCGATCGGGGCGCCGTGCTGGGGGAAGAGGGTGGCGACGGCGTCGAAGCCGGCGAACGAGGTGGCGCCGGCGTAGATGCTCGCGAAGATGAGAATCCGGCGGAACTTGTCTGTGTGGTCGAGGTTGATGGTGAGGTTCTCGCCCGCCTCGTTGGCGCCGGTGCGGTCGTCGCCGTCGAGCATGATGTACGGCGGGCGGTCCAGCGCGCCGAAGCTGCCGCCGATCGGGTGGACGATGCCCTTGCGGCCGTCGACGTGTTCGTACAGGCAGCACAGGTCGAGGTCCAGGTCGGGCAGGTGGGCGGTCTTCTGCTTGCCGAAGAGGCCGCGCTTGCCGAGGGAGCGCATGCTCCAGTTGAGGTTGACCCGCAGCGACCCGGACCGGCCGCCCTGCTTGGCGAGCGACACCGTCGGCGCCTGCCTGGTCAGTGTCACCTTCGTCAACCGCACCGGCACGGCGGGAGTCGCAGGTGCGACGATCGACGGCTCCACCCGGCCCAGGTCCACGAACACCGTGTCGGTGACCTGGTTCCCCGCGGTCGCCTTCCCCTCGTGCCGGACCGCCCCGGCCGGGTGCGCCGGCTGGTTGTAGAACACGAAGTCGTTGTCGTCCCGGACCTTGCCGTTGACCAGCAGCAGCGCCGAACCGCCGGCGTCGGGCACGCCGGCGCCGGACTGCCATCCCACGACCGCGCGGACCGCCGGCGCCTGTACCGGCAGGTTGGCGCACTTGCGCATCGACATAGTGAAACCCCTCCCCGTCGGGGGCAATATGCCCAAACGCCATCCGGCCACCCGCCACCGCCCTCACCCTGTAAGCAGTGAGGACGGATCGGGCCGTTACATCGTTTGGCCGGCAATGACGGCGGGGAGGGCGCCGGGTGAGGTGGCCGTGCGGCCGGTGGTTCGCTGGTACCGGGCGACGAGGTCGTTGCGGCGCGAACGGTGCCACAGGCGGCGGTCCGCGCGGAGGATCAGGTTGCGCCGCGGCGGCGGGAAGGACCGGCCGAGGTCGGCGAGGAGCCCGGCGATGTCCACGCCGGCGGTGTCGAGCGTCCAGGCGGCGCCGGGGTCAAGCGCGGTGAGCGCGAACGCGAGATGCTCCGTGCGATGGTCCCGCTCGCGGCGGGCGAGGGCGAGCCGGAGCGACGCCTCGAAGGCCGCCTGCGCGTCGAGCCCCATCGGCGGCCGCTTCTGCGCGGACCACCGCCGCGCCTTCGCGGCGCCGAGCGGCAGCAGCGGCTCCCGCCAGGTGACCCGGTCGAGGGCCGTCGGGGTGACACCCTCGAGGAGCCGGTCGATGTCGAGCCCGAGCGACGCGAGGACCTGGCGGTCGTCGGCGACGCCGGCGCCCAGCGGCGCGGCCCGGCACACGGCGTCGAGGATCGCGGGCTCGGTCGCGCCGTGCCGGGCGAGCACCGCGGCGACCTCGTCGGTGCCGGTGGTGAGCGCGAGCAGCAGGTGCTCGCTGCCGGTGCGGGGGTGGCCGAGCTCGCGGGCCCGCAGCACGGCGCGGCCCATGGTCCGGCACAGGTCGGGATGGCTACCGCGGAACATCAGTCCTCCTCGCGACGACGATGCGATCGGTGATGGCGACCGGCGATGGCGATCGGTGGTGGCGATCAGTGATGGCGGCCGGCGTTCGCGGTCGACGGTGGCAGCGGCGCATCAGTCGTCGCCGGTGCCGCGGTGCTTGCGGTGCACGGTCTGCTTGGTGACGCCGAGCCGCAGCGCGATGTCCTGCCACGACCATCCGTCCCGGCGGGCGGCGGCGACCCGCTCGGCCTCCAGCTGCTCGGTCAGGCGGCGCAGGCGGGCGACGGCCCGCAGCGCGACGTCGTGGTCGCTGTCGTGCGCGGCGCGACCGAGCTCGTCGATCACGGTCATACCGTCAGCATAAGCTGACGCCGGAGCAATCGTCAACATGTGCTGACGCAAACCGGGGACGACAGGCCTGCAGCGCGCCGGGCTTCGCTGTACACAGGCCGCAAACGCCAACGGCACGTGCCGACCCCGACGTGAGGCGCCGGCACGTGCCACGGCTCCAGAGATCAGCCGGCGCGGACCTCGGCGGCGGCCGCGACGAGATGCCGCAGGGACGCCTCGACCTCGGCGTAGCCGCGGGTCTTCAGGCCGCAGTCGGGGTTGACCCACAGCCGCCGGGCCGGGACGGCCGCGACCGCGTGGCGCAGCGCCTCGGCCATCTCCTCGCGCGACGGCACCCGCGGCGAGTGGATGTCCCACACCCCGGGCCCGACGCCGCGCCGGTACCCGGCGGCGGCGAGGTCGCCGAGGACCTCCATCTTCGACCGGGACGCCTCGATGCTGGTGACGTCGGCGTCGAGGGCGTCGATCGCGGTGATGACGTCGCCGAACTCGGAGTAGCACAGGTGGGTGTGGATCTGCGTGTCGTCGGCGACGCCGCTGGTCGCGAGCCGGAACGCGCCGACCGCCCAGTCCAGGTACGCCCCCTGCGCCGCCCGGCGCAGCGGCAGCGTCTCGCGCAGCGCCGGCTCGTCCACCTGGATCACCCGGATCCCGGCGGCCTCGAGGTCCCGGCACTCGTCGCGCAGCGCGAGCGCGACCTGGTCGGCGGTGGCGGCGAGCGGCTGGTCGGTGCGGACGAACGACCATGCGAGGACGGTGACCGGGCCGGTGAGCATCCCCTTGACGGGCCGGGTGGTCAGCGACTGGGCGAACGTGGCCCACCCGACCGTCATCGGCGCCCTGCGGGCCACGTCGCCGTGCAGGATCGGCGGGCGGACGCAGCGGGAGCCGTACGACTGCACCCAGCCGTGCTCGGTGGCGGCGAACCCGGACAGCTGCTCGGCGAAGTACTGCACCATGTCGTTGCGCTCCGGCTCGCCGTGCACGAGCACGTCCAGGCCGAGGTCCTCCTGCAGCCGGACGACCCGCCGGACCTCGGCCCGCATCAGCGCGGTGTAGCCCTCGTCGTCGAGGGTGCCGGCGGCCAGCGCGGCGCGGGCCCCGCGCAGCTCGGCGGTCTGCGGAAACGAGCCGATCGTGGTCGTCGGCAGGTCGGGCAGCCCGAGCAGTTCCTGCTGGCGGGCGGCGCGGGCGGTGGAGTCGCCGCGCCGCCGGTCGGCGGCGGTGAGGGCGGCGAGCCGGGCGCGCACCTCGTCGTGCCGCCACGCCGCCGGGGGCGGGGGCAGCGGCGCGGGCAGGTGGGCCGTGCCGTCGCGCAGCGCGCGGCCGAGGAGCACGACCTCGTCGACCTTCTGCCGCGCGAACGCGAGCCGCTCGTGCAGGCCCGGGTCGAGGCGGGTCTCGACGGACAGGTCCACCGGCACGTGCAGCAGCGAGCAGGACGTGGACACCGCCACGTGGTCGGCCAGGCCGGCGACGACCGCCCCGGCGGCGACCGCGGCGCGCAGGTCGGTGCGCCAGACGTTGTGGCCGTCGACGAGCCCCGCGACGATCGTCCTGCCGCCCAGGGGTCCGGCGGCCGCGAGCCGGTCGAGGTTGCCGGGGCCGGCGACGAGATCGAGGCCGATCGCCTCGACCGGCGTGTCCAGCAGGGCCGGCAGGGCGTCGCCGATCTCGCCGAAGTACGTGGCGACGAAGAGCTTCGGCCGTGCCCTGAGCGCGCCGAGCCGGGCGTAGGCGCGGCGCAGCGCGTCGATCTCGTCCGGGCCGCGGTCCGTGGCGTAGGCCGGCTCGTCCAGCTGTACCCACGAGACACCCGCATCCGCGAGGGCGGCGAGGATCTCGGCGTAGACGCCGACCAGGTCGTCGAGCCGGGCGAACGGGTCGTCGCCCTTGGCCAGCAGCAGGAACGTGGCCGGTCCGACCAGCACCGGCCGGGTCTCGAGGCCCAGGGCGCGGGCCTCGGCGTGCTCCCGCAGCGCCTTGGCCGGGTCGGCGGCGAAGACGGTGTCGGGTCCGATCTCGGGCACCAGGTAGTGGTAGTTGGTGCCGAACCACTTCGTCAGTTCGAGCGCCGGCTCGGCGTCCACGCCGCGGGCCATGGCGAAGTACGTGTCGAGCTTCGACAGCCCGAGCGCGGTGAACCGCGTGGGTGTCGCCCCGACCGCGACGGCGGTGTCGAGGACGTGGTCGTAGTAGGAGAACGTGTTCGACGGGATCGCCGCGAGGCGGGCGTTGCGCAGCGTCTGCCACACGTCGGCGCGCAGCGTCGCCGCCGTGCGCTCCAGGGTGTCCTCGTCGATGGTGCCGGCCCAGTAGGCCTCGACGGCCCGCTTCAGCTCGCGGTTCCCGCCGATGCGCGGGTAGCCGAGCACGGTGCTCAGCCCGAATGTGGTGCTCATGTGTCCCCTCGGTGCACAGTCACGACGGCCGGACTGGCACGGGGGACGCCACCGGCCGCGCGGCGGCGCGCCGCGTGGGCCGGTCGATGGCGTCGGCCGTCCCGCGCGGCCTCCGACCACCGCACGCCGGGCGGCGCGCGGTGCGCTGGCAGGTCTTCGGACTCGCGGGCGTGACCCTGGATGTCGTCCAGGGTCGCCTACTGGCCGTCGCTTCCCAGGCCTCGCGGCCCAGTGCTCAATGACGGCGGTCGTTCCCACTCACCGCTGCGGGGCAGTCCCGGATTCGCACCGGATTCCCTGTTGCCACGACCGGTCCCGGGGGACCGGCCGAACCAGCTGCACTCATCACCATACATACGCCCCGCCGCGGGAGCGGGTGTCGGCTGCGTCACTGGTGCGTGGGGTCGCTCCAGCGGCCGATGCTGCGGGAGCGGACCGGCTCGATGAACCGCGGCGCGGCGCTGTGCGGGAAGCCCTCGCCCCAGTTGGTGGCGTCGCCGTGCATCTGGACGCGGGCGTTGTCGGTGTACCAGTCGACGAGGTCCGCGTCGGAGCGCACGATCCACGTGCAGCCGGCCTCGGCGTCGGCGGTGAAGTCGCCGTGGCGGATCAGCGGCGGGCGCCAGAAGTACGTGCCGGGCCACATCTTGCCGAAGTTGTAGTCGAAGCCGCCGTCGAGGCAGTACGCCTCCTCGGAGCACGGGTGGTGTGCGAGCGGCACCTCCCGCCAGCCGGGCTTGGCCTTGATGAGCCGGGTGTAGAAGCCGGTCTTCTCGTCGCGGTGCAGCAGCTTGATGAACAGGCCCGGCACCGGCGTGCCGCCGAGGTCGAAGCGCATCGGGGAGCCGTCCTTGACGTCGATCCACGGCATCCGGGCGCTGTCGAGCACGACGAGCTTCTGGTCGGGCCGCACGGTTTCACGGTCCTTGGTTTCAGGGTGGAAGTGCCAGTCGCCGTACTCGCGGAACAGCAGGATCTCCGTGCCGGCCGTCGCCGTGACCGGCGGGGTCCACACGCCGGCGGGCGCGGTCCAGTAGCCCTCCGGCCCGAGGACGGTGTCGCCGATGACGACCTCGCCGGACAGCACGAACCATTCGGTGTCCGCGTCGTGTACGCCGGCCGGCCGCGACCAGTCGCCGGTGAAGCGGACCTTCAGCGAGGCCGACCCGTCCTCCTCGTCGTAGCTGAGGTTGCGCTGCTGGGCGGTGCCGGTGGCGTGCTGGAACTCGGCGAGGTGCCAGATCAGGTCACGCTCGTCGACGATCTCCACGTGCGGGCGCATGGGTGCCTCCAGGCTCGGCAGCAGTTTCCGGTGCGGAATGTATCGCTTAATAGTTTCGCGTACAAGGTGTACCGTCAACGCTCGTGACCCGACCTGGCCGACCCGCCGGCCCCACCTCCGACACCGAGACCGTCGTGCTGACCGCGGCCCTGGAGCTGCTGCTGGCCGAGGGTGCGGCGGCGCTGACCGCGCAGCGGCTGCATCAGGTCACCGGCGTGTCGCGGTCGACCATCTACCGGCACTGGCCCACGCCCGGCGCGGTGCTCGCCGCGCTGATCGACGTCGCGCCGCTGCCGATCGGCGCGCCGACCGGCGAGCCGGCGCAGGACCTGCACGCCGCCGTCGACCAGCTGTGCGACCGGCTCCGCGACCGGCCCGTCGGCGCGTTCCTGCAGGCCCTCGTCGTTGCCGCCGCCTCCGACCCGGCGGCGGTGCCGCTGCGCCAGCGGTACGTCACCGACCTCCTGGCGCCGTTCCACACCGTGCTGCGCGCCGCGGGCGCCCCGGCGAAGGACCGCGAGGACGCCGTCGCCGCGATCGTCTCGCCGCTCCTGCTCGACGCGCTGCTGCTGGACCGCCCCGCCGCCCGCGCGCGGGCACACCGCATGGTCTCCGTCGTCTGTCAGGAGCTGACCGCATGACCAACGCCGTCGGGCCGCGCGCCGTCTTCGGCGTCATCGTCCCCAGCACCAACACCGTCGTCGAGCACGACTACTGGAGCGCCCGGGTGCCGGGGGTGACGTTCCGCGCCGGCTCCATGCACATCCCGAACCCCGCGATGGGCGACGACGCCGGCTTCGAGGCGCTGCTGGTCCAGATCCGCGCTTCCATCGACACCGCCGTGCGCGACGTCCTCACCGCCGAGCCCGACCGCATGGTCATGGGTATGTCCGCCGAGACGTTCTGGGGTGGCGTGGAGGGCAACGCCGCGTTCGAGGACCGCCTGCGCGCCCGCACCGGCCTCCCGGTCACCACCGGCGCCAGCTCGTGCCGCGCCGCCCTGCGGGAGCTCGGCTGCCACCGGATCGCGGTGTTCTCGCCGTACCAGCCGATCGCCGACCGCGAAGTGGGCCGGTTCTTCACCGAGGCGGGGTTCGACGTCGCCGCCATCACGGGCCTGCGCTGCCCGACCGCGACGGACATCGCCCGCGTCCCCTCCGCACGCCTCCGCGCCGTCGTCGCCGAGCTCGACGCCCCGGATGTCGACGCGATCGTGCAGGTCGGCACCAACCTGTCGTTCGTCGCCCTCGCCGACACCCTGGAGGAGGAGCTCGGCAAGCCGGTCATCGCCATCAACGCCGCCACCCTCTGGCACGCCCTGCGCTCCCACGGCCTCCCCGACCAGCTCCCCGGCGCGGGCCGCCTGCTCCGCTCCCACTGACCGGCAGGACTTCACGTCCACCGCCGCAGCGGGGCGCTGCCGACGGAATGCATGCGTCGTGCACTCGCACCTGGTCACCCTGGACGGCAGGATCCCGGCCGAACAATCAGGGAGCGGTCAACATCGACGCGACGCAGAAATTTATCATCGTCATGTTCTTCGTCTGGGCGCTGTGGGCGGCGTACGCCTGCTTCAGGGCGCTCCAGCGGGTGTATGCCGGGCACCACACGTCGGTCGACATCGGCAGGGCCGCCATGCTGTTCGTCGTCTTGAGCGTCATGGTCTACGGCCTCGTCATCTGCTTCACCGCCTGACGAGCGACCGTCCACGTCCGTCGCTGACCTCCTCGGGCAGCGTCCAACCAGACCTGGCGGTTCCAGCCGTGACCGTGCCTGTCCTGTGCTTGTCTCGGGGCCGCGTCACGACGGGACGCGGCCCCAGGCGGAGATCATGGGGGAGGTGGCGAGGTCGAGGAGGCCGGCCTCGATGTTGGCGAGGTGCTGGTCGATCTCCGCGTCGGTGGCGAGGCCGGCCCTGGTCAGGGACGCGCGGACCTGGCGGGTGGTGGCGTGCTCCAGAGCGGCGCAGGCGGGCCCGGCGACGGGGAAGTACGCGTCGGCGGCGACGTCGACGAGGCCCGCCTCGCGCAGCAGGCGCGGCAGGGTGCGCCCGTAGGCGAGGTCGACGCCGCGGGCGGCCATGAGCGTGCGGAAGTCGTGCTTGAGCTTGTTCGCGAGGCGCTGCGGCGGGGCGTGCTCGTCGGGGCAGACGAGGGGCTGCAACGACGGGTCCGCCTCCTCGAGCAGGAGCCAGCCGCCGGGCCGTACCGACGCCATCATCGCGGCGAGAGCGCGGGCGCGCTGCGGGACGTGGACGAGGACCAGGCGGGCGTGCACGAGGTCGAAGCGGTCGTCCGGCGGCGGGTCGACGCCCACGTCGTGGCGGCGGACCTCGTAGCCGGCGCCGCTGCCGGACCCGGTCCAGGAGGTGTCGATGTCGGTGGCCAGGACGTGCCCGGCCGGGCCCACGCGCGAGGCGAGCCAGGCCGGCACGCTCGTGCCGCCGGCGCCGACCTCCCAGCACCGCCAGCCGGCCCGGATGCCCAGGGCGTCGATGTGGCGGAACGTGGACGGGTCGAACAGCGCCTCCAGGGCGGTGAAGCGGGCGCCCGCCTCCGGCTGCTGGTTGTCGAGCAGGTACCCACCGCCGTCCGTCACGCCCGCATCATCGCACCATCCGCCGATGTTGATGGCGCCGCGTCCTTCGCCGCAGCCGCCCGTGCGGTCGTACAGTGGGTCGGTGCCGACCGCCGCTCTCGTCTGCCGCGTCGAGCTCTCGCCACCGCTGGCACATGTGACGGTGAAGGGCCGCATCGACCCGCACACCACACCGGAGCTGCGGCGCAGCGTGCTGGGCACGCTCGCCGCCGAGCCGGACGCCGTCCTCATCGACCTGGCCGGCGTCACCGGCACCGAGCCGATCGCGCTGACCGCGTTCGTGCCGCTCGCCCGGGCGGCGGCCGCGTGGCCGGGCGCCGACCTCGTGCACCACTCCGCGTCGCCGGCGCTCGCCCGGGAGCTCGAGGACCTCGCGATCGGCCGGCACGTGCCGCTCGCCGCGGACCGGGCGGCGGCGGAGGCCCTCGCCGCGGGCCGGAGCCGGCCGGTGCAGGTGCGGTGGGAGATCCCCGAGGGGCCGGATGCCCTCTCCGGCGCCCGGGACGTGGTGCGGATGCTGTGCGCGCGGGAGGGGCTGAGCGCGCTGGCCGAGCACGCCGAGCTGGTCGTCATGGAGCTCGTGGTCAACGCGCTGGAGCACGGTGTGGGTCCGCGCACGGCACTGGCGTCGGTGCACCGGCGCCGGCTGCACCTGGCGGTGCGCGACCACTCCCCGGCGATGCCCCGCCTCGGCGGCGCGGCCGGGACCGAGGCCGGTAGCGGCGGTCGCGGGCTGGTGATCGTCGAGGCGTTCACGACCGCGTGGGGCGCCACCCCGACCCCCGACGGCAAGATCGTGTGGTGCACGCTCGGCGGGTAGCGGACTATTCGGTCAGGCGGCGGTGCAGGGTCGACAGGGACCGGCGCAGCAGGCGCGACACGTGCATCTGCGACAGGCCGACCAGCGCGGCGATCTGCCCCTGCGGCAGGTTGCCGTAGAAGCGCAGGCTCAGGATCCGCTGCTCGCGCTCCGGCAGCTGCGCCACCAGCACCCGCAGCGACTCCCGGTGCTCGACCAGGTCATACGCCGGGTCCTCGGCGCCGACGATGTCCATCAGCGTCGTGTCGTCCTCGATGCCGGCGGAGGGCAGGTCCAGCGACAGCGGCTGGTGGCCGTTGCACGCGCAGATCATCTCGACGATCTCCTCCTCGTCGGCGCCGAGGTGCGCGGCGAGGTCGGCGACGGTCGGCCAGTGCCCGCACAACTGGGTCAGCTGGTCGCTGACCCTGTTGACCGACAGCCGCAGCTCCTGGAGCCGCCGGGGCATCCGGATGCCGTTCGAGCGGTCCCGGAAGTACCGCTTGATCTCGCCGAGGACCGTCGGCGTCGCGTATGCGCCGAACTCCACCCCGTGCGCGGGGTTGAAGCCGTCGACGGCCTTGACCAGGCCCAGCGCCGCGACCTGCGTCAGGTCGGCGGTCGGGCTGCCACCGCCGCTGTAGCGCCGCGCGAGACGGTGGGCGGCGGGCAGGCACAGCTCGATGACGTCGTCGCGGGCCCTGCGCCGGACGGGGTCGGTGGCGTCCAGCTCGTGCAGCCGCATCAGCAGCTCGGTCGCGTTCGCCGGCCACTCGCCATGACCGACGCGCATGCCGCCGAGGTCGACGGGTTCCCGTTGCCGCCGGTGTACCGGCCAGGCCAGCTCGTCGTAGACGCCCAGCTGCTTGGCGACGCCGGTGACCTCGAGGGTGGCCAGGACGGTGCCGCCGGCCTCCGCGAGCCGCAGGTCGCCGCCGAGCTGCTCGGCGCGGCTCTGCAGGTACAGGAACAGCTTGATCGAGGCGGCATCCAGCAGGCGGAGCCCGGACACACCCACGACGATCTGGCGCCGGTGGTCGTCCAGCAGCTCGAACACGACGTGCCGCAGGTACGGCACCGACGCGTAGTCGAGGATGCCCGTCAGCTCGACGAGGTCCTCGTCGTCCCTGGACGACAGGGCGATGGTCAGCTCCACGACGTCGCCGGCGGGATTCGCCTCCGTGGTGTGCTCATCTGCCGGGCTCCTCCCTGTGTCGTCGCGCAGCTGTGGTACCCCCAGGAGCTGCGCACGAACCGTGGCTTTCCGTGCGCTTCCGACAGATCCGACTTCGCCGTGCGGCGTACCGTGCTGCTCCTGGCATTGTGCGACCGAGTCGCGACGTCCGGTAGGCCACGTCACGCGGGTCCCGCCGTCGGGGTCGACCGCGATGGACACGCCCGTCTCCGACGGTAGCGGATCGCCGACCATCAGTTCAGCGAACGGCCGGGCCCGACCGTCATCGACGCCGGTCACGGCACCGGCAAGGCCGAGACGTGCCGCAGGACGGCACCCGCCGGCCGGCCGGCACCAGAGGCGGCCTCAGCCCAGGATGCGCGCGGCGCCGAAGCCGGCGGCGAGGGCCGACCCGGCGGCGAAGCGGTCGGGTGAGAACTGCTCGAGCCGCTGGTCGGCGTCGCCGGTGAGCAGCCTGGCCACGTGCTCGCCCCACACGGGTGCGAGCTTGAAGCCGTGCCCGCTGGTGCCGGCGTCGACGTGGACGCGATCGGTGACCCGGCCGGTGACCGGCTGCCAGTCGGGGCTGACGTCGTACAGGGACGCCCAGCTGCGGTCCGCCGCCGCCCGGGCCCGCACCGGCGCCCGCCGCGCCGCGCGGGCGGCGAGCCACGCGAACTCGGCGCCGGTCACGTCGGGGGAGTAGTCGTCGGGGTCGGTGGTGGCGGTCGGGGCGAGCGCGCCGAGCAGGAAGCGGTGCGCGCCGGCCGGCCGGGAGTAGTACCCGTGCTGGACGTCGATCAGCACGTACGGCACCGCGTGCGGGGCGGCCTCCGGCGGGTGCGCCAGCCCGGCGACGACGTGGCGCTCGGCGGTCAGCGGCAGCGTGACGCCGACCTGCGCCAGCAGCGGCCCGGTCCACGGCCCGGCCGCGACGAGCAGTCGGCCGACCTCGTGCCGGCTCCGATCGGCGAGCACCACCCGGACGGACCGGGGGCCTTCGTCGACGACCCGCACGGCGGCGTGCTCCAGCAGCGTCGCGCCGTGTCGCACGGCCGCGGCGGCGTACCCGAGTGCGGTGCGGTACGGGTCGGCGTACCCCGCGCGCTCCTCCCACACGCCGATCGCGGTCCCGTCGAGGTTCAGGTAGCTGAAGCGCGCCGCGAGGTCGTCGGTCAGGATCTCGTGGTCGCCGCCGGTGCGGAGGACGTCCGCGAGGTCGTCGGGGCCGTGCAGGTACAGCCCGCCGGTGCGCACATAGCCGCTCTCGCCGCCGACCTGGTCGGCGAAGTCGGCGAGCACGGCCGTGCTGTCGCGGGCGACCTCGGCCAGGAACCGGTTGGTGTAGTAGGACCGCACCACCCCGCTGGCCCGGCCGGTCGGGCCGGCGGCCCGCGTGCCGCGCTCGAACACGACCGTCGACACGCCCCGCCGGGCCAGGTGATACGCGGCGCTGAGGCCGTGCACCCCCGCACCGACGATCCCCACCTCATGGAACCCCACGGAAGTAATCCTATCGTTTGGATAGGAGATTCGCTACGCTGACCCGTATGGCACTCGCAGGACAGCTCACGGGGCACGCGGTAGTCACCCACCTCGCGAACCGGGTGATCCGGCTCGGCCACCGTCTGATCGGTTTCGGCGTGGCTTCAGCGGAAAGTCTCCCGGCGGAGCCCTGCCCGCCCGCCGTGCCTGACGCGGCGGTGTGGGCCGAGATGGCGTCGGAGCTGCGGCTGCGCGCCCTGACCAGCATGGAGCTGTGACGATGGAGACGTGGGATGCGGTGCGGTCGCGGCGCAACGTCCGCAAGTACAGGCCGGACCCGGTGCGGGCGGAAGACCTGCGGCGCATCGTCGAGGCGGGCTGGCGGGCGCCGTCCGCGTCCAACCGGCAGCACTGGGACTTCGTCGTCGTCACCGACCGCGAACAGCTGACCAGGCTCGCGACCGTCTGGCCCGGCGCGCAGCACGTCGCCGACGCGGCGGCCGCGATCGCCCTGGTGCTGCCGGAAGCCCCGGACGAGCGGACCCGCCTCACCGACCGGTACGACCTCGGCCAGGCGACCTACGCCATCCTCGTCGCCGCCGCGGACCTGGGCATCGGCACCGGTCACGCGGGGGTCGGCGACCAGGAGAAGGCCCGCGAGATCCTCGGCGTGCCCGACACCCACACCGTCGCCTATCTGATCGGCGTCGGCTACCCGGCCGACCGGCCGCTCCAGCTGATCCGCAACCCCGCCCGCCGCCCGTTCGACGAGGTCGTCCACTACGGCACCTTCGCCGCCGCCTCCTCCTGAAGCCCGCCCGTCCTGAGGCCGCCCGTTCTGAGGCCGCCCGTTCTGAAGCCGTGCCTGCCGGAGCTGCGCTGTCCGGAGCCGGGGTAGCGTTGCTCCGGTGGACGGCGGGGCGGCGCGGGTCTGGACGGTCGGGCACGGCGCGCGGCCGGTCGAGGCGCTGCTCGACATCCTCGTCGCCGCCGGCGTGCGCACGCTCGTCGACGTGCGCAGGTTCCCGGGGTCCCGGCGGCACCCGCAGTACGGGCGGGAGGCCCTCGCCGAGGCGGTGACCGGCGCCGGGCTGCGGTACACCTGGCAGGGCGAGACCCTCGGCGGGCGGCGGCACTCCACCCCGGGCTCCCGGCACACCGCCCTGCGCGTCGCCGCGTACGCCGACCACATGGACACGCCGGCGTTCCGCACGGCCGTCGACGACCTCGTCGGCCGGGCCGCGACCGAGCTGCCGGCCGTGCTGTGCGCCGAGACGCTGTGGTGGCACTGCCACCGCATGCTCGTCGCGGACGCGCTCGTCATGCGGGGCGCGACGGTCGTGCACCTCGTCGACGCCGGCACCCGGCAGGCGCACCGCCTGACGGAAGGGGTCCGCCGGGGCGCGGACGGCTGGCCCGTCTACGACGATCAGCAGACGCTGCCCGGTCTATGATCCGCATCGTCTAAACCTCAGCCAGGCCCGCTTGCGTCTACCGGGGTGGAACAGTGGCCACCGGAGGGGGACGACGCGGGTGCGGGTCGACGAGGAGCACGAGTACGTCGAGTACGTACGGGCGCAGTTGCCTCGCCTGCACCGGGTCGCGTGGCTGGTCCTGGGCGACCGGGACCGCGCCGAGGACGCGGTGCAGAACGCGCTGACGACGCTGTACCGGCGCTGGACGCGGCGCGGCGAGGTGGACAACCTCGACGCGTACGTGCACTCGATGGTGGTCCGGGCGTGCCTGAGCGATCAGCGCCGGCCGTGGACGCGGGTGTTCCTGCGGGACACGCCGCCCGACCACGCCGTCGAGGCGGCGATCGGGCAGGTCGACGAGCGGCTGCTGGTCCACGACGCGCTGCGCCGGCTGCCGGAGCGGCAACGGATCGTGGTGGTGCTGCGGTTCCTGTGCGACCTGCCCGTCGCCGACGTCGCCCGGGTGCTGGGCCGCTCGGAGGGCACGGTCAAGGCGCAGACGTCGACGGCGCTGCGGGCGCTGCGCGAGCTGTTCGCGGCGACGCCGGCGACCGGCGCCGACCTGTCGATGAGGAGGCCCGCGTGACCCCCGAAGAGGTGCTGCGGTCCCACGCGGAGCGGGAGGCCCCGCCGGTGCGCCTGCTCGCCGACGACGTGCTCGCCGGCGCTCGCCGCAGCGTGCGGCGCGGGCGGATCAGGGCGGCGGCCGCGGCCGGGGTCGTCGTCGCCCTGGTCGTCGCCGGGGTGGTGTTCGGGTCGTCGCTGCGCCGCCCCGACGGCGGGCCGCCCGCGGTGACCCCGACGCAGCCGGTCGCCCCGACCCGGTCGGCGGTGCCGCTCACCTGCACGGCCGCCGCGGTGCCCGCCCCGCCGGGACTCCCCGCCGGGCAGTGGGCGGTGTACACGGTCGACCCGACCGGGCGGTACATGGTCGGCGGCTACGCGTCCGCATCCTCGGTGACCGGCCTGCTCGTCTGGAAGGACGGCGTGCCGGACCGGCCGGCGGCGGCGATCGGGTTCGCGCCGAACGCGGTCAACCGCGACGGCACCGTCGCCGGTGCCACCCGCACGGCGGGCGGCGAACGCCGGGCGGCCCTGTTCCACGACGGCGCGGTCGTGCCGCTGCCGCTGCCGCCGGGCGCGACCGGCAGCGAGGCGCTCGCCGTCAACGCCCGCGGCGACGCCGCCGGATACGCGGTGGTCGGCGGCGGCCGGGTCGGGCTGGTCTGGCCGGCCGGCGGCGGGTTCGTCGAGCCGCCCGCCGGTGCGGGCCGCAGGGCGCAGGTCGCCGGGATCACCGACGACGGCGTGGCGGCCGGCGCGACGGTCGCGGACGACGCGACGGTCGCGGACGACGCGACGGTCGCCTACCGGTGGGACGGCGACGGCACGCCGCTGCCGAAGGGCGCCGCCGGGGCCGTCACGGCGGTCGGCGGCGAGTGGGCCGTCGGGACGGCGCCGCTGACCCGCCCGCACGACCCGGACGAGCTCGGCCCCTGGCACGCCCGGTGGAACCTGCGCACCGGCGCCGTCGAGCCGCTCGGGCTCTTCACCCCGCTCGCCGTGAGCGCCGCCGGGACCGTGCTCGGCGTACCCGCGGAGCGCGCGTCCGGCCTGGCCCTGTGGCGGGACGGCGCGGTCACGGTGCTGCTCCCGCTGAACCCGGACCGTCCGTGGCGCTGGCGCGCCGGCATCACCGGCGACGGCACCACGGTCGTGGCCAGCATGGTCGAGGGCGATCGCCATGACCTGTACGACAACACCCGCTGGACCTGCCGATGACGACCCACCAGAAGGAGACGACGAGGATGCGATTCGCCGGTGCGGTGCTGGTGGTGGCGCTCGCCACCGTCTCGGGCTGCTCGACGCCGGCCGCCGCGCCGGCCGCGGCGCCTCCGAGCGCGAGCGCCTGCGCCTCGTCGCCGCTGCCTCTGCCGCCGGACGCCAACGGGCTCGACATCCGCGGCGTGGACCCGGCCGGCCGGCTCGTGGTGGCGGTCCCCAACCACAACGGGGCGGAGCTGGGGGCGATGCTGTGGACCGACGGCGGGCCGCCGCAGCCCCTGCCCGCCATCAAGGACATCTCGGTCGCGGGCGTCAACGCCTCCGGCGTGGTCGCCGGCACGCGTCACGTGCCGGGAGTCGCGGGGGAGCGGGCCGTCCTCATCCGTGACGGCAAGGTGGTCCCGTTGCCGGTGCCGGACTCGGCGACCTCCACGTCGGCGGCCGGCATCAACACCCGCGGCGATGTCGCGGGGACGGTGACGCTCAAGGCCGGCGGGGAGCGGGCGGTGCTGTGGCGGGCCGGCGCGGCGACCCCGCTCCTGCTGGCCGCCGGCACCGGTGACACCAGCGCCGCCGGCACCCGCGACACCAGCGCCGTCGGCATCAACGACGACGGCGTCGTGGTCGGCAACGCGGGCCAGAACCGGCACGGGTACCGCTGGACGCCGGACGGCACCGCGACGGCCCTCGCAGTGCCGGACGGCTACCTGCGGGTCGCCGCGGTCGCGGTCGGGGGTGACTGGGCGCTCGGAGTGTCCGCGGCCGAACCCGTCGAGCGGGACGGGAAGCTGGTCGACGACCCGGCCCACCCGAGCCGCGGCGTGCGGTGGAACCTCCGCTCCGGCGCCGTCGAGATCCTCGACAAGATGGTGGGCCCGATGGCGATCGGCGCGTCGGGCGTGGCCGCCGGCGCGATCGACGGCACCGGCCGCCCGGCCGTCTGGCACGACGGCGCCGCCTTCGTGCTGCCGATGCCGATGCCGGACCCCGCGCCGAGCGTGATCGACTGGGTCGGCCCGGACGGCCGCACGATGATCGGCACCGTGCGTCACGACGACCTCGGCGCCCAGCTGGCCGTGTGGCGCGGCTGCTGAACGCCCCGATCGGCGGCGAAACAGCAGGCCGTTGACAGGCTGTACACAGGAAGCCACCGCACGCTGAGTTCCAGTCGAACACCATGATCGAACTGGAAGGACACCTACCGTGCGTCGCACTGTGAAGATCAGCATCGCCGCCGCCAGCACCGCCGTCGCGGGCGCGCTCCTCTTCGGCATCCCCGCCGTCGCCGCCACCACGGCGCCGTCCCCCTCCGCCAGCAGCTCCGCCGCCGCCCCCGGTCACCAGCGCGGCGGCGGCGACCACACCGCCGTGACCGGCGACGAGCTGGCGAAGGTGACGGCGGCGATGAAGGCGAAGGACTCGTCGGTGACGGTGACGAGCGTGCGGAAGGATCCGGACGGCTCCTACGACGTGTTCGGCACGAAGGACGGCGCGAAGGTGATGTACGACGTGAGCGCCGACCTCAAGACCTTCACCGCCAAGACCGGCAAGGGCGGCGGTGACGGCAAGGGCGGCGGCCGCGGTGACGCGGACACGGCGGTGACCGGCGACGAGCTGGCGAAGGTGACCGCGGCGACGAAGGCGAAGGACTCGTCGGTGACGGTGACGAGCGTGCGGAAGGACCCGGACGGCTCGTATGACGTCTTCGGCACCAAGGACGGGACGAAGGTGATGTACGACGTGAGCGCCGACCTCAAGACCTTCACCGCCCGGACGGGCAAGGGCGGTCAGGGCGGCGAGGGCGGCGGCAGGGGTCCGAAGCCCACCGCCACCGCCAGCCCCACGAGCTGAGCCACGCCGGGACGCCTTCCGGGACGGTCGTCTCGTCCGACCCGGAGGGCGTCCAGCGGCACCGGAACGAGCGGGTGCACGTCTGTACCATCGCGCGCATGGAGCCAGACCCTCGACCGCTGTCGGTGTCGGACGTCGAAGCGCTGTCCGGCGTGCGGGTCCGGCCGTGACCCGGCGGCGGGAGACGTCGCCGCCGCGGCCGATCACGCCGGGCGACGTGGTCGCGGCCTATTCCGAGGAATTGGGTGAGTGGACCGCGGCCCAGGTGACCGACCTTGACCCGGCGGGGCGAACGGCGGGAGTGCTCGAGCTGGACTGGTCCGGGCCCGAGCCGTCCTCGGTCGAGGAGCTGGGTGCGCTCGTCCCGCTCAGACTGCACCACCATGCCCACGACGGCAGGCTCTCGCACTGCAACTTCGCGTGGGTGCTCCCGCGCAGCTACAAGGTGCTGGGCAACGTGCCGCTCCTGCACGAGCGCAAGTCGAACAGCTATTCGTCGGGCTGGAACATCGGTGACCAACTGGCGTGGCAGCGCCAGTGGGAGCGCGGCGAACGAAGTCCACATCGCACCGGCGGCCGATCGTTGCTCGGCGCCGAGCTGGCCGACCTGGTCGCCCGGTCCGAGCCGTTCACCGAGGTGCGGATCCTGACCGTCACCGGGATCGCCGTTGTGGACGGTGACGACGTGGCCGCCCTCTTTCCGAATCTGACGCACCTGAAGTTGTCCGGAACCCTCGGTACCCTCAACGGTGCGGCCGGCCTGAATCGGCTGCGGAGCCTGAAGTCGCTGCACCTCATCGACCTGTTCGGCATGTCGGCGTCGGACTGTCTGTCGAGCACGGCGGTGCCGGGCCTGGAGATGCTGTGGCTGCACAGCGTGCCGGCCGAGTACGCCACCGCGATGAGCGAGATGTGGGCGAGGGAAGCCGGCAACGGCACCCTCGTCGAGATCAGCAGCCCCCGAGATTCCGGCTGGGTCGCCGAGAACCGCGACAATCCACTGCGCGACTGGGACGGCCGCGAACACATCAGCGCGGCCCAGTACCGCAGGTCCGTACGCCAGTTCATGACGACCCGGCGAGCCGTCCTCGACGTGCTCGCCGCGCCCGGCGGCGACACGGACGAGGCACGCCTGACCGACCTCGGTTCGGAGTTCGGCGAGGCGTTCAACCAGTTCGACGGCATGGACGACCCGTTCATCGAGACCGTCGAACGGGAGGAGCTGTTCGACGCCCTCGACGCCATCGTCGACGAGGCCGAGGCGGCGCACGGCCGCACGTTCGCGACCGCCCGCGAGTTCCTCGTCGCCGGCGTCGAAGAGGTCCGGGACTGGTGACCAACCGGCGTTGATCCGGCCGGTGCGCTCTTGACACCAGAAGTGTTATCGCTAACATTCTCGGAAAGTCACGCATCGACGGGCGTCCGCCACTCGGCCGTCGATGGCACCCCTTCATCGTTATGCGCAGTGATCGGTCGCCCGCGCCGTCAGGCCTGTGGGCGGCTGTCCGCGGCGTTCCATGTGAGCGCTAACAAGCACCCCTGCAGAGAGGTCTGCCATCGTGCACCTTCGTCGTCGTACCTTCGTCCAGCTCACCGGGTTGTCGGCCGCGGCCGCCGCGGTCGGGGTCGCCGCCACGCCCCGGGCGGCACTCGCGGCGAACAGCGCCTACGTGTTCGTGTACTTCACCGAGACGCCGAACCAGAGCGGCGCCAACTACGGGCTGCACGTCGCGGTGAGCACCGACGGGCTCAACTGGGCGCCGCTGAACCAGAACAACCCGGTCGTCACCCCGACCGCCGGCACGCTCGGCCTGCGCGACCCGTTCATCCTGCGCAAGCAGGACGGCACGTTCGTCATCCTGGCCACCGACCTCAACGGCACCGACTTCGGGCAGAACAACCAGTACCTGCACGTGTGGGACTCGACGGACCTGACCAGCTTCACCGGCTACCGGCGGATCAAGATGCACAACCTGGCGACCCACACGTGGGCGCCGACCGCCTTCTGGGACGCCTCGCGCGGCCAGTACGGCATCGTCTACTCCGCGAACAACGGCAGCGACGTGTTCATGGTCAACTACACGTCGGACTTCCGCACCGTCAGCGCCAACCAGGTGTACTTCAACCCTGGCTTCTCCGTGCTCGACGGCGACATCGTCGTGGACGGCTCGACGTTCTACCTGTACTACAAGAACCTCGCCAACGGGCTCACCTACGGCGCCCGCTCGTCCACCGGCGCACCCGGCAGCTACACCACGTACACCGCCGGGCTGAAGCAGGGCAACGCCATGGAGGCGCCGATGCTGGTGAAGGCCAACAGCGGCTCCGGGTGGTGGCTGTGGGGCGACTCGTTCAGCCCCGTCAACAACGACTACTACGCCTGGTCGACCAGCAACGTCGGCGGCGGCGCGTGGACGGTGCTCAACCAGCGCGACTACACCCCGCCGCTCAACGCCAAGCACGGCTCGATCGCCGGCATCACCACCGCCGAGTACAACGCGGCCGTCACCCGCTGGGGGCTGCCGGGCTGGGTGCGGCTCAAGTCGTCGAACTTCCCCGACCGGTACGTGCGGCACGCCAACAACGTCGCCCGCATCGACCCGTACCCGTTCGACCCGTACCAGGACCAGCTGTGGAAGCTGGTGCCCGGGCTCGCCGACAGCGCGGGCGTGTCCTTCCAGTCGGTGAACTACCCGACCCGCTACCTGCGCCACTACAACTACGAGCTGCGCCTGGACGCCAACGACAACACGGCCGCGTTCCGCGCCGACGCCACCTTCTACCGCACCGCCGGCCTGGCCGACTCGACGTGGTCGTCGTTCCGCTCGTACAACTTCCCGGACCGCTACCTGCGGCACGCCAACTACGTGCTGCGCATCGACCCGCTGAGCGCGTCGTCGAGCGCGACCGACCGGCAGGACGCGACCTTCAAGGTCACCTCGTGAGACGCGTGCTGCTGCTGGTCGCGGCGGTCCTTCTCGCTGTGGTCGCCGCTCCTGTACGGGCCGAGGCCGGCCCGGCGTTCACGAACCCGTTGAACAGCTCGGGTCCCGACCCGTACATGACCTGGTACAACGGCAACTACTACCTGATGACCACGCCGTGGAGCGGCCCGCTGACGATGCGGAAGGCGCCCACGATCGCCCAGCTGAAGACGACCACCCCGACGGCCGTGTTCAGCGCGCACGCCGCCGGCCGGGACCGCAACGTCTGGGCGCCGGAGTTCCACCTGCTCAACGGCCCCAACGGGCAGCGCTGGTACATCTACTACTCGGCCGGCAACGGCGACATCGAAGGCCAGCGGGTACACGTCCTGGAGAGCGCCGGCCTCGACCCGATGGGCCCGTACACGTACAAGGGCATGGTCTTCGGATCGAACAACTGGTGGGGCATCGACGGCAGCGTCGTCACCATCAACAACCAGCTCTACTTCATGTGGTCCGGGGTGCCGACCGTCCTGTGGCGCGACAGCGACCCGCACATCTACCTCGTCGCGATGAGCAACCCGTGGACGGTCACCGGCGCCCGTACCGCCATCTCCGAACCGATCCTGGACTGGGAGCGGCAGGGCACCCCGATGAACGAGGGTCCGGTCGCGATCCAGCACGGCGGCCGCACGTTCATCACGTACTCCGCGAGCGCCTGCCAGGGGCCGGACTACAAGATCGGGCAGCTGACGTACACCGGCGGCGCGGTGCTGTCGGCGTCGTCGTGGGTGAAGAAGTCCACGCCGATCTTCCAGCGCAACGACGCCGCCGGCGTCTACGGCCCGGCGCACCACGGGTTCTTCAAGTCCCCGGACGGCACCGAGGACTGGATCGTCTACCACGCGAACGCCTCCGCCTCCGACGGCTGCGGGTCCACCCGTACCACCCGGATCCAGCGCATCAGCTGGAACGCCGACGGCACCCCGAATCTCGGCGTCCCGGTCGCCACGGGGACCGTGCTCGCGCCGCCGTCCGGTGAGCCCGCCGGGCCCGCCGTGACGACGTGGCGGCTGCAGTCGTCCAACTTCCCGGACCGCTACGTGCGGCACGCCGACTATGACGTCCGCATCGACCCCAACGTGAGCCCAGCCGCGGACTCACAGTGGAAGGTCGTGCCGGGGCTGACCGGCGGCACCGGGTACGTCTCGCTGGAGTCGACGAACTTCCCCGGCTACTTCCTGCGCCACTCCAACTACGACTTCTCGCTCGTCCGCAACGACGGCAGCGCCGCGTTCGCCGCCGACGCGACCTTCCGGCAGGTGGCCGGCCTCGCCGACGCCGCCGGGGTGTCGTTCCAGTCCTACAGCCACCCCGACCGGTACATCCGCCACTACAACTACCTGCTGCGCCTCGACCCGATCAGTACGGCGACCGCCCGCGCCGACGCGACGTTCCGGCTCGTCGCGTGAGGCGCGCCGTCCTCCCGGTGCTTCCGGTGCTCGCGGTCCTGGCCGCGGTACTGCCGGGCACACCCGCTCTCGCCGCGCCGACCGTACCTACGGGCGCGCGCTCACTGGAATCCGTCAACTACCCCGGCCGGTACATGCGACAAGGCCAACTCGATCCGGTGTCCGCGTCCAGTGACGCCCAGACGAAGGCCGACGCGACGTTCACCGTCGTCAACGGGCTCGCCTCCCCGGCGTGCTACTCGCTGCAGACGAAGAGCGGGCTGTTCCTGCGGCACCGCGACTTCCGGCTGCGGGTCGACGCGAACACCGGCGATCCCATGTTCCGCGCCGACGCGACCTTCTGCCCCGTCGACGGCTCCGTGGCCGGGTCGGTCGCGTTCACCTCCTACAACTATCCGTCCCGCCGCATCCGGCACCGGGACTTCGCGCTGTGGCTCGACCCGTTCCAGGACACCGCCGCGTTCAAGGCCGACAGCTCGTTCCGCGTCACGGCACCGTGGACCCCCAAGACAAACAAGGGCCCCGTGATCCCCGGCCTGTTCGCCGACCCGCACCTCACCGTCTTCAACGGCCGCTACTACCTGTACCCGACCACCGACGGGTACGCCGGCTGGAGCAGCCCCTACTACAAGGCGTTCTCCTCCACCGACCTGGTGAACTGGACCGACCACGGCGTGATCCTCGACCTCGGCCCCGACGTGGCGTGGGCCGACAACTCGGCGTGGGCGCCCGCGGTCGCCACCCGCAACGGCCGCTACCACCTGTACTTCAGCGGCGGCGCGGCCACCGGGGCGAAGCAGCTCGGCGTCGCGGTCGCCGACACCCCGACCGGCCCGTTCCGCGACGCCCTCGGCCGGCCCCTGGTCCGCGGCGACCAGTTCAGCGGCGGGCAGGCGATCGACCCGATGGTGTTCACCGACACCGACGGCCAGTCGTACCTGTACTGGGGGCAGGGCGTCGCCCGCGCCGTGCGGCTCAACGCCGACATGACGTCGTTCGACCCCGCACAGGTACGGGTCGTCACCCCGGCCGGCTACAACGAGGGGTCGTTCGTGTTCAAACGCAACGGCACCTACTACCTCATGTGGTCGGAGAACGACACCCGCAGCGAGGACTACCGGGTGGCGTACGCGACCGGGCCGTCACCGCTCGGCCCGTGGACGAACCGCGGCGTGGTGCTGCAGAAGCGCCTCGACGCCGGCATCAAGGGCACCGGCCACCACTCCGTCGTGCAGGCGCCCGGCACCGACACCTGGTACATCGCCTATCACCGCTTCGCCGTGCCCGCCGGCAACGGCACCAACCGCGAGACCACCATCGACCCGCTGGCGTTCAACGCCGACGGCACCATCCGCCCCGTCGTCGTCTCCTTGTAGGAGCATCATGCGCAAACTCCTCGTCGCGATCCTGCTCGCCGCCCTTACGGTCGCGTTGCCGAAACCCGCCGCCGCCGCGGACCCGTTCACCGGCTACCTGATGGCCCACTTCACCGGCGAGTCGTCGACCGCCCAGCAGATCTACCTCGCCCACAGCAAGGACGGCCTGCGCTGGACCGACCTCAACAACGGCGGTCTCGTGCTCAGCTCCAACGTCGGCACCCGCGGGGTGCGCGACCCCGCACTGGTCAGGTCGCCGGCGGGGGACCGGTACTGGATCATCGCCACCGACCTGTGCATCGGCTGCGGCCAGGACTGGCCGACGTCCATCAACAACGGCAGCCGCAACCTCGTCGTCTGGGAGTCCACCGACCTGGTCAACTGGTCCGCGCCGTGGCTGCTCAACGTCGCCGGCGCCATCCCCGACGGCCGCAACGCCTGGGCGCCCGAGGCGATCTGGAACCCGGCCACCAACGACTACGTCCTCTACTGGGCCACGAACGTGCCCCTGAACGGCGCGACCAAGCACCGCATCTACTACGCCCGCACCTCGAACTTCCGCACGATCACCACGCCGCAGCCGTACATCACCCGCCCCGGCGCACAGGAGATCATCGACACCCAGATCGTCGAGGTCCCCGCCGGCGTCGGCAACTACCGCTACGTCCGCACGTCCGGCGACGGCCAGATCACCATCGAGGGCAGCAACTCGATCCTCGGCACGTGGACCACGCTGGGCAACCTCTCCGGCATCGGCCTCACCGGCTCCCAGGTCGAGGGCCCCATGTGGGTCAAGTTCAACACCGGCAACTCCTGGGCGCTCTACCTCGACCAGTACGCCTCGGGCCGCGGCTACATGCCGGTCCTGACCGGCAACCCGTCCAGCCCCGCCGCCTACCAGCTGCCCGCGTCCGGCTCCTACAACATGGGCGGCACCAAGAAACGCCACGGCGCCATCCTCAACCTCACCGCCGCCGAGGAGAGCCGCGTCCTGTCCCGCTGGCCCAGCACCACGACGATCAACCGGCTCCAGTCGTACAACTTCCAGGACCGCTACGTGCGGCACGCCAACTACGACGTCCGCATCGACGCCTCGGTCTCGCCGGCCCAGGACGCCCAGTTCCGCCTCGTCCCCGGCCTGGCCGGCACCGGCACCGTCTCCATCCAGTCCGTCAACTTCCCCGGCTACTACCTGCGCCACTGGAACTACGACTTCGTCCTCGCCGCCAACGACGGCACCACCACCTTCGCCGCCGACGCCACCTTCCGCCAGGTCGCCGGCCTCGTCGACGCGTCGTGGACGTCCTTCCAGTCGTACAACTTCCCCGACCGGTACATCCGGCACAGCAACTACCTGCTGCGCATCGACCCCATCACCACCGCCACCGCCCGCGCCGACGCCACCTTCCGCATCACCACCTGAGACCGGCGGCCGGCGCCCCACCGCCAACGGGCGCCGGCCACCGCCAGTAGGGTTGCCCGGTGCCTGGTGAACGCTTCCGCATCGCCGCCGCCGTGTACGGGATCCTGCGCGCCGACGGTCGGCTGCTGCTCCTGCGGCGGGCGGGGACGACCTTCCGGCACGGGCAGCTGAGCCTGCCTGCCGGCCACCTCGACGGCGGCGAGGACGCGCTCTCCGGGCTCGTGCGGGAGCTGCGGGAGGAGCTGGGCATCGAGGCCGACCCCGGAGGCTGCCGGCTGGCGCTGCTCCTGCACACCGCCCCCGAGGACGCCGACGACCAGGAGTACTTCCACCTGTTCTTCACCGTCGACCGGTGGACCGGCGACCCCGTCATCAACGAGCCCGGCAAGTGCAGCGAGCTGCGCTGGGCCGACCCCACCGACCTCCCGCCCGACGTCGTCGACTACGTCGCCGAGGCCCTGGCCGCCATCACCCGCGGCGAGACCCTCGCCCTGCGCGGCTGGGTGACGGGCCCGTGACGGTAGTGGGCATCGACGCCGACGTTCCCGCCGGCCGGGTGGTGGTCGTGATCGACGTGATCCGGGCGTTCACCACGGCGGCGGTGGCGTTCGAGCGCGGAGCGGCGGAGATCGTGTGCGTGGGGTCCGCCCCGGAAGGCAGGGCGCTACGCGACCGGCACCCCGACCGGCTGCTCATCGGCGAGGTCGGCGGGCTCAAGCCGGACGACTTCGACCTCGGCAACTCGCCGCTCGACATGGCCGCCGCGGACGTCAGCGGCCGCAGCCTGATCCAGGCGACCTCCAACGGCACCCGCGGCCTCGTCCGCCACCCGGATGCCGCGGCGCTGCTCGCGGCCTCCGCCGTGAACGCCGCCGCCACCGTGCGCTGGATCGCCGAGCATCACGCGGGCGTGCCGTGGACGATCGTGTGCACGGGGCGGAGCGCCGAGGACTGGGCCTGCGGACGGCACTTGGATCTGTTGTTGGGCGGGTCCGCAGCCGACAGCGCCGAACTGGTCGCCGGCATCAGGGAGGGCGCCGCCCAGCAGGCGCTCCGGTCGGCGGGCCGCCCCGCTGACGAACGCGTCGACCTGACCCGCGACCTGCCGCTGTGCTGCGACGTCGACCGGTCGGCGTTCGCCATGGTCGGCGAGCTCCGCGACAACCGCGTCACCCTCGCCGCCGTGCCCTGCTGAACAGCCCGCGCCCGGTCGGGTCACCGAGCAGGTCGGCCTGGCGGCGCTTCAACGTGGCGAACGAGCTGCTCGCGTACTCCAGGACACCGTCGGTGGGGTAGCGGATGAGTGCGATCTGGTCGGTCAGATCGCCCGCCGCCCAGCGGGCGACCAGGATCTCGCTGGATGTCACGTGGGCGCACAGGTGCAGCAGTACGGGCGGCATCGACGGCTCGATGAGCAGGTCGGCGCGGCGGACGACCACTTCCCGAGCCCGCTGGATGTTCGGCAGGAAGGCGGTGGTGAACCACAGGCGCCACTCGGCCAGTTCGGCGTCGGTCGGTGGTGTGCCGCCGGGGTCGAACATCGACCTGCCGTCGGGCCGGACATGAAGCCGCCACGCGTCGAAGACCTGCCCGTTGGCGGACAGGGCGGCCAGCAGCGGCCCGTAGAACTCGCTGAGCTGCTCGTTGACCCGCGCCAGCCGCTCCTGGCGCCGGGCCAGATACATGTTGGTCAGATACGTGCCGACGATGCCGACGAAGGCGAGCACGATCGCGAGCGCCGCGGCTGACATGCGGGCCAGCATATATAGAGCGGCCGACATGCCCTGCCGGCATCGAGAGGTGCGGGGCTCAGGTGGTGAGGGCGGCGGCGAGGAGGGCCTGGGCGGTCCGGCGTACGGTCTCGGCGGCCTCGGCGTGGGTCTGGCCGGCGATGTCGAGCAGCCAGATGAGGGTTTCGATGCCGGTCGCGGACCTGATGGCGACGGCGAGCGCGTGGAGGTCGACGTCGGGGTGCGTGTCGCGCAGCGGGGCGAGGGCGTCCTCGATCCAGCCGATCGCCCGGCCCTGCCGCAGCGCCGGGCGGCCGCCACCACTGCCGCCTTTCTCGTCGAGCGAGAGTCGTAGCGAGGTGCGCAGCTGTGGCTCCCAGTCCATGTTGTACCGGCTGAACGCGGCCATGAACGCGTCGAGCCGCGCCCGGGGTTCCTGCGGTGCGTCGGGGCCGAGCAGCGTGTCCGGCGAGATCTGCGGGTGGGCCGCCATGAGCAGCGAACGCTGGTTGGGGAAGTAGCGGTACGCGGTCGTGCGGGACACCCCGGCCCGCTCGGCGGCGTCCTCGACCTGCGGGGTCGAGCCGTCCGCGAGCATCTCACGGGTCGCGTCGACGAGGGCCTGCCGGGTCCGGGACTTCTGCTGCGTTCTGCCCGTCGTCTCATATGGTACCGCCATGCCCATCATGGTACCGTAGTCCCATGAACGGTCAGGACCCGGTCGTCACCGACCCGAATCTGTACAGCGTCCTGTTCGAGAACGAGCGGGTGCGGGTGCTCCAGTACCGCGACCGCCCGGGCGACCGGACCCACCCGCACAGCCACCCGGACAGCGTGATGGTCACGCTCAGCTCCTTCCAGCGTCGCGTCTCCAGCGGCGACCGCCACGCCGACATCGAGCTGACCGCCGCCCAGGCCCGCTGGGTCGGCGCCCAGGAGCACACCGGCGAGAACATCGGCACCACCGACAGCCATGCCGTCTTCATCGAGCTGAAGGAGCCGGCCCCCAACCCGGCCCCCAACCCGGCCCCCAACCCGGCCCCCAACCCGTCCCCCGGCGCGGCCCCGCTCGGCCCGTCCAACCACTGACCGCGTCGCGTCAGTCCTCGTCTGCCGCCCTGGCGTCGTGGACCGCGATGCACCGTGCGGCCAACCCGGCAACGTTCGGGTCGTCGGCGTAGATCGCCGTCCAGATCTCCTCTTCGAGGGCGATCGCCTCGGCTTCCCAGGGCGCCGGTGTGTCACCTGCCTCCCGCAACACGGCGGCGCACCGCGCGACGTAGGCGGCGCCGTAGATCCGGTTCATCGATTCGTCGGGCCGGAACGTCCAGGGCCGCGGTTCGTCGAACCGTTCGAAGCCCAGCGCCCGGACCGCGGCGTACACCATGTCGTAGGCATCGCCGTCGGTGGACAGCGCGGCCGGGATCGCGCCGGCCGGTGGGTGGAGCCCGCTGGACTCCGCCCAGCGCTGGAGGTCGGCGGTGACGTCGTCGACGCTCCGTGCGGGCGGATCAGGAATGTGCTCGAACGCCTCGCGCTGCGGGCTGGGTTCCGGCAGGTGGAAGTGCGAGTGCGTGCCGTCGGGCAACACCAGGTAGACGTTGGCGCAATAGCCGTCGCTGATGTGTGCGCCGAGCACCGGGCCGCCGGTCGCCGCGGCGAGCCGCCGGGCGGCCTCGGCGACGTCGGGCGTGCCCCACCCCTGCGTCTCCACGAGCTGCCAATCGCCGCCCAGCGACCGCAACTCCCAGTGCATGTAGCCGAACCCGGCCATCGCCGGCTCGTGCGCGAGCAGCCCCGGCACCGCCGCGACGACGATCGAACCCCAGAAGTCCACCGCAGCATGCTAGTGCCGTGAGTCGTTGATTCGTTATCAGTGGGTACGGTGGTTGTCGGCCGTTGCCGACAGCAGTGCCGATCGTGCTCACTGATGATGAACAGGAGCAGTTGCTGGCGTGGTCGCGTCGTCCGTCGAGTGCGCAGGCCCTTGCGTTCCGGTCGCGGGTGGTGCTGGCGTGCGCGGCTGCCGGTGCGGCGGCGAATGGGCAGATCGCGCAAGATCTCGATGGGGTCCGCCACGCCCGGCATTCAACCATCAGACGGACGTGGTCACCAGGCAGATCAGGACGAACACGGTCGCGCCGATGAGCGTGCTGGACAGCGCGCCCCGTCCGAACGCCCGCGCGTACGGCTGGGTCATGCACACCCCGCAGACGAACACCCCGACCGGCACGATCGCCAGCTCCGGGATCACCAGCAGCACCATGAACGACCGCGCCTCCGGGTCGCCGTTGACGATGAGCTGCAGGATCAGGAACGCCATCAGCAGCACGTGCGGCAGCGCGCCGAGGACCGCGCCGAGGGTCTGGCCGCGGGCCGGCGGCGTGGCCGCCGGCCCGACGAACGGGGTCATCGAACCGACCCGTACAGGCCGGTGTTGATGGCCGCCATGCTCTGCCGCACCGAGTTGCTGCTGTAGTCGCCGTCCCAGTAGTTCGTGTGGTTCAGCGTCGGGTCGAAGTCCAGCCCGAACTGCTTCGCACCGAACACCCAGTCGGTCGGGCTGACGCCGAAGGCGTACCAGAGCCGGCGGGACCGGCTTGGACGCAGGGATGTTGGCACAGACGGTGACCTTCGCTTCGGTGGGTGGGAGCGGCAAAGCGTAGGAAACCGGCGCCCTTCAAGGTCAACACCGGGATCGCCGGTGGCGTCACCGGTGTGCCGCGGTGTGCCGCGGTGTGCCGCAGTGTGCCCGGACGCCCGTTGTCACGGGGTGTGATCTGACCGGCCGGTGGACACCCGTCGGTGGACGCCAGCGGCTCGCGGCGGCCGACGCAGTCGTGGTCCCAGAAGGGGGCCGAGTAGACGAGGGCGCCGGTCATCCAGGGTTCGTAGGCGGACAGGCGGATGACCTGGAAGCCCTGGTCGGGGATGCGCAGGGACGGTTTGCGGAAGCCGTGGTCGCCCGCGGGGGTGAAGCCGGCGCGGGCGTAGTAACCCGGGTCGCCCTCCAGGAACACCAGCGGGACGCCGCGCTCGTCGAGCCGGCGCGGGCCGGCCTGGATGAGGGCGGAGCCGATCCCGCGGCGCTGCAGGTGTGGCGCGACGGCGAGCGGGCTCAGCGACTGGACCGCGACCTGCCGGCGCGGGGCGTCCAGCAGGCAGCGGCTGAACATGACGTGCCCCGCGACCTCGCCGTCCTCCTCGGCCACCAGTGAAAGCGCGGCGGAGGGCGTCACCGGGCGGGCCGCCGTGCCGCCGTGCTCGCCGCCGAAGGCGGCCCGGTGCAGTGCTCCGACGGCGGCGTGGTCGCTGGGGTGTTCGGTGCGGATCAGCATGGGCGGCAAGGCAACGCGGCCCGCACCGCGCGATGCCAACGGCTTTCAGCGCAGCTCGACCTGTACGCCGTCGTCGGTGAGCCGGTCGACCAGATCGTCGAAGGTGACGGCAACGCTCCAGGCCTTACGGTCGTAACCGGGGACCAGGTGGGTGCGGGCGATCTCGGCGTCGTGCCAGATCAGGCGGAAGCCGGGGGTGGCGCCCGCGTCGCCGGTGCCGGCGCACTCGTGCAGCCAGAAGAGGTCGCCGCCGAACCAGCCGCCGGGGCCGTTGATCGCCTCGCCGATCGCGCAGTAGAACGCGTCGTAGTCGGTGACGTGCCGGCCGTCCAGGTGGTACACGGTGCCGGCGGGCTTGTCCGGAGCGTGGACCTGGTGTGCCCGGGCGGCCTGCACCCAGAGGTAGCGGTCGCTGCGCTCCAGCCCGGCCCACTGGTTGGGCGCGGTCGGACCGCCGGCGCGCCACATGTCGTAGAGCGGCCGCTCGTTGGCCGCCAGCGGTGCGCCGATCCGCGCGTCCAGCTCGACGTCGAGCAGCCCGCCGGCGGCCTCCGTGTGGCCGACGACCCGGACGTCCAGCAACTGCTCGCCGGTCTCGTAACAGGTCAGGCAATCGGCGGTGGCGGAGCACGGGGCGTGGACGCCTTCGAGGTAGATGTTGCCGAGCCACGCGGGGCCGGTGCCGTCGACCGCGGCCCGAAGCGGCCCTTCCGGCGTGCAGCCCAGCAGCGTGTACCGCTCGTACACCGGCGGCACAGGAAACACGCGATCGGTGAACAGCCCGTCGATGTCGTCGCACTCGGCGACGACGGTGTCGGTGTCGTGGTCGAGCAGGCGCCAGCGCGACGGGATCGGCACGGCCTCACCCTTTCCGGTGGCCCGCAGATGAAATCTCCGCGCATCCATTGATATCAGTGGATCAGGGTGGATAGCCTCGACGGGCTCACATCGACGGGGGAAGGTGGATCGGATGATGCGGCCCAGGGTGCCACCCTGCTGCGGCGCGGACGAGCAGCCGGCCGGCGGGCTCAGCCGCCGCGGCGTGCTGCGCGGTGCGGCGCTCGCGGCGGGCGGCGGCGTGGTCCTCGGCCTGCCCGGCACCGCGTACGCGGCACCGGTGATCGACAACCCGTTCGCCGGGTACACCATCACGCAGACCTGGGCGCAGCACCGGGCGAACGGCTCGCTCGGCGGGATCGACTTCGCCATGGCGGTCGGCACCGGGCTGCCCGCCTGCGGCGCCGGCACCGTCACCAACATCCCGAACAACGGCACCGGCGGGCACACCGTGACGATCGCCCACGCCGACGGGTACAAGAGCCAATATCTGCACCTGTCGGCGTTCGTGCTCGCGAACGGCACGCCGGTGGCCCGCGGCGCGATCGTCGGCCGGTCCGGCGGCGCGGTCGGCGCACCCGGGTCCGGCTCGTCGACCGGCCCGCACCTGCACTGGCACATGATCGACCCGGGCGGCACCCGGATCAACCCGCTCGAATACGTCGCGCAGCATCCGCCGGCGGGCGCGCTGCCGAAGACCGCCACCGAGACGACCGGCACACCGGACGTGACGTGCTACAAGCGGATGCAGCACTGGCTGCGCCTCACGAACGGCTACACCGGCCCGATCGACGGCGTCCCCGGCACCGCCACGTACTCCGCCCTGCAGCGGGCGATGCGCGGCTACGGGTACACGGGACCCATCGACGGCGTCATGGGCCCCAACTCGTGGCGCGCCGTGCAGAACCTCGCGTCCGGTTACGGGTACACCGGCCCGCTCGACGGCGTGATGGGCCCCAACTCGTGGCGCGGCTTCGCCCGTTTCCTCAACCAGAACGCCTGGGACTGAAACCGCAGCTCGATCTGACCGCCCGGTAGCATGCGTCGCGTGATCGAGGAGCTGATCAGAAAGACCGCCGACGATGACGAGGATGCGGCCGAGGAGCTGACGGCGATCGCGGCCGCCGACCCGCAACGCCTGGTGCCGCACCACCACCTGATGCTCGACCTCGACGTGTTGTGGCCGGCCACGCTGTACCGGGGAGCCGGCGCCGACGTCGTGAGCCGCGTCGTCGAGCGGGTCGACGGCGGGCAGATCCCCGTCCAGCTCAACAACCTGCTGCTCGTCCTCGCGCACACCGGCCATCCGCTCGCGGAGCAGGCGATGCGCCGCTGGGAGAATGCCCCACCGGCCGGGTCGGACGCACTGCACCTCGGTCCGCTGCGGTACGCGGAGCAGGCCGGCTGGACCGTCGGCCCGGACGGCAGCCGGCGCTCGCTGTGCGGCGACGTCGCCTACGAGTGGCACCTGCGCCCGTCCACGCCCGCGGCCGACGGTGGCACCTGCCCGTGGTGCACGTCGCCGCTGTGGACGGCCGCAGACCTCCCCGATGCGGGTGACGCCCTGGCGCACACCGGCTGGCCCGGCCGGCTCGTCGTCCGGACCTGCCACTTCTGCGCCTGCTACACGACGCTGTACAGCGCCGTCGCCCCCGACGGCGGCAGCACGTGGTGGACGGGCAACACCCGCCCCGACTACATCGGCCGCGACGCCGGCCCGGAGGACCCGCCGGCGCTGCTGCCGGTCATGGGCCCGCAGCGGCAGAGCCCGTTCCAGGCGAGCGCGTGGAACGACGGCGGCTCGACGCTCGGCGGCCACCCCGAGTGGATCCAGGACGCCGACCACCCGGCCTGCCCCAGCTGCGGCGAGCCGATGGACTACATCGGCATGCTGTACGGCGGGGACTTCGACGAATTTGGCGAAGGCGCCTACTACCTGCACCTGCACGCCCCGTGCGGGTTCGCCGCGGTCAACTACCAGCAAAGCTGACGTCAAATCGGCTGCTCCCACGGCACCAGCTGGTGGAAGGCGCGGCCGAGGAGGCGCCGCAGGCCGGCCGCCTGCGCCGTCAGGTGCGGCAGCAGCGGGGTTGCGGGGTCGCGGGGAGCGGGCAGGTCCGCCGGGTCCAGCCCGCACAGATCCAGCAGCGGCCCGGGCCCGGCGGCCGGATCGTCGAACGCGCCGAGCGCCGACCTCAATGCCGCAGGGTCCGGCGGGCACGGCCGGTCGCCGCACCACCACTCGATCGTCAGCCAGCCGCCGGGAGACCACTGCAGCGCCTGGCGGAGCAGGTCGGCGTGGGTCGTCACGGGCGGCCCGAACATCCGGTCGAGCGTAGGGACCGCCGCCGCCAGATTGGTCGTCCCGCGCTCGCGCCCCACCAGCGGCGCGGTGGCCGGCCCCCACGGCGTGTCGCCGGCGCTGACGTCGTCCGCGCGGAACAGGGTGAGCCACAGCAGCGGCACCTCGCCGTCGGCGACGGCCACCACCTGCTCCGCCTCGTACTCCGCGTCCTGCTCCATCGGGTAGATCCCGGGGCGGCCGCCCGCGCACAGGTACACAGCGCTCACCGCCGCAGCGTACCGACCCGCGCGGCCGCCACCGGGCGACCGCTCGTACCGGAGCGGCCACAGCGGGGTGTGACGAAGTGCTCAGATCGCGGCGTGGTGCTCCGATGGGGGATGCGGCAGTTCCCGATCGGCGGGCGGTCTGGTGTAGGCGGGTTTACAGATGACAGGTGCGGTTGAGGACGTACGTCCGCGCGGTGCCGGGCCCGGCCGAGGCTTGTCCATCTTGGGACGGATCCTGGCCGCCCTGTTCGTCGTCGCGTTGGCGGCGGCCGGGGTCGGGCTGCTGTCCGTGCAGCAGATGGGGAAGCTCAGTGACGACCTGGACGGACTGCGGGTGCGGCAGGGCGTGAGCGACGCGGCGCTGCAGCGGGTCCGGGCGGCGCAGGCGCTGATGTTCCAGAACCTGTGGTCGTACGCGGCGCAGGGCGAGGGGGCCGCGAAGCGGACGCAGGCGGCGGTCACCGCGTCGGACGAGGTGATGGATCAGGCGCTCACGGACTTCACGTCCAGTGCGTCCAGCGCGGCGACGAAGGCGGCGGCAAGCGAGTTCGGCACGCAGTGGGGCCAGTTCCGGCAGATCCGCGACGCGTTCGTGTTCGGCGCGCCCGCCCCGGCGGGTGCTGTCGTCCCGGGCGACGCGGAGGCGTTCGAGGCGCTCGCGATCAGGCTCGGCGCGGGGCTGGAGAAGGTCGTCCGGGCGCAGCAGGACGATGCCCGCGCCGCGCAGGCCGTCTCGGAGCGTTCCTACGGCCGGGCCCGGAACATCGCGATCGCCGGCATCGCGGTCGGGGTGGTGGCGGCGCTGGCGATCGGCCTGTTCATCTCCCGCATGATCGCCCGGTCGCTGGCGAGGGTGTCCGAGGTACTGAGGGCCGTCGCGAGCGGCGACCTGACCCAGCGCGTGCCGGACCAGTCCGCGCGGGAACTGCAGGCCATGGCCGAGTCGGTGAACACCGCGACGGGCAGCCTGCGCGAGACGGTGACGGCGCTGGCGAAGAGCTCGGAGGTGCTCGGCGGCACCTCCGGCCGGCTCAGCACCAGCAGCGATGAGCTCAACGTGGGCGCCGAGCACGTCAGTGCCCAGGCCGAGCGGGCCACCTCCACCGCCTCGTCGGTGTCGGAGAACATCGGTACCATCGCCGCCGCCGCCGAGGAGATGAGCATCTCCATCCGGGAGATCGCCTCGACCAGCCTCGAAGGCACGCGGATGGCGGGGCGGGCGGCCGACGTCGCCGAGTCCACCAGCCAGACGATGGACCGCCTCGGCGAGACCAGCCAGCAGATCACCCAGATCGTGCAGATCATCACCTCGATCGCCAAGCAGACCAACCTGCTGGCGCTCAACGCCACCATCGAGGCGTCCCGGGCCGGCGAGGCGGGGCTCGGCTTCGCCGTCGTGGCCGGTGAGGTCAAGGACCTCGCGCAGGAGACCGCGCAGGCGACCGAGCAGATCTCCAAGCAGGTCACGTCGATCCGCACCGAGTGCGAGGCCGCGGTCTCCGCGATCGCCGACATCACGTCGATCATCGGGCAGGTCAACGACTTCCAGGCGACGATCTCCGCGGCGGTGGAGGAGCAGTCGGCGACCAGCCTGGAGATGAGCCGGAACATCTCCGAGGCGGCGACCGGCAGCACGGAGATCGCCACCGACATCGAGGCGATGACCGTCGCGGCCCGCCGGTCGGCGGAGTCGTCCTCGCACAACCGGCACTCCGCGGCCGAGCTCGCCTCCCTGGCGGGCGATCTGCAGCAGATGGTTTCGCGATTCCGGATCTGACCTGGGGGAGGAACGTCCACATGCGACACTCACGACTGCGCGCGCTGGCGCTGCTGATGGCCGTGTTCGGCGTGGTGGCCTCCGCGGGCTGCACCGAGGCCATCTCCGCAGCGGACCGGAAGATCACGCTGACGGTCGACACGTTCGGCAAGTTCGGCTACGACGAGTTGTTCAAGCAGTACGAGAAGGACCACCCGAACATCACCATCAAGAGCCGGGTGGTGGAGAACCTCGACGTCTACTGGCCGAAACTCAACGTGTACCTCGCGGCGGGCAGCGGCGCCGGTGACGTCGTCGCGATGGAGGAGGGCGTCACGCCCTTCTACAAAGGACAGTCGGACAGCTTCGTGGACCTCGCCAGGTACGGCGCGAACGCCATGAAGGCCGACTTCCTGCCGTGGAAATGGGCGCAGGGCACCCTCGACAACGGCAAGGTCGTCGCGCTCGGCACGGACATCGGCGGCCTCGCGATGTGTTACCGCAAGGACCTGTTCGCCAAGGCGGGCCTGCCGACGGACCGCGACGCGGTGTCGAAGCTCTGGCCGACCTGGGAGGCGTTCCGTCAGACCGGCGTGCGGTTCAAGACGGCCAACACCGGCGCGGCGTTCGTCGACTCGCCCGACCAGATCCTCGCCGCCGCGTTGTCCCAGGCCGCCGCGGCGAACGACAACGTCACGTACTTCGACCACGACGACAAGCTCATCATCGAGACCAGCCCGGCGGTGAAGACCGCCTGGGCGGAGGCGACGGGCATGGTCGCGTCCGGGCTCAGCTCGAAGATCGAGACGTGGACGGACGCCTGGCACGCCGGTTTCCGCGACGGTACCTTCGCCACGACCGCCTGCCCCAGCTGGATGCTCGGCATCATCCAGGACGGCGGCGGCCCGCAGACCAAGGACAAGTGGGACGTGGCCGCGATCCCCGGCGGCGGCGGCAACTGGGGCGGCTCGTTCCTCTCGGTGCCCGTGCAGAGCAAGCACCCGCGGGAGGCCGCCGAGCTGGCGATGTTCCTCACCTCGCCGGCCAGCCACGTGGCCGCCTTCAAGGCGGTCGGCGCTCTGCCCTCGGACGTGAAGTCGCTGCAGGACCCGAACTTCCTGGCGATCACCAATCCGTACTTCGGCAACGCCCCGGTCGGCAAGATCTTCGGCGAGGGCGCCATGAAGATCCAGCCGATGTACGTGGCGGTGCGGCACCGGCCGGTCGCGGAGACCACGCAGGCGGCCCTCGACGCGTACGTCGCCGGGAAGATCACTGCCGACGTCGCCTGGCAGCAGGCCGTCGCCGCGGCAAAACGGAAGGCCATTTGAGCCGGCGCCGCAGCGTCACGGGTCACCTCCTGTGGACTCCGCGGCGCTGTGGGATTCTGGCTCGACACCGCCCGCTTCGCGTCCGCGTGGAGCGAGCCGTCCCGCCGCCGTACGAGTAGGCCCGCCCGAGGCCTCGGCGCGGCTACCGGTGTGCAGGCACACGGTCGTCGCGCTCACCAGGTCCAGACGACCGACCGGTGCAGCCGCCCTGGGGTCGCGCCCCGGGCGGCTGCGATCGATCGATGTCAGCCGAGCTGCCGGAACCAGGCGAGGGCCGCGGCCGTGCCGGCGATGTTCGCGCCGAGGTGCGCCGAGCCGTTGTACGGGTGCGTGCCGACGTCCACGACCGCGCCGGTGCGCAGGCGGGTGGCGCAGTAGGTGCTGTTGGCGACCGGCACCTGCTCGTCGGCGCGGTCCACGAGCAGCCGGGCGGGCGCGCGGATGCCGTCGCAGGACGCGTCGTGCACGGCCAGGGCGTCCGCGAACGGCCCCGACGGTGCCCGCAGCACCGCCAGACCCCGCGGGGTGAACAGTTCCTCGGGCGTGCCGGGCAGCGTCGCCGCCAGGTCCTCGCCGGTGTGCACGCCGTCGAACAGGGCCTCGACCTTCCCGGCGTACGGTGCGGCGAAGAACTCCTCGGGTCGCTGGTACAGGCCGTGCAGCCGGTTCCACGCCACGACCAGGTAGGCGGTGTAGCCGACGTTGTACGGCGGCGCCACCGTCCCGCCGACGAGGGCCGGCAGCTCGACGCGGCGGGCGTCGAACGCGCCGGCGATCGGCGCCAGCGCCCCGAGGCGGAACCAGCCGTCGCCGCCGCGCTCCAGCGCCTGGCCGAGCGCGGTCGCGCCGCTGCCGCCCTGCGAGAAGCCGGTCACGTACACCTCGCGGCGCAGCGTGCGCTGCTGCCCGGCGGCGACGGTCCTGGCCGCCCGCAGCAGGTCCAGCGACGCCGACGCCTCGGTCGTGACGTCGAGGAACGGGTGCGGCCCCGGCCCGAGCCCCATCCCGAGGTAGTCGGGCGCGACGGCGGCGAACCCGGCCGACGCGTACGTCAGCGCCGGCGCCACCGCCCAGCCGTCCCGCCACATCGACGGCGCGTCGGTCCGGTTGAGCTCCGTGCCGTGCGCGTACGACACCACCCGCAGCTGCCGCTCACCGTTGCGCGGCAAGGCGAGCAGCCCGCTGGCCACCGTCGCCCTGTTGCGCGCGTCGACGGTGCGGTACAGCACCTGGTACACCTCGACGCCGTGCCGCACGCCGCCCGCGTCGAACTGCGCCCCGCCGAGCACGTCCCGCACCCCGCTGGCGTCGAGCTCCCGCAGCGGCTGCACCGCCACGACCTCCCCACGCCATCCGTCCCCGCCCCGTTCCGGCTGCGCCCCGGCGGCCGCGGCGCTCGACGCGCCCACCACCAGCACCAGCCCGAGCACCATCGTGTGCCTGAGAAGTCTCATACCCGCGACGCTATGACTCCCAGCGACCGACCTCGATCCGGTTGCCCGGCCTGTTGCCGGTGGGGCCATCCCCACCCCGGCGGAACGGCTATCGTGCTGGGGTGCTCGACAAGATCGAACTGCGCCTCCGGGCGACCGCTTCGGGTGAGCCGGCGCGCCTGCTGAGCCGCCGGCTGAGTTGGCGGGCCGAACACGGGATGTCGCGGTCGGCGCCGCTGCTGGAGCTCGTGGCGCGGCTCGCCGACCGGTTGCGGGGCGATGGGGTCGCCGTGACCAATCCGTCAGGCTCCTCGTTCTTCAGCGAGCTCGACGTGTACGACCTGTTCGTGGCCGAAGGCATCCCGTTCGAGCTGGACGTGCCGCGGCAGATCGAGCTGTCGGACTGGTTCGCCGACGACGGGCCCGGCCGGCGGCCGCTGCTCAGCCTCGGCACGCACCCGGTGTTCGAGGCCGGGTTCAGGAAGTCCTGCCTGTGGCTGCTCGGCGACCACCGGTTCGGCGCGGACGTCGGCGGGTTCCCGATCCACCCGAACCTCCTGGCTCGGGCGCTGTCGGTCCCCGGTGTCGCCGCTGCGCTCACGGCCGAGGTCGACGCGCTCACCGCTTCGCTCGGCGCCGCGCCACTCGGTGAGGTGCAGCGCATCATGTACCGGCTGGGCACGCTGCGGAGCCCGGCCGGCTACGCCGCGTTCAAGCCGTTCCTGGAGCGGATCGCTGCCCTGGACGCGCCGGCCGCGCTGGCGCGGACGTTGCGGTGCGGGCTCCCCGAGGAGCTGGTGTGGCCGCCGTACGAGCAGGCGTCCGCCGCGCTCGACGCCGGGACCATGCGGACCGACCAGGAATGGCCGCTGCTCGCGATCCACGACGCCCGCACGGCGGTCGTGCTCGGCCCGTCCGGCGTCGTCGCCCGCCACGAGCTCGCGGTGCCCGCCCGCGACGGTATCGACGGGCAGTTCCGGCCGCGCTGCACCCTCCACGACGGACGCCTGCTCGTCAGCTGGCGGCAGGGCGGCAGCGAACGCGGCTACTGGGCCGACACGCCGGGCGTCGAGTTCGACGCCGACCTGGGTGGGCTGGTGCTCGGGCCGATGACCCGCCTGCCCGTGTCCGAGGACATCGTCCCCGGCGGCCGGTTCGAGCCGGTGCCCGGCGCAGGGCCGGTCCGCCTCCGCTGGCGCCGCGACCTGTGGCCGGACGCGCCCGCGGTGTTCGGCGCCGCGGATGGCGTGACCGGCTGGGACGTCATCGACACCGCTGGCGCCGCGGACGGCGTCACCGGCTGGGACGTCGTCGACATCGCCGGCGGCGCGGTTGTCCGCTCGGTGGACGGGCGTCAGGTGCCGCTACCGCCAACGGTGCGAGCGGCGACCATCATGGGTGTGCTCGCCCTGCCCGGCGGCGGCGACCGGCTGGTGACGGTCGACCAGTTCGGCGCCGTCACGGTCTGGGATCCGGCGACCGGCACCCCCGCGTACGGGCCTGCCAAGCCGGAGGGGCTGCCGCCGGCCGGCTGGTGGGACCTGCTGCGCCCGCGCGACCCGGCCGGCTCGGCGGCGCTGCGCACCGGCGGACCGGTCACCGCCGTCACCGACCCCGTCCTGGCCGCCGCGGTCGGACGGCAGGCCGCCATCGCCGCCACCCTCGCCGCGACCGTCGAGCAGTACCGCGCGCTGCGGCACGAGCCGGCCCGCCCACCGGTCCCGGTGACGGCCGATGACATCACCATCGCCGACGCCCTGTCCGGCCTCACCCACGCTTCCCGGTTCACCGAGCACCGCCGCGGTTCGAGGACGTCGACGGTCCCCGAGTACAAACTGATGGGGTTCCTCGACGCCCTGCCGGCGGCGCTGGACGGCGAGCGGCCACGCCCGTCCGCCGGCGTGGCGGGCTGGACCCGCGTGCTGGCGGGCCTCGGCGCCGTGGCGCTGCGCGCGGCCATGCCGACGACCCCACCGCCTGAGCGGGAGGTCCTCGCGGCGCTGCTGACCGCGCTCGCCGACGCCGGCCTCGCCGACGGGTCCGCCGGCCTGTCGGTGCTCACCGTCGTCACCGACGGCCAGCTCAACGGCGAGCAGGCGGCCGGGCTCGGCATGAGGGCCGTCGCCGCGGAGAGCATCGGCGGCGGGTTCGACCGCTCCTGCTGGCGGCTCATCGTCCACGGCACGGTCCCTGACCGCCCCGACGTGCGGGTGGTGGAGCGGACCCCGCTCGGCGGCTGGGGCACCGCCGGCACGGTGCGCCGGTTCGTCGACCTGCTCGCCGAGCGCGGGCCGGTCACCTGGCGCCCCGAGTGGGCCGCGTCGTTCCCCGACCTCGCCGTCGAGCCGGCGACGGTCCTGCTCACCGGGGCGACGTACTGCGCCGCTTCGGACGAGGTCACCGCGCCGCCCTCGTACCTGGAGGTGACGGGCCTGAGCGCGGCGGCCGCTCGTGCGGCATCTGACGCTTTCTCAGCGCTGCCGAAGGGCCGGCTGCTCCACCTGCTCAACGCCGCGATGCCGCTAGACCCCGCGGCGCTGTGGGAGTCCGGCCCCGACACCGCCCGCCTCGCGTCCGCGTGGCGTGAACCGTCCCCGCCGCCCTACGAGTTCCAACCCGGGCTGGAGTGACCGGTGCCGACCACCCCGCCACCACCCGTCGACGTCACGGCGCTGGTACCGGCACTCGCGGCGTACGCACGGCAGACGGTCCGCCTGCACCCGCGCCCCGGCGCGCCGACCGCCGCCGACAGCTCGCTCGGCGGCCCGCTCGCGTGGCCCCTCGGCGAACCCTGGCCGTACTGCCACCCCGGCCGGTGGGACCACACCTTCGACGACGCCCCACGGGAGCCCGTGCCGTTCGTCCCGGTCCTGCAGGTGTACGCCCGCGACGCGCCGCAGCTGCCGTACCCGCCGGGGACGGACCTGCTGCAGGTCACCTGGTGCCCGTTCGACCACAACCCGTACAGCGCGCCGATCCCACGCCTCGACTGGCGCGACAGCGCGGGATTCCACCAGCCCGCGGCGATCCCCGTGCCGCACCACGCCAGCCCCCGGACCACGGTGCCGGCCCCGTGCTCCGTCAGCCCGGAGCCCGTTCTCGAGTACCCGAGCTGGGACCTGCCCCGCGACCTGTACTACGCCATCCGGTCGGCGACCCCGTACGACTTCGACGCGGAGCTGTCCGTCGCCCCAGGCACGAAGCTGGGCGGCTACCCCAGCTGGTGCCAGCTGCCGGAGTGGCCGGCCTGCCCGGCGTGCGGCACCACGATGGAGCATCTGGCGACGGTGGCGAGCCTGGAGTGCGACCCGGGTGGGGAGCGCTGGCTGCCGGCCGGGTCCCGCCTTCGCCAGCCGTCGGGCCTGATGCTGGGCGATGTCGGCAGCATCTACCTCTTCACCTGTACCGCCTGCCCGCACCGCCCGTACGAGTCGGTCTTCCAGAACTCCTGAGGCTCGGCGCGGCCCCGTCCACGGAGGACGGGGCCGCGCCTTCTCACCCCGCGACGGGCCTCAGTTGACGAACACCAGCGGGCTGCCGGCGACGGTGGTGTCCTTCACCGGGCCGTAGGCGGCGCTGAAGTAGCCGTTCGGGAAGCACGCGGACGGGCCTGAGAAGCGGTTGAACTTCTGGTTGGTGAACGTGATGGACTGGCCGACGTTGTTCGCCACGCCGACCACCTGGTTGAGGTCGGCGCGGTAGACGCAGGTGATGGTGCCGAGGCCCGACGTGAGCTTCATGGTCGTCTGGATCGGCAGTGTGGCGGTGCCGGTCACCTTGACCTGGTTGCTCGGCGGCGAGGTCACGGTGGTGGCGTACGGCAGGTTGTTCACCACGATGCTCTGCACCGCGGTGACGGTCGGGATGCCCGTCGGTGTGCACGACGAGAAGTTCTGCAGGGTCAGCGACTCGCCGGCGGTGCCGGGCGCGGGCACGTTGCTCGTCACGGTGGCGCCGAAGTTCGAGACCGTGCACGTGATGAAGCTGGAGCTGCCCGGCGTGCTGTAGAACGTGGCCGTGGTGCCGGTCTTCAGCGGCGCGGAGACCGCGTCGCCGTTGGCCACGTTGGGGCCGCCGACGCTGACGGTGGTCAGCACGTTGACGGTCGCGGCGTGCGCCGCGGCGGGGAGCAGCCCGGCCGCCAGGACCGCGGTGAGCGCGGCGGCGGACAGGGTCCAGAGCTTGCGCATGGAGGAGCCTTTCTCGTGCGGGTACCGCGGCCGTTCAGTGCGCGGACGCGGCGATGGCCTGCTTGAGGTCGCCGAGGCTCGAGTCGACGGCCAGTGACGTGTCCGTCTGGCTGAACACGACGGTGTTGCGTCCGGCCGCGGCGGGCAGGCCGAACACGGTGTTGATGACCCAGTCCAGCGAGCCGCCGATGCCGCAGCCGTTGGCCACCGGCACCCTGACGCTGTTGTCCACCAGCGTCGCGCCGGAGAACGACACGACGAAGGCGCCGAAGCCGTTCGGGTCCGAGGCGAGGTCGATGACGCCGGCGTCCCCGGTGATCGGGACGTTGGGCGGCGGCGGGCTGGTCGTGCCGGTGGTCGGGCCGAGCACGATCGGGCTGCTGTTCGAGCCGATGTAGCAGCGCAGCCCGAAGAGCGCGTTGAACAGGTGGAGCTTGATCGGCAGGCGGAACACCGGGGCGGGCTCGCCGGTGGCGAGCGGGATGAACTCGGTGATCGGACCGGCCAGCTCGACCTGGGCGAACGCGCTGGTGACGCCGGGCAGGAAGTTGGCCAGCCCCGGGATCGGGACCTGCAATGGCGACGACGTCAGCGTTTTGCCGTCGGCGGACGGCACGGTGCTGAACACGTTGGCGACGGTGCCGTCCGGGAACTCGACCGTCGGACCGCTCGCCGGCCAGTACACGCCGAACTGCAGCGTGATCGGCTGGGTGAGCGCGACCGTGGTGGAGCCGATCGTGACGCTGCCGCCGCGGGTCACCGAGATGACGCAGCCGACCTGCTGGTTGCCCGGGTCGGCGAGGACCGGGCTGGACAGCGGGCAGTTGCCCATCCCGGCGTAGATGCCGGTCGGCTTCGCGGCCGCCGCCGGTTGTGCACTTGCGGGAGTGCCGAAGACCGCGAGGATGCCGGCGGCCATCACCGCGGTCGCGGCGGACACACGTTTGGAGCGCATGGAACCTCCTGCTGGATTTCGGCGGGGTGTGACGAGTTGTAAACCCGTCGAGTATCTAACGTCAAGAATGCATTCGACGATGATCTGTCCACAGAGATCGAAAACCGCCGGAGTTTTCAACCGGTGAAATACGGGCGACCAGGGTTGACCTGATCAATACCCGCGAGTAACTTCCGGGTGACCGCCGTCCGTCGAGTGCGTGGAGGTCCCGCCATGACCCAGGCCGAAGATCAGGAAGAACAGCCGCAGGGAAAGACCCGCTGGCGCCGATTCGCATTGACGATGGGCATTTCGACGGCGGTTACCGCCGGGCTCGTGGTGCTCACCGGTCAAGGCGTCATCGCCGCGTCCTTCTCGGTGTCCGGGCTGCCGTTCGTGGTGACCGCGGACGAGCTGCAGGGCACGGGCTTCGAGCAGTACGCGGTGCTCGACACGATGGAGCCCGGCAGCCCCAACGAGGGCGACACCGGGGGCCAGCTGATCCTCATCGTCTCGGCGGTCGACAACGCCAAGCTGACCAACCTGTGCCAGAGCATCAACCTCGGCGGGACGAACCTGAAGCTGACCGCCGGCGACGCCCAGCACCCCGTCACCGCCACCAAGCTCATCGTCGACTCCGACCTCATCTCGGGCGACGCCAGCTTCACCTCGATCGACATCGGTCAGGACGCCAGCACGCTGACCCGCGTGCCCGGCGCCACCGGCGGGATCGGCATCTTCGGCCAGCAGGCCGAGACCGTGCGCATCCAGCACCTGCGGCAGAACAACTACGCCACCACGGCCGCCACCTTCATCCTGCCCAACCTGCACATGAGCTTCAGCGACGAGGGTTGCTGAGTTGCGCCGCTCCTTCCGCCGCTGGCGACGCAGCCGCCCCTTCTGGGGCGGCCTGTTCATCGTCGTCGCCGCCGTCGAGATCTTCCTGACGGTCAAGGCCCCGCTGCCGGTGGTGGTACACATCGGCATGCAGGGCCTGGCCGGCTACCTCGTGCCCATCATCATGCTGCTGTGCGGGGTCCTGCTGTGGTTCAGCCCGGAGAACCGCACCTTCTACTCGATCCTGGCCCTGCTCATGGCCCTCGCCTCCTGGGTCACGTCCAACCTGGGCGGCTTCCTGATCGGTCTGCTCCTCGGCCTGCTCGGCGGCTCTCTCGCCTTCTCCTGGCAGCCGGTACCGCCGAGAAAGCCCGACCCGGACGCCATGCCTGCCGAGTCCCAGCACGAGAACGACTCACCGCTGGAGGCCGAACGCGCCGAACCGTAGCCGGCCAGTTCGATCGCCGGCTACGGCTACCGGTGGTCCAGTCGGTACTGCACCACCGGCGGCACGAGATAGCACGATGCCGCAAACGCGTGACCCGGCTGCGTCGACGACACCAACCAGCCCAGGCCGCGCACTTCGAACAACCGACCTGATTCCGCCTGGCCACCGACAACGAGGTCGACCACAATCCCACCCGACGCGGCGATTCCCGCCAGCTCGACGGCCGCGTCGCGCAACGACATCCCCGCGTCCTCCGCCAACCGCACAGCAAAGATCAAGCTCGCGTGGCGAACCGGCCAGCCACTGTCCCCGGCGAGCCGGTCAACGGCGAACGACCACACCGTCACACCGGGCGCAGCGGCCGGCCCGCCGAGATCGTCCGGCGATGCCCCACGCACTCGGGAGACCGCGTCGACGACGCCGCCGCCGTGCGCGATCGTCCCGTCCGCCATCGGCGACCTGGGCAGATCGACCACCGCATCCCAGACCGGGAAAGACACCGTCTCGCGCGCAGCAGCATTCGGCCCGTGCACGAAACCAGCCTACCGAGCCCCATCCTTGAGAGGCGGACAAGAGCTGCGGTTGCCCCGGAAGGGCTCGTTCAAGAGGTATCCCGCGACGGCAATTCCGGCCTCATGGATCAGGGATCATGCCGATTTCAACGACAACAGCGTCCACGGCTGTCGTGCTCCGCAGCGGGTTGGCGTGATCGGTCAACGGGCGTCACATACGCTCGGACGAACCAGTGCGAGACAGGGTGCAGATGCTCGACCACCGTCTGCCCCTCGCCGCTCGACAACCCCAGGAACTCGTCGACGTCAATCCGGCGCCCTGCCACGAGCCCCGGATCGACCACCTCGATCCGATCGGCGTAGACCCGCACGTGCATGCAGGTCGGCTGCGCGAACGGCCTGCTGATGGAGTCGGTGCACCGATGGGCGGCCGAGCGTGGCCGCCGGGTCGAGCCGTTTGGTGTCGACCTCGGCGCGCGGCTGGTCGCGGCGGCGCGTGTCCGGCTGCCGCACTGGGCCGACCGCGCCGACGCCGCCGACCGGGTGCGCGCGCTGGGACTGCCGGTCGCCGGTGTTGCGTACGGGACCGCGGCGAGCGAGGCGTCGTCGACCGCGTGGATCGAGAGGGCGACATCTGCTGTTCATTTGACGTGATCGGAAAAGCTCAGACATCATTGAGTCAATGAATGCTGAGCTTTCTTCGGTGCAGCGGCGCGCTCGGATTCACGCCGCTCTCGGTGACCCGGCACGCCTGGCCATCGTGGACACGCTCACCCTCGGCGACGCCTCGCCCGGCGAGATCGCCCGCAGCCTCGACCTGCCGACCAACCTCGTCGCCCACCACGTCAAGGTCCTCGACGAGGCCGGGCTCCTCGTCCGGAGCCGTTCGGAGGGGGACCGGCGCCGTACGTACCTGCGCCTCGAGCCCGGAGCGCTCGCCTCGCTCACGGCGCCGGTGCTGACCGACGTGTCGCGGGTGGTGTTCGTCTGTACCCACAACTCCGCCCGGTCCCAGCTGGCCGCCGCGTTGTGGACGCACAAGGCCACGATCCCCGCCGCGTCGGCCGGCACCCAGCCCGCCGCACGCGTCAACCCCCGCGCGGTGGCCGTCGCCCGCCGGCACGGGCTGGTGATCAACGCCGCCGGCACCGCGCACGTCGCGGATGTCGTGCACGACACGGACCTCGTGGTGGCCGTGTGCGACAACGCCCACGAGGACCTCACCCAGGGCGTCCGGCCTCGGCTGCACTGGTCCGTCCCGGCGCCGGCGGACACCGACGCCGCCTTCGAGGCCACGTTCGCCGACCTCGCCGCGCGCATCGATCGCCTCGCACCCGCCCTACTCCCCGGAGCCAACCATGCCTGACGCCCTCGCCGGCTACCACCAGGAGCTCTCCATCGACCAGCAGCTCGCCCTGCGCACCGCCGCGGCGCGGCTCGCCGGTGAGTTCGACGGCACGTACGGCACCGAGACCATCGAACGGTTCCTGCACAGCAGCTACGACCAGTTCGCGTCGCTGAGCACCGTGCCGAACTTCCTGCCGCTGCTCGCCGAACGCTTCGCCCGGCAGCGCCTGCACGCCCTGGCCCGGGTCGAGGGCAAGCACCGCGACGGCAAACCGGTCGTGCTGTTCCTGTGCACGCACAACGCGGGCCGCTCCCAGATCGCGCTCGGCTGGTTCACCCACCTCACCGGAGACCGGGCCGTCGCCTGGTCCGGTGGTTCGGAGCCCGGCATCGAGATCAACCCGGCGGCGGTCGCCGCGATGGCCGAGCGCGGTATCGACATCACCGCCGAATACCCGAAGCCGTGGACCGACGAGGTCGTCCGTGCCGCCGACGTGGTCGTCACGATGGGCTGCGGCGACGCCTGCCCCGTGTTCCCCGGCACCCGGTACGAGAACTGGGACCTGGACGACCCGGCCGGCTGGGACGTCGAGGGTGTCCGCCCGCTCCGCGACGAGATCGAGCGCCGGGTCCGCCGCCTGATCGACCAGCTCAACATCCCCGCCGCCTGATACTTCGCCCACCAGAGCAAGGAGCACGTACTCGATGACCCACCCAGCACCGTGGCGACGGTTCCTCGCCGAGTTCGTCGGCACCGCGCTGCTCGTCACCGCCGTCGTCGGCTCCGGCGTCATGGCCACCACACTCTCGGACGACGTCGGGCTGCAGTTGCTGGAGAACTCCGTCGCCACGGCGTTCGCGCTCGGCGCGCTGATCCTCACGTTCGGGCCGGTGTCCGGTGCGCACTTCAACCCGGTCGTGTCGGCAGCGGACTGGTTCCTCGGTCGCCGCACCCGCACCGGACTGAGCGCATCCGACCTCGGCGGGTACGTCGCGGCGCAGACCGCGGGCGCGATCGCCGGGTCGGTCCTGGCGAACCTGATGTTCGACCTCGCGGCCGTCGACTTCTCCGGCAAGGACCGCTCGGCCGGTCACCTGTGGCTGGGCGAGGTCGTCGCCACCGCCGGGCTGATCCTGCTCATCTTCGCCCTCGCCCGCTCCGGCCGGGCACCGGTCGCGCCCGCGGCGGTCGGCGCGTACATCGGCGCCGCGTACTGGTTCACCTCCTCCACGAGCTTCGCCAACCCGGCGGTCACCATCGGCCGGGCCTTCACTGATTCGTTCGCCGGCATCGCTCCCTCGTCGGTACCGGGTTTCGTCGTCGCGCAGTTCGCCGGACTTCTGGTCGGGGCCGGGCTGCTGCTGGCGCTGTATCCGGACGCCGGTCGCGCGGCAGACGAGGTCGTCGTCGGCCACGCCGATCAGACCGCACGATCGTCCTGAAACCACCAGCACGGAGGAACCGAACCGTCATGAGTGACAAGCCCAGCGTCCTGTTCGTGTGCGTGCACAACGCCGGCCGCTCGCAGATGGCCGCCGGCTGGCTGCGCCACCTCGCCGGCGACACCGTCGAGGTCCGCTCCGCCGGGTCGGAGCCCGCATCGCAGATCAACCCCGTCGCCGTCGAGGCGATGCGGGAGGTCGGCATCGACATCACCGCCAACATCCCACGCAAGCTGGACTACGAGACCGCCGAGTCCTCCGACGTCCTGATCACGATGGGCTGCGGCGACGTCTGCCCCGTGTTCCCCGGCAAGCGGTACCTGGACTGGAAGCTGGACGACCCGGCCGGGCAGGGCATCGACGCCGTCCGCCCGATCCGCGACGCCATCAAGGCCCGCGTCGAGCAGCTGATCACCGAACTGCCCGTCACGACCGGCTGAGAGCTCCGCCGCCGGTTGGTCAGGCCGGCGGCGGTTCCACCCCCGTTCGTTTCCGGAGAGGTTGTCCATGCGCCTGCTCGTCATCGGCGGCAGCGACGCCGGGATCAGCGCCGGCCTGCGCGCCCGCGAACTCGACCCCACCGCCGACGTCACCCTCCTCGTCGCCGACCGGTGTCCCAACTTCAGCGCCGTGCAGGTCACCCGCCCGGACGGCGACGACCAGGTCCCGGTCGAGCCGGCCGCGCGGCAGCTGCGGTGCGTCGTGTGCGGCGAGTCCTACGCTGCGGCGACAAGCTGAAGATGCTGTCACCCGGTGAGGAGGCGGGGCACGACCCGGGCCGTCAGGATCAGGCGGGTGAGGCTGGCGCCCGTGGCGATGGCGAGCGGCCAGGTGAACGTCAGCGGCAGCAGGACGGCGCCCACAAGGATGGCCGCGTCGAGGGCGACGAGCCCGAGACCGGCGGCGCCGGCGATCCTGGTGCGGCGGTAGCTGCGGCGGGCGGTAGCGGCGAACACCATCGCGGTGACGACGGCCAGGAAGCCCACGCCGAACGCCAGTCGGACGGGTGCCGGCACGGGCCAGCTCCAGGCGTGGCCGGTGACCATCGCCACGGCCCAGCAGCCGCCGACGGCGGGTCCCGAGGCGACGAGGGCCCGTGCGGCGCGACGGCCGGGGGACTGGTGGACGAAGGCCGCGATGATCACGTCCGGCTCGCCGAATTCGGCGATGGTCTCGCGCGCTGCGGCGTCGGGGTCGAGGCCCTGAGCGAGGTGCCGTGCGTAGGTCTCGGCCAGGCCGTCGGCGAGCTCGTCGACCGCGTCGGCGGGCAGGTGCCGGGCGAGCGCGGTGACGGCGTCGTCGATCAGCTCGTGGCCGGCCACGGCGGCCTGTCCAGCAGGGTGGTGACGGCGGCGGCGAACTCGTGCCAGTTGACCCGGTCGCCGGCGAGTTTGCGTCGGCCGGCCTCGGTCAGCTCGTAGATGCGGCGGCGGCGCGTCTCGGCGTGCGACCAGGTGCCGCTGATCAGGCCCGCGGCCTCGAGGCGGTGCAGTGCGGGGTAGACCGTGCCGGTGGGCAGGTCGAACCGTCCGCCGCTGCCCTCACGTAACGCCTCCTTGACCGCGTATCCGTGCCGCGGGCCGTCCTCGAGGGCGGCCAGCAGCAGCACGTCGAGGTGCCCCTTGAGCGCCTGCGCCTCGGCCTTCATAGGTAGTTATGCTACCGTACGAACGTAGGTAGGTTAACTACGTATCTGGTCGGAGGCGCGCATGTCGCCGGTGTTCCTGACCGCGCTCGCGGTGCACGTGGCCGCGGGTCTGACCGGAGTCGTCGCGGGTGGCCTGGCGGCCGCCTCCCGCAAGCGGCCCGGCCGCCATCCGTGGGCCGGTGCGGTGTACCTGTACGCGATCGGCGGCGTGTTCGCGACGGCGACCGTCATGGCAGTCCTGCGCTGGCGGCACGACTGGCACCTGTTCCTGATCGCCGCGGTCGCGTTCGCGCTGGCGCTGTCCGGCTGGTGGGCGCGCCGTGCGCGGCCCCGCCGGTGGGTGGTCTGGCACGGCTCGGCCATGGCCGGCTCGTACATCGCCCTGCTGACCGGGTTCTACGTCGACAACGGTGGCCGGCTGCCACTGTGGGATCGGCTGCCGCCGGTGCTGTACTGGCTGCTGCCCGCCGCCGTGGGTGCCCCGCTCACGTGGCGGGCGCTGCGGCGCGATGGCGCGCTGCGGGTCAGCCGGCCGGCGCCTCCACGGTCAGCAGGGCGGCGAGCTGGCGCATGATGCCGGGTCGGGCGCGGTAGTAGACCCACGTTCCGCGCCGGTCGGAGTCCACCAGGCCCGCTTCTCGGAGGGTCTTCAGGTGGTGGGAGATCGTCGGTCCGGACAGCTCGAACGCCGGGGTGAGGTCGCAGACGCAGATCTCGCCGTCCGGCGCGGACGCGATCATCGACATCAGCTGCAGGCGGACCGGGTCGCCGAGGGCCTTGAAGGCGGGTGCCAGGACGGCGGCGGTCTCCGCGGGGATGCGGCGCTGCGCGATCGGCGGGCAGCACGGGGTGTCCGCGTTGAGATCGGTGAGGGTGAGCACCGCCGGCTGTTTTGACATGCCTCTAGGTTGACAGATCTCGAATCAGCGTGCAACCGTTTGATTCGACGGACGTCAAGACAGTTCGTCCCGCACGATGAGGAGATCGCCATGTTCCGCTTCCCCCGCCGTTCCGCTGCGCAGGCCGGCGTTCGGTTCTGCGACGGCTGCGCCGAGGTCAGCACCGCTGCCGACCGTGCGTGGCGCCGCGTCGAGCGCACCCGCGCCGAGCTCGCCGCACTGGCCGGCCCGCGCTAGCCGACACCGCTCAACCCGACCTGATCCACGAACACCAACAACCTTATGGAGCACACCATGACCAGCACGCAGACTCAGGGCGGATTCGCCGGCGACCCGGCGGCAGCCCTCAACGTCGCCGGCACGAGCGGCTGCTGCGGCAACCCGCCCCAGGCGACCCTTACCCTGCTGGAGCCCGCGAGCTCCGGGCCCTGTTGCGGCACCACCGCGGAGGCGACCGAGGCCGGCGCCTGCTGTGGTACGTCGGCGAAGGCTGAGGCAGTCGCGTCCGGCGCGGGCTGCTGCGGATGAGCGCCGCCGCCAGCCGGCCGGCATCAGTCGCGCAGATCCTCGCGGAGATGCTGGGCGGTGTCTCCGGCGACCGGATGGCCGCCACCGTCGCCGCCCTCGCCGGGGAGCCGTTCCGCGGGCGGCGGGTCGGTTCGGCTGGCGGCGCCGCGGCCCGCGCCTGGCTCGCCCAGCACCTGGCCGATCTCGGCGCGGCGGTCAGCCTGGAGCCGTTCGCGGTCCGGTTCGTCCCCGAGGTGTACACGACGCCGACCGTCGACTGGCACGACGGCACCACGACCCGCCGGCTGGCCTTCGGCCGTGATGTCGCCGTCCACCTCGCTTCCGCCGACCAGCCGCTCATCCAGCGCGGCGGCGTCGCGGTCGCCGGAGCCGGTGATCCTGCCGGCCGGTGGCTCGCCGTCCCGGCCGGGATGACGCTCTTCGACGCGTACGGCCATGCACACGGCGCGGTCGGGCTGTTGTTCGGCCGTGGGGTGGACGCCGACGGCTGGCACTACACGATGCTCGCCGGCCCGAACCCCGGCCCGCTGCCGATCCTCACCCTCGACACCGCCACCCACACCGCACTGTGTGCCGCGGCCGGCAGCGGTGCGGCCTGGCTGGCCGCAAACGCGCCGATCCGCCGGCTCGACGTGCCCGCCACCAACCTGCACGCCACGTGGCCCGCCGGCACGGGTGTGGAGGTGCTGCTGACGGCGCACTATGACGGGGTCGGTGACCATCCGGGGCTACGCCAGCCGGCGGCGGCCGACAACGGCAGCGGCGTCGCCGTCGTCCTCGAGGCGGCCCGCGTGCTGAGGGAAGCCGGCCTGCGGCTGTCGGTCGCGTTGCTCGACGCGGAGGAGGCCGGAGCGCTCGGCTCCGCCCACCATGCGGCCCAGCTGCGGCAGGCAGGCGCCGCGCCGCTCGTCATCAACGTCGACGGCGCCGGCAACCTGCACCAGGCGGCCGCCGTCGAAGCCGGCGGGCCCGCACATGCACTGCTTGCGGCGCTCGACCAGGCCGGGCGGCACACCGGGCTGCCGCTCGTCGCGGGGCCGGTCGCCTCGGACAACCGCCGCTACGCGGCCGAGGGCCTGGCCGCAGTCGGGATCGGCGCGGGGATGGCCAGCTACCACAGCCCGGCCGACACCCCGGACAGCGTGGAAACGACGACGCTTGCGGCCGTCGCGCGACTGGTCGTCGCAACGGGCTGGCTGGCGGCGACCGACCCGGCTACACTTCAATCGTTGATCGGCGATAGACGATGAAGTTGGTGCTGCGTGAGCGAGTTGCTGGACAGGGCGGCCGCGGAGGAGTACGCGTCCTGGTTTCGCGCCTTGGCGGACCCGTCGCGGGTGCAGATCGTGGAGTACCTCGCCCGGCAGGGGAAGCCGTTGAGCGTCGGGGAGATCGTGGCGGCCGTGGGTCTGGCCCAGTCGACGGTGTCGCAGCACCTGAAGATCCTGACCGAGGTGCGGTTCGTGCTGGTCGAGGCGGTCGGCACCGCGCGGCACTACCGCATCAACGCCGCCTGCATCGCCTGCTTCCCGTCCGCCGCCGACGTCGTGATGGGCAAGCCCGCCCCGAGCCCGATCGGAGGCTGCGCGTGACCGACGTTGCGATCCGCCCGATGACGGCCGGGGACGCGGCAACGGTCCTGGCGATCTACCAGGCCGGCATGGACGCCGGCAACGCCAGCTTCGAGGACACCGCCCCCACGTGGGAGGCGTTCGACGCCGGCAAGCTGGCCGGCCACCGCCTCGTAGCGGTCGATCCTGGCGACACGGTGCTCGGCTGGGTCGCTGTGTCCCGGGTCTCCGCGCGTCAGGTGTACGCCGGGGTGGTCGAACACTCCGTCTACGTCGACCCCGCTGCCCAGGGCCGCGGCGTCGGCCGCGCGCTGCTCGACGCCCTGGTCGTCTCCACCGAAGCGGCCGGGATCTGGACCATCCAGTCCGGCGTCTTCCCAGAGAACACCGCGAGCCGCGCGCTGCACCGCGCCGCCGGCTTCCGCGAGGTCGGCATCCGCGAACGCGTCGGCCGCCACGCCAGCCAGGGCAACCGGTGGCGTGACGTCGTGTTCATCGAACGCCGCAGCCAACACGTCTAGCGCCATGCCGTAGCACCGCAGTGCGCCTTCGTATTTCGAATTCTGTCAAGACATTGGAGATCGTTGTGAGCAACCGTTTGGAAGACCTGCCCGTCGTCGTCATCGGTGCCGGCCCGGTCGGTCTGGCCGCCGCCGCACACCTGAACGAGCGCGGTCTGCCGTTCGTTGTTCTCGAGGCCGGCGACGGCCCGGCCGCCGCGATCCGGCGGTGGGCGCACGTCCGGCTGTTCTCGCCGTGGCGGTACAACATCGACGCCGCCGCTCGCAAGCTCCTCGCCGACGCCGGCTGGGTCGAACCCGACGCCGAGCGACTGCCGACCGGCGGGCAGTTGGCCGAGGACTACCTGCAGCCCTTGGCGGACCTGCCCGCGCTGAAGCCGCACGTGCGCTACGGCTCGCGGGTCGTGGCAGTGACCCGGCTCGGCCTGGACCGGTTGCGGACCGCCGGCCGTGAGTCGGCGCCGTTCCTGGTCCGACTCGCCGACGGCGGTGACCTCCTCGCGCGGGCCGTGATCGACGCGTCCGGCACCTGGTCCACCCCGAACGTCCTCGGCGCGTCAGGCATCCCCGCGCACGGCGAGACGGCCGCCGCCGCGTACATCGAGCACGCCCTGCCCGACGTGCTCGGCGTCGACCGGGATCGGTTCGCCGGGAAGCGGACCCTGGTCGTCGGCGCCGGGCACTCCGCCGCCAACACCCTGCTGGTCCTGGCCGAGCTGGCCGAGCAGGTCCCGGGCACCGGGGTCACGTGGGCGATCCGGGCGGCGACGCCCGCCCGCACCTACGGTGGTGAGACCGCCGACGCCCTCCCGGCTCGCGGCGCGATCGGCACCCGGCTGCGCGAGCACGTCGACGCCGGCCGCATCCAGCTCATCACCGGGTTCTCCGCCGAGACGCTGAAGGTCCTGCCCGAGGGTGCGGTCGAGGTGTCCAACGGTGAGCGCGTCGTCGTGGTGGACCGGATCGTGTCCGCGACCGGGTTCCGCCCGGACCACGGCTTCGTGTCCGAGCTGCGCCTGGACCTGGACCCGATCCTGGGCTCCACCCGCGCCCTGGCGCCGCTCATCGACCCGAACGAGCACTCCTGCGGCACGGTCCCGCCGCACGGCGTCGACGAGCTCGCGCACCCCGAGGCCGGCTTCTACGCCATCGGCGTGAAGAGCTACGGCCGCGCCCCGACGTTCCTGCTCGCCACCGGCTACGAGCAGGCACGGTCCGTCGTCGCTGCCCTCGCCGGGGATTGGGACGCTGCCCGCGACGTGCAGCTGGACCTGCCCGAGACCGGGGTTTGCAACAGCAACCCGGTCGTCGGCGAGGAGACCGTCGACGCGGCCGGAGGCGGCTGCTGCGGCGCACCCGCCGTCGATACGGCGCCGGCCGGGCGGGGGTTGGCCACGGGCATCTCCGGTGGGCTGCTGTCGTCCCCACTGACGCTGATCAGCGCCTCGGCGCCGGCCAGTGGTGAGCAGTCCGGCAGCTGCTGCAGCTGACCAGGTGAAATCTGCTCCCACGGTGGCCACCGACCCACACGTCGGTGGCCACCGGCCCGTCTTCCACGGCTGGCGGATCGTCGCCGCGCTCGCCATCACCCAGACCGTCGGCTACGGCACCCTGTACTACGCCTTCGCCGTCCTCCTGCAACCCATGGCCACGACGCTGCACACCTCCACCACCACCGTCACCGGCGCGCTGACCGCATCGATCCTGGCCGGAGCGGTCATGGCCGTCCCGGTCGGGCGGTGGCTGGACCGCCACGGCGGCCGGGCGCTGATGACCGCCGGCTCGGCCGCCGCAACCGGGCTGCTCGTCGCCTGGTCACAGGTGTCCACCGTGATCCAGCTGTACGCCGTGCTGATCGGCATCGGCCTGGCCTCGGCCATGGTGCAGTACGAAGCGGCCTTCGCCGTGGTGGTGTCCTGGTTCGATCACGGACGGCGGGCGAAGGCACTGCTGGCGATCACCATCGTGGCCGGGTTCGCCAGCGCCATCTTCCTGCCGCTGACCGGCGCCCTCGTCCAGCGGTACGGGTGGCAGCACGCCCTGCTCGTCCTCGCCGCCCTGCACGGCCTCATCACGGTCCCGTTGCACGGGCTCGTCCTGCGCCGCCCGCCATACACGCCGGTCGCCGCGAAGCACCGGCACCCAGCGGCCCGGCAGGCGGTGGTGGCCGCCGCGCTGCGCGACGGCCGGTTCTGGGCCCTCGCGGTCGCGTTCGTCGCCCACGGCGCGGCGATGACCACCATGACCGTCCACCTCGTCGGCTTCCTCACGAGCGTTGGACACCCGGTCACGTTCGCCGCCACGATCGCCGGCCTGCTCGGCGTGCTGTCCGTGACCGGGCGGCTCGTGCTCACCGGCGCGCAACGGCGGATCCGGACCACCACCGTCGTCGCGGCCGTCTACACCGTCCAGGCCACCGCAGCCCTCGCGCTGCTCGCCGCCGGCGGCAGCCGGGCCGGCGCCATCGCAGGAGTCATCGCCTTCGGGCTCGGGTTCGGCATCTCCAGCCTGGCATCGCCCGCCCTGCTCGCCGACCGGTACGGCACCGTCGCGTACGCCACGATCGCCGGGATCCTCACCGTCCCCATCACGCTCTCCCGTGCAGGGGCACCACTCGGCGCCGCGGCGCTGCACACCGCCGGCGGCTACGTCCCGGTCCTCACCGCGGTCGGCGTCGCGTGCCTGATCGCCGCGGCCGGCATCGTCGTGAAGGCCTCGACGCCGTCACCAGTGCCTCACGCCTCCGCCGCCCGCGCCACGGTCACCGCCACAGGGACGGACAACGCGTACATCACCAAGCCGTAGGCCAACAACGCCAGCACGACCACGGTCGATGCGGTCGAGGCGACGAACAGCGCGAGGGACAGGTTCCGGACCGCGGCCGTCATCTCGACCGCCCGCCGCGTCCGCGCCCGGCCCAGCCACGGCACCAGCGTCACCGCCAGGCAACCCGCCACCAGCACGGCGATGACACCGAGCGCCGCCCAACCCACCTCCGGGAGCCGCCCGGCGCCGGTGACGACGAAGTACGCCACCAACCCGGCAAGGAGCACGTCGGCGCAGCGCCGCGCGACGGTGTGCACCCGCCGCGCGGCTTCGGGATGGCGGCGCAAGAGCAGCATGCCGGTGCCGAGCGGCACGAGCTGGCCCAGCAGCCCAGCCGCAGGGATCGGGCAGCCGCAGCGAGATCAGCTCGGTCACGGCCTTTATACCGCCCGCGGCCTTGATGAGCTGGTCGTCGATGGCGATCCAGATCGTGCGGGCCAGCTGCCAGTCGACATCGCGGTAGTTGGCCAGCTCGAACGGGACCCGGACACCGTTGAGGTGGATCGCGTAGCCGGGCAGCGTGCTGCGGATGAGGGCGTGCTTCACCTCGAACATGGTGATCAGCACGGTGTGCGCAGCGACCGTCAGAGCGAAGGTCGACGCCTTCGGCAGGTCACGTTGGTCCCAGCGGTTCTCGCGATACACGGGCGGAGCGACCTGAACGTTGAACAGACTGGTCAGATGGGCGGCGATGGCGCGGCCGAAGGTGTGGACACCGAGCTCGCCGACTACCGGCTCAGCGGTGACCTGCTGGGTGTACGCGTCGTCGGTCAGCTCGGGTGGTTCGGGAGTGGACAGCATTGAGCAACTCCTGGAGGTGGTCAGAGACGGGCGCGTCCGGACCGTCAGAAGGCGATCCGGGCGCGGGGGCGAGGACGTCAGGCGTGGGCAGCGGCGAGGCGCATCGCCTGGACCGCGACGCTCTCCAGCTCGAAGGCAGCGTCCGCGTCGTCGAGGGTCTGCGCCACCGACGTAACGGCGTGCATCACACCGCCGGCGGAGATGTCACCGCCACGGATGAAGTGCGCCAGGATGCTGTCCTGCTGCTCCTCGGTGAACCGCAGCTGCTTGCCGACGACCTTGAGCGTCGTGTCCGGCTCCTTCAGCTCGGTACCGGCCGTGGTCTCCAGGTCGCGGAGCATCTCGGCGACGAAGTCCGCGTCGAGGAACGCGTTCACCGCGTCGGCGGCCCGGGAGGTGATCAGCTCCAGGGCCTTGGTGTTGGTCTCGGTCGACCACTCCACGACGCCGTCCTCGTCGGAGAGCCGGCCGCCGAGGTGGGCGTGGCGCAGCACGTTCTCGCTGATGACCAGGCCGTTGGAGCAGACCTCGAACCGGACCCACGGCTGGATGGAGAAGGCCCCGCAGCCGGTCTCCGAGTTCGTGATCACCAGGCCCGCGGACACGACCGGGAGCTCGCTGCCGGAGCGGCCGTTGAACGGTGACCGGTAGTTCGCGAGGAGCTTCAGCGCCGTCACCTGGATCTGCGGGGAGATCATCTTCAGGTACATGCGGCGGTCGGTCAGGTCGCAGGCCACCACGTCCACGGTTGCGTCTGCGCGGCGGATGCCTTCCAGGGCGGACATGGCCACGTCGAGGTTGTCGATGCGGGCGTACTTCGTGGACAGCACCGCTCTCGCGACCCCGCCGCCGGCGTCGTTGCGCAGGACCCGGATCAGGAACTTGCGGTTGGTGCGGTCCAACCAGCCGTTGACGTTCTCGTCGTACAGGTCGGGGTGTTCGATGGCGAGTTTGCGCAGGTACGCGGTGGGGATGCCGAGCTTGTCGGCCAGGCCGGCGTTGGCGATGTCGTTCGGCCGGTAGGTCCCGGCGGTCATCGTGACACCCTCCGGGCCGAGCTCGGGTTCGGTGTCGTCGAGGACCAGGTGGCCGCTGACGGCACGCATCCGGCCGGAGCCCAGGATCTCGCCGCCGGGAGCCGGCTGCGCACCGAGGACGGCAGTAGGGCAACCGTCAGGTCGGTCCGCTCGTTCACCGGTGCCCGGGACATGTACGACCTCGGCATCGAAGGGGTGCATGCCTACTTCGTGCAGGCCGGATCCGTCGCGGTGCTCGCGCACAACGCCGGGAGCTGCTGGGTCGACCTCACAGGTCCGGGCGTGTGGACCGCGATCAATGAAATAATGTCGGCGATGTCCGCGGCGTACGAGTTCCGCATGACGGGCGGCGTGCCAAGAAATATCGGCTACGTGCTCGACAATGTGAAGTTCGACGGATACCGGGCCGGTGTTCTGACCTTTCCAGGCGGGACGTGTACCCATCCCGCATGGCCCTTTCGATGGGGGGCGGCGAGGTTGCCTACCTGCTCCGACGCGGTCGCCGACCGTCCACGGGCAACCTGGTCGACGTGCTCGATCCAGCCGACTGCGCCGACGTGGTCACCGTCCAGCAGCAACGCGCCTGGTTCGACGACGGTTCAAGACCGTAACCGGATGGCGCTGGCTGTTCTACGCGTTGCTGAGCCTCTTCCGGCGGTGATGATGTGAGGTGTGGGCCGCGGCGGACAGATCGCCGCGGTCCACGCTGTCAGCTCGAGGTCACTGCGAATCCGTCGAGCACCGCATACATGCCGGACAGCTTCGTGACGACGATGGTGTGCGTGCCGGCGCTGAGTCCGGTTCTGCTGAAGACGGCGACGTTGGCGTGGCGTACGCCGTCGGTGGGGATGGTGTTGACGACCTGCTGGGTGCCGCCGTCGATGGTGATGCCGAGGTTGCCCTGGTCGGTGTGCTGTTCGCCGTGGACGGTGACGCCGGTGCCGGTGAACGTCAGGGTGGCCGTGGATCCGTTGGTGGTGGCGTAGTGGATGTCGCCGTTGAGGTCGCCGAAGGTCCGGCCCGACTGCAACGTGAAGCCGCTGTACGCGATCCGGCTGTCGGTGTCGTCCAGTCGGGTCGTGGTCGGGCCGGTATTCGCGACCGCGAACCCGTCCAGCACCGCGTAGCTGCCGGACAGTTTGGTGACCACGATGGTGTGCGTGCCGGCGCTGAGTCCGGTTCTGCTGAACACGGCGACGTTGGCGTGGCGTGCACCATCAGCGGGGACAGTGTTGACGACCTGCTGGGTGCCGCCGTCGATGGTGATGCCGAGGTTGCCCTGGTCGGTGTTCTGTTCGCCGTAGACGGTGATGCCGGTGCCGGTGAAGGTCAGCGTGGCGGTGGATCCGTTGGTGGTGGCGTAGTGGATGTCGCCGTTGAGGTCGCCGAAGGTCCGCCCGGACTGCAGGGTGAAACCGCTGTAGCTGATCCGGCTGTCCGTGTTGTCGATGCGGCCGGGGGTGACCGGGCCACCGCCGTCGTCGCCGACGCGGATGTCGGCCGCCGTGGTGCCCGACGGGATCGGCACGACGAGGAACCCGCCGGAGACGAACTGGACGCCGCTGACCCGCACGTTCTTGACGTAGACCGGGGTCGTGGCGGTGAAGCCGTGCCCGCCGACCAGCACCTGGGTCGCGTTCGTCGGGGAGATGTACCGGACCTGCGGCGCACCCGCGTTCGGTTGCGCGACGTATGCCGAGGTCAACCCCGCCGCCGCGAGGACGCTTGCCGGGACGTGTGTGGGGCCGGGTGTCGCCGGGATGGAGACGTTGCCGGAGGCGTTCGAGTCGACCGGTTGCGCGCACGGGTACGACTGGATCGGGGCGGAGAAGTAGTTGTTGCGGATCCAGAAGTGCCCGGTGGGGCTGCAACCGCCCTGTGCCGAGCCGCCGGCGCTGAACGCGACGTTGCCCTCCCAGTTGATCCATTCGGCGCCGGCGTCGTCGTAGTAGGTGAAGTTGGTGGAGCGGCCGTTGAAGGCGACGTTGCCCTTCACCTGTAGGCCCTTGGCGAGCGTGGCGACGGGGTCGATGGTGCCGTCGGTCCGGCGGACGTAGCCGGCCTGGTGGCCCTCGACGTAGATCGCGCCGCCGTCGCTGCGGACCGACATGTAGTCGTGGAAGAGGTTGTTGCTGATCGTGTTGCTCTCGTTGATGTTCGTGGAGTTCTGCGGCGTGCTCGCCTGGTCCACGTGGCCCTGGATGACGCCGGCGGTGATCGCGGTGTACGGCAGGTCGTACAGCACGTTGTTGGTGATCCTCGTGCCCCGGGAGAACAGCAGCGTGATGCCGCACGCGGAGGAGTAGTCGGTGCCGATGTGATGGATGACGTTGTCGGACACCGTGGTGTTGGTCAGGATCTCGTTGAGCCCGACGCTGTCGCCGCTGACGGCCGCGGGATCGGGCGTGCAGTGGTCCTTGATCCCCTGCGCCTCGCCGGCGTTCGTCGGGGTCGGGTCGTAGGTGCAGCCCAGCAGCAGGGCGGTGGAGGAGATGTCGGTGAACTCGTTGCCCTGGATGAGGGTGTTGCGTGCGCCGTACATGACGCTGAGCCCGGCGCCGCCGAGGTTGACGAACCGGTTGCCGGCCAGGGTGAGGTTGGTGGTGGCGGTGAACGCGACGTTGGCGAGGGGCTGGGTCAGCGCGCCCCACGGGCAGCTGCCGGCCGGGTTGGAGAAGGTGCACATGCCCTGGTTGCGTCCCTCGGTGATGCGCAGGTTGCTCTGCACGTCGGAGAAGCCGCGGGAAGGGTCGTTCCAGGTGGCGTAGGAGAACTGCAGCCCGACGAACGTGACGTCGTGCAGCGGGTTGGCCAGCGTGCCCGCACCCTGCAGCAGCGACTCGAGGCGGGGGAGCTCCACGTCGAGGTTCTGCATCTGCTGCCAGGACTCCGGTTGGTAGTACAGCCGGTTCGCGTCCAGGAACCATTCACCCGGGCTCAGCAACGCCCTGGTGTTGTCGACCCGTGCCGGCTTGGTGTTCACCGACATGGACGGCAGCCCGCCGCTGCCCTGGCTGAACGCGGCCCGGTTGGTGACGTTCGTCCAGCAGGGCTGCGCCATCGTGAGGGTCGCCGTGCTCGCCGCGTAGCCGGCGACCGGGCACCGCGACTCGGTCCAGGGGCCGTTGCCGCCGGGATAGTCGAACTCGACCCTGGCCACCTCGGCCGCCGTGCGCGCGCCGAACCACGCCTTCGCGTTGGCGTCGCCGCTGATGGTGTACCCGGACGAGGACCCGGTCCAGCCGGCGTTCCACCCGAGGTCCGACAAGGATGCACCGGCGACCGGCACCTTCCTGCCGTCGACGTACAGCTGCCGGGTCTGGCTGCCCGCCGGCACCGGCGCGGACCAGACGCCGCTGGTGCCTTCCTGCACCCAACCGGTCACCCGGGTCGCGCCGGAGATCACCGGCACGGCGCCGGGCGCGGCGCGCCACACCACGGGATGCCCCGTGCTGCCGGAGTCGGCGGCGGTGAACTTCCAGGTGCTGGACAGCCGGTACGTGCCGTCCGCCAGCAGCACCTGCACGTCCGCGCCGGGGTCGGCGGCGAGCTTGGCGCGGACGGCGGCCTGTGCGCCGGCGAGGGAACACGGGGCCGCCTGCGTGCACGACGACCCGGCGCCGGTCGGCGACGCGGAGAAGGTCGCCGCGGTCGCCGCGGACGCCTGCGGGATGAGCAGGGCCGGCGCCAGTCCCGCCGCGGTTGCGGCTATCCCGGCGAACAGCAGTCTGAGTCGGATCATGGTCGTCCTTTCGGCGAGACCGCTCCCCGCAGCGGGCAGGCATACATTGGATGTATTGCGATCGCTGGACGCGCCGACTCGTCAGCGACCTGGTCCGAACTGTGCAATGGGGTGCGGATTGCGACCATGCTCCGTGGCGGTGGGCACGGTCATCTGCTGCGAAACATAGGATGTGTCAGTGGCGATGTCAAGACATCGACGCGCGTGCCCGCCCCTATGATCAGCGGGTGCCGGACCGGCTCACCACGGCAGGTCGCCGGCAGTGTCCCGTCGGGCCGTCCCGACCTCGCCGCCCCGCAGGAGGTGGCGCGGGGCCTGGGCGTGCCGTGGGGGCTGGCGTTCCTGCCGCAACGGCAAGATCCTGCGCCTGTCGCAGGACGGCACCGCCAGCGTGTTCTCGCGAGTCGTCGCCTCGAGGACGTGATTGGGAAACCACTCCACGTTGACGTATCGCGCGAGCTTCTGCCGTCCGCGCTTCGGGTCGCCGATCTTCCCGGCGGCGAGATCCGTCTCAGCCTTCTGCCACGCCTTGTTCGCCCGCTTCTTGCTCGTGAACGTCCCCGCGGACCGTTCGCGGCCGTGGTGGTCCCGGTACATCGCCGTGTGTACTGGAGGCCACCCTGCCGCTCCCGCGTCTTCAGCCATTCCACCCGGCGCCTCCAAGATCAACGGTCCGCAAATGGTCCGCAACCTGTGCGCATTCCGGCGCACTCCAGCGAACCCCGGCGACAGGTGATCAAGCGCCTGACCTGCAGTTGTCGGGTGGTCAGGCGGCGCCGGTGCGGTGGGCGTAGATGACGGCGTGGATGCGGTCGCGGAGGCCGAGTTTGGCGAGGATGCGGCTCACGTGGGTCTTGACGGTGCCTTCGGAGATGGTGAGGCGGGTGGCGATCTCCTGGTTGGACATGCCCTCGGCGATCAGGTGCAGGACGTCGCGTTCGCGGGCGGTCAGGACGTCGATGGGGACGAGGTCGGACGGGCGGGGGTCGGTGGAGACGAAGTGCTGGACCAGGCGGCGGGTGACGGTCGGGGCGGCGACGTTGTGGCCGCCGGCGACGGCGCGGACCGCCTGCGTCAGTTCAGTGTCGAGGGCGTCCTTCAGCAGGAAGCCGGCGGCGCCTGCGCGGAGGCCCGCGTAGACGTACTCGTCGAGGTCGAACGTGGTCAGGATGATCACGTGGGGTGGGGCGGACGGGGGGAGGGCGGTCCGGAGACGGCGGGTGGCCTCGATGCCGTCGACGCCGGGCATGCGGACGTCCATCAGGATCACGTCGGGGGACACCGACGCGGCGACCAACAGGGCCTGCAGACCGTCCGCGGCCTCGCCGACCACGACCAGGTCGTCGGTGCCGTCGAGGATCATGCGGAAGCCGGCGCGGACGAGGGACTGGTCGTCGGCGAGCAGGACGCGGATCATGCGACGAGCGCCAGGGGCAGGAACGCCGACACCTCGAAGCCGCCGTCGGGGGATGGGCCGGCGGTCAGGACGCCGTTGAGGGCGGTGACCCGTTCCGTGATGCCCCGCAGGCCGTTGCCGGGCGTCAGGCGTGCAATGAAGCGGCCGTTGTCGCAGACGAAGATCCGCAGGCCGGAGGGGTCGAAGGTGAGCTCCACCGTACAGGAGGCGCCCGGCGTGGCGTGTTTGAGCGTGTTCGTCAGAGCCTCCTGGACGATCCGGTAGGCCGCCAGTTCGATCACGGCGGGCAGGGTCGCCGGGGCGCCGGCCACGCTGAAGGTGACCGGCACGCCGCTGGCTCGGACCCGGTCGATCAGCTCGGGCAGCGTGGCGAGGCCGGGCTGCGGGGACAGGGAAGCCGGCGCGCGGACCAGGTTCAGCAGGCGGCGCATCTCGGCGAGGGAGGCGCGGCCGGTGGTGACGATCGTGGTGAGCGCGGCGTCGGAGCGCTCGGGGGAGCGGTGCAGCTGAGCCTTGGCGCCCTGGGCCTGCACGACCATCACCGACAGGCCGTGCGCGACGACGTCGTGCAGCTCGCGGGTGATGCGGCCGCGTTCGGAGGCGACGGCGAGGGCGGTGCGCTGCTCCTGCTCGCGTTCCAGGTCGTCGGCGCGGGCCTGCAGGACCGCGACGTGCAGCCGCCGGGTGCGGGCGCTGTCGGCGACGGCCCAGGTGGCGGCGAGCAGCAGCGCGGGCACGGCCGCGGACTGCAGCGCGCGCACCAGCATGGGCAGCGCGTCGCCGTGGACGGCGGCGTACAAGGCCTTCGACGCCCGGCTGAGGTAGTCGGCCACGGACGTCAGCGGGCGGGCGGGGTCCGGCGCGAGGCCGATCCCCTGCGCCAGCGCGCCGGACAGCAGCAGCGCCTCGGTCGCGACCAGGGTCGCCAGGACCGTCTGGCGGCGGTGGTCGGAGCTGGTCAGGGTGTACATCGTGATCAGGACCGCGACGTCGGTCGGCGGCGACTTGAGGACCGGGTCGAGCAGGTGCACCTCGGCCGCGCAGATCGCCAGGATCGTCGCGGTGAGGGGCCAGCGGTGCCGCAGGACGATCGCGACCGCCGACGGGATCGCGGCGAGGCTCCACCAGAGCGTGTGCAGCCGCCAGGCGGCGACGGTGCCGAACGTGGCGAGCACCTTGAAGTCCGGCTCGCCGAACAGCAGGAGCGCGTCGCTCCACAGCAACGTGGCGGCGACCAGCACAGCGATGAGCGACGCGTCCAGCAGGCGTTGCATCGTCCGAGCGTACGTGCGTCGCGCCGGTTGCGGATCTGTCGCACGACAGACCCCGAAGATCGGTCTGCGGCCAGACGCGGGTGATGCCGGTGAACGGCGACCGTGAGCACATGACATCGAGACCGCTCCTGGCGCTGGTACTGGTGGCGCTCCTGGCCGGCTGCTCACCGGCGGCCGAGCAGCAGGACCCCAGCGTGATCAACACCCAGCAGGCCCTCGACGTGGGCCGCCGTATCTCCCAGTGCGCCCGCGACCACGGGTACCCCGACATGGCGGACCCGGTGATGGAAGGTGACCGCCTCGCCTGGCCGGGCGACGGCCGCGACGTCAAGGAGCAGCTGCGGACGCTCAGCGAGCAGGTCCCCGAGTGCAAGGCGATCATGGACGAGATGGCGGCGCTCGGCACGCCCCGCTCCGCCGAGCCGCCCAGCGCCGCGGACATGGAGAAGCTCAAGGCGTTCGCCAAGTGCATGCGGGAGCACGGCATCGACGGCTTCCCCGACCCGAAGGCGGACGGCACGTTCCCGCTCGTCGGCACGCCGCTGGAGAACGAAGGCAAGAGCGAGCGGGTCCTGGCCGCCTTGGACGCCTGCAAGAGCATCTACGACAAGAAGATCGCGGTCTCATGAGGGTACGAGTGGTTGCGGCCGGCAGCGCGCTGCTCGCGGCGGGAGTGGCCGGCTGGGCGATGACCCGCCCGCAGAAGCCCGAAACCGTCGCGGCGCCCCAGGTGCGCACGACGACGGCACCGGTGACCCGCGGCGACGTCGCCACCCGCGTCCAGGTCGCCGGCGTGCTGGGCTTCGACGGCGCGTACACCGTCGTGAACCAGCTGCCGGGCGGCGTCGTCACCGTCGTGCCGGCGCCCGGGACCGCCGTCGTCCGCGGCGCCGACCTCTACACGGTGGCCGGCGTCCCGGCGACGCTGCTCTACGGCGCCGTGCCGGCGTACCGGGAGCTGGCCACGGGCATGAGCGACGGCGTCGACGTGCTGCAGCTGGAGCAGAACCTGGTCGCCCTCGGCATGGACCCGGGCCACGGCATCACCGTCGACCGGCACTTCAGCGACGCCACCGCGACCGCGGTCCGGCGCTGGCAGGCGGCCCGCGGCCTGCCCGTCGCGCAGCGCACCGGCCGGCTGCCGCTCGGGCAGGTCGCGTTCCTGCCCGGCGCGGTGCGGGTCGGCGCGGCCCTCGTCCAGGTCGGCGCGTCCGCCGGGCCGGGTGAGCCGATGCTGTCGGCGACGACGACCGCCCGCGTGGTCCGCGTCGCGCTGAGCGCCGGCCGGCAGGGCACCGTCCACGCCGGCGATCCGGTCACGGTCAACGTGCCCGGACTGGACGCCCCCGTCCCGGGCACCGTCCGCGAGGTCGGCACCGTCGCGATCGCGCCCGAGCCGGGCAACAACGGCCCGCCCGGGCCGGCCACCGTGTCGATGGTGGTGACCGTGACCATGCCGTCCGGCGCGCCCGCGCTCGACCAGGCGCCCGTTCAGGTGTCGATCACCGGGTCGCAGCGCAGGAACGTGCTGCGGGTCCCGGTCACCGCCCTGCTCGCCGCCGCCGACGGCGGCTACCAGGTCGCGGTCGTCGACGGGTCCGGCCGGCGCCTGATCACGGTCACGACCGGGCTCTTCGACGAGAACGCCAGCATGGTCGAGATCACCGGCGGCGAGCTCACCGAAGGCATGCGCGTCGAGGTGCCGGTGACATGACCGATGCCGTTCTGGCTCTGGTACAGGCAGCGCGCACGTACCCCGGCACCCCGCCCGTCGAGTCGTTGCGGGGCGTGGACCTGACCGTCGCCGCCGGGGAGATGGTCGCCGTGGTCGGACCGTCGGGGTCCGGCAAGACCACGCTGCTGAACCTCGCCGCCGGGCTGGACCGGCCGACGAGCGGCTCGGTGCGCCTCGCGGGGCACGCCGTGGAGGACCTGACGGACGGGCAGCTGTCCGGCCTGCGGGCGCACACGCTCGGCGTCGTGTTCCAGCAGTTCTTCCTGATGGACCACCGGTCCGCGGTCGACAACGTGGCCGACGGGCTGCTGTACCGCGGCGTGCGCGCGTCGTCGCGACGGCGGGCGGCGGCCGACGCCCTCGACCGGGTCGGCCTCGCGCACCGCGTCGGCCACCCCGCCGGCAAGCTGTCCGGCGGTGAACGGCAGCGCGTCGCCATCGCCCGCGCGCTCGTCGGCCGTCCCGCGCTGGTCCTCGCCGACGAGCCCACCGGCAACCTCGACAGCAGGACCGGCGGGCAGATCCTCGTGCTGCTGCGGCAACTGCACGCGGACGGCGTGACGCTGCTCGTCATCACCCACGACGCCGTCGTCGCGGAGGCGTGCCCGCGCCGGGTCGACCTCCGCGACGGCCGGATCGTCGCCGACACGCTGACTGGACGGTCCGGATGAGATCCCGTGTACGCGCCGCCGACCTGCTCCCGCTGGCGAGCATCGGCATGCGCAGCCGCCCCCTGCGCGCCGCACTGTCCACATTGGGCATCGCGATCGGCGTCGCCGCCATCGTCGGCGTCCTCGGCATCACCCGCTCCAGCCAGGCCGACCTCCTCGCCCGCATCGACCACCTCGGCACCAACCTGCTCACCGTCGCCAACGGCACCCGCATCGGCGGCGACGAGGCGAAGCTGCCCACGTCCTCGGCGACCGGCGCCGCCCGGACCGACGGCGTGCTGAAGGTGACGGCGACCGCGGGCGTGCCGCGCCTGCAGGTGTTCCGCACCGACATGGTGCCCGCCTACCGCGGCGGCGGCGTCGAGGTCCGCGCCACCGAACCGTCGCTGCTGGACACGCTCGACGGCCACCTGGCCACCGGCGTCTTCCTCAACGACGCCACCGCCCGGTATCCCGTCGTGGTCCTGGGCCACGACGCGGCGACGGCGCTCGGCATCGCCCAGGTCGACGCCGGCACGCGCGTCTGGCTGGGCGAGCACTGGTTCACCGTCGCGGGGGTGCTGCGCCCGTTCGAACTCGCCCCCGAGATCGACCGGGCCGCGCTGATCGGCCTGCCGGTGGCCGCGTCGTACTTCGGCTACGACGGCCACCCGACGCGCCTGTACGTCCGCGCGGACACCGCTCGGACGGCCCCGGTCGCGAGGATGCTGGCCCGGGCCGTCAACCCCGGCGAACCGAACAGCGTCAACGTGAGCCGCCCCTCCGACGCCCTGGCCTCCCGGCTGCTCGTCGCGGACTCCATCACGTCCCTGCTGCTCGGCCTCGGCGCGGTGGCCCTGCTCGTTGGCGGCGTCGGCGTCGCCAACGTCATGGTCATCTCGGTCCTGGAGCGCCGCACCGAGATCGGCCTGCGCCGCGCACTGGGCGCCGCCCGCCGGCACATCACCGTCCAGTTCATGACCGAGTCCCTCCTGCTGTCCCTGCTGGGTGGCCTCACCGGCGTCATCCTCGGCGCGGCCGTCACCCACGCCGTGGCCGCGTACCGCGGCTGGCACCCGCTCGTGCCGCTGTCGGCGGTCGGCGGCGGCTTCGCCGCGACGCTGCTGATCGGCGTGGTCGCGGGCGTCTACCCGGCGGTCAGAGCCGCCCGCCTCAACCCGACGGACGCGCTGCGGACCGCGTGAGCTGCTCGCGGAGGATGTCGCCGTGGCCGGCGTGGCGGGCGAGGTCCTCGATCAGCAGCAGGTAGATGAACCGGAGGCTGACGTCGCCGGCGACGGGATGGGGTCTGGTGTCGTCGAGCTCGAAGCCGGCGGCGATCGCGCGGGAGCGGTCGCTCGCCCGCTCGAACTCGGCGATCACGTCCGCCAGGGTCTCGTCGCCGGCGACGACGAAGCTGCTGTCGCCGCCGGCGGCGGGCCCGTCGCACTCGGCCGCGTCCAGGCCGAGCAGCACCCGCTGGAACCAGATGCGTTCGGCGGTTGCGGCGTGCTTGACCAGCCCGATCGGCGTCGTCAGCGACGCCACGAGTCGCTGCCGCGCCTGGGCCTCGGTCAGCCCGCGCGCGGTGTCGACGAGAGCCTGCCGGGCGCGGTCGAGCATGTGCTCCAGCAGGAGCCGTTCGGGCCCGGCGGTCACCGTGGGCATCGTCCACATAGGTCGTCCATCCTTCCGGCTGCACGCCGTGGCATCGGGTCGGATCGCTGGGCCGGCGTCAGAAGGTCCTCAGCGACGTGCCGAGACCGGTCCCGGCTGGCCGACCCCGGTGCCGAGGGCGTCCGAGCGCGGCTACCCTCGCCACCGCCTCGCCGTCACCGCCGCCCGCCTCGTCGGCACCCTCACCGCCGCCCGCTAGAGCGCGTCGGAGGCGGGCCGGCGGAGGGTCAGTCGAGCGGCTGGCGGGACAGGGCCGGGGCCTCCTTCCCGGCCAGGAGCCAGCCGCCGGCGTACGCGACCGCCGGCAGCCCGGCCAGGATCGCGGCGAGCGCGACCGACGGCGGGTGGCCCAGCCAGTGCAGCGCCCGGTGGTGCCAGGAGAGCAGCGCCAGGTAGGCGCCGGCGGTGCCGAGCAGCGCGCCGAGCAGGGCGAGCGCCCCGGCGGTCGCGGCGGTCAGCGCCCGGCGGGTGCGGCGCGGCGCGCCCGTCGCGGTCAGGGTGCGCAGGTCCCGGGCGGTCTCGCTGCGGATCAGGCCGACCGTCACGGCGAGCACGCCGAGCGCGACCGCGATCCCGATGGCAGTCGCGAACAGCGCGACCCGGGCCACGTCCGCGCCCGTCGGGCGGGTCTCCACGGTGAGGCCGGACCGCTGGGCCGTCTCCTCGGCCCGGTCGATCTGGGCTTGGGTCAGCGGGCCCGGGGCGTGGACCAGCCAGCCGCCCGGGACCGCCTGCAACCGCAGCGTGGCCATGGCGTGGGCGGTGATCAGCGAGCCGGGCAGCGACGGGTACGCCGGCAGGTCCGCGTGCTGCACCTTCGGGCGCCAGTCGGGCCGGTCGCTGGGGATCAGGTCGTACCCGTCGTAGCTGGCGCGGAAGGTGACGATGTCGGTGTCGGCGGCGATGCTCGCCGGGTCGATCCCGTAGTGGCGCAGCACCTCCGGCGTCGCCACGACCAACGGGTCGGCCTCGGAGCTGCTGTACTGGGTCATCGTGCGGCCGCCGATCGTCTCCCGGCGGCCGATGCCCATCTGCGACACCGGACGCCCGCCGCCGGAGTCGCCGACCTGCGGCCCGTGCGGGTCCATCGCCGCCTGGAGCGGGAGCACCGACGTGGCGTGCAGCGCGGCCGCGATCACGTCGACCTGCTGCCGGGCGGCGGCCTCCTGTTCCGGTGTCGTCTCCGGTACCGGTCCGTCGAGGCCGGACGGTCCGAGCCACACGACGAGCTGGTCGGCCGGCAGGTTGCCGCCGGCCGGCGCGGCCGCCTTGGCGACGGACACGGCGGCGGCGAGCGCGAGGGCGGCCGCGATGCCGACGGCGAGGGTGATCGCGGCGACCGCGGCGCTCGACCGGGCCCGGTAGCGGGCCAGGTCGCGCAGCGCCAGCCGGGGCGCCAGCGGGACGAACCGCGCCAGCCGGCCGGCGGCGGCCACGCCCAGCGGGGCGAGCAGGAGCAGGCCGGTGGCGACGCCGAGGACGCCGCCGATGAGGTACGGAGGCTCCTCGTGGTGCGACGTGAAGAGCGCGCCGAGCCCGGCGGCGAGGAGCGCCAGGCCGGCCAGCGCGAAGCGGTGCGCCGGCCGGGGCGGCAGCGGACGCGCCGACAGCGCGGCGACGACCGGGACGCGGGCGGCGGCCCGGGCCGGCCACCAGGCCGCACCCACGGCGGTGAGGACCGCCAGCAGCAGCATGGCGGCGAACGCGGACCAGGGCAGGTCGAAGCGGTCGATGCGGCGCCCGATCAGCGGCTCCAGCCGGGGGCTGAAGGCGGCCCATCCGGCGAGCCCGGCCGCCGCGCCGACGATCGCGCCGGTCGCGCCGATGACGGCGCCGTTGGCCACCAGCACGAGCCGGATGTGCCGGTGGCTCGCGCCGATCGCGCCGAGCATGCCGAGCGCCCGCATCCGCCGCTGGGCCATCACGGTGAACCCGGCCACGGCGAGCAGGCCCACGAACAGCAGGCCGATGGTGGCGAGCACGAGGACCGGGACCGTGCCCGGATCCGTCTGCGTGCCGCGGAACTGGGCCGACATCCCGTCCGGCTTGCGGGCGGCGCGGAACTGCTGCTCGGTGGAGCGGATCAGCACGGCGGTCTGCGCGTCGGCGCCGGCCTGGCCGGGCGCGACGAGCGCGAAGTGGTCGAGCAGGTTGAGCGGGTTCTCGACCAGGCCGACCACCGTGCGGCGCCGGCCGCCCTGGTCCCAGGTGCCGTCGAGGCGCAGGTCGAACGTCTTCGCCACCCGAGGGGTCACCGCGACCTCGTCCGCGCCCTGCGGGTAGCGGCCGGCGGTGAGGCGCAGCATCGAGCGTCCGTAGGGGCCGTTCGGGTCCTGGGCGCGCAGGTCGTACGCGGTGGCCGAGCCGGGCACCGGGATCTTCTGATGGTTGATGACCTCGATGGTGCCGAACGAGGTCCGCAGCGTGGCGAGGTCGGCGTCGGCCTGCGCGCCGGTGCTGCCGATCGTGGCCAGGCGGTTGGCGGTGCCGAACGTCGCGGCCTGCGGATCGCCGGCGGAGCCGGCGTAGCCGAGCCCGGCCGTGGTCGCGGCGACGGCGATCACCAGCAGCACCAGGACGAGCGCCTGCTGGCGCCACTCCCGGCGGAACAGCCGCCACGCCCAGCGCACGACCGCTCTGCGTGCCGGCATGCCGCCGTGGCCCTTGCCCAGCACCGGCGGCGGCCTCTCCTCCACGACGGCGCTCATCGGGCTCATCGGGCCGCCTCGTCGGCCAGCAGGGACTCGGGCCCGGGGCGCGGCGCCGTCCGGTCGACGATGCGCCCGTCGCGGATGAACACGACCCGGTCCGCCCACGAGGCGAGCTGCGCGTCGTGGGTCACGATGACCGCGGCCAGCCCGCGCTTGCAGGCGGCCAGCATCATGCGCATGACCGTCTCGCCGTTGGCCGAGTCGAGGGCGCCGGTGGGCTCGTCGGCGAGCAGCAGCCGCCGGTCGCCGACGACGGCCCGCGCGATCGCGACCCGCTGCCGCTCCCCACCGGACAGCTGGTCGGGGAAGCGGGCCGCCCGGTCGGCGAGCCCCAGGTCGTCGAGCGCCCGCTGGCCGGCGGCGCGGGCCCGGCCCGCCGGGACTCCGTCGAGCTCGAGCGGCAGCGCCACGTTCTCGGCCGCGGTCAGGCCGGGCAGCAGGTTGAAGTCCTGGAAGACGTACCCGATGGCGCGCCGCCGCAGCCGGCTCCTGTCGTCGCGCGACATCCCGCCCAGCGACTGCCCCGCCACGTGCACCTCGCCGCTCGTCGGCGACTCCAGCGCCCCGGCGATCGTGAGCAGCGTGCTCTTGCCCGAGCCGCTGGGCCCCATCACCGCGACCATCTTGCCGGCCTCGACCGTCAGCGACACCTCGCGCAGGGCGTGGACCTCGTCGCTGCCGTCGAGGTACGTCTTCGACACGCCGTCCAGGCGCAGCACGTCGCTCATCGACGGACCCCCGTCCGGCGCCGGATCAGCGGTGTCGCGGGCCGCTCCCTGGGTGGCTCGAGCGCGGCGCGCTTCAGCCGGCCGTCGGCGGTGTCCAGCCACTGCACGACCGAGTCGAGCCGGTACAGCTCGGCGTCCACGACGAGCGCGAGCCCGAGGTCGAGGTCGGCCTCCTCCTCCTTGAGCCGGGTCCACTGCTGCATCAGCTCGACCAGGTACCGCCGGTGCGTCTGGATGACCTCGTGCACGTCGACGCCCGGCAGGCGGACCGCGACGAGCACCTTGATGACCAGCTCGTCGCGCGGCGGCGACTCCAGGTTGGGCGGGGTGCGCAGCCACCCGGCGAGCTCCTCCGCCCCGTCGTCGGTGATCCGGAACCCCCGCTGCGGCCCGGGCTCGGCGTCGCCGTCGGACTCCACGAGACCGTCCCGCTCCAGCCGCTGCAGGGTCGTGTAGACCTGCCCGACGTTGAGCGGCCACACCTCACCGGTGCGCGCCTCGAACTCCTCGCGCAGCTGCAGCCCGTACTTCGGACCCTCGCTGAGCAGCGCCAGCAGCGCGTGCCGGATGCTCATCGGATCGACTTCCTCGATATCATGCCCCGTATAATACTCAGTATACTAACCTTGTCGAGGATCTCGATGTCCCGTGTTTCGGATCATCCTGGTGGGGAACATCTGGTGCATGCAGCCAGGTGCGTCAGCGGGAGACGAGATCGTCGTTGACACCCAGCCGTTCCTGCGGGTGGGTGTGGGCATGCCGGTCGTCGACGAGGCCGGGGAGCAGATCGGCGTCGTGGCGGCGGTGCAGGGACCGGGGACCGACATCCGCCCCGACACGATCGCCGGGATCGCCGAGCACCTGATGGGCACCGGGTATGCGCGCATCGACGGCACCGGATTCCTCTCCAACGACGTCTACGCCGCCGGCAACCAGATCAGCGGGGTGACCGACGACGTCGTCGAGCTGCACGTCGGCCGCGAGGAACTGCACCGCGCCACGAGCTGAACGCCCCGCCGCGGCTCCTCCCGTGGGGGATGATGCTGCGGTGGATGAACGCGCGGGGGACTTCGTCACGGCATTCAAGGCGTTCCTGGAGGAGGTCGTCAGCGACCACCGGGAGCGGCAGGACACCGACGGGCAGCTCGTCCCGGTCCTGACCGATCACCTCGGCAACGACCCGCGGCGGCTGCCCGTCGTCACCGAGGAGGTCGCGGGGCACCAGTTCGTCGACCTCGACATCGCGCTCGACGAGGTGCAGCGCCGCGGCGGGCGGCACGCGCTCATCGGGATCGGCGGCGGCGAGCAGCGCCGGCACCAGTCCCTGAGCGAGATCCTGCAGCACGCCGGGCGGTATGGCCAGTTCGGCGTGGCCGCCGTCGACTACGCCAGCGTCGCCACCGGGCCCGACACGGCGCGCCAAGCGGTGTCGTTCGGGCTGCGGCTGCTCATGTACGACGGAGCGCCCGTCGCCGTGCTGCAACGCTCGCCCGACATGCGCATCGGCCAGGCGATGGCCCGGATGGAGGTCGTCACCGCGGCCGAGGGCGTGGCGGCCCGCCTGATCGAAGAGGTCGGCGCCCTGATGCTGCGGCGGTCGGTGCTGCGCGGTCAGGTGCTGTCGCTGGGCGGCTCGGCGTACGAGCGCGGCGTCGGCCAGATCTCGTTCCACCGCCGCCCCGACGTCACCGAGGCCGACATCATCCTCCCCGACGGCGTGCTCGCCCGCGTCCACCGGCACGTCGCCGGAATCGCCGAGCACCGCGACCGCCTGCGTGCCGCGGGCCAGCACCTCAAGCGCGGCCTGCTGCTCTACGGCCCGCCCGGCACCGGCAAGACCCACACCGTCCGGTACCTGCTGTCCGCCCTGCCGGACGTCACCGTCGTCCTGCTGGCCGGCCCGGCGATCGCGTTCGTCGCCGAGGCCGCCAGGATGGCCCGCGCGCTGCAACCGGCGCTCGTCGTCCTGGAGGACTGCGACCTGGTCGCCGAGAGCCGCGAGCTGCACCACGGCCCGCAGCCGCTGCTGTTCACCGTCCTGGAGACCCTCGACGGCCTCGGCGACGACGCCGACGTCGCGTTCCTGCTCACCACCAACCGCGTCAACGTCCTCGAACCCGCCCTCGCCCAGCGCCCCGGCCGCGTCGACCTGGCGGTGGAGATCCCGTTGCCCGACGAGGCCTCCCGTCGCCGCCTGCTTCGCCTGTACGCCCGGAACCTCCCCTTCACGGAGCCCGCGCTCGACCGTGCGGCGGCCGCCGCGGCGGGCGTCACCGCCTCGTTCGCCAAGGAGCTCCTCCGCCGCGCTGTCCTGATCGCCGCCGAGGAAGGCACCCACCCCACCGACGCCCACCTCGCCACGGCCCTCGACGAGATGCTCTCCCAGGCCGAGTCCGTCACCCGCTCCCTCCTCGGCACCCCGGCGTCCTGACCCGGGAGGCCCGGCAGCTCTTCGGCGAGCTGCCCGGCCTCGTCGCCGCCGGGGTGCTCGGCCCGGGTCAGGCGTACATCTCCTCGATGACGGTGGCGTGCTTCGAGGAGACGATGCGGCGGCGGAGTTTCAGGGACGGGGTGAGTTCGCCGGTCTCGGGGGTCCAGGCGGATGGCATGATGCGGAAGGTCTTGATCTGCTCGGGGCGGGACAGGCGCTCGTTGACCGAGGCGACCACCGCCGACACGGCCGCGTGGACGGCCGGGTCGGCGGCGAGCGCGGCGAGGTCGACGTCCGGGAGGCCCTGTGACGTGGCCCAGACGGGGGCGACCTCCTCGTCGAGGACGATGAGCGCGGTGATGTACGGGCGCCGGTCGCCGATGGTGACGGCCTGGCCGATCAGCGGGCTGACGCGCAGCAGGTTCTCGATCTGTGCGGGGGAGATGTTCTTCCCGCTGGACGTGATGATGAGCTCCTTCTTGCGGTCGGTGATGGTGAGGAACCCGTCCGCGTCGACGGCGCCGACGTCGCCGGTGGAGAGCCAGCCGTCGGTGTCCACGATGGACTGTGTGGAGCCGTCGGCGTCGAGGTACCCGAGGCAGACGAGCGGGCCGCGGACCTGGATCTCGCCGTCGTCGAGCAGGCGCACCTCCATGCCGGCGTTGGCCCGGCCGACGGTGCCGGGGCGGAAGGTCGTGGGGGTGTTGATGGTCGTGGTGCCGGTCGTCTCCGTCATGCCCCACACCTCGAGCACGTCGACGCCGAGGCCGGCCAGGAACACCAGCACGTCCACGGGGATCGGCGCGGCGCCGCTGCCGGCCCAGCGCATCTCGTCGAGGCCGAGCAGGGCGCGCATCGGTGCCAGTACCTTGGCATCCAGGGCGGCGAGCTGCGCTGCCTGGTCCTCGGCCAGGACCTTCCCGTCGGCCCGGGCGTGGAAGCTCTCCCGGGCCAGGCCGCTGGCGGTCTCGAACGCGGCCAGGACCGCCGGGTCGGCGGTGGCCAGCTGGGCCTGCACGCCGGCGGCCATCTTCTCCCAGACGCGGGGGACGCCGAAGAACGAGTGCGGCCGGACCGCGCGGAGCGCGGCGACGAGCTGCTTGCCGTCGGTGACGATCGTGGCGTGCCCGACGCGGTAGAGCAGGTTGTAGATGCCCAGGACGCGTTCGGCGATGTGCGCGAGCGGCAGGTACGCGAGGGTGCGCGGGTGGTCGGGCACCGCCACCGCCCCTTCGAGGACCCCGCACTGGTAGACGACGTTGCGGTGCGACAGCAGGACGCCCTTGGGGTCGCCGGTGGTGCCGGAGGTGTAGAGCAGCGTCACGGGCTGCTCGGTGCGCACCTGCCGCCACGCCTCCTCGAACACCGTCGGGTCGGCGGCGTGCAGCGCGGCCCCGTCGGAGGCCACTGTGGACAGTGCCGTCGTCCCCGCCTGTACCGCGTCCTCCTCGACGACGATGACGTGCTCGACGGCGGGGAGGTCGCCGAGGACGGCCTGCCAGCGTCGCAGCTCGGGCAGGCCGTTGACCACGAGGATCTTCGCGCCGCTGTGCTGGGCGATGTACCGCAGCTGCTCGGCGCTGAGAGTGGCGTAGGCGGTGCAGGGGACGGCGCCGAGATGCACGGCGGCCAGGTCGGCGACCCAGTGCTCGATGCGGCTCGGCAAGCTAATGATCATGCGGTCGCCGGGGGAGAGGCCGAGGGCGCTCAGCCCCCGGGCCACGGCGGCGACCCGGTCACGCAGCTCCAGCCAGGTGACGGAGTCATCGGTGTTGAAGGTGCTCAGCGCCACCAGGTCGGGGTGTTCGGTGGCGTTGCGGTGCAGTAGTGCGGGAATGCTCGTGCCGGCGGCGATGTCCGCGCAGCGCGTCGCGAGGTCCAGGTTGGCGGTCACGGACTCAGCCTCCTCGGCCGACGGATCAGCTCTGGAGGGACTGTAACTCCCGATTAACTTATTGGGAAGAGATCCGACGTCAGGCGCGTGAACCGTGATTCAGGCGTGCAAAGCCGCCAGTGCGAGACCGGCCGTCTGCGAGGAGTAGCCGGGGGTGCGGTCGAAGCCGCCCAGGCGGCCGATGTCGGTGACCACGTTGAGCGCCGCGTGCACGAGGACCCGCGCGTCGGCGACCGGCAGCTCCGGCCGGACCGCGCCGACGAGCCGCACCCACTCCTCGACGTGCAGGCGCTGCGCCCCGCGCAGCTGGTGCCGGTCGGCGTCGGGCAGGTTGTTGTTCTCGGCCAGGTAGACCGCGACCAGGTCGCTCTGCCCGAACGCGAAGTCGACATACGCCGCCACGACCCGCCGCAGCGCGTCGGTGGGGTCGCTCGCCTCCGCGATTGCCGTGCTCGTCGCGCCGGTGAGCCGGTCCGTGGCCCGGTAGTAGGCGGCCGCGAGCAGGTCGGCCTTGCTGGGGAAGTACCGGTAGACGCTGGACGCCTGCATGCCCGCCGCGCGGCCGATGTCCTCGACGGAGACGGCGTGGAAGCCGTGCCGGTGGAAGAGCCGGATCGCCTCGATGAGCAGCAGCTCGCGGCGCGACGCGGGCTTGATCACCGCGGGTGCGTCCACGCCGCCCGCCGGCAGCTGCGGCGGGTCGGCGCGCAGCAGGGTCCACGCGACCCGGGTCAGCAGCCGCGCGGTGTCGGTGCCGGTGGCCGCCACGCGGTGCGTGGTGACGCTGCCGAACGCGCTGAGCGCGGCGTTGACCAGCAGCTCCGCCTGGCCCGCGGCCAGCTCGGGCCGCATGGCGCGCAGCGGCCCAGCGAGGCGGCCGACCAGCTCGGTGAGGCCCGCGCCGAACTCGCGGCGGTGCTCCCCGGTGAGGTACCGCCGCTCCCACTGGTACAGCCCGGCGGCGCGGCGCCTGGCCACGGCGATCCCGGCGACCGCGGCGAGCAGCTCGTCCAGGGTGCCCTCGGTGGTGGCGGCGAGCAGCGCGTTGACGACGTCCCGGGTGGCGTGCACGAGGATCGCGTACTTGTTCGGGAAGTGCCGGTAGACCGCGGGTCCGCTGATGCCGACGACCGCGGCGATCTCGTCGACGGACACCCCGTGGTAGCCCCGCTCACAGAACAGCTCGGCGCCGGCCAGGGCGATGCGGTCCTTGCGGTCCTTCGGCCGCTTCGCCGGCGTGGCGGGCTCCGCGCTGTTCGCTGCTGTTCGCACACGGTACAGGTTAACGCCGCCACGACAACGCTTGACAACTGAGCGCACCGGCACAGAAAGTTAGGCGGGATTCGCATCCGAGAGCGTTGAGGCGAGGAGTGGTCATGGCATCCGAGGCGTACATCTACGACGCGCTGCGCACGCCGCGCGGCCGCGGCAAGCCCACCGGAGCGCTGCACTCGGTGAAGCCGGTGTCGCTCATCAGCGGCCTGATCGAGGAGACGCTGCGCCGCGCGCCAGGCCTGGACCCGGCCCGCATCGACGACGTCGTGCTCGGCGTCGTGTCACCGCTCGGCGACCAGGGCGCCGACATCGCCAAGACCGCCGCCCTCACCGCCGGGCTGCCCGACACGGTCGCCGGCGTGCAGCTCAACCGGTTCTGCGCCTCCGGCCTCGAAGCGGTGAACATCGCCGCGCAGAAGGTCCGGTCCGGCTGGGAGGACCTCGTCCTCGCCGGCGGGGTCGAGTCGATGTCGCGGGTGCCGATGGGCTCCGACGGCGGCGCGTGGGCCCTCGACCCGGAGACCAACTACGACACCGGCTTCGTGCCGCAGGGCATCGGCGCCGACCTGATCGCCACCCTCGACGGGTACACCCGCGAGGACGTCGACCGCTACGCGCTGCAGTCGCAGACCAGGGCCGCGAAGGCCTGGGCCAACGGCTACTTCGCCCGGTCCGTCGTGCCGGTGCTGGACCGCAACGGCCTCGTCGTCCTCGACCGCGACGAGCACCTGCGAGCGTCCACACTGGAGGGTCTTGGGCAGCTGCCGGCGTCGTTCGCGATGATCGGTGAGATGGGCGGCTTCGACGCGGTGGCGTTGCAGCGGTACCACTGGGTCGAGCGGATCGAGCACGTGCACACCGCCGGCAACTCCTCCGGCATCGTCGACGGCGCGTCGCTCGTCGTCATCGGCAACGAGGCGGTCGGCGCCGCCGCCGGCCTGACGCCCCGCGCCCGCATCGTCGCCACCGCCGTCAGTGGCGCCGACCCGACCATCATGCTCACCGGCCCGGCACCCGCCGCCCGCAAGGCCCTCGCGAAGGCGGGCCTCGGCGTCGACGACCTGGATCTCGTCGAGATCAACGAGGCGTTCGCGGCCGTGGTACTGCGGTTCGTCGCCGACCTGGGACTCAGCATGGACATCGTCAACGTCAACGGGGGCGCCATCGCCATGGGTCACCCGCTCGGCGCGACCGGCGCCATGATCCTCGGCACCCTCACCGACGAGCTGGAGCGGCGCGGCGGCCGCTACGGCCTCGCCACGCTCTGCGTCGGCGGCGGCATGGGCATCGCAACCGTCATCGAACGCCTGTAGGGGGACACAGACATGGCTGACACCATCCGCTGGGAGCGCGGCGAGGACGGGATCGTCCTGCTGACCCTCGACCACCCGGGACGCTCCGCGAACGTGATGAACGACGAGTTCGGCGCGAGCCTCGCCGCCACCGTGGACCGGCTGGAACGGGAGCGCGACGCCATCACCGGCGTCATGCTCACCTCCGCCAAGCAGACGTTCTTCGCCGGCGGCGACCTCGAGTCGCTGGTGCGGCTCAACGACGCCGCGGCGCTCGACGCCGACACGCGCCGGCTCAAGCAGGCGCTGCGCCGCCTCGAGACGCTCGGCCGGCCGGTCGTCGCCGCGATCAACGGCTCCGCGCTCGGCGGCGGCCTGGAGATCGCGCTCGCCTGCCACCACCGCATCGTCGCCGACGACGCCCGCATCGAGATCGGCTTCCCCGAGGTGACGCTCGGGCTGCTGCCCGGCGCCGGTGGGGTCGTGCGCAGCGTCCGGCTCCTCGGCATCGCGGACGCGCTCACCAACTGGCTGGTCCGCGGCCAGCGGCACCGGCCTTCCGCCGCCCTCGAACACGGCCTGGTGCACGAGGTCGCGCCCCGCGAGGAGCTGCTCGCCCGGGCGAAGGCGTGGATTCTTGAGAACCCCGGCGCGGTCCAGCCGTACGACGTGAAGGGCTACCGCATCCCCGGCGGTACACCGGCGACACCCGTGCTCGCGGCACAGCTCCCCGCGTTTCCGGCGACCCTGCGCAAGCAGCTGAAAGGCGCGCCCTACCCGGCGCCGCGCAACATCCTCGCCGCCGCCGTCGAGGGCGCCCAGGTCGACCTGGAGACGGCGTTCACCATCGAGGGCCGGTACTTCATCGAGCTCGCCACCGGGCAGATCGCCAAGAACATGATCCAGGCGCTGTTCTTCGACGTGCAGGCCGCCAACGCGCGCGGCGCCGCGGCACAGAAGTTCGGCAGGGTCGCGGTGCTCGGCGCGGGCATGATGGGCGCGGCGATCGCGTACGTGTGCGCGAAGGCCGGCATGCAGGTGCTGCTCAAGGACGTCACCGTCGAGGCCGCTTCCCGGGGCAAGGAGTACTCGGCCCGGGTCCTGGCGAAGAAGCCGTTCCTGCCCGCCGAGGAGATCCTGGGCCGGATCACCCCGACCGCGGACCCGGCGGACCTCGCCGGGTGCGACCTGGTCATCGAAGCCGTGTTCGAGGACCCGGGCCTGAAGCACAAGGTGTTCGCCGAGGTCCAGGACGTCGTCGCGCCGGACGCGCTGCTGTGCTCCAACACCTCGACGCTGCCGATCTCGCTGCTCGCCGAGGGCGTGACCCGCCGGGAGGACTTCGTCGGGCTGCACTTCTTCTCGCCCGTGGACAAGATGCCGCTCGTCGAGGTCATCCGCGGCAGCGCCACCTCCGCCGCCGCCGTGGACCGGGCGCTGGGTGTGGTACGGCAGCTGAAGAAGACGCCGATCGTCGTCAACGACAGCCGCGGGTTCTTCACCAGCCGGGTCATCGGCACGTTCACCAACGAGGGCGTCTCGATGCTCGCCGAAGGCATCCCCGCCGCCACCATCGAGCAGGCCAGCTCGCAGGCCGGATACCCGGCGCCGGTGCTCGCGCTGATGGACGAGCTGACCCTCACCCTGCCCCAGAAGATCCGCCAGGAGACCGCGGCCGCGGCCGTCGCCGCCGGCGGCACCTGGACCCCGCACGCCGCCGACGCCGTCATCGACCACCTGATCGCCGCCGGCCGCCCCGGCCGCTCCGGCGGCGCCGGCTTCTACGACTACGCCGCAGGCAAGCGCGCCGGCCTCTGGCCCGGGCTGCGGGACGCGTTCGGCGGCACCAACCTCGACGTCCCCTTCGCCGACCTCATCGAGCGGATGCTGTTCGTCGAGACCCTGGAGACCATCCGCTGCCTCGAGGAGGGCGTCCTCACCTCCGCCGTCGACGCCAACGTCGGCTCCATCCTCGGCATCGGCTACCCGGCCTGGACCGGCGGTGTGCTGCAGTACGCCAACCAGTACCAGGGCGGCCTGCCCGGCTTCGTGGCCCGCGCGTCGGAACTCGCCGCCCGCTACGGCGCCCGCTTCGAACCGCCCCAGCTCCTGCTCGACAAGGCCGCCCGCGGCGAACGCTTCGAGTGACCGCCGCGAGGGTGCGGGCGTCCAGGCCCGCACCCTCTGCCGCGCCGCACCGTTCCGGTGAGTGATAGAACGGACGGTGACGCGGAGGAGGGCGGTTGGTGATCGACGTGCACCGTGGTGCCGGGGAGCTGAACGGCGAGGTCCGGCGTGCGCGGCCGAACACCCGCGCCTGAACTGCCCCCTGGACCCAGGTTCGCCCTGGTCATCGCCACCGCGACGTATGCCGATCCCGCGCTGAGCCAGCTGCGCGCGCCGGCCCACGACGCGGCCGGGCTCGCCGAGGTCCTCGCCGACCCCGCCATCGGCGCGTTCGCGGTGACGTCGCTCATCGACCGGACCGCGCACGACATCCGCGTCGAGGTGGAGGGCTTCCTCGCCGGCCGGGACCCCGACGACCTGCTCGTCGTGTACCTGTCGTGCCACGGCGTCCGGGACCGGCGCGGACGGCTGTACTTCGCGGCGACCGACTCCAGGACCACCCACCTCGGCTCCACCGGCGTCGAGTCGAGGTGGCTGCTCGAACAGCTCGACGAGTGCCGGGCCCGCCAGGTCGTCATCCTCGACTGCTGCTTCAGCGGGGCGTTCTCCGACGGGGCGAAGGGCGAGCCGGAGGTGAACCTCGAACGGCACCTCATCGGCAGCAGCGGCCGCGGCCGTGCGGTGCTCACCGCCTCCCGGGCCGGCGAGTACTCGTTCGAGGGCGAGGTGCTGCCGGGCGCGCTCGTCGCCGGGTCGGTGTTCACCACCGGCATGATCGAGGGCCTGCGGTCGGGCGACGCGGACACCGACCGGGACGGCTACATCTCCGTCGACGACGCCTACACCTACGCGTTCGACCACGTCCGCAGGCAGCAGGCGGCGCAGACACCGCAGCGGTGGATCTACGGCGGCGAGGGCAAGATCTGGCTCGCCCGCAGCCTCGCCGGCGCGGTGATCAAACCGGTGCCACTGCCGGCCTCGCTGCGCGCCGCCCTCGACAGCCCGCACCCTGAGGTCCGGCTCGGTGCCGTGACGACCCTCGGGCAGTGGCTCGGCGGCCAGCCGGGCCGTGCGGTGACCGCCAGGCGCGTGCTGGAGGAGCTGGCCGGCCAGGAGATCCCGCCGGTCGTCGCGGCGGCGCGGGCACTGCTGTCGGCGCACCCGGCCGACGCCGGCCCCGACGAACCGCCGGCGCCGCAGGGCGGCACCCTCGACCTGCGCAGCGTGAACGCCGCCCGCGCCGAGGCGGAGCAGATCGTCGGCGCCGCCCAGCAGGAGTACGACGAGATCATCGCCGAGGCGAAGGCCCAGGTCGAGGCGGCCACCGTCGCCAGGGCGAAGGCGGAGCAGGACGCGGTCCTCGCCGTGCTCGCCGCGGAGCAGGCGGAGCAGCGGCTGCGGGCCGCCGAGCAGGCCGCCGAGGAGGCGAAGGCCGAAGCCGCCGCGATCGGGGCAGAGGTGGCACACCTGCGGGCGCTGCGCACGGCGGCCGAGCACGACGCGGCGAAGCGGCTGGAGCTGGCGGAGCGGCGGCACCAGGAGCTGACCCGTGGCCCGGTGGGCAACCGGGCCGCGGCAGGCCGGCTCCTCGGCGACGACGTCGACGGTCCGGCCCCGTCCGTGCCCTTCCCGCGTCCCGCCTGGGCGCCGGCCGGGCTGGACCTGCCACCGCCGGGCCTCGCCGCCGACGGCCGCGGCGACGACCCCGCGGCGGTGGACGAGTACCTCCACCGCGCCTACACGGCCCTCGCCCTCGGATCGGCGCGCATCCCCGACCCGCCGGAGTTCCCGTCGGTGCGGCGCGGATACCACCCCGGCGTCGTCGACGTCTACGTCCACCTGCTCCGTGCGACGGCCGCGCTGCGCGCCGCTGAGGCGCAGGCCATGATGTCGGCGGTGTTCGGCACCATGGTCCGCCGGACGCAGCGCCTGGGCGTCCGCCTGCGGGCCGCGGTGCATCAGCTGGCCGACCAGGAACAGGACCCGGACCGGCTGGCGGAGCTGCTGCACCTGGACCACCTCGCCGCCCGGATTCGCCGGTCGGACGAGATCCTGCTCGTCCTCGCCGGCGGGGACCCGGGCCGCCGCCGTCGCGAGCCGGCGCCCGTGGCGGACGTGCTGCGCAGCGCGCAGTCCGAGATCGAGCACTTCACCCGCGTCCGCTACATCGCGGTCGACCGGACCCAGCGCATCGCCGCCTTCGCGGTCTTCGACGTGGTCCACCTGATCGCCGAGCTCCTCGACAACGCCACGATCTATTCACCGCCCAACTCGATGGTCGACGTGACCGCTCGAAAGGTCGGTGACCGCCTGCGCATCACCGTCGAGGACGACGGGATCGGGATCTCACCCCATCAACTTGCCGAGCTCAACGACCAGCTCGCCCGCCCCGGCCCACCCTCCGACACGAGGGTCGGGCTCTACGCGGTGAGCCGCCTGGCGGCCCGGCACGGCATCGCGGTCCAGCTGTCGCCCGCCCCCGGCGGCGGCGTCGTGGCGGAGGTGCGCCTCCCGGCGCAGCTGCTGGTCTGAAGCTCACGGGCCGGCGCGGCCGAGGGCGTGGGCGGCGAGGAGCGGGTTGTGGCCGCGGGCGAACAGAACCCGGCCGGTGGCCATCACGCGCTCCGCGAGGGACCGGGACAAACGGTCAGGATCAGCTCGTCGTTGATGTGACACACGGTGTGCCAGCCGTGACCTGATGCCGAGTGCGCTGGCAACAGCTGGCAACATCCCGAGGGAGGTGCGGTGGCGTTCGGCGAGGCGATGCGGACACGGCGGGAAGCCGCCGGTCTGAGCCTGCGTGCCCTGGCCCGCGAGGCCCGCGTCGACCCCGGGCACCTGAGCCGCATCGAGGCGGGCGCCCGGCCGCCTACTCCCGCGATCGCGGAGGCCGTCGACATCGCCCTCGGCGCCGTGGCCGGGCGGCCGCGACCCGCACCGCTGTGCCAGTTCGGTAGCGACACATGGAGCCGCGACGACTCGGAGGCCCTCGCGGCGGCACTCGTCGAGCACGCGCCCACCCCGGAGAACGCACTCCGCCTCGCCCATGAGTGGCTCGTCGCCGAGCCCCCGCAGGTCTTCGAGGTCCGCGCAGGCCGTCGCATCGGGTCGTCAACCGTCGAGCATGTCGAGCAGCGGGTGCACCAGCTACGGCTCCTCGACGACCACGTCGGTGGTGAGGAGACCTTCGCGCTCGTCACCGCCGAGGTCGCCGCCACGGCCGAGCTGCTACAACTGGCGTCCTACACCGAGGACGTCGGCCGCCGGCTCCTGGTCGGCCTCGGCGAGCTGTGCCAGGTCGCCGGGTGGGTCGCCTCGGACGCCGGGCGGCACCGCGACGCGGAGCGGCTCTACCTCACCGGTCTCCGCGCCGCACACGCTGGAGGCGACCGGGCCGGGGCCGCGAACAACCTGTCCAGCCTCGCCTACCAGGTCTCGAACGTCGGCGACCCGCGGGACGCGGTGCTGCTGGCCCGGTCCGCGTTCCGTGGCGCCGAGCAGCATGCGAGCGCGACCACCCGGGCGCTGCTGCTGGAGCGGGTCGCCTGGGCGCACGCCCGTGCCGGGGACGCCCACGCATGCGACCGGACCCTCGCCGCCGTCGAGCGCGAGCTTGAGCACCAGCGGCCCGACGACGATCCCGTGTGGGTCTACTGGCTCAGCTCCGACGAGGTCGAGATCATGGCGGGCCGCTGCTGGACGGAGCTACGACGCCCGCTGCGGGCGGTGCCGATCCTGGAGCGGGCGACCGCCGGCTACGGCGCCGACATCGCCCGGGAGACCGCGCTGTACCTGACGTGGCTGGCAGAGGCGTTCGTCCAGGCGCACGAGGTCGACCAGGCGGCCGATGCCGCCACTCAGGCGCTCCGGCTGGCGCGGGTCGCCCGGTCGGTCCGCGCCACGGAGCGGGTCGAGGTGCTGCGCCGGGTGCTGGAGCCGCACCGTGGCAACGTGGTCGTCGACGAGTTCGAGGACTCCTACCGCTCCAACAGCTGATCCACCCACCGCTGTGTCAGCAACTCCAGCGAACGGCGAAGGAGAGTGGCCGCCGCAACTGGGATGCGTCCATGCGAGCCGGTCGTGCTTGCGCTGCATGGTCAGCACGGGTCGTGGCCGAGCGTGATGAAGACGTAGGTGTACTCGTCGAGGAGCTTGGCGAGCGAGACCGACTGGCGGCCGAGGAACGCGGGAAGCGTTGCGTCGTCGACGCCGGTCGCGGCGACCAGCGCGGCGGCCCAGGTCCGGCCCAGGGTCAGGTGGCGGGTGAAGGCCGCGCCGTCGCGGGCGCCGTGCAGCGTGACCGCGATCGCGGCGTCCCAGGGCATCACGGTGTCGGGGCGCAGCGCGTACAGGGCCTTGGCGGCGGCGGTCGGGCCGAGCGTGCGGCGGGGACCGGCCGGCACGGCGGACAGGGTGGCGTACGCCGTGCCGAGCGCGGCCAGGTCGGCGTCGGAGGCCAGGCGCAGCGGGCCGGCCGGCAAGGTCGCGCCGGACGCGGCCCACCAGCCGGCGATCCCGGCGTCGAACAGGTCCGGCTCGCCGTCGCGCGGGTACCGGATGCGGCACCCCCACGAGTTGAGCCACCGGTGCAGCAGCCGCCGGTGCTCCGGCCGCGACAGGTCAGGGCCCGGCGCGGTCCGCGCGACGAAGTCGAGCCAGGTCCGGTCGGCGTTGGCGTACCCGTTGAAGACCGCGACGGAGTGGGCGAGCCGCTCCACGGTCGGGGTCGGCAGCGTCACGCCGCCGATCCTAGTCGCGGAGCGTCGCGGCGAGGCGGCGGGCGTTCATGTGGGCGATCGCCTCGACGGAGATCATCGGGTTGACGCCGGACGACGTCGGGAAGCAGGACGCGTCGGCCACGACGAGGTTCGGGACCTCCCACGTCGCGCCGTCGGGGTCCGTGGCCGACGTGGCCTTGGAGCCGCCCATGCGGGCCGCGCCCATGATGTGCAGCGCCGCCATCGACAGCTCGCCGGGCGCGGTGCCGAGGCCGCCGGTGTACGCGATGAAGTCGTCGATCGAGCCCTTGCCGCGCTCCCACGTCAGGCCGCGCTGGTGGCCGGAGAAGACGGTCAGCGCGCCGGCGGCCTCCACGATGCGGGCCGCGCCGGCGATCCCGGCCCGCATGTGGGCGGCGTCGTACGCGGAGAGCCGGTAATGCACGACGGGCTCGCCGTCACGGTCGACGGTGACGTGGCCGGCGTCGCGGTCGCGGGTGATGACGCCGACGCCGCTGAGGTGCGGCAGGGCGCGCATCTGGGCGAGGTGCGACCGCGCGCCGCGCCAGCTCATGAACGACACGGCGATCGCGGGGTTGGTGGCGGCCGTCTCGTAGATGACGCCGTGGCCGAGGCCGTCGAGGTCGGCGTGCTCGGTGGAGTACCGCGTCTGCATCCCGCCCTCCCACGGGCGGACCTCCTCGGCGAAGGTGCCCCAGACCCCGGTGGCCGGGTGCAGGTGCAGGTGCCGGCCGATGTTGGGGTTGGTGAGCCCCGAGCGGCGCAGCAGCGCCGGCGTCTGGATGCTGCCGGCGGCGGCGACGACCGCCCGGGCGCGCACGGTGACCGGGAAACCGTCGGCCGTGCGCCCGGTGACGCCGGTGGCGGCGCCGGCCGCGACGGTGACGGTCCGCACGTCGACGCCGACGAGCAGCCGCGCGCCGGACCGCTGCGCGTCGACGAGCCAGGTCTTCGCCACGGACTGCTTGGCGCCGATGCGGCAGCCGAGGCCGCAGCGGCCGCACTCGACGCCGGTGTCGCAGCCGATGACGTTGCGCGGCATCTCCGCGACGTGCCAGCCGAGCGTGGCGAGCCCGGCCTGCATGAGGGCGTCGCGGGAGGAGATCGCGCCGTGGTCGAGGTTCACGCCGAGGCGGGTCCACACCGCGTCGAGCGAGGCGTCGTACTCGTCGGTGGCGAACTGCGGCACGCCGTGCGACGCCCACTCGTCGCGTACACCGGCCGGGGTGCGAAACGATGTGGAGTAGTTGACGACGGTGCCGCCGCCGACGCCCTGGCCCTGCAGCAGGCTCAGCTGCCCCTCGGCGGTCGCGGCCGGGCCGGGCGCGTAGAGCCGGGACAGGCCGGACAGCTCGCCGCCGTCGAAGTCCCGGTCGTCGTGGTAGGCGCCCTTCTCCACGACGACGACGTCGAGCCCGGCGGCGGCGAGGACGGCGGCCGCGGTCCCGCCGCCCGCCCCGGATCCGACGACCACCACGTCGCAGTCCAGGACGGTCGGTCCGGCCGGCCGGATCGGCCGCAGCGGTGGTTCCGCGGCGTCGGCTCGTGTACCGAGGGGGCCGGGATATCCGATCGCGTCCCACAGCGGCGAGTGCCCGGTGGGGCCGGGCGCCAGGTAGTAGGAGAGTGTCGCGGCGCCCTTGAGCGCCTGGAACAGCGCCCGCTTGCGGGCGTTGCCGGACCCGGCCAGCCCGAGCAGGATCGCCTCCCGCCGGGCCTGCGGCTGCCGGGAGAACGAGCGCGGCCCGCCACCCCGCAGCGGCGCGGCCAGCGGCGAGTCCCACAGCGTCAGCAGCTGCAGGAACTGCCGGGTCTCGGCGGCGCGCGGGTTGCCCAGCACGAGAGCGGCCATGATGTCGACGGCGCCGATCTCGCGGGCCGACGGGATGCCGTCGTCGTCGCCGGGCGCGAAGGTGTCGCAGATGCTCGCGAGCGCGGCGCGCTGCCGGGCGGTGAGTTCCATCAGGACTTCCCGATCGTAGAAGGTGACGCGCCGAAGTACGCCTCGGCGACGGTGTGCCGCTGCGCGCGCAGCCGGCGGGCGGAACCGGCGAGGACGGCGCGGCCGTGGTGGAGCACGACGGCCCGGTCGGCGACGGTCAGGGCGAGGTCGATGTGCTGCTCGACGAGCACGACGGCGACGCCGAGCCGGTCGGCGAGCGCGCGGACGGTCGGCAGGATCGCCTGCACGGCGATGGGGGACAGACCCATGCTGAGCTCGTCGATCAGCAGGATCCGCGGCATGCTGACGAGGGCCTTGGCGATGGCGAGCGTCTGCTGCTCGCCGCCGGACAGCAGCCCGCACCGGCGGGACAGCAGCGGCTCCAGGGTGGGGAACAGCTCCAGCACCCGGCCGAGGTCGGCCCGCCGGGCGAGGGCCAGGTTCTCCCGGACGGTCAGGCCGTGGAACACGCCGCGCGTGTCGGGGACGAGGACGAGCCCGGCGCGGGCGTTGCGTTCGACGCGCCGGTGCAGCGGCTTTCCGTACGCGGTGACGGTGCCCGCGGCCGGGGCGATGACGCCGGCGGCGGTGAGCAGCGTCGTGGTCTTGCCGGCGCCGTTGGGGCCGAGCAGCGCGACGACCTCGCCCTCGCCGACCTCGAGGTCGAGGTCCCGCACGGCGGGGACGCCCGCGTACCCGGCGGTGACGCCCGCCAGCTTCAGGACGGCGGTCATGAGGGCACCTCCTGAGGGGCGCCGGCGTCGGCCTCTGACGGGGCGCCGGCTTCGGCCGGGGCGCCGAGGTACGCGGTCCGCACGGCCGGGTCGGCGCGGACCTCGTGGGGCGTGCCGGCGGCGATGACGGCGCCGTAGTCCAGGACGTACACGCGGTCGCAGACGTCGAAGACGAGGTTCATGTCGTGGTCGATGAGCAGCACGCCGGGGCCCGCCGCCGCGATCGCCCGCACGTGCCCGCCGAACTCGGCGCTCTCGTCGGTGTCGAGCCCGGCGGCCGGCTCGTCGAGCAGGACCGCGCGGGTCCCGCCGGCGAGGGCGCGGGCCACCCCGACGATCTTCTGCCGGCCCAGGCTCAGCTCGCCGGGGCGCCGGTCCGCCACGAACTGCAGGCCGAACATCTCCAGTGCAGTGTCCACGTCGCCGGTACGGGCGGCCCGCCCGGTCAGGTCGCTCCACAGGTTGCGCAGCGGGCCCCGGGCGGCGGCGACGGCGACGTTCTGCCGGACGGTCAGGTCGCCGAAGAGCTCGCCCGCCTGCCAGGTGCGGGCCAGCCCGGCGCGGCGGCGGGCGTGTGGCGGGAGCCCGTCGAGGCGCCGCCTGTCGAGGGTGACGGTGCCGCGGGCGGCGGTGAAGCCGGTGACGGCGTCGACGAACGTGGTCTTGCCGGCGCCGTTCGGCCCGATCAGCCCGACCACCTCGCCGGCGTCGACGTGCAGGGTGACGTCGGTGTTGGCGAGGACGCCGCCGTACCGCACCGTGAGTCCGGTGGCTTCCAGGAGCGTCATGCCGCGACCTTCCGGCGGTGGAGATGCCCGGCGATGCCGGAGGGGTTGAGCACCGCGGTGACGACGAGCGCGCACGCGGCGATGAGCGTGTAGTACCGGCCGAGGCCGAACGTCGTGTTGAGCAGCGTGTACAGCACCCCGAGCGGCGCGACGAGCCCGGCGATGACGGCGCCGCCGATGCGGGTGATGCCGCCGACGTAGGTCATGCACAGCACGCCGAGGCCGACGATGACGTTGAACGACTCCGCGGACAGCTGCGAGCGGCTGTATCCGATGAGGCAGCCACCGACCCCGGCGAGGAACGCGGCGACGGCGAACCCGGCGAGCTTCGTGCGGGCCACGTCGATGCCGGCCGCGGCCGCCGCGCGCTCGTTGGCGCGCACCGCGAGGAACGCCTGCCCGGTCGTGCCGGCGAGCAGCCGCGCGACGGCGGCGGCGAGCACCCCGACCACGACGACGACCGTGCCGGCGAACGCGGTCGTCGTCAGGTCGGTGCCGCGCCGCACCTCGAGGTTCCAGCCGAGGAGGGTGGGCCCGTCGATGAGGTTGCCCTCGAACGGGGTCAGCGCCGGGTTGGCGAACACGAGCTGCTGGATGGCGATCGCGCCGGCGAGCGTGACCACCGCCAGCTGGGCGCCGCGGATCCGCAGCGCCGGCAGGCCGACGGCGACACCGACGAGCGTGGCGACGCCCGCCGACACGAGGATGGTGAGCGGGAAGGGCAGCCCCCAGGCGACGGTGGCCCGGGAGAGCACGAACCCGCCAGTACCGGCGAAGGCCATGGAGGCGAGGGAGATCTGCCCCAGGTAGCCGGTGAGCACGACCAGGGACAGCGCGATCAGCGCCATGATGATCGAGGTGACGACCCCGAAGCGCCAGCTGCCGGACGTGAGGGCGATCGCGGCGGCGGCCACGCCCGCGAGCAGCAGGCCCGCCCGCAGCCGGCGCCGGGGCAGCGCCACCGCCGGCATCCGGTCCGCGCCGGGCGCGCCGCGGGCGGGGATGCCGCGGCCGAGCACGACGAGCGCGACGACGACGAGCACGAACGGCACCGCGTCGCCGAGCCCGGCCTGCGCCCAGGCGGGCCAGCCGTCGACGGTGCTCGCCAGCAGCAGCAGCGACTGGAAGCAGCCGATGCCGATGCCGGCGAGCCCCGCGGTCATGACCGACGTGAGCCGGGCCAGCAGCGCAGCGGCGAGCCCGGGCAGGACGTAGAACATGTAACCGATCGGGTCGAGCCCGACGGTCGGCGCGGCGAGGACCGCGACCAGCGCCGTCGCGGCGCCGGTGCACAGCCACGCGACGGCGGCGAGCCGGTCCGGCGAGAGGCCGGTGAGCCGGGCGGCCCGCTCGTCCTCGGCGCAGGCCCGGGTCGCGACGCCCCAGCGGGTCCGCCGGAAGTACACCGAGAACGCCACGGTCGCGGTCAACGCCACCGCGAGGAGGATCAGGTCGCTCACGTTGAGCCGCGTCCCGGCGACCCCGAGCGTCCGGTCGGTGAGCAGCGGCGCCGCGAGCGCACCGTCGGTCCGGAACCGCAGCGGCACCAGCGAGCCGATCGCGAGCATCAGCCCGACCGATGCCACCACCTGCGACAGCGGCGGCGCGCCGCGCAGCGGCCGGAACACCAGCCAGTGCGCGGCGAACGCCAGCGCCGCCGTGCTCAGCACCCCGAGCGCCACCGCCGTCCACGCTTCTCTTGCTGCGGTGCCCAACGGCACTGACCCGACCGGCAGAACCAGGGTGCCGCTGCGGCGCAGCTCGGCGACGACCCAGACGCCCCACAGCGCGAGCGAACCCTGCGCGAAGTTGAGGACCCCGGTGGCGACGTGCAGCGCCACGATGGACGTGGCGATGACGGCGTACACGGCGCCGGCGGCGAAGCCGAGCGTGAGGAAGAGCAGGACCTGATCCATGGTGCTGCTACACCGCGCCCGGGATCGCGGCGAGGACCTGCGGGACCGGCGTGATCCAGGTGTCCGTGACGGGCTTTGCCGAGCCGTCGGGCTGCACGACGTACAGCAGGATCTGCGTGGTGCAGTTCGGCGAGGTGGCGCTGCCGCAGTTGAGTCGCGGGCCGAGGAAGCTCGGGAAGTCCTTGAGGCCCTTGAGCGTCTTGAGCACGCCGGGGCCGGTCAGGTCGGTCTCGGCGGCGCTGGACATCGCCTTGGCGAAGTTCACCAGCAGCGCGAACTCGCCGACGGCGTAGTAGCCGCCGGTGCCGCCCTCGACGCCGTCGATGTACTTCGTGGCGAGGGACAGCTCCCGTTGCAGCTCGGCGGGCACGTACTTCGCCGCGACGGGCAGCCAGTTGGAGGAGTACAGCGCTCCGCCGGCGGCCTGCGCGGGGCCGGCCTTGATGTAGTCGGTGCAGGCGGCGGTGAAGATGTCGCCCTTGTACTGCAGCTGCCGCAGCGCCTTCACCAGCGCCGTGCACACGGCCTCGCTGGGGGAGGCGACGAGGCCGCCGACGTCGGGCTTGTCCTGGGCGATGGTGGAGGCGACGGCGGTGAAGTTGGGGTTGGTGGGGGAGAAGTAGATGCCCTTGGCGGTGATGCCGAGGGTCTTCGCCAGCACCGGCAGCAGGTTGTCGATGGTCTGGTGCGACGACGGGGTGTCGACGAGCGCGAGGGTGACCGACGTCTTCCCGGCGGTCTTGAACGCCTGGAGCGCGCCGACGAGGAACGACGCCTGCGGGGCGGCGAAGAACACCCGGTTCTCGGCCTTGGCGCCGGTGACGGAGTCGAACGGGATCATGCCGACGAGCGGGATCTGCGCGGCGGTCAGCGCGGGCAGGGTGGCGCTGGAGGACAGGTTGTAGCCGTCCATGACGGCGACGACCTTCTTCTCCACGAACGTGTTGGCGCACGACTGCGCCTTCTCCGGGGTCGTGTCGGTGTCGCAGTACACGACCTCGAGCGGGTGGCCGTTGATGCCGCCGAGCTCGGTGTTGACGTACTTGAGGGCGGCCTTGACGCCGGTGTCGGTGCCGGGCTGCGGGACCGGCCCGCCGTTCGGGTTGAGGAAGCCGACGGTGATCGGCGGCTTGGCGAAGCTGGGTGTTGCGCGCTGCGGTTCGGCGGTGTCCTCGGCGCAGGCGGCGGTGACCATGACGAGGGCGGCGGCGGTAAGGGCTTTGATTCGGAGCATGGGAACTCCACTTCGATCACATGGTTGCCTCGAGGGGGCGGGCGGGGCCCGTGAGGCGTCGCGGCGAGCTTTCCCGGCGACGCCCGTGGGGCGCCGCCAGCAGTGCTGGCGACGCCCGTGGATCGTGTAGGAGGCACTGTAAGTCAGCGTTAACTTCTTGGGAAGTATCCGCGCGGTCCTACTGTGAATCTCGACTAACTTCGTGCAGCCCGTAGGTCTTGGCGATGATGTCGCGCTGGATCTCGCTGGTGCCGCCGTACACCGTGGAGACGATCGACGAGCGGACCAGGCGCTCCATGTCGAACTCGGTGGCGTAGCCGTAGCCGCCCATCATCTGCATCGCGTCGAGCGTCACCCGGCGGGCGGTCTCGGTCGCCTTCAGCTTCGCCATCGACGTCTCCCGCGGCAGCACCGTGTTGGGCGCGCGGTCGACCTGCGCGGCCGTCGCGTACACGAGCAGCCGGGCGCACTCGATCTCGGTGGCGAGGTCGGCGAGGCGGTGCCGCAACACCTGGAACGAGCCGATCGGCCGGCCGAACTGGCGGCGCCCCTTCACGTAGTCCACGACGTCGTCGAACGCGCGCTGCGCGGTGCCGAGCATGAGGCTGGCGAGGATCAGCCGCTCCAGGTTGAGCCCTGCCATCAGCTGCCGCCAGCCGGCGTCGAGCGTGCCGACGACGGCGTCCGCGGGCAGCGCGCAGTCGGTGAAGTACAGGTCGTTGACCTCCCGGCCGCCCATCGTGTCGATGCCGGAGACGGTCAGCCCGGCCGCCGTCGTGGGCACCTGGAACATGGTGAGTCCACTGTGGTCACCGGCGCGGCCGCTGGTCCGCGCGACGAGCAGGATGCGCTCGGCGAGGTGCGCGTTGGAGCACCACGTCTTCTGCCCGTTGACCACCCACTCGTCGCCGCGGCGCTCGGCGCGGCAGCTGAGGTTCGCCACGTCCGAGCCGGCCTCGGGCTCCGACATGGCGATCGCCTCGATGGCGCCGCGGGCGACCCCGCCGAGGACGACCTTCTTCTGCTCGGGCGAGCCGAAGCGCTCGTACGCGGCGGCGACGATGATCGAGGTGGTGAAGCCGCCGATCGGGGCCATCGCCTTCGAGGTCGTCTCCAGGAACAGGCACAGGTCGACCATGCCGGCGCCGCCGCCGCCGAACTCCTCCGGCAGCGCCATGCCGAGCCAGCCGAGGTCGGCCATCTTGCGGTAGAGCTCGGGGCTGTGGTTCTCCCTGCCAGCGTCGGTCAGCGCCAGGCGCTGCTCCCGGCTGCCGGCCTCCCGGCGGCAGAAGTCCTGCACCGCGGCCACCAGGGATCGTTGTTCGTCGTTGTATTCCACAGCTGGTTCCTCCATGGATGCCGTTGTGAACGCGGGGATTGACACCGAGGCTAAACTATCGAATATCAAATGTCAGGGAGGTCTCGATGACGTCGACCGTCGCGCACGAGGTGGCTGTTGAGGCGGCGGTGGAGCGCGCCCGCGCCGCCGCCGGCTGGTGGGCGGGCCTCACCGCCCGGCAGCGGCGGCACCATCTGCTGGCGTTCAAGGCGTCGATCGCCCGGCGGGTCACCGAGCTCGCTTCGCTGATCCGCGAGGAGACCGGCAAGCCTCTCGCGGGGGCGCTGCTGGAGGTGATGCTCACCGTCGAGCACCTCGACTGGGCCGCCCGCCACGCCGGCCGCGTGCTCAGGCGCCGCTCCGTGTCCTCGGGCATGCTCGCCTTCAACCAGGCCAGCACCGTCGAGTACGTGCCGTTCGGGGTGGTCGGTGTGATCGGCCCGTGGAACTACCCCTTCTACACGCCGATGGGCTCCATCTCGCACGCGCTCGCCGCCGGCAACGCGGTCGTGTTCAAGCCCAGCGAGTTCACGCCCGGCGTCGGGTCGTGGCTCGCCTCGCTCTGGTCTTCGTTGGTGCCGGAGCACCCGGTCCTGCAGGTGGTCACCGGCGACGGCGCGACCGGCGCCGCGCTGTGCCGGGCGGGCGTGGACAAGATCGCGTTCACCGGCTCCGCGGCCACGGCCCGTCGCGTCATGGCGGCCTGCGCGGAGCGGCTCACCCCGGTCGTCATCGAGGGCGGCGGCAAGGACGCGCTCATCGTCACCGCCGACGCCGACCTGCCGGCCGCGGCGAGCGCCGCGGTGTTCGGCGGCCTCGGCAACGCGGGCCAGACCTGCGCCGGCGTCGAGCGCATCTACGTCGTCGACGCCGTCCACGACGCGTTCCTGGCCGAACTGACCCCGCTGCTGCGCGAGGTGCGGCCGGGCGCCGAGGCCGACGCGCCGTACGGCCCGATGACCACGCCCACGCAGCCGGAGATCGTCCGGCGGCACATCACCGACGCGATCGACCGCGGCGGCCGGGCGGTCGTCGGCGACGCGGCCTCGGTGCGCCCGCCGTTCGTCGACCCGGTCCTGCTCGCCGACGTCCCCGAGGACAGCGCCGCCGTCACCGAGGAGACGTTCGGGCCGGTGCTGATCGTCAACCGGGTCGCCGACGCCGACGAGGCGCTGCGCCGCGCGAACGCCACTGCCTACGGGCTGGCCGGCTCCATCTTCACCCGCCGCCGCGCGACCGGCCGGGCGCTCGCCGCGGGCCTGCGGGCGGGCGCGGTCTCGGTCAACTCGGTGCTCGGCTACGCCGCCGTGCCCGCGCTGCCCTTCGGCGGCGTCGGCGACTCAGGCTTCGGCCGGGTCCACGGCGCCGACGGGCTGCGCGAGTTCAGCCGGGCCAAGTCCGTGACGTGGCAGCGCTTCCGGCCGCCGATCGACCTGCTGACCCTGCAGCCCGCCGAGAAGGCGATGCGCACGTCGCTGGCCATGTTCAAGCTGCGTCACGGGCGCGGGTGAGGTCGGCCGTTGCGAAGCCGAAGCCAGTCCAGCGGCCGGGCAGGCCGGTCGTCCAGCAGCCGGTCCGGCGGGCCGCCGCCCCAAAGCCTGTCCACCAGATCGTTCAGCTCCACCAGATCGTTCAGCAGCCGGTCCGGCGGGCCGCCCCAAAGCCCGTCCGCTAGGTCGTCCGGCAGCCGGTCCGGTAGCCCGTCCAGCAGCGCGGCCCCGCCCGAGCTCCTCGAGGCGTCGCGGTCGCCGTTCGCCGGCGGCACGCCGGACGTCGAGCGGGTCGGTGCGGCGCTGCGCCGGGCGGGCGGGTCGTCCAAAAGCCAGTCCGGCAGGCCGTCCAGCGGCTCGTCCAGTGGCGAGGCGGCATGCCGTGATCGGGTGGATTCCGGTGTGCTGCGTTCCGCTCTCAGAGCACCTTACAGCATCTTTCCAAACCGGCAGGTCACGCGTGCTGTCACGATATCACTCACCGTGACGGGTGTCGGTGGGCGGCAAAATGCCAGGTCAGGCGGTCCAGAGGCCGAGGTCGTCGAGGTGCTTCACCAGGCGCTCGGCGCCGTCGGTGAAGTGGCGGGCCATGACGGGGCGGGCCGCGTCGGCGTCGTTGGCCGCCAGGGCCGCCAGCAGCGTCTCGTGGTCGGTGACCATGGCGGCGCGCCAGGCGGCGTCGGCGGCGTAGAAGCGGGTCGGCGTGTAGCGGGTCGCGGCCCGCAGCAGCCACGACAGCTTGCGGGCGTCGGCGAGCCGGTTGATGCCGCGGTGGAACTCGAACTCCAGCTGCTCCACCTTGCTCGCCTGCCGCGCCTGCGCGGCCTTGGCCAGCCGCTGGTGCACCGCGCGCAGCTCGTCCAGCTGTGCCGGGGTGATGACGGTGGCGACCCGGGCGACCAGCTCGCCGGCGATGTGTCCCTGCAGCCCGAAGACGTCGATGATGTCCTGCCGGGACAGCGGCGCGACCACGTGCCCGCGGCGCGGCTGCAGCTCGACCATGTCCTCGGCGCGCAGCATCAACAGCGCCTCGCGGACCGGGGTGATGCTCAGCCCGGTCTCCTCGGCGACCTGCTCGAGCCGGATCCGCGAGCCGGGGCGCAGCTGGCCGGACATGATCCGGTCCCGCAGCAGGCTCGCCACGGTCTCCGACAACTGCGGGCGGCCGTCTGACAGCTTGGACATGCCCGCAATAGTATCAAATGTCAAAAGTCAAAGAGGGAGCGCGATGAGCAGTGCCCTGCGGGTCGAGACCCGCGACGGCGTACGCACGATCTGGTTCGACCGGCCGGACCACCGTAACGCCATGACGTGGGAGATGTTCCGCGACTACTACGCGGCGCTCAAGGCGGCCGACGACGACCCGGCGATCCGCGCGATCGTCGTCACCGGCGCCGGTGACTGGTTCTGCGCCGGCGCCGACCCTGCCGCGCTGCAGGCGTTGCTCGACCCCGGGCACCGCGACCGGCTGCTGCACGAGCTCGGCTTCGCGCCGCACCTGCCGCTGACCCTCGGCACGCCGATCGTCGCGGCGGTCAACGGCGGCGCCGCGGGCCTCGGGCTCGTCCACGCCCTCTACGCCGACGTGCGGTTCCTCGCCGCCGAGGCGCGCCTGTCCACCGCGTTCAGCCGGCTCGGCCTCATCGCCGAATACGGCAGTGCCTGGCTACTGCCCCGCCTGATCGGCGTCGGGAACGCCATGGACCTGCTCGTCTCCGGCCGCAAGATCGACGCGGCGGAGGCGCAGCGGATGGGTCTGGCGCAGCGGGTCCTGCCCCGCGCCGAGGTCCTGCCCGCCGCCCAGGCCTACGCCGCCGACCTCGCCGTGCACTGCGCGCCGTCGTCGATGGCGATCATCCGGCGCCAGGTGTGGGCCGGCCTGGACAGCACCGCACAGGACGCGACCGCCGACGCCGTCCGCCTGATGGGGGAGTCCCTGTCAGGCCCGGACTTCCGTGCCGCGGCGGCAGCGTTGGTACAGGGCAGCACACCGAGGTGGGACGCATGAGCGGCCGGAGTACAGCGGAGGAACTGCGGATCGGCAGCGCAGCGGAGGTGGCGGCATGACCGGACCGCTCACGGGTGTCAGGGTCCTGGAGCTCGCCGGCATCGGGCCCGGACCGTTCGCCGCCATGCTGCTGGCCGACCTCGGTGCCGACGTCGTGCGCGTCGACCGCCCCGAGCCCGGCCCGCTGGCCGCCGGCGACCCCCGCACCGACCTGCTCAACCGCGGCAAGCGCTCGATCGTCGTCGACCTCAAGGACCCCGCCGGCGCCGGCCGGGTCCTCGATCTCGCCGCGAAGGCCGACATCGTCGTGGAAGGCTGGCGCCCCGGCGTCGCCGAACGCCTCGGCGTCGGCCCGGACGCGGCCCTGGAGCGCAACCCGGCCCTGGTGTACGGGCGGATGACCGGCTGGGGCCAGGACGGCCCGCTCGCGCAGACCGCCGGGCACGACGTCGACTACATCGCGCTCGCCGGCGCCCTGCACCCGATCGGCGCCGCCGACGGCCCGCCGCAGATCCCGCTCAACCTCGTCGGCGACTTCGGCGGTGGCTCGCTGTACCTCGTCGTCGGCTGCCTCGCCGCGCTGCACGTCGCCCGCACCACGGGCGTGGGGCAGGTCGTGGACGCCGCGATCGTCGACGGCACCGCGCACCTCACCACGATGTTCGCCGGGTTCCTCGCCACCGGCGCCTGGCGCCCGCAGCGGGGGCGGAACCTGCTCGACGGCGGCGCCCCGTTCTACGCCGTCTACGCCACCGCCGACGGCGGGCACATGGCCGTCGGTGCCCTGGAGCCGCAGTTCTACGCCGAGCTGCTGCGCCTGCTCGGCCTCGACGCCGACCCGGACCTGCCCGCCCAGCACGACGTCAAGGGCTGGCCCGTACTACGGGAGCGGCTCACAGCGGTATTCGCCACCCGTACCAGAGCGGAATGGACCGCGGTGTTCGACGGTAGCGACGCGTGCGTGTCGCCGGTGCTGTCCCTGGCCGAGGCCGCGGGCCACCCGCACCTGGTCGCGCGCGGCACCTTCGAGGTCCACAACGGCATCGTGCAGCCCGCCGCCGCGCCCCGCTTCTCGCAGACCCCGGGCGCGATCGGTGGCCTGCCACCGGTGCCCGGGCAGCACACCGACGACGTACTCAAGGACTGGCTGGGAGGCTCCTGATGCGCATTGCCACCGCACTCCCGGTGGACGCCGACCCGAGGACGGCCGCCGACCGCGTCGCGGCCTGGGAGGACGACGGGCTCGACATCGTGTGGGTGTCCGAGGCGTACGGGTTCGACGCGCCGACCGTCATGGGCTACCTCGCGGCGAAGACGACGAGGCTCAGCATCGGATCCTCGATCCTGCCGCTGTACTCCCGGACCCCCGCGCTCATCGCGCAGACCGCGGCCGGCCTCGACGCGGTCTCCGGCGGCCGCGCCATCCTCGGCGTCGGCGCCTCCGGGCCGCAGGTCGTCGAGGGCTGGCACGGCGTCCCGTACGACAGGCCGCTCGCCCGCACCCGCGAGCTGATCGGCATCTGCAGGAGGGTGTGGCGCCGCGAGACCCTCGTCAACGACGGCGCCTACCAGCTGCCGCTCCCGCCCGGCGCCGGGACGGGCCTCGGCAGGCCGCTGAAGATCCTCAGCCACCCGGTCCGCGACAGCATCCCGATCTACGTCGCGGCGCTCGGCGACCGCAACGTGCGGATGACCGCCGAGCTCGCCGACGGCTGGATGCCGTTCCTGTACGACCCTTCCCGCGCCGCCGACGTGTGGGGCCCCGCCCTGGCCGCCGGCCGGGAGAAACGCGACCCGGCGCTGGGGCCGCTGGAGGTCGCCGCCGGCGGGCCGCTCGCGATCGGCGACGACGTCACCGGGCTGCGGGACCTGGCCCGCCCGCTGATCGCGCTCTACGTCGGCGGGATGGGCGCCAAGGACCGCAACTTCTACCACGACCTCGTCAGCCGGTACGGGTTCGCCGCCGAGGCCGACCGAATCCAGGAGCTGTACCTGGCCGGCCGCAAGGAGGAGGCGGCCGCCGCCGTGCCGGCGGAGCTGCTGGAACGGACCAGCCTCATCGGGCCGGAGAGCTACGTCCGGGACCGGGTGCGGGCATACCGCGACGCCGGCGTCACGATCCTCAACGTGACGCCCCTCGGGCCCGACCCGCGCCGCCTGATCGCCGCCGTCAAAGCCATGACCCAGTAGGGAGTCACCGTGGAGCGCACCGTCTTCACCGCCGAGCACCGGGCGTTCGCCGAGCTGGTGCGGGCGTTCATCGACAAGGAGATCGCCCCGCACCACGAGCGGTGGGAGGCCGACGGGGTCGTCGACCGGGACGTGTGGCGGGCCGCCGGCGCCGCGGGCCTGCTCGGGTTCTTCGTCGACGAGCGTTACGGCGGCGCCGGCGTCACCGACCGGGTGTTCAGCGCCGTCCTCACCGAGGGCCTCGCCCGCGCCGGCGCGACCGGGCCCGCGTTCGGCCTGCACAACGACATCATCGGCCCGTACCTCACCGACCTCACCGACGAGGAGCAGAAGCGGCGGTGGCTGCCGGGCTTCTGCTCCGGCGACATCATCACCGCCATCGCCATGTCGGAGCCGGGTGCGGGCAGCGACCTGCAGGGCATCACCACCACCGCGGTGCGCGACGGCGACACGTACGTCGTGAACGGGCAGAAGACGTTCATCAGCAACGGCATCCTGTCCGACCTCGTCATCGTCGTCGCCCGTACCGACCCGGCGGCGGGGCACCGGGGGATCAGTCTGCTCGTCGTCGAGCGCGGCATGGCCGGCTTCGAGCGGGGCCGCAACCTCGACAAGATCGGGCAGAAGGCGCAGGACACCGCCGAGCTGTTCTTCTCCGACGTGCGGGTGCCGGCCGCGAACCTGCTCGGTGAGGAGGGGCAGGGCTTCGCGTACCTCATGCGGAACCTGCCCTTCGAGCGGCTGTCGATCGCCGTCGCCGCGCTCGCCGCGGCCGAGGCCGTGTTCGAGCAGACCGTGGCGTACTGCCGGCAGCGGCAGGCGTTCGGCAAGCCGATCGGCAGCTTCCAGCACAACCGGTTCGTGCTGGCGGAGCTGGCGACGGAGCTGCGCCTCGGCCGGGTCTTCGTGGACCGCTGCCTGGTCGAGCCGACGCTGACGGCCGAGACGGCGGCGATGGCGAAGTGGTGGTGCACGGAGCTGCAGCAGCGCACCGTGGACCGGTGCCTGCAGCTGCACGGCGGCTACGGGTACATGCGCGAATATCCGGTGGCGAAGGCGTTCCTGGACTCGCGGGTGCAGACCATCTACGGCGGCACCACGGAGATCATGAAGGAAGTGATCGGCCGGTCGCTGGGGCTGTGAGCAGGCCCGCCTCCCGCACCTGGGTCAGGGAGACCGTGGCGAGGCTGAGCTCGTGCGGCGCCGGATCGTCGACGAGGACGATCCGGCGCAGGCTCGGCAGGTCCGCGAGGATCGGCCGCCATCTGGCCAGCTCGGCGGCGCTCTCCAGCACGAGCAGCTGCGGTGCGGCGTGCCGGGCGAGGTGCCGCAGCCGGTCGGGGCGCGTCGCCGGGTCGACCGCCGCGGGCACCGCGCCGAGCGAGGCGGCGGCGAGGTCGATCAGCCACTGCTCGGCCCGGCCGGGCAGCACGATCAGCAGCCGGCCGCCGGGCCTGAGCCCGATCCGGGTCAGGCCGCGGGCGAGCAGTGCCACCTCGGGGGGAAGGTCGGCGTCCATGGCTTCATTCCGGGCGCAGCATCGGCACGAGGAACTGGCGGGCGACCGCCGCCAGCTGCTCCTCGTCGTCGAGGTCGACGACCTTGCTCGGGATCGCGAGGAACGACGCGGAGACCCGGACCATCATCTCGGCGACGAGGTCGGCGTCGAGGTCGCCGGGCAGGTTGCCGGCGCGCTGCTCCTGGCGCAGCTGCCCGGCGACGAACTGCCGCACGGTGGCGAGGGTCTGCCCGCCGTCGCCGAGCATCGAGGGCATGAGCAGGTCGGGCTCGGCGGCCATGAGCCCGCCGATGAGCGGGTTGCGCCGGATCGCCCGCAGCGAGCTCACGAACCCGAACACGACCCGGTCGGCGACGGTCTCGGCCTGCTGGATGTCGGTGAGGAACACCTCGAAGTAGCGCCGGAACTCGCGGCGCACGACGTGCTCGACGAGGAGGTCCTTGGTGGCGAACCGCCGGTAGACGGTGATCCGGGAGACGCGGGCCCGCCGGGCCACGTCCTCCATGGTGGAGCGCTGGATGCCCATGCGGCAGAACTGCTCGTAGGCCGCGTCGAGGATGCGGCCGCGGGCCTCGTCGAGGTCGTCGACGCGCTCGACGGCGTCGAGGTAGGCACGCTCCAGCAACGACTGGTCCGGGTCCACGATCACCTCCTGCTGGTGCCGATTCTGCCCTGCCCGGCAGTCGATGTCACTGGATGCCTTGTGATTACCGACACCATGTGTTGTCATCGATGATACACGGACGCGGGATGCGTTTCATCGTATCACTGCCGGTCCGGTACTCGAAGGAGGCGAAGGCATGGGCAACATCAGCCGGCGCAAGGTATTGACCACCGGCACTGCATTGGGCGCGCTCGGCGCGCTGAGCGTCGCCACGCCGGCCTGGAGCTGGTCGCCCGCCGGGTCGGTGGCCGGCGCGGGACCCGGCGCCGACCCGCGCTGGGTGTGGGACGACGAGGCCGACCCGCTGGTCGCGTCGCTGCTCGACCGCGGCGACGTGCCGCAGGTCAACGCGCTGCTGCGCACCTGGAAGAAGAACGGCCAACCGCTGCCCGACGGGCTGCCGGCCGACCTGCGCGACTTCATGGAGCGGGCCCGCCAGCTGCCCGCGTGGACCGACCAGCGCAAGCTGGCCCTGGCCGTCGAGTTCAACCGCAAGCGCGGCCTCTACCTCGGCGTCCTGTACGGCCTGGCCAGCGGAATGATGAGCACCGTCATCCCGCACGAGGCCCGGGCCGTGTACTACTCCCAGGGCGGCGCGGACATGAAGGACCGCATCTCCAAGACCGCCAAGCTCGGCTACGACATCGGCTCGCTCAAGGCCTACCAGCCCGACGGCGAGATGATCGTGACCTGCGTCAAGACCCGCCTCGTCCACGCCGCCGTACGCCACCTGCTGCCGCAGTCGCCGTACTGGCCGGGCGCCGCCGACGAGCAGATCCCGATCAGCCAGCGCGACATGATGGTCACCTGGCACAGCCTGCCCACCACCGTGATGCAGAAGCTGACCGACTGGCGGGTGCCGATCCCCGCCGCCGAGTCCGACGCGTTCCTGCACTCGTGGCAGGTCGGCGCGCACATGCTCGGCATCCGCGACGAGTACATCCCCGCGTCGTGGGCCGAGGCCAACTCGCAGGCCGCCCAGGTCCTCACCCCGGTCCTGGCGCCGACCCCGGAGGGCATCAAGCTCGCCGACATCCTGCTCAGCCTGGGCGCCGTCGTCGACGCCGGCATCCTCACCAAGCCGATCCTGGGCTCCTTCACCCGCTTCATGCTCGGTGACCAGATCGCCGGATGGCTGCGGATCCCGCGCGAGCCGGTCTGGGACTCGCTGCTCAAGGTCGCCTGGGGGCCGTTCATCGCCGTCCGCGAAGGGCTGCTGCCCTTCCCGCTCGCCCCGCAGGCGTACTGGCTCTTCGACGAGTTCCTGCGCAAGGCGGCGCTGCTGTTCCTGTCCGAAGCCGGCCCGATCAGCATCGAGATCCCGCAGACCAACCGCCCTTCATGAATTGGACATCATCGATATGACGGAATTGAGCAGACGCAAAGTGCTGATGGCCGGCGGCGCCCTCGGGGCGCTCGGCGCGCTGAGCGTCGCGACGCCGGCCTGGACCTGGGCCCCCGAAGGGTCGATCGCCGGCGCCGGCGTGGGCGCCGACCCGCGCTGGGTGTGGGACGAGGAGGCGGACCCGCTCGTCGCGTCGCTGCTCGACCGCGGCGGCGTCCCGGAGGTCAACCGGCTGCTGTGGGACTGGACCCGCAACGACCAGCCCACGCCCGCCGGCCTGCCCGCCGACGTGAAGGCGTTCATCGACCACGCGCGGCAGCTGCCGGACTGGGCCGACCGCGGCAAGCTGGAGGCCGCCGCCACCTTCAACAAGTCCCGCGGCCTCTACCTCAACCTGCTCAACGGCGTCGGCGGCGGCATGCTGAGCACCGCCATCCCCAAGGAGGCCCGCGCGGTCTACTACTCCAAGGGTGGCGCCGACATGGAGGACCGCGTCGCCAAGACGAGCATCCTCGGCTTCGCCGTCGGCGCGCTCAACGCCTACCGCCCCGACGGCAACTGCATCGTCAACGCCGTCAAGACCCGGCTCGTGCACGCCGCCGTCCGGCACCTGCTGCAGCAGTCCCCGCACTGGGACGGCACCATCCCGATCAGCCAGGAGGACATGCTCGTCACCTGGCACACCCTGCCGACCTTCGCGATGCGCAAGATGCGCGAGTGGAAGGTGCCGATCCCCGCCGCCGACGCCGAGGCCTACCTGCACGTCTGGCAGGTCACCGCGCACCTGCTCGGCATCCGCGACGAGTACATCCCCGCCACGTGGACCGCCGCGAACGCCCAGTCCGACCAGGTCCTGCCCCGCAACATGGGACCGACCCCGGAAGGCGTCATCCTCACCGACGTCCTGCTCGGCCAGCTCGCCGAGCAGACCAGCCCCGGCAGCGTCAGCCGGCCGCTGTGCAACGCGCTCGCCCGGTACCTCGTGGGCAACCAGGTCGCCGACTGGGACGCCATCCCGCGCGAGCCGGTGTGGGACCCGCTGATCGCCACCGTCTGGCCGCCGCTCGTGAGGTTCCGCGAGGGCCTCATGCCGCTGCCGCTCGTCCCCGCCGCCGCGTGGGTCGTCGACGAGGCGGTCCGCCAGTACATCCTCTTCTACCTCACCAAGGGTCAGGAGACGAAGATCGAGATCCCCACCATCAACCGGCCGTCGTGAGCGAGGGCATCCGGCGGCGGCAGTTCATCGGCTTCGTCGTCGCCGCTCCTGTACTGGTGACCGCCGCCGCACTGGATGCCCCGGCACCCGCCGCCGCTGCCGCCGCCGACATCACCGACATCGTGGACCTCAACGACCTCATGACCGTGGCCGCCCTGCCGACCTCGGGCCTCATCTCCGTCGAGGTCACCCCGGACGGCACCGTGTCGTTCGCGCTGCCCCGCGCCGAGGTCGGGCAGGGCATCACCACCTCCACCGCCATGCTGATCGCCGAGGAACTGTCCGTGCCGCTGGAGCGGGTGCGGGTGACGCTCGCCGACGCCCGGCCCGAGCTGCTGTTCAACCAGCTGACCGGCGGATCCAACACCACCATCGCCACCTACACGCCGATCCGGGTCGCCGCCGCGATCGCCCGGACCCGGCTCCTGCAGGCCGCCGCGGTGTCCTTCGGCACCGCCGTGGCCGACCTGACCCTGCGGGCCGGAGTGATCACCGATCGCTCCGGCCGGCACGTCGACATCGGTGCGCTCGCCGTCGCGGCGGCGAGCGCCCGCACGACGCAGATGGCGGTGGAGCTCACCGCCCGCGAGAGCTTCACCGTCATCGGCAAGCCCCACAACCGTGTCGACGCCCGTGACGCCGTCACCGGCCGCAAGCGCTTCGCCATGGACCTCGACGTCCCCGACGCCAAGCCGACCATGGTCTGCCGCCCGCCGACCATCAACGGCAAGGTCGGCTCGGTCGCCAACCTCGCCGAGGTCCAGGCGATGCCCGGTGTCACCCACGTCGTCGTCATCGGCACCGGCGTCGCCGTCCGCGCCCAGACGTTCGGCCAGTGCATCGACGCCGTCCGCGCCCTGCGCGTCACCTGGCGGCCCGGCACCGCCGAAGGCAAGTCCGACCAGACCATCCGGCAGGAGCTCGCCCTCGCCGAGCTGCCGATCGGGCTGCGGCCGCCGACCCCGGTCGTCGACGCCCGCTTCACCTTCCACTTCCGCAACAACAGCGCCCTGGAGCCCAACTGCGCCATCGCCGACGTCCGCGCCGGCCGCGCCGAGATCTGGTCGGCGCTCAAGGCACCGATCGTCGCCAAGCAGGCGATCGCCGCCAAGCTCGGTCTGCCGGCCGGTGCCGTCACGGTCCACGTCACCGAGGGCGGCGGCTCGTTTGGCCGCAAACTGTTCTTCGACGCCGCCCTCGAGGCCGCCGAGGTGTCCCAGAAGATCGGCCGGCCGGTGAAGCTCATGTGGCACCGCGCCGACGACTCCCGCCAGGGACGCGTGCACCCGATGGCGACGTCGCGGGTGCGCGCCGCGTACCTCGGCAACACCGTCCTCACCTACGACCAGCGGCACACCAGCGTCGCCACCGACCTCAGCCACGGCCTCGGCGAGATCATCACCGCCTTCGCCGCCCGGCTGCCCGTCGGCGACATCGGCTTCTCCGAGACGTTCTTCCAGCTCAGCCAGACGATGTCCTACGACTTCGGGGTCACCAGCCGGCTGCTCAACGAGACCGACAAGGGCTTCAACACCGGCAGCATGCGCAACGTCTACTCACCCGACGTCACCTGCGCCCGCGAGCTCGTCGTCGACCAGCTCGCCGCCCGCATGGGCCGGGGCCCGTACCAGTTCCGGCGGGCCTTCCTGCGCGACGACCGCTCCCGCGCCGTGCTCGACCGGGTCGCCACCGCCGGCGGCTGGGGCCGTTCCCTACCGGCCGGCGTGGCGCAGGGCATCGCGTTCCACGCCGAGTACAAGGCCGTCAGCGCCGTCCTCGTCGAGCTCGACTGCCGCCCCGCCACCGTCAACCGCCCCGTCCGCGACGGCGTCGCCGGTCCCCGCGTCACCCGCGCGGTCGTCGCCGTCGACGTCGGCCTCGCCGTCAACCCGCGCGGGCTGGAGGCGCAGATGATGGGCTGCGTCATGGACGGCATCGCCCTGGCGCTGACGTCCAGCCTGCACCTGCGCGACGGGTACTTCCTCGAGGCCAGCTGGGACAACTACTTCTACACCCGCCAGTGGAACACCCCACCCGACCTGCAGGTCATCGTCATGCCCAGCACGTCCGACCAGCCCGGCGGCGCCGGCGAGCTCGGCGTGGCCGCCTCGATGGCCGCGGTCGCGTGCGCCTACGGCCGGGCCACCGGCACCATGCCGACCACGTTCCCGATCAACCACGGCACGCTGTCCTTCACCCCCAAGCCGACCGTCCCGCCGATCCCGCCGTCGCCCACCGACGGGCTTGCCTAGGAGCCGCTCGCATGCCCCAGCACACCTTCCGCGTCAACGGCTCCCAGGTCACCGTCGACGCCGCCGACGACGAGCGCCTGCTGTGGGTGCTGCGCGACCTCCTCGGGATCACCGGCCCCAAGTACGGCTGCGGCATCAACGTCTGCAAGGCCTGCACCAGCCACCTCAACGGCCGGGCCGTGAACCCGTGCGCCATCCCGGTGAAGGACCTCGCCCCCACCGACGAGGTCACCACCATCGAGGGCCTGGCCGCCACCGCCGGCGGCGACCTGCACCCCATGCAGCAGGCGTGGCTCGACCATGACGTGGCCCAGTGCGGCTACTGCCAGCCCGGCCAGATCATGGCCGCCGTCGACCTCGTCCGCCGCACCGCCGCCGAGGGCCGCGACATCACCGACGCGGACCTCGACACCCTGCGCAACATCTGCCGCTGCGGCACGTACCCCCGCATCCGCGCCGCCATCAAGGACGCCGCGAAGCGAATGTAGCCCTCGTCAGCTCGGGCACTGGATCGACAGGGCCGCCATCGCCGCGTTCGCCTTGGTGTAGATGTCGCCGATCTTCACGCCGTCGTTGCGGGCGGTGTACTGCTTGAGCTCGCTCACCAGGTTGGCAAGCGGCTGCCGCAGCTCGGCCTGCTGCACCTTGCCGGCCGGCGGCTCCAGCGCCGCCAGACACTCCTTGCCGATCGCCAGCTCCTCGTCGATCGAACTGAGGAATGCGACGTTGTCCTTGCCCTTGCTGAGGGCGATCGGCGGCTACGCGGCGAGGGCGGCGAGGAGGTTGTCCACCGCGGCCTCGGCCGCGCGGCGTGAGCTCTCGGCCGTGGCCGCGCCCAGGTGCGGCGTCGGCACCACCCGGGGCTGACGCAGCAGCTCGGAGGGCTCCGGCGGCTCGCGCTCGAAGGCGTCGACCGAGTAGAGCGCGATCCGCCCGGCGCGCAGCTCGGCCAGCAGGGCGGCCTCGTCGACCAGCGTCGAGCGGGCCGTGTTGAGCAGCACCACGTCGTCGCGCAGCAGGGCCAGCTCGGCCGCGCCGAGCAGCGGCCCGTCCGGGGACGGGGGCACGTGCAGGGACACGACCTCGCTCGTGCGCAGCAGCACGTCGAGAGACACCAGCGGCACGTCCGCGACGTCGACGAACGGGTCGTGGGCCATCACGGTCATGCCGAGCCCGCGGGCCAGCCCGGCGAGGCGGCGCCCGATCGCGCCGTAGCCGACGATGCCCAGGCTGCGCCCGGCCGCCTCCCGGCCGGTGCTGCGCTGCCACGTGCCCGAGCGCAGCGCTTCGGCCGCCTCGGGCAGGCCGCGCAGGCCCATCAGGGTCAGCGCCAGGGCCAGCTCGGCGACGCCCTGCGCGTTGGCGCCCCGGGCGGTGATGACCCGCACGCCGTGCGCCTCCGCGGCGCGCGCGTCGATCGCGTCGCTGCCGGCCCCGTTGCGGCTGATGACGCGGAGGCGGTCGGCGCGGGCCAGGACCTCGGCACCGATCGGCTCCACGCCCGCGACCCAGCCGACCACGCCGGGCACCGCGTCGAGCAGTTCCTCGGTGGTGGGCTGGCGCCCGGGCGACGGGGTGACGATCTCGTAGCCGGCGGCGCTGAGCCGGTCCAGCGCGGGCGAGCCCGCCGCCGACATGCTGCGCGGCGTGACCAGGACCTTCATACGGCCACGACCGGCGCGACGGGGTTGAGCACGCGGATGAGGCGGGTGACCTCGGCGGCCATGACGTCGCGGGCGGGCGCCACGTACTTGCGGGCGTCCATGAGTTTCGGGTCGGCCTCCAGGCGGGCGCGGACCACGGCGGTGAAGCACTTGTTGAGGTGGGTGGCGATGTTGACCTTCGTCATGCCGGCGGTCACCGCCCGGGCCAGCGTCTCGTCGTCGACGCCGGAGGAGCCGTGCAGCACGAGGGGCACCGGCACCCGGGCCGCGATCGCCGCGACCAGCTCCACGTCCACGACGGCGTTGCGGGTCGCCATGGCGTGCGAGGTGCCGACGGCCACGGCCAGGGAGTCCACGCCCGTGTCGGCCACGAACGCGGCGGCGTCGCCGGGGTCGGTGCGTACCCCGGGGGCGTGCACGCCGTCCTTGCCGCCGACCTCGCCCAGCTCGGCCTCGACCGCGACCCCGGCGGCGTGGCAGAAGGCCACGACCTCGCCCGTGACGGCCCGGTTGCGCGCGTCGTCGAGCCGGGAACCGTCGAACATGACCGAGGTGAAGCCCAGGTCGACCGCCTCGTGGACCAGGTCGACGTCCTCGGCGTGGTCCAGGTGCAGCACGACCGGCACCGTCGCGGCCTCGGCGAGGGCCCGGGCGGCCAGGGCCAGCGGGCGCAGGGAGCCGTGGTAGCGGACCGCGTTCTCGCTGATCTGCATGATGAGCGGCGCCGTGGCCGCGTCGGCGCCGGCGGCGAGCGCCTCGGCGTGTTCGAGCAGGGTGGTGTTGAAGGCGCCGACGCCGTGCCCGCTGGCGCGGGCGGCGGCGAGGATGGGGCGTGGATCAGCGAGGGGCACGGTGGAACTCCAAGAGCGTTATGTGACTTCGGACTGGGCCCGCACGGCCGCGCGGGCGGCGTGGAAGCGGGCCCGGGGCAGGGCGTAGTCGGCGGCCGCACCGGCGCGCGGGGCGACGACGTCGGTTTCGCCGGCCTCGGTGCCGGCGGCCAGCGGGGCGGTCGAGTCCCAGGCGCCGATGCCGAGCCAGCCCAGGGCCGCCGCGGCGAGCGCCGCGCAGTGCTGGACGTCGGCGGGGCGGGTGACGGGCCGGTCGAGCAGGTCGGCGAGGACCTGGAGCAGGAGGGCGCCGCGGGCGCCGCCGCCGACGGCGGTGATCGGGGCGCCGGGCGGCGCGCCGGCGAGCATCACCGCGGCGGCGTCGGCCAGGCTGAAGCCGATGCCCTCCACGACGGCGCGGGCGACGTGGCCCTGGGTGTGGCCGAGGTCGAGCCCGAGGAACGCGCCGCGCACGGAGGGGCCGCCTTCCACGACGGTGCCGCCGGCGAGCGTCGGCACGCAGGTCAGGCCGGCGGCGCCGACGGGGGCCTCGGCCGCCTCGGCCAGCAGCGCGTCGAGGTCGCCGTCCCGCCCGAGCAGGCCGGCCAGCCAGGTGAGGCTGCTGCCGCCGCCGAACGTGGACAGCGCCGAGACGTACAGGCCGGGCAGCACGTGGTCGAAGACGAACGGCCGCTGCACGGCGTCGAGGACCGGCTCGGCGCCGGCGACGGTGACCCAGTTGGACGAGCCCAGGGAGAGGTACGCGGCGCCGGGCCGGTCCAGGCCGGCGCCGAGGGCCATGCAGGAGTTGTCGACGCCGCCGGCCACGACGGGCACCCCGGCCGGGATGCCGGTCTCGGCGGCGGCCGCCGCGGTGACGGTGCCGACGACCGCGGTGGAGGCGACGATGTCGGGCCACCAGCCGGCCGGCACGCCGAGCGCCGTGAACACGTCCGGGCGCAGGGTGCGGGTCTGCAGGTCGTAGGCGCCCGACCCGGAGGCGTAGCTGGGGTCGGTGGCCTGCACGCCGGTGAGCCGGGCGTTGATCCAGTCCTTGCTGCCCAGGATGCGTGCGACCCGGGGGCCCAGCGGTGTCCCGGACCGCAGCCAGGCCGCCTTGAACACGGTGTACATGCCGGCGGGGAAGCCGTTGCCCGTGGACGCGTACCAGTCGTGCTCGGCCAGGTGCCCGAAGAAGGCCGTCGCGGCGGCCTCGCCGCGCACGTCCGACCAGATGGGCACGGACTCCAGCAACAGCGCGCCGTCCGTGTCGACCGGGACCATCGCCAGGCTGTGCCCCGACAGCGCCACGGCCCGGACCCGGTGCCCGGACAGCGGCAGCCGGCTCGTCGCGGCGGCCAGGGCGGCCCACCAGTCGGCCGGGCGCTGCTCGTGGCGACCCGGGGCCGGATAGTCGGTCGGGTAGGCGACGAACGCGGTGGCGAGCACGCGCGCGGAGGCGTCGACGAGGGCGGCCTTGCAGCCGCCGGTGCCGAGGTCGAAGGCGAGGACCACATCAAGCGTCGTCATGCGCGCGGCATCCCCGATCGCATCCGGGACAGCCGCGTCTTCATGGTGCGGATGTCCTCCAGGGCGGACTCCTCGCGGCGCAGCAGCACCATCGTGGCGAGGATGTCGACGACGACGAGCTGGGCCAGGCGCGAGATCGTCGGCGTGTAGACGTCGGTGTTGTCCAGCGACTCGACGAGGATGGCGATGTTGGACAGGTCGGCCAGCGGCGACGGGCCGCCGGTGATGCCGATGACGGTGGCGCCGCGCTCCCGCGCGACGCGCACGGTGTCGAGGATGGACACGGTGCGGCCGGTGTTGGAGATGGCCACGAACGCGGTGTCTGGCCGGCTGGTCGAGGCGGCCAGGAACTGCTGGTGGGTGTCGATCTGGGCCGAGCACGGCACGCCGAAGAGCGGGAACTTCTGCTCGGCGTCCATCGCCACGATCCCGGACGCGCCGAGGCCGATGAACACGATGTTCGAGCAGGAGGCGAGGGTGTCCACGGCCCTGCCGATCGCGTCGAGATCGAGGTGGCGGCGCACGTGGTCCAGCGAGGTGATGGAGAAGTCGAAGATCTTGCCGACCGTGGTGGCGGTGTCGTCCTGGGCCTCGATGACCGACTGGGTGGCCGGCACGCCGAGCGCGACGCTCTGCGCCAGCTGGATGCGGAAGTCGTGGAAGCCGTCGCAGCCGATGGCGTTGGCGAAGCGCACGATCGTGGGCTGGCTGACCCCGGCCGCCTCGGCGAGCTCGGCCAGGGTCATCTGCACCACGCCGCGCGGGTTGGCCAGCACCACGTCGGCGACCTTGCGCTCGGAGCGGCGCAGCTGGTCGAGGTGCTGGTTGATCCGGACGAGCACGGGGCCGCCGGCCGGGCCGTTCATCGACGCCCCCGCAGGATGATCGTGGCGCCGTGCACCGGCAGCTGGACGGTGACGCCGAGGCGCCCGGCGAGGCCGAAGTCGAACCCGGCCGGGTCGGCGGAATTGAAGGCGAACATGCCCCAATGATGTGGGACGAGGGTGCCGATCCCGGCGGCGGCGCACAACCGCACGGCCTCCTCGAAGGTGAAGTTGCCGGGCACGCCGTTGTCGCGGCGGTGCGCGTCGCGCCCGTTGACCGGCAGCAGCGCCACGTCGACGGCCATGGACCCCAGCCACTCGGCCAGGCCGTCCCAGGGCGCGCAGTCGCCGGAGTGGTAGACCCGGGTGCCGGCGGCGTCGATGACGTAGCCGAGGAACCGGTCGTCGCCGTGCTCGTCGAGCTCGCGCTCCTCGTGGGCGGAGGGCACCGCGCTGATCGCGAACGGGCCGTAGCCGGTCTGCTCGCCTGCGCGCAGCGGGTCCAGCCGGGACGCGTCCGCGCCGCTGCGGCGCAGTGCCTCCCCGATGACGGCGCGCGGGCAGACCAGGCGCAGCCGCGGCTGGTCTGCCATGAGCGGGGTCAGGGTCGCGGGGTCCATGTGGTCGGTGTGCGCGTGGGTGCACACCACGGCGACCAGCGGCGGCAGCTGCCGCGGGGCGAGCGGGGCGGGGCGCATGCGGGTGTGCGGGAACAGGCGCCCGGCGTACTTCTCGGCGAGTGAGTCGGACAGGTACGGGTCGACGGCGAGCTGCGCCACCCCCGCGGTGAGCACGAACCCGGCCTGGCCGAGCCAGCGGGCCAGCATGGTCACCGGACCTCCTGCGCCGCGGCGTAGAGCCGGTCGAAGCCGGCGCCCTCCGTCGGCAGGCCGAGGTCGAAGACGGCGTCGATGGCGCGGGTCCAGCCGTGCACGAAGTACCGCCACCCGTCCTCGACGGTGAGCGCGTCGGCGGCGGCGCGGGCCCGGGCCTGGCGCAGGAAGCCCAGCTCGCCGCGGTAGTTGAACTCCCAGACCGCCCCGCCGCGCGGGAAGACGGCCGCGTCGGTGAGCGGCGAGCCGGGCCGGTCCTTGCCCATCCCGGTCGCGTTGACCACGAGCGCGCCGGGGGCCAGCTCGGCCAGCAGCGCGTCGTGGTTGTCGCCGCGGGCCAGCAGGCGGGACTGCCAGGCGATGCCCGGGTCGCCCCCGGCGGTCGCCTTGACGATGGCGGTCAGGCGCTCCTCGGCGATGTCGGTGACGACGACGCTCGCGGGGGCGTCGGGGCCGGACCGGTGGGCGAAGTAGTCGCACAGCGCGAGGGCGGCGCCGCCCGCGCCCATGACGAGCACGTCGCGCCCGGCGAGGGCGGGCACGATCGCGTGCAGTGACAGCTCGCTGGTGATGGTGTCCAGCGCCAGTCCGTCGATGCGGCCGTCGCCGGCGACGAGGGCGCTGACTTCGTGCAGCCGCGCGGCGTCGCCGTTGACGCCGCGCAGCTGGTCCTGGGTGGCGGCGTAGAGGTCGAGCTTGTGGGTGGTGACCAGGGCGCCGCGGGAGAGGGGATCGTCGCGCAGGTGGGCCACGACCGCGCGGTAGTCGGCGGCGGGCGCACCGACGGGGATGTCGATGCCGGTCAGGTCGACGCCGTCGAGGCCGAGCAGGGGGCGCCAGGCGGCGAAGACGCGGTGGATGGCGGAGGAGCCGGTGGTGACGCCGACGAAGTACATGGTCGGCGCGGTGGCAGGGACCAGGGTGGCGGGGGTGAGGACGGTGGGCATCAGGCGCCGGCCTCGGCGACGAGCCGCACGGCGACGGCGGTGTTGATGCCGAAGCGGGTGGCGCCGGCGGCGATCAGCGCGCGGATCTGCTCCAGCGAGCGGACGCCGCCGGAGGCCTTGATCTCGGGCCCGGGGCCGGCGGCCGCGCGCATGATCTCGACGTGCCGCGGGGTGGTGGCCACGCCCTGCCAGCCGGTGCCGGTCTTGAGCGAGGTGGCCCCGGCGTCCAGGGCGGCGCGGGCGGCGTCGCGGAGCTGCCCCTCGTCGAGCAGCCCGACCTCCAGGATCACCTTCACGGGCACCGCGCCGCCGACCGCCGACAGCACCGCCGCCACGTCCCGGCCGGCCGCGGCGAGCTCGCCCGAGCGCACCAGGCCGATGTTCATGACGACGTCCATCTCCTGTACGCCGGCCTCGATGAGCCACCCTGCCTCGGCGACCTTGATCGGGGTGGCCGAGCCGCCGGAGGGGAACCCGACCGGCGAGCCGGCGTTGGTGGTGGACCCGGCCAGCAGCGGGCGCAGCACCGGCAGCCAGGACGGCAGCACGTGCGCGGCCACGAAGTCGCCCTCGAGGGCGTGCCGGGCAAGGGCCTCGACGTCGGCGCGGCCGTGCTGGGCCTGGACCGCGCTGATGTCGACCATGCGGGCCAGGGCGCGGCCGGTCAGCTCATCGGGCGACATAGTTGGGGTTCTCCTTCAGGCGCCATTCCCCGGCGTCGTCGACGGCCAGGTGCCGCATGCCGCCGGCGCGGGCGATGATGCCGTAGTCCTGCCCGGCGTCGGCCGGGTAGCAGAAGACGGTGACCAGGTCGGTGTCGCCGACGTTGACGCTGCGGTGGATGTGCACCGGCGGGACGTAGGCGATGACGCCCGGCCGCAGCTCGGTGACGACGGTCTGCCCGTCGAGCGTCTCCATCAGCATGAGGCCGTGCCCGGCCAGGCAGTGGTAGATCTCGGTCCGGTCGTGCTGGGCGTGGATGTGCCCGCGGGTCATGTGGAACTCGTCGCCGACCTTGCCCGGCGAGAGCGTGGAGATGCCGGTGATGAGGTCGCCGGCCGCCTCGGACGGGCGGAACTCGTCGACGTGGTAGATGACCCGGTCGGCCTCCTGGGCCAGGCGGGCGGCGAACGCCCCGGCGTCGGCAAAGAGGCCGTCGAGGTCGGCCAGCCTCTTCTCGTACCGGCCCGTGCGGTTCGTCAGCCCGTCCGGCGTGACGACCAGTTCGGGGCCGCTGCGCACTTCGCTCACCGTGCTCCTCCGTCGTACGTGGTGCTTGCTGGCTTCAGTTTGTAGCAAACTTACAAGACCGTGTCACGTGGAAGTTGAATCCACTACAAAAAGCCACCTCGAATGTAGTGAAGTTCCACGACATTGCGACCGGCCACCTGGCTAAAAGCCCATGTAACCGGACATAAGCGCACACACATTCGGGCGGAGCTGACACGCGTACGTAACGATCACAAAATCTTGCGTTGACAACTTCCGGACCGGATGTAGTGTGGCTCCACAAGTGATGTGGGTTCACCCACAACCCCCACACGGAAATCCACAGGGCACTCCGTGCGGACGGCAGGGAAGGGAGGTGGCGCGATGCAGGCGGCCGAGCGCCGGCGCGAGATCACCGAGATCGTCCGCAGCAGCGGGCGCGTGCAGGCAGCCGAGCTGTCGAGCCGCTTCTCGGTCAACGCCGAGACCATCCGCCGCGACCTGTCAGCGCTGGAGGCCGCGGGCGACCTGCAGCGGGTGCACGGCGGCGCCGTGGCCCGCGCGACGCTCGCCGCCGAGGGACGCGTCTCCAACCGGATCGCCGAGCGGCGCGATGAGAAGATCGCCATCGCCCGGGCCGCGGCCGAGGAGATCCCGCCCTTCGGCGCCATCTTCATCGAGGCCGGCTCCACGACGGGCCACCTCGCCGCACTCCTGCCGGACCGCGGCGACCTGCTCATCGTCACCAACGCCCTGCAGATCGCCCTCGCCCTGACCGACCTGGGTCACTCCACGGTGATGACGATCGGCGGCCGGGTGCGCCCGGCAAGCTACGCCGAGGTCGACACCTGGGCCCTGGAACGCCTGGCCGGGCTGCGCTTCGACGTCGCGTTCGTCGGCGCCAACGCGATCGACCTGGCGTGGGGCCTCTCCACGCCCGATCCGGCCGAGGCGGCCGTCAAGGCGGCCATCCTCGCCTCCGCGCAGAAGTCGGTGCTGCTCACCGACAACAGCAAGTTCGGCCTCCAGGCCGCCTGCCGCTACGGCTCGATCGAGGACATCGACCTCGTCGTGACCGACAGCGGCCTCAGTCCCACCGTCGTCGAGGAGATCCGGGCCCTGGGCACCGAGGTCCGCCTCGCCGGCGGCTGAACCACGACCCCCCGAAACACCGCATCCCAAGGCCCCGCACGGCCGCATGGGCGCACACACCCCTTGGAGGACAGATGAACCTACGCACCGGGATCCGGTCGGTCACGCGCGGCACCGCCGTGCTGGTGGCCGTCGCGATGCTCGCCGCCGCCTGCGGTGGTGGCGATGACAGCAAGGCCGCCTCCGGCCCGTCCGACGTCATCAGCGGCCGGCCCGCGCCGACCGACCAGAAGCCCAGCAGCCAGGTCAAGGTGGCGATGATCGGCTTCGCGAACAACCCGTACTGGGTGTCGGTGAAGTCGGGAGCGGACTACGCCAACCGGGTGCTCGCCTCCCGCAACGGCAAGGTCGACTGGATCGTCGCCGGCGACAACATCGACGTGCAGACGGTGTCGAGCGCGATCAAGGGCGCCGACGCGCAGGGGTACAAGGGCATCGGCTTCTTCATCGCCGGCGAGGGCAACTGCGCCGACATCAAGACGCTGTCGGCCAAGGGCAACAAGCTCGGCGCGTACAACACGCTGTTCGACTGCGTCGGCTCCTCGGGCGGCACGGTCAACTACGCGCAGGAGCAGTACAAGGCCGGCCAGACCGCGGCCAAGGAGATGATCAAGGCGACCGGCGGCAAGGCCGGCAAGGTCGGCATCATCGTCAGCCAGTTCACCGCCCCGGGCTCCGAGCAGCGCCGCAAGGGCTTCGTCGACGGCCTGCAGGGCTCCAGCCTGACCCTCGTCGGGCAGGGCGTGGAGGCCAAGGACTCCGCCTCCAACACCTTCACGGCCGCGCAGAACTACCTGCAGTCCAACTCGGACCTGGTCGGCATCTACGCCACCGCCGGCGGCCCGTTCGGCGCCGCGCAGGCCGTCGCCGCCGCCAAGAAGCAGGACACGGTCAAGGTCATCGGCTTCGACATCACCACCGAGAACATCGACGCGATCAAGAACGGCTCGATGTACGGCGTGATCGGCCAGGACGCGTTCGGCCAGGGCTACAACGTCGCCATCCAGCTGTACAACGCCGCCGTCACCGGCAAGAACCCGGACCAGGTCAGCCAGGAGGCCGAGGCCCCGTTCGTGACCAAGGACAACCTGGCCCAGCACGACCCGTCCTCCGTGCCGCTGGGCACGCCGGGCGCTTCCTGACCGGCAGCACCTGAAGGTTGTGGCAAGCATGACGACCACTGAGAAGCCGGCGGCCCTCGAAGTCGCCGGCCTGGCGAAATCGTTCGGTGCCGTCCGGGCCGTGCGCGACGTGTCGCTGGCCTTCCCGGCCGGGCAGGTCACCGGGCTGCTCGGCGAGAACGGCGCAGGCAAGTCCACCCTCATCCGGCTCTGCTCCGGCGAGATGCGCCCCGATCGCGGGCGGCTCACCCTCGCCGGGCAGGAGGTGAGCTTCGGCTCGCCGCTCGAGGCGATCGCAGCCGGCGTCGTCGTCGTGCACCAGGAGCCGCTGCTCATCAGCGAGCTCACCATCGCCGACAACCTGTTCCTTTACGACCTCGGCGAGCGGCCCGCCTACGCGGCCGCCCGCCGGGGCGAGAACGTCGCCCGGGCCCGCGAGCTGCTGCGCGACCTGGGCATGACCGACTACCTGCCGGACCCCGCGACGCTGTGCCGCGAGCTGTCGGCCGCGTCGCGGCAGATGGTGGACATCGTGCGGGCCCTGTCCCGCCAGCCCAAGGTGCTGTTCCTCGACGAGCCCAACTCCAGCCTCACCCACGAGGAGTCGGAGCGGCTGTTCAGCGTCGTGCGGCGGCTACGCGCCGACGGTGTGGCGGTGGTGCTGGTCAGCCACCGCCTCGCCGAGGTGTTCTCGATCGTCGACCACGTCATCGTGCTGCGTGACGGCACGTTCGTCGCGGCCGGCGACCCGACCGAGATCCACGAGCAGCGGGCCGTGGCGCTCATGGCCGGCGAGCGCAAGCGGGCCGTGGTCGCGGAGACCGTCGCGGAGCGCCGCGACGCCGTCGCGCACGCCCGGGACGCCGAGGTCGCGCTTGAGCTCGCCAACCTCTCGGGCGAGGGCTTCGCCGACGTGAGCTTCGCGCTGCGCCGCGGCGAGATCCTCGGCATGTCCGGTCTGGTCGGCGCCGGGCGCACCGAGATCGCCGAGGCGGTCATCGGCGCGCGGCGCATCAGCGGCGGCCGGGTCCTGGTCGGCGGCCGCCCGGCCCGCATCTCCGGCCCCGGGCGGGCCCAGAAGCTCGGCATCGCCTACGTCGCCGAAGAGCGGCGGACCGAGGTCTTCCACGCCCAGACGGTCGGCTACAACCTCACCGTCCGCATCCTGTCCACGCTCGGGCCGTTCGGCTTCGTGTCGGCCCGGCGCACCAACGCCGCGGCGCGCGAGCTCACCCGCCGCTTCGGGGTGAAGACCGCCTCCACCGAGGCGCCGATCACCTCGCTGTCCGGCGGCAACCAGCAGAAGGTGCTGCTGGCCCGCGCCCTGGCCGCCAAGCCGCGGGTGCTGATCCTCGACGAGCCGACCCGCGGCGTGGACGTCGGCACGAAGGCCGAGATCTACGCGACCCTGCGCGAGCTGGCCCACACCGAGGGCCTCGCCGTGTGGTTCATCTCCTCCGAGCTCGAGGAGGTCGTGGAGCTGGCCGACCGCGTCGTGGTGGTCCGCCAGGGCCGGCTGACCCTCGACGCCCCCAACACCGCAGGACCGCAGCCCATCGTGGCCGCCGCCATGGGATCGACCGAAGGATGAGCATGTCTGCCCCCACCGTCACCGCACCGGCCCCGCCGCGCAGCCGCTCCGCGAAGGACGTCGCGCGCGCGGTCTTCAAGCGGCAGGAGACCGGCCTGCTCGGCGTGATCATCCTGCTGGGCTTCGTCGTCAGCCTTCTCAACAGCAACTTCCTGCGCACGGACAACCTCTACAACGTCCTGCAGACCGTCGTCGTGGTCGGTGTCATCGCCGTCGGCCAGACGTTCGTGCTCATCGCCAAGGAGATCGACCTGTCGGTCGGCTCCGTGCTGGCGCTGTCCGCGGTCACCGCCGGCTCCGTCTACGGCAGCGGCGCCAACCCGTGGATCGCCATGCTCGCCGGCATCGCGGTCGGCGGCGTCTGCGGCCTGCTCGTCGGCACCGTCGTGGTCATCGGCCGGGTCAGCTCGTTCATCGTGACCCTCGGCATGCTGTCCATCGCCCGCGGCCTCACCCAGCTCGTCACCGGCGGCCTGCCCCAGTCGATGCCCTCCGAGCTGTCATTCATCGGGCAGGGCCGGGTGTTCGGCGGCGTCCCGGTCAGCGTCATCATCTTCATCGTGCTGGTCCTCCTCGGCCAGCTGCTGCTCACCCGCACCGTCTTCGGCCTGCGGGTCACGGCGATCGGCGACAACGACGCCGCCGCCCGCACCGGCGGCATCCCGGTCGGGCGCACCCGCATCCTCACGTTCGTGCTCATCGGCCTGCTCGCGGGCCTGGCCGGCATCATCTTCTCCACCCAGGTCGGCGTCGCCGAGGCGCAGGCCGGCACGGGCTACGAGCTCGACGTCATCGCCGCCGCGGTCATCGGTGGGGCCAGCCTCTCCGGCGGCCGCGGCTCCATCATCGGCGCGTTCCTCGGCGCCTGCCTGCTCGGCGTCCTGCGCAACGCGTTCATCCTGCTCGCCCTCTCCCCGTTCCTGCAGCAGCTCAGCATCGGCCTGGTCATCGTCCTGGCCGCGCTGTTCGACCAGGGCCGGCAGGGCAACCTGCGCCACCTGAGCCCGGCCGCGCTGCGCCAGCGCTTCCTGTCCGGCCGCTGAGCCGGCTCCGTTCTCCGAAAGGACCCTGACATGAAGCCCCAACCCTTCCGTGTCCACGACCAGCGGGTCGTCAAGGCGTTCGTCGAGGCACGCCGCTCCCACACCGCCGACGAGCCGCGCCTGAAGTTCGGCTGGAGCAACTGGGGCTTCGGCACCGAGGAGCTCGGCGTGTCGGCGCAGCGGCTGGCGAATTACGGCGTGCAGTACATCGAGCTGCACGGCAACCTGTACTCCGACGACTTCGGCTACAAGCCCGACGCCACCCTCAAGACCCTCGGCGACCACGGCATCACCGTCTCGGGCATCTGCGGCATGGTCACCCCCGACCAGGAGTTCGCGCACAACAAGCCGCACGTGCGCGCCCGGGCCGTGGAGTACTTCCGCCGGCAGGCCGCCTTCACCCAGGCCGTCGGCGGGACGTACCTGCTCTTCGGCGCGGGCTCGGTCGGGCGCCCGGCCGCGTTCGACTCCTACGAGATGGAGCGCTCGGCGAGCACCATGCGCCACGTCGCCGACGACTTCGCCCGAGCCGGCATCCGCGGCGCCGTCGAGCCGATCCGGCCCGAGGAGACGAGCGTCGTGCACACCTTCGAGCAGGCGCTGCGGCTGCTCGACCTCGTCGACCACCCGGCGATCTCGCACATCAACGGCGACACTTACCACATGCTCAGCGGCGAGCTGCACATCGGCGCCACGCTGCTCGACCACGGCCACCGGATGCTCAACCTGCACCTGGCCGACACCAACCGGCGCGCCCTCGGCCACGGCCTGCTCGACCTCGACGTCATCATCATGGCGTTGTACGCGATCGGCTACCAGCGCGGCGACAACTACTGCTCGGCCGAGCCGCTCGGCGCCGGCGGCAACCCGTACGCGGCGATGAACCTGCCGCCGCAGGCCGACAGGCTCGACGAGCTCGTCCGGGTCACCGCGCAGACGTTCCGCGAGCGGGAGCAGGAGGTCCTCGCGGCCTCCGACGAGGAACTGTTCGCGCTGTACCAGATCGACGGCGAATAGTGACAGGCTTCACCCTGCACGTGGTCTGCCCCAACCCGGCCCTCGACCGGCTGCAGGTCGTCGAGCACTTCGCGCCGTTCGAGGTCAACCGGGTCGTGGACGTGCAGAGCCTCCCCGGCGGCAAGGGCATGATCGTGTGCCGGGGCGCCCGGCGCCTCGGCGCCACGGTCGCCGCCCACGGCTTCGTCGGCGGCTTCGTCGGCCAGGTCATCCGCCGCGGCTGCGAGGAGATGGGCGTCGCCGACCGGCACATCGAGATCGCCGGCGACACCCGGGTGACGCCGGTCGTCATCGAGCGGGCCACCGGGCGCTCGACGGTGCTCAACGAGCGCGGTCCCCAGGTCACCCGCGGCGAGCAGGAGCAGCTCGCCGCGGGCCTGGCCGCCGCGGTCCGGCCGGGCGACGTGGTCGTCTCCACGGGCAGCCTGCCGCCCGGGTGCGCGCCCGACCTGCACGCCGTCGTCGCCCGCGTGGCCCTGAGCCACGGAGCGACCGCCCTCGTCGACGCCCACGGCGACGCCCTCGCCCGGGTCATCGACGACGCCGGCACCCACGGGACGCGCGGCGGCCGGCTGGTGATCAAGCCCAACGCCCACGAGCTGGCCGGCATCCTGGGCCGCGAGCTGTCCGACCCGGCCGACCTGCTCGCCGCCGCGCGCGAGCTGCACGCCGCGACCAGCGCCACCCTCGTGGTCACCAGCGGCGCCGGCGGCGCGGTCTGGGTCGGCCCCGGCGAGCAGCTCACCGCGGACAGCCCGGCGGTCGACACGGTCAACGCCACCGGCTCCGGGGACTCGTTCCTGGCCGGGCTCGCGGTGGCACTCGGCCGCGGCGAGACGCCGGAAGCGGCCCTGACCCTGGCGGCGGCGATGGGCGCGGCCAACGCGGCCTCGCTCGCCCCGGACGTCGACCCGGACCTGGTCGCCACCCTCCGCGAGCGCGTGACGGTCTCCAAATGAGCTTGTTCCTCGGTGTCGACATCGGCACCACCCGGACGAAGGTCGGCTGTTACGACGTCGAGGCCGGACGGCTCATCGCGCTGTACTCGGCGCCGACCGAGGTCAGCGACGACGCGTGGGGCGGGCGGCGCGACGCCGCCCGGCTCACCGCGGCGGTGGCCGGGCTGCTGCGGCAGCTGCTGGACGACCCGGCCGTCCGCCCGCAGGCCGTCGCCGGCATCGGCGTCGGCTCCGTCGGCGAGGAGGTCGTGATGCTCGGCGCCGGCGGCGAGGTCACCGCCCCGGTGCCGGCCTGGTTCGCCGGCCACGGCCGCGAGGCCAAGCCGCACGCGGGCGAGGCCTGGGCGGGCGTCGACGACACGTTCTCCGTCTTCAAGCTGCTCTGGCTGGACCGCGCCGGCCTGCTCGGCGGCGCCCGCACGTTCACCTCCCTCGCCGACTTCGTCGCCCGGGACCTGCTGGCCGACCCGTCCGCGCCGGTGTTCCTCAACGTCTCGCACGCCTCCCGCACCGGCCTGCTCGACGTGCGGGCCGGCACCCTGGACGAGGCGGCCCTGCCCTCCCTCGGCCTGAGTGCCTTGCGCCTGCCCGTCCTCACCGGCAGCGCCACGGTCGTCGGGCACACCTCCGGCGCCGGGGTCCTGCCCCGGGGCGTCGCCGTCGTCACCGGCGGCCACGACCACATGTGCGGGGCCTTCGGCTCCGGCGTGCGCAAGCCCGGCGACGTCTACGTCTCGGCGGGCACGTCGGAGGCGCAGGTGCTGCTCGTCGACGCCCTGCCCGAGCGGGTCGACGCCGGGATCGACGTGGGCGTGTTCGTGGCGGGCGGGCTGCGGTACCTGCACCGCGCCACCCCGTCCGGCCGGTTCTACCAGTCGTGGCGGCGGATGCTGTACGCCGAGCAGCCCGACGACGTCATGTGGTCCGAGGTCGACGCGGCCCTGGACACCGTCGGTCCGGCCGGCATCGACTCGGACGCGCGCACGGCGCGCCCGGCCGCCCTGCCCATGGACGTCACCCGGGCCCAGGCCATGGCCAGTCTCCTCAAGGGCCTGGCCGTCGAGGCCGACGCCACCACCACCCGTCTCGGCGCACTCGGCGGCACCCGTATCGCGGACGTGACCGTCGCGGGCGTCGCCGCCGGCTGGGCTCCCTGGCGCCGGCTGCGCCAGGACGCCACCGCGCGCCGGCTGCGCTTCGTCGCCGAGCCGGAGGCCACCGTCCTCGGCGTGGCCGCCCTGGCCCGGCTCGGCGTCACCGGCGCGGCAGACGTTCCCACCCGAATCCTCGCGAAGGACCCCGCCTCATGAGCAGCATTGTCGATGTCGTCGGCGGCAACCGGATCGTCCCCGTGGTCGTGCTGGACGACCCGGCTGCCGCGGAGCCCCTGGCCGACGCCCTGGTGGCCGGCGGCCTGCCGATCGCCGAGGTCACGTTCCGCACGGACGCGGCCGCCGCGGCGATCGCCCGGATGGCCAGGCACGGCGGCGTCACGGTCGGCGCCGGCACGGTCACCACCCCGGCCCAGGTCGACGCGGCCGTGGCCGCGGGCGCCAAGTTCGTCGTCTCCCCGGGCCTCAGCGCCGCGGTCGTGACCCGGTGCCGTTTCCACAACGTGGCCGCCCTGCCCGGCGCCACCACGGCGACCGAGATCATGGCGGCGCTGGAGCTGGGCGTCGACGTGCTGAAGTTCTTCCCCGCCGGCACGTCCGGCGGCGCCCGCGCGGTGGCCGCGCTCGCCGCCCCGTTCGCCCAGGTCCGCTTCGTGCCGACGGGCGGGATCGACGCGTCGAACGTGCGGGACTACCTCGCCGTGCCCTCGGTCCTGGCCGTCGGCGGCAGCTGGATGGTGCCCCGCGCATCCATCGCCGCCGGCGACTTCGCCACGGTGACCGCCCTCACCGCCGAGGCCGTGGCCGCCGCGGCCTGATCAGAGCAGGTTGAGGAGCCGTTCGGCCTGCTGCTCAAGGGTGCCGGGTGGGTTGCGGTGTTCGGCGGGGCCGCCGGGGCGGAGCATGTGCAGCCAGAAGACGGCGTAGAGCCGACGGGCGTCGAGCAAGCGGTCGCCGTCGAGGTCGAACGTGGTGAGGAACGCCGTCCAGTCGGCGCGCCGGGCCGCGAGGTGTTCGACCAGGTCGGCCAGTTCGAACTCGGGGTCGGACCGGCCGGCGTCCTCGAAGTCGACGATCCGGATGCGCTGCCCGTCCCACAGGTAGTTGGCGAGGTTCGGGTCGGCGTGGCCCAGCACGGTGCTGCCGGCGGGGCTGAGGCGGAGCCTGGCCAGGAAGGAACGGGCGGCGTGGGCGGCCTCGCCCGCCGGGCCCGGCAGGTCCAGGCCGGCCAGGCGCCGCGTCATCAGCGCGTGGAGCTCGGCGGGGTGATCCCGCCGTGCGGGGAGATCGGCGCACGGCACCGACCACAACCGGCGTAGCGATCGGGCGAACGCGGCCTGCTGACCGGCGTCCAGGTCGTCGGTCAGTGGAGTGCCGGGCAGCAGGCCCATGGTGACGGTGGGTGGGTCGGCGTCCAGGTCGGCTTCGAGCGGCTCGGGCACGAGGTCGGGGCGTCAGGCGTGCACCCGGTGCAGCACGGCCCACTCCCGGCGGTGTTCCCCGCGCGACCACGAGACGTACCGCTTGATCAGTCGGCCCCCGTCGACGTGAAGATGGTGCGTCTGCGACACCCGTCGAATCTATGCCGTCAGGGGGTCCTCGTCGGGGTCCCAGGCGACGAGCAGGTCGAAGTGGCGGCGGTCGCCGGTGAGGGGCAGGGAGTCGAAGGGGATGCGGCCGTACAAGGTGAGGACCAGGTCGCTGGCGGTGGCGTGCAGGGCGGCGTCGGCCGGGGTCGGGGCCGGGGAGCGGGTGAGGCGGACGGCGTCGGCGGTGAGGGACAGGCGCCAGGAGCGGCCCTCGGTGGCGTGGTAGTCGAGGGTGGCGGGGGTGTGCGGCCAGTGGTAGGCGCCGGCGCAGCAGGTGGCGAGGAACTCGTCGACGCCGTCGAGGGCGATGGCGGTCGGGAGAGGTTGTGGGGCGCCGGTGGTGAGCTGGGCGTCGTACGTGTGCACGGCGACCTCCTGGAGCTGGTGGCGGGCCACGGCGCCGCTGGTCTGCGGGGACTCCGAGTCCGCCCACCAGGTCCAGCAGCCGCGGTCGGGGCCGGCGGACCGCAGCGCGTCCAGCAGCTGCCGTGTCGAGGCGGCCAGCCAGGGCAGCAGGGCCGAGTGGTCCTGCGGCGCGGGTTCCGCCGGGACGGGCGGCGGCGGGGGAGTGGACGCGGGGCCGGCGGCGACGATCGACGCCCACTTGCGGCGGCCGTCGCCCAGGTGGTGTGCCAGGTCGAGCAGCGTCCACCCGGGACAGGTCGGCACCTGCGCGTCGAGTGCGGGCGCGGCGGCGACCGCGGCGCTGAAGGCGGTGGACCGTTCGTCGATCAGCCGGAGCAGCTCAGGAAACTCCACCCGGGTTGTGTACCACCGGGCGAAGGGGACGGACAGCGAGTTTCGGGCGCGGCAGGCAGACTGTGATCATGGACGGGGATGTGTCGATGCGGGCGTTGCTGGTGCCGCCGGGTGAGGGCGAGCTGATCGACGTGGCGGGGGTGGAGCACCTGTTCCGCCTGACGTCGGCGCAGACCGGTGGGCGGTTCGGGTTCGAGGAGTTCACGCTCGGGCCGGGCACGGTCGGCGCGCGGCCGCACGTCCATCACGCGCATGACGAGTTCTTCTATGTGCTGGACGGGGAGCTCACGCTGCACGACGGCAGCGGCGAGGTCACGGCCGGGCCGGGGAGCCTGCTGGCCGCGCTGCGCGGGGCGCCGCACGGGTTCCGCAACGCCGGCGACGCGCCCGCGCGGGGGCTGTGCCTGTACACGCCGGCCGGGTACGAGGACTACTTCCGGCAGGTGCACGCGGCGGTCGCCGGCGGTGCGGAGGTCGACGACGAGATGCTCAACGAGTTCCGCGGCCGGTTCAACACCACCCCACACCGGACCGCCTGAGCTACTCCTCGGCGAGCAGCCTCGCCTTCGGCAGGCCGCGCAGGGACCGCACCGGCAGGATCGCGGCGGCGACGGCCAGCAGCGTGCCGGCGAGGGCCGCGGCGGCGGCGACCGCGAACGAGGTGCTGGTGAGCTCGGAGCTGAGCAGGGCGGCGGTGCCGAGCGCGATGCCGGTGCCGGGGGTCGCGCCCAGGACGCCGAGGGCCAGCGCCTCGTATCCGGCGAGGCGGGCGGTCCACGCGTCGGTCCAGCCCACCGCGCCCAGCAGGGCGAACTCGGCGGCCCGTTCGCGGATGTTGACGTAGAGGACGTCGGCGACCGTGGCGGCGCCGAGCAGGGTGGTGAGTGCCGCCGCGATGTAGTCGGTGGCCTGCACCTGAACGGTGATCGCGTCGCCCAGGACCGTACCGGAGACGCTGCCGCGGAACGTCAGATTGATGATGACGAGGAGGGTCAGCGAGGCCACGCCGATCGCCAGGCTGGCCGCGCCGACGGCGGTGCGGCCGGGAGTGCGCAGGACGTTGCCGAGGGCGAGGCCGGCGATGCGCTGCGGGGCCCGGCGGCGGGCCGACGCGACCGCGGGCCGCACGGCGGCGGCCGGGTCGGCGCGGGTGGCCCGCCACGCGGGTGGCAGCGCCGCCAGGAGACTCAGCAGCAGGGCCGCCGGGATGGCCAGGAGCGCGTAGCCGGCGCCGAGGTCGACGCCGAGCACGCGGGACAGCGCCAGCGCCAGGATCGTGCCCAGCAGACCGGCGACCGCTCCCACCGCCGTCGACTCCGCCGCCACGAGCGCGAACAGGCGCCTACGGGGCCAGCCGACGCACGCGAGCACGGCGAGCTCGGTGGACCGGCCGCGGACCGCCGCGCCGGTCGCGTTGCCGACGGCGAGGGCGCAGGCGACCAGGACGAGGATCGACAGGACCAGCGACTTGCGGTCGATCGCGGACACGATGGTGGTGGCGACGCCGAGCTTCAGCCAGTTGTCGCGGACGGCGAGGGCCGGGCGGCCAAACTTGCCGGCCGGCAGCGCCAGCGGCACGGCCGCCGCCGACGAGCCGACGGTGAGGTCGACCCGCAGCCCGGTCGCGAGGTGGATCTGGTCGGCGACGGCGCGGACCCGCTCCCGGGAGAACGCGTCCATGCCGACGGTGCCCGCGACGCGGACCCGCACCATCGAGATCGGGGCGCCGGCGTCGACGCCGTGCGCGGGGTCCAGGCTGTTGTACGGCGCCCGGTGCAGCGCCGGCAGCGCCGACAGCGTGGTGAGCAGGTGCGGCCGCTGGCCGAGCGGGCCGGCGAAGCTGGTGCCGGCGATCAGCGGCCGGTCGCCGAGCGCGGCGCGGGCCGCGTCGTCGGCGCCGGTCGCGGCGGGCACGGCGTACAGGTCGAACGGCGGCCGGGACAGGGCCGGGCCGGTGTCGACCTTCGCCGGGTCGTACACGCCGACGCCGCGCAGGAACGCGTTGGCCGTCTTGGAGTCGCCGTCCCGCCCGTGCCGGACGACGGCGCGGACGGGGTCGTCGGCGAGGCCCATCGGCAGCGGCTTGCTGTCCGGCATGCCGTGCGGGACCTTCCCCCACTCGCCGCCCGAGTAGGGCACCACGGCGGCGGAGCCGTCCGCGAGCGTCAGGGGGCTGGTGGTCCACCACTCGTTGACGACCGAGGTGCCCGCCGCCGGTGGGAAGCCGCCGGCGCCGGGAGGGTGCGCGATCGCGTCGAGCACGGCCGGGTACACGTCCTGCGCGCTGAACGCCCGCGCGCCGATCGGCGTGGACGGCTGGGTGGCGTAGTAGTCGACCGCGTTGTCCAGCCGCATGCCGGCGCCGGTCTTGTCGGCGGCGTCGCCGCCGATGCGTTCGATCTCCACGCGCACCTGCTGGTCGAGGTCGAGGCTGCCGGCGGCGAGGACCGGGATGCCCGCGGCGGTGTCGCCGGCGTTCAGGTAGCCGCCGGAGACGACGGCGCGGTCGAGGCCGTTGAGCCTGGCCTCCTGCACCGGGTCGATCGCGGCGAGCAGCAACGGGATCGGGAAGAGCACCCGCACCTGCGGCCGCGGGGTCTGCTCGATGCTGGACGTGGGGTCGCTGGACCAGCAGTGGGCCTCGGTGCGGTCGCTCACCGACAGCGCGTCGACTGTGTCGAAGTACCCGGTGATGCCTTCGCACACCGCGGTCACGCCGGCGGCGCCGTGCTCGTGGATCTCCGGCGGCTTGGGCAGGGCCGAGCTGTCGTAGTTCTTGCCCTCGATCCACGGCTCCCCGGGCACGAACTCCAGGGCGTTCCTCGTCGCGTAGAGGTACTTCGGCCCGTCGGCGATGCTGGACAGGCCCCGGTCGCCGATGAAGACGGGGCGGACCCGCAGCACCTGCCGCTGCCCGCCGGCGGCGACGTGGTCGGTGAGGTCGACGGTGATGACGGCGGTCTGCGTGACGTAGCCGGCCATCGCGACGGGCGCGGCCACGTCCACGCCGGGCAGGTCGAGGATCCGCCGCCACTGCGCCTCGGTGATGCCGCCGTAGGTGGAGGTGACCCGGTCGGTACGGACCAGCCCGTCCTCCGATGGCACGGCGGCGGGCGGGCGGACCAGGATGTCGTACGTGGGCCGGTAGTTGGCCTGCACCGTGCCGTTGACCTGGACCTGAGACCCGCGGGACGCCGACGCCAGCAGCGCGAAGCTGGCCACGGCCACGGCGACCGCCGCGATCGTGGCGACCAGCCGGCCGCGGCGGAAGAGCAACTGAGCGCGGATCAGCGAGAACAACGGCCACCCCCGGCAGCGGATCATCCACGCAGGGACGTCCGACGCATTCAGGGCCCCCGCTCCGTGCACCGACCATCCATTGATCAGGCTCTTGTGTCAAGACGCGAAAAAACGGGTGCCCGGGGGCGGCGAGTCAGGGTCGGTGGAAGACTGATGACCATGAGCGACTGGAATGACAAGATCATTGAAGAGTTCCGCGCCAACGGCGGCAAGGTCGGGGGCAACTTCGAGGGCGCTCCGCTGCTGTTGCTGCACACGGTCGGCGCCCGCAGCGGCCAGGAGCGGGTCCACCCGATGATGTACCAGAAGGTCGACGGCGGGTACGCCGTGTTCGCCTCCTACGCCGGCGCACCCACCAACCCGGCCTGGTTCCACAACCTCGTCGCCCAGCCCCGGGTCACGGCCGAGATCGGCACCGGCACGCAGGAGCTCGTCGCCCGGGTGACCGACGGGGATGAGCGGGAGCGGATCTGGACCGCGCAGAAGGCGGCGTACCCGGGCTTCGCCGACTACGAGCTCAAGACCACGCGGCAGATCCCGGTCGTGGTCCTGGAGCCCGCCGCCTAACGCGGAAGGGAGGCGCCGGACGGCTCGCGCAGTCCTCGGTGGACGGCGAGCGCGCCGAGCAGGGTGACGGCGCCGTCCACCAGTAGCGCCAGGCGGATGCCGGACGGCAGGGTCGGGGCGGCCGCGGCGACGGCGCTCATCACCGGGATGCCGACGGTGAGCGCCACCTGCTGGGTCAGCGTGCTCAGCCGGTGGCGAGACCCTGCTCGCCGTCGGGCAGGCCGGAGGTGGCCGTCACCGTGTACGCGACGATCGCCGCCACGTGCCCGACGAAGCCGACGATGAAGGCGAGCATGAGCCACCCGTACATGGCCCGGGAGTCGCCGACCCGGGTCGCCGTCGGCTGCGGCGCTGCAGCTGCTGGCCCGGGCGGTCTACGGCTGAGGCTCACGCCGCGCGGAGGTGCTCCTCGGCGGCGGCGGGTGCCGTCTCGTAGATCATGAAGGTCTGCGCGTCGGCGGTCTCGCAGCGGACCCGGTTGTCGGAGATGCGGCGCAGCCACGTGTTGATGGCCCGGTCGAGGCGGTAGGCGTCGATGTTGTGCCGGCAGATGTCCAGCGAGATGACGCCGTCGTGCTGCTCGGCGTGGCGGTACATCGCCTCGATGAGCTTCACGAACATGCCGTGCTCGTGCGTGGGCACGGCGACGAACCCGCAGTACCAGATCCGCTGGTCGGCGTAGTGCACCGGCCAGCGCCGGGCGAAGTACTCCGGCGAGATCAGCGGCCAGGCGCTGAGCTGGTTGGTGTATGTGGCGAGCCCGAGCAGGACACCGTCGTCGGAGTACGCGAGCCACTTCTCGACCCGGCGGTCGGACATGACGTCGTCGAACTCCGAGCGGTACATGAGATGCCGTTGAATGGTGAGCGCGTTGAGGTGCCGGAACGCTGCCTCGTACAGCTGCCATGCCTGTTCGAGCTGCTCGTCGACGAGATCCGTGCGGACGTCGATCTTCATCTGACGCCTCCCGAGTACGTTCGGTACAGAAGGTGTGTACAGAATGTACGTACGGATCGAGAGATCGACAATCAGCGAAATTCCCGCCATAAGGGAGGCCACAACCGGGTGTGCAGGACTCCGAGTCCAGGACTCGCGGGCCGGTCCCGCCCCAGGACCCGATCCGGACGCGGGGGGAGCGGGCAGCCAGGCGTTCGGCGGTGCACCGCGCAATGTGCATGTTCCGAACCTGCGCTGTATCAACGGACGCGTCGTGCGCTCCCGCAGTCGAGTCCGGTTGGCTCGAGCACCTCGATGTCGACGACAGTCGCGCAGGTGGGATCGAGACCGAGCAAGATGACGTCCACCCCGTCCCGCTCCAGCAGAGCAAGGTAAGGTCCAGCCGCCCCGGACGGCGCGGTCAACAGGTTGGTGCAAGCGTACGGCGAGAGTCGATCAGCCCCTGGCGGTCCTGCTAAGGTCCGCACATGTCAGGGCGGGGGCAGCGGCACCACCGGGAGCTGCTGGTCTCCGACCTTGACGGAACGCTTCTTCGACCAGACGCGACGTTGAGCGCGTTCACGATCAGCGTGATCAACGAGTACATCGCCGATGGCGGACTGTTCACCTATGCGACAGCCCGGTCCTACACCTCTGCCGCTCGCGTGACCGCGCCGTTGCGGCTGCGGCTTCCGGTTCTGACGTACGGCGGCGCGGTCGTCGTGGACCCGGCGACCGGCCAGGCCCGTCAGGCGCAGTTCCTGCCGGTCGCGTTGGTGGAGGAGGTGTTTCGTCGAACCGAGGGTTCACGGCTCGTGCAGCCGATTGTCTTCGCCATTCGGGAGGGCAGGGACCGTGCCTGCTGGCTGGCCGACCGGATCACACCTGGGGTGGCGGACTATCTGCGCACCCGAGCCGGCGACCCGCGGCTGCTGGCCCTTTCCAGCTGGTCGGGCATCGATGCGGCATCGGTGTTCTACATCTCCTTGATCGGCGACCGGCAGCTGTTGCACAAGCTTTTCGAGCAACTCGCCGACCTTCCCGGCGGCTGCCACTTCGTCCTCGCCGAGGACATCTACTCGGCCGGGCAATGGTGGCTGGAGCTGACCTCGAGCAGCAAGGCCGCCGCGGTTGCCGCGTTGAAGGCCGAAGTAGCGGCAGAAACGGTGACATGCTTCGGTGATCAGCTCAACGACCTGCCGATGTTCGCGGTCGCCGACACGGCACTGGCGGTCGGGAACGCCGCGGCTGAGGTCCGCGCGGCCGCCACACAGGTGATCGGCACCAACACCGACGACGGCGTGGCCCGCTGGATCGCCGCGACCGCGACTTCAGGCCGAGGTGCCGCCGAAGCCCGACAGCACCACTGAGGGCGGCGTGGGTATCGTCGCGGCGCCCGGGGCAGGCGAGAGGTGGGATGCATTGCTTGGCGCATCGAGGGTTCCGCTCGTTGACATTGTTGGCGCCTGGGACATACCGGCCTGGCAGAAGGTTCCGGAAACCATCTGCTCGGCTCTCGAACGAGGATTCTTCCAGCTTCCTGGTTCTGGAGTTTCTGCGACTGTGACCTTTCCTGGTGAGGGTGAGCACTATTGTCTTGGCGAGCAAACCCGATTGCCGGGGTGGATTGTATTCGCAATCTTTGGTGTCGCGACCGGCACCGGCATCGTGCGTCACGCCAAGGTGTACAACCCACTATATGGACGGCAGGGTGAGGTCCAACTCCTCCCCCCGACCTTCGTCAATAGCACCGTGTCAAGTTTCGCTGCTTGTCTGGACGAGAGTGTTGCACTCAGCAGCAGGCTTGATGAGATACGCAATGTTCCCCTCGCTGAGTGGGACGAGGATGCTGGGCGCGTACGCGAGGTAGACGCGTTGACCGGCAGTACCCGGCGCATACTCGAACTGGACTCAAGGGCGTTCGAAGATTGGCGAAACTTCTGGTATCTCGAGATCGGAACTCTGTGGGATGAGCAGATGAGTGGCGGACTCGAACGCTTCGAAGCAATTGTTGCGAACTCGTCTCCGTAGATGTGCGCAGCAACCTGTCCGGTCCGGTGGCGGGCTCCCCGCAGCGACCGTGGCCGGGCCGCCGATCCAAGGCCTCGTCCTGGCCTTTATCGAACAGTGATGTTTGCATCTGGTTCGATGGGGGAATCGAGGCGCAGGTGCAAGGGCGGGTGCTCGGTGGGCGGTACCACCTCGACGAGGTGCTGGGTGTGGGTGGCATGTCGACGGTGTGGCGTGCCCACGACGTGGTGCTCGGGCGGGACGTCGCGGTCAAGGTGTTGTCGGGGCGGCACGCCGGTGATGCCGGCTCGCGGCGGCAGATCCGGGTCGAGGCCCGCGCCGCCGCCGGGCTGGCGCACCCGAATGTCGCCCAGGTCCACGACTTCGGTGAGACCGTCGAGGACGGGCAGCGCACGCCGTACATCGTGATGGAGCTGGTGCCCGGACCGACGCTGCATCAGCGCTTCGGCGGCGCGCCGCTCCCGCCGCCGCTGGTGTTCCGGATCTGCGCCGAGGTGGCCGCGGGGCTCGCCGCCGCGCACGCCGACGGTCTCGTGCACCGCGACGTCAAGCCCGCCAACGTGATCCTCGCCCCGACTGGGGCGAAGGTCGTGGACTTCGGCATCGCGGCCGGGTTCGGCGCCGTCGAGGACGACGACCTGCTCGGCACGCCGGAGTACCTGGCGCCGGAGCGGATGACCGAGGATGCCGTCACGCCCGCGTCCGACGTCTACAGTCTCGGTGTCCTGCTGTACCGGCTGCTGGCGGGCCACCTGCCGTGGACCGCGTCCGGGTCGGCCGGCCTGCTCGAGGCGCACCTGCTCACGCCGCCGGCGGCGCTGCCGGCGTTACCGGGCGTGCCTTCGGCGCTCGCGCAGCTGTGCGAACGGTGCCTGGCAAAGGATCCGGCGGACCGGCCGACCGCGGCGGAGGTGGCCGCCATCCTTGCGGCAGCCGCCGTGTCCACGCCGGCCGGCGCGTTCGGCGCGGCCTTTCCCGACGCCGCCGGTGACGAGCCGGCCATTGCGGCGTCTGTACGCGCACCGGCCGCGACCGGTGGTGCCACAGCGGTCGTGCCCGATGGCTCTGCGGCGGCCGCGCAAAGTGGCGCCACGGCAGGCGCTGCCGGTGGTGCCACGGCGGGTGCGGCCGGTGGTGGCGTGGCGGGCGGGTCTGGCGGTGGTGGGTGGCGCCGGACGCGGCTCGCCGCCGGGCTGGCCGGGGCGACGGCCGCTGGGCTACTCGTCTGGCTGGTGCTGCCGGCACCCGACCCCATCTCGTCGGCTCCCGCGCAGGCGGATCCCGGTGTACAGAACCCAACAACACCCGCAGGGTTGACGCCGGCGGGTCTGCCGTCCGCCGGGACCGTTTCCCCAACGCCCGGGGCGTCCGGCAATCCCGGCACATCGGGAACATCGGCGGCGTCCGGCCCGTCGGCACGCCCCGGCGGAGGCGCCGGCCCGGGTGGCCCGACGTCGCCGGGCAGCGCCACCCCGGCGAGCGTGACTCCGACCACGAGCGCGGCGGCGCCGCCCGGCCCCGGCGCGGCGGAGACGTTCGCATCCGAAGGAGGGACCGTCCGGGCCCGGTGCGCCTCGCCGGGCGTCGCGGAGCTGCTCTCGTGGGCGCCGGCGGCCCCGTACCGGACGGACTGGGTGAGCGCGGGCCCGGCCGCCGCCGCGACCGTCACGTTCGTGCACGGCAACCGGACCGTCGGCATGACCGTCACGTGCGGCGGCCTGGACCCCAGCTCCGGGACCACCACGACCGGCGGCTGACGTTTCAGCGCGGTTTCAGCGCCCACCGGCACGGTTTCCTCATCAGCCTTCCGAACTCGGGATCGAGGAAACGACTCATGAAGATGCGCAACCTTGCCGTCGTCGCGGCCGCGGCGGCCGTCCTGCTCGGCGCCGCCGGGGCGCAGGCGTCCGCCGGGGCACAGGCGTCCGGCCCGGAGGTGCCCGACGCGGTGCGGGTGCCGGCCGGCAACGTGCTCGTCGCGGCGTTCCTGGCGCGTGGCGTGCAGGTGTACCAGTGCACGGGCGGCGCCTGGTCGTTCGTCGAGCCGGCCGCGCACCTCGCCGGCTGGGCGAAGCGGCCCGGCAGCCTCGCCACGGCCGTGCACTTCCGCGGCCCGACGTGGGAGTCCACAGAGGACGGTTCGCTGGTGGAGGCGAAGGCCGTCGCGTCGGCGCCGGTGCCCGGGTCGATCCCGCAGCTGCTGCTGCAGGCGACCCGCACCCGCGGCGACGGGGTCTTCGGCGCCGTCAGCTACATCCAGCGCCTGTCGACCCGCGGCGGCGCCGCCCCGGCCGGCACCTGCACCGACGGCGCGACGACCGGCGTCCCGTACACCGCCGACTACCGCTTCTACCAGCCGGCCAGCTGAAGCACCGCTGAGCGCGCTGCCGTGCGCCGCCCGCCGTCGACGCGGGCGGCGCACGCGGGCGTCAGCGCGGGCGGGTGGGGGTCGCGTCGCGGATGACGGTGCCGTCGGCCAGGGTCAGGTCGAAGCCGCTGTTACGCGGGCTGCGAGGTCCTGCACGGCCGCGTGGAACGCCGTCAGCGCGGGCGCCGGCGGGGTGTCGCGGGTGACGGTGACCAGGCGGCGCCGCAGCGTCGACTCGGCGAGGTCGCGGACGGCGAGCGCCGGGTCGCCGGGTGGCAGGGCGAGCGGCGGCATCAGGGCGACCGCGGCGCCGACCCGGACGAGCTCCAGCTGCACGTCGGCGTCGTTGGAGCGGTGCCGCACGTCGGGCTCGTAGCCGCCGAGCGCCCGGCACGTGCCCTGGACCATCGCGTGGTGCCCGGTGCCTTCGGCGGACGCGGTCCACACGTCGTCGCGCAGCTCGGCGATCGCGACCGGACCGCCGCCGCCGGCCAGGGGATGCGCGGCCGGGAGCACCACCCGCAGCGGCTCCTCGAGCAGGACCGCGAAGCGCATCCCGGCGGGGCGTGGCCGTGGATGGCCGTCGTACTCGTCGCCGATCACCAGGTCCACCGTGCCGAGCCGCAGGCCGGGCAGCGCCTGTTCGAGCTCCAGCTCGAAGATCTCCACCCGCACCCCCGGCCGTTCGGCCCGCATCCGGGCGACGGCGGGCACGAGCAGCCGCCGTGCCGCGGACTGCAGGCCGCCGGCGCGGACGGTGCCGCGGATGTCGCCGCCGAGCGCGGCCAGGTCGGCCTCCGCCGCCTCGGCGGCCGACAGCAGCACCCGCGCGTGCCCGGCGAGGAGGCGGCCGGCGTCGTTGAGCCGCACCCCGCGGCCGGCCTTCTCCAGCAGCGGGGTGCCGACGTCCTTCTCCAGCAGCGTCAGCTGCTGCGAGACCGTCGACGGGCTGTAGCCCAGCGCGGCGGCGACCGCGGCGAGGGTGCCGCGCTCCTCGAACTCGCGCAGGAACCGCAGCCGGCGCAGATCCAGCGCGACCATGCGGGAATCCTAACGAATCAGCACCGGGAATCATCGCTGGACCTGCACGGTTTCATGGTCAACGCTCGACGCATGGGTCCGGCACTGTGTCTCGTCTCCGCGGCGTGCTTCGGCGCGCTCGCGATCTTCGGCAAGTTCGCCTACGACGCGGGCGTCTCGCCGGGGGCGTTGCTGCTGGTCCGCTTCGTCCTCGCCGCCGCGCTGCTGTGGCTCGTCCTGCTGCTGCGCCCCGAGCTGCGCGGCGGCGCGTCGTCGCGGCGCGCCGTCGGCACCGCCCTCGGACTCGGCGCGATCGGCTACGCCGCCCAGGCGAGCCTGTTCTTCGCGGCGCTGCGCCTCATGGACGCCTCGCTGCTGTCGCTGATCCTGTACACGTTCCCGGTCCTGGTGACCGTCGCGGCGGTCCTGCTCGGCCGCGACCGCCTCACCCCTCGCCGGGGCGCGGCCCTCGTCGCCGCGTCGACCGGCACGCTGCTGGTCCTGCTCGGCACCGGCAGCGTGAGCTTCCACCCGCTCGGCGCGCTGCTCGGCTTCGGCTCCGCGGTCGTCTACACCGTCTACATCCTGGTCGCCGACACGGTCGTGCACAGCATGCCGCCGGTGCTGCTGTCCGCGCTGGTGATGACGGGCGCCGCCGGTACCCTCGCCGCCAACGCCATGCTGAACGGCGGTGTCGGCCTGAGTTTCGCCCAGGTGGGTTGGCTGTGGCTGGGCTGCATCGCGGTCGTCTCGACGGTCGCGGCCATGCTGACGTTCTTCGCCGGCCTCCAGCGCACCGGCCCGTCCACCGCCGCGATCCTGTCCACGTTCGAGCCGGTCGTCACGACCGCCCTCGCCGCCGTCCTCCTCGGCGAGTCCCTGACCCCGGTCCAGCTCACCGGCGCCGCCCTCGTGCTCGCCTCCGCCGTCGTCCTGCAGACGGCGGCTCGCAGGGAACCCGCCGTTTTGCCCGTCGCCGCAACGGTGGCGGACTAACTTGGGCGGTGATGAACAGCGACGACTTCTGGCGGATGATCGACGGCGTCCTCGACCTGCCGTTCGACGCGCGGGCGGCCCGGCTGGTCGACCTGCTCGCCGCGCGGGCGGAGGGCGACATCACCGGCTTCGAGGACCGCCTCGCCGAGGCGCTGCACCGGCTGGACACGCCGGCGCACGCCGTGGCGCACGGTGACGCGTTCCTGTACATCCGCTGCGCCGCGGTGCTGTCCGGATCGCGGGCGCACCAACGCATCGTCGAGGACCCGCGGTCGCTGCTCGCCCTGGCCGACGTCGAGGCGGAGGAGCTGCTGTTCGTGGCGTCCACGGCGTACGAGCGGGTGACGGACCGGCCCTGGGAGCACCGGGCGCCGGTGAGCTACGAGAGCGGCACCAGCGCCGCGTGGGGCCGGCCGGTCGAGGACGGCACGGATGAGTGGCAGCCGGAGTGGCTGAGCTGGTCCGGTGGCTACGGCCTCGGCGTCCAGATGTCTGCGGAGTACGAGCTGACGCGGCTTCACCTGGTCGAGGCGCTGGACGCGACCGAGGGGTGGCGGCAGTGGTGGAGCGCCGCGCCGGCACCGCAGGCCGACGTCACGTTCGTCGTCGACCCGGGCATGCCGGAGCAGACGAAGGTCCGGAAGGGGCGCAAGGTCGTGCGGGCCGAGGTGGTCCGCGACCGGCACGGGTTCGCCAGTGCCCCCGCCGCCACGGAGCCGGAGAAGGCCCGCGACGACCTGGTCGCGGTGCTGACCATCACCGCGGAGCAGCTCCGGATGCCGGCGATGCCGCAGTTCCCGCCGATGCCTGTGCTGTCCGAGGAGGAGTTGCGCAACCAGTGCCAGGGTCACGAGGAGTCCGCCGCGATCGATCGCATGGCCGCCGAATTGGTGGCCCGTCACCTCGGCCAAGGCGTGTGGGGCGCCATGCCCTGACGGTAATTAGAATGCGACGATGCCGATCACCCGGGGCGCGGCCCGCCCGATCACCTACTACGGCACGCCGGTGCTGCACCGCCGGTGTGCCGACGTCACCGCCTTCGACGAGCCGCTCGCCGCGCTGATCGACGACATGTTCGCCTCCATGTACGCGGCGGAGGGTGTCGGCCTGGCCGCCAACCAGATCGGCGTGGACCTGCGGGTGTTCGTCTACGACTGCCCGGACGACGACGGCGTCCGCCATGTCGGGCACGTCGTCAACCCGGTGCTGCAGGAGGCGTCCGCGCTCGCCGGGACGGCCACCGACACCGAGGGCTGCCTGTCTGTGCCGGGGCCCCGCGCGGAGGTGCCGCGGGCCGCGGTCGCGACGGTGACGGGCTTCGACCGGAACGGCGCGCCGATCACGGTGACCGGCACCGGGTTCTTCGCCCGGTGCCTGCAGCACGAGTGCGACCACCTCGACGGCACCGTGTACGTCGACCGGCTCCCGGCGCAGCGGCGCGAGCGGCTGCTGCGGGAGGCCGGGCTGCTCGGCTCGTGACGAAAGGGCGGGCCCGGCACATGCCGGGCCCGCCCCCTCACGACGGACTGGTCAGGACCAGGTGCCGCCGGCCCAGCCGTCGCTGGACCAGGTGCGGCCCGACCAGGTGCCCGCCGACCACGTGCGGCCGGACCAGGTGCGGCCGGACCACGCCGGGTCGCTCCAGCCGGCGGCGGCGCTGCCGGCCCACGGCGCGGCGGCCCACGTCGCCGACGCCCACGTCCGGGACGCCCAGGACGTGCCGGTCCAGTCGTTGCCGGCGATCTGGTAGCCCAGCCACGAGCCGCCGGACCAGGACGGCGTGGTCGACTTGGCCCACTGGGCGCCGTTGAACGAGCCCCAGATGGTGCGCTCGCCGGTGAGCTTCACGCCGTCGAGGGTGAGGCTGCTGGTGCCGCGCGAGCCCTGGAGCGAGCCGGTGCCGCTGGACAGTTGCAGCGCCGGCGCGGTGACGGTCGTGCCGGTGCGGGCGAGCGCGCCGTTGACGTTGAGCGTTGCCAGGCCGAGGGTCTTCGCCGTGCCGGTGCCGAGCGCGGTGGCGCCCTTGACCAGCCAGTCCTTGACCTGGTTGGGAGTGGCGGCCGGCTTCGCCTGCAGCACCAGCGCGGCGGCCGCGGTGACGACGGCGGTGGCCTGCGAGGTGCCGCTGCCCTTGAACAGGGTCTCGCCGACCCGCGCCGACGGGTAGAGGTTGTCGACGTTGGAGCCGGGGACGCGCAGCGACGCGATCGACGTGCCCGGGGCGAGCAGGTCCACCTGACCGGCGACGCCGGCGGTGGTGGTCGAGGCCAGGTTGGTGAAGGTGGCCAGGGTGTCGTCGGTCGTGGCGGTGGTGCCGTTGGTGGCGGTTGCGCCGACGGCGACGATCCAGTCGTTGACGGCCGGGTTGGTCAGCGTGCCGGCGGCATTGCCGTTGTTGCCGGCCGCGGCGACCACGACGATGCCGGCCTGCCACGCCTTCTCCACCGCGAACTGCAGCGGGTCGGTCCACGACTGCCCTGAGCCGCCCGAGCCGTAGGACAGGTTCAGCACCCTGATCGGGTTGGCGGCGTCGTCGTTGCGGTGCGCCACGACCCAGTCGATCGCGGCGATCATCTGCGACACGTCGACGGCACCGGTCGACGTGCCGATCTTCAGCGAGGTCAGCTTGACGCCGGGGGCGATGCCCTTGGTACCGGTGGCGGTGTCGTTGCCGACGATGATGCCGGCCATGTGCGTGCCGTGGCCGTAGGTGTCCAGGTACCGCAGGTTCGCGGCCTGCGACTCGAACGACAGGTCCGGGCCGTTGACGATCTGCGCCGCGGGCAGCCCGGGCACCGACGCCACACCCGTGTCGATCAGGGCCACGCCGACGCCCTTGCCGGTCAGTGTCGCCGCGGTGCCGGTGTCGGCGCCGATGGCCGACCGCACCTGCGCCAGGGTGGTCGCCGACGCGGCCGTGTCCGCGGCCTTGACGGCCGCATGCGCCTGCCCCGCGGCGAGCGCGACCGCGGCCGGCGCCAGCAGCGCGCCCGCCGCGGCGGCCCGCAGTCTCTTGGCGATGTTCACGGTTGGGAGCTCCGTCCTTGGAGGTGATCTCTTCGACCTCCCAACCATGACCGTCTTCGGTTGCGGCTCCACCGGGCGCGGCGACGAACTGTCCGGCCACCCGACACGAACTGCCCACCCGGTGTCCGCCGGTCGGTTCGACGCTCACCGATCAGCAACCGGACCGCACCGCTTCAGAGTGCGGGCCGGATGCGGAAGGAGCACTCGACCCGGAACGCGGCGCTGCCGTCGTCCTGGTCGACCCAGAGCTGCTCGCCGCGGTGGTGCAGGAACCAGCCGGGGTAGATCTGCGCGTCCAGCACGACCGTGCCCTCCGTCGCACCGGCGCGGGCGCAGAACGTGGCGTCACCGCGGAACAGCGGCGTGCCCTCGTCCCGGCTGAGCTGGAACCGCCACGACGCGTGCCGCAGGAACCGGCCGTCGTCGGCGCGGAACGTGAAGCATGCCGGGTCGGCCAGCCCGGCGAGCACCGTGAACGTCGCGTGGCGCCGTTGCGCGGCGTCGCCGTCCGCCGGGACCGCCGCGAGCACGCCGAGGCCGTCGACGGTCGTGACGAACAGCCCGGGCTCGTGGGCCGACTCGATCGACACGGTCCGTCCGGGCGCCAGGGTCGCGGTGCGCGCCGGCGGCGAGCCGGTGGCGGCGGTGGTCGCCGGCGGTTTCGACGGTGGCCCGGCGGGGGTGGCGGTGGTCGCGGCGGGCGGCACCCGGACCGCCGCCGTCGTCGCTGCCTGCAGCCCCTGGGACGGCGGTGGGTCGGCGGGCAGGGCGGTCACGGTGACGGCGGCGCCGGCGGCAACGGCGACGGCCACGGTCGCGGCGAGGGGGTGCGCCGCGAGGATCTGGGCGAGGTGACCGAACACCCCGGCCTGGACGGTCGCGCCGAGGGTGGCCTTGCCGATCAGGCCCGAGCTGAGCGTGGCCGGGACCGGCAGCAGCGCGAACCCGGGCAGCAGCCGGTCCGCGCTGATCAGCCCCTCGGCGGCGGGAGCACAGACCCGGCAGGTGCGCACGTGCCGGGCGAGGCGCTTGCGCCACAGCGGGCCGGGCGTGCCGTCCCAGCCGGCGACGAGCGCGTCGAGGTCTGGGCACCTGGGCGTGGCGTCCAGCGCGGCCACGATCTCGCGGCTCAGGTCGAGCTGGTGGCGCATGCGCTGGACGCGGACGGCGGCGTGGGCGACGCTGACGCCCAGCGCCCCGGCCAGCTCGGTGCGGCTGAGCACGCCGGCATGCTCCAGCCACCACAGCGGCAGCAGGGCGCGGTCGGCGGGGTCGAGCCACCGGGCGGCCCGCCTGACCTGGCGGCGCTGGCCGGACAGCTCCAGGCGCAGCCCGGTGACGTCCTCGACCTCGGCGCCCGCGTCCGGCACGTCGGCCGCCTCGTCCAGCGGGGCCGTCCGCCGCGCGGCGGTGCTGCGGCGGTGCAGGTGGGTGCTCACCTGATGGACCGCGATTGCCGCCAGCCAGGCCCGGAAGCTCTCCGGCTGGTGCAGTGCCGGCAGCCGCCGCACGGCCCGCAGCATGGTGTCCTGCACGACGTCGTCGACGTCGGCGTGCCCGTCCAGCGCGCGGCGGACGATCGTGTAGACCAGCGGCAGGCCGGCGGTGACGAGCCCGTCGACGGCCCGCCGGTCACCGGCCTGGGCCGCCAGCACGAGGTCCGTTTCGTTCACGTCGGTGGTTCGCATCGTCACATCGCAGTCACAGCATTCACCGTGCAGCCGCCCGGCATGGTCGTTGACTGTCACCGACAACCGGCCGCCGCGTCAAGCATCCGGCGGGTGCGACCATGTGCTCCCGCCGTGCATAACACAAATCCGTCGGCTTCTTTGTTGTTATTCGCGGGTCGCCGGAAATGTCGCAGGAATTCACGGATGAAAATTTCGGCGATGTTACGTCACGAAAGACATCCCGTGTCCGTGGCCTCTTGAATGTTCGCATTCGGTCTGGCAATCTCGCGGTCTGGATGTGAGCGCTAACACGATTTCGAGGAGCACCGCATGGCGGTCCGTAACAAGGCGTCGGGCATCGTCACCCTGCTCGTCGCGACCCTGGTCGGCGGTGCGGTCGCCGTCACGAACATGACCACCGCATCGGCCGCCACGGTCGACACGAGCGCCTCCTACGTGCTGGTCAACCGCAACAGCGGCAAGGCCCTGGACGTCTACAACTTCTCCACCGCCGACGGCGGGCGCATCACGCAGTGGACCCGCGGCGACGGCGCGAACCAGCAATGGCAGTTCGTCGACTCCGGCGGCGGTTACTACCGGATCCGCTCCAAGCACTCCGGCAAGGTCCTCGACGTCTCGAACTTCTCCACCGCCGACGGCGGGTCCGTCGTGCAGTGGTCGGACCTCAACGGCACGAACCAGCAGTGGCGGCTCGCCGACTCCGCCGACGGTTACGTGCGGCTCATCAACCGCAACTCCGGCAAGGCCCTGGAGGTGCAGGGCGCCTCGACCGCCGACGGCGGCAACATCGTGCAGTACGCCGACTGGGGCGGCAACAACCAGCAGTGGCAGCTCGTGAAGCTCGGCGGCACCAACCCCACCACGCCGTCCGGGCAGTACAACAACCCGGTCGTCTGGCAGGACTTCGCCGACGGCGACATCATCCGCGTCGGCGACGCCTACTACTACTCCGCGTCCACGATGCACTACTCGCCGGGCGCGCCGATCCTGCGCTCCTACGACCTCGTCAACTGGGAGTACGCCGGGCACTCGGTGCCCCGGCTGGACTTCGGCTCCAGCAACTACGACCTCAGCGGCGGACGGGCCTACGTCAAGGGCATCTGGGCATCCACGCTCAACTACCGCAAGTCCAACAGCACCTACTACTGGCTCGGGTGCGTCGAGTTCAACCGCACCTACGTCTACACGTCCACCGCGGTGGACGGCACCTGGCAGAAGCGGTCGCAGATCAACAACTGTTACTACGACGCCGGGCTGCTCGTCGACGACAACGACACCATGTACGTCGCGTACGGCAACAGCACGCTCAGCGTCGCCCAGCTGTCCGCCGACGGGCTCAGCCAGGTCCGGACCCAGCAGGTGTTCACCACACCGTCGAGCGTCGGCACCCTCGAAGGCTCGCGCTTCTACAAGCGCAACGGCAGCTACTACATCTTCGTGACCCGGCCGGCCAACGGCCAGTACATCCTGAAGTCCAGCAGCCCTTGGGGTCCGTACGAGATGCGGCAGGTGCTGCTCAACATGCCGAGCCCGATCTCCGGCGGCGGCACCCCGCACCAGGGCGGCCTGGTCCAGACGCAGAACGGCGACTGGTACTACATGTCCTTCGTGGACGCCTACCCCGGCGGTCGCGTCCCCGCCCTCGCCCCGATCACCTGGAGTGCGGACGGCTGGCCGAGCGTGCAGACCGTCAACGGCGGCTGGGGCGCCACGTACCCGAAGCCGAACATCAGCACCACGAAGACCGTCAAGCCGATGATCGGTGCCGACACGTTCACCGGCACGGCGCTCGGCCCGCAGTGGGAGTGGAACCACAACCCCGACACCTCGAAGTTCTCCACCGGCAGCGGGCTGCGGCTGCAGGCCGCGACGGTGACCAGCGACCTGTACCAGGCCCGCAACACCCTCACCCACCGCATCCAGGGGCCGACGTCGACCGCCACGGTCGAGCTCGACTACTCCGCGCTCGCCGACGGCGACCGGGCCGGCCTGGCCATGCTGCGCGACTCGTCGGCCTGGATCGGCGTCAGGCGCGACGGCACCGCCACCCGGGTGTCCATGGTCAACGGTCTGGCCATGAACAGCAGCTGGGGCACCAGCAGCACCGGCTCGGAAGCGGCGAGCGCCGCGGTCTCCGGCGGGCGGATCTGGTTGCGGGTCACCGCCGACATCAGGCCCGGCTCCGGCCGGCAGGCCCGGTTCTCCTACAGCACCGACGGCACCAACTTCACGTCGCTGGGCACCGCGCTGACGCTCAACAACGCGTGGCAGTTCTTCATGGGCTACCGCTACGCGATCTTCAACTACGCCACCAAGGCGCTCGGCGGCACCGCCACCGTCACGCGCTTCGAGATGACCGCCCCGTAAGCGAGAGGGACTCCACCATGAAATTCCGAAGACTCCGCGTGATCCTGCCGCTCGTGGCGGCGACCGTGCTGGCCGGCGGCGCCGCGGTGCTGCTGGGCGGCTCCGCCGACGCCGGCACCACCCTCGGCACCTCCGCCGCGGAGAAGGGCCGTTACTTCGGCGCCGCCGTCGCCGCCGGCCGCCTCGGCGACAGCACCTACGCCGGCATCCTCGACCGCGAGTTCAACGCGATCACGCCCGAGAACGAGATGAAGTGGGACGCCACCGAGCCCAACCAGGGCCAGTTCCGCTGGACCGGCGGAGACCAGATCGTCGCGCACGCCCAGGCCCACGGGCAGAAGGTCCGCGGGCACACCCTCACGTGGCACGCCCAGCAGCCCGGCTGGGCGCAGAACATGTCCGGCAGCGCGCTGCGCAACGCGATGGTCAACCACATCACCCAGGTCGCCACCCACTACAAGGGCAAGGTCTTCGCCTGGGACGTGGTCAACGAGGCGTTCGCCGACGGCGGCAGCGGCGGCCGGCGCGACTCCAACCTGCAGCGCACCGGCAACGACTGGATCGAGGTCGCGTTCCGCACCGCGCGGGCCGCCGACCCGGGCGCGAAGCTCTGCTACAACGACTACAACACCGACGGCATCAACGCCAAGAGCACCGGCATCTACAACATGGTGCGGGACTTCAAGTCCCGCGGCGTGCCGATCGACTGCGTCGGCTTCCAGTCCCACCTCGGCAACTCGGTGTCCGGCGACTACCAGGCCAACCTGCAGCGCTTCGCCGACCTCGGCGTCGACGTGCAGATCACCGAGCTGGACATCGCCGGCAGCAACCAGGCCAACAACTACGCGACGGTCGTGCGCTCCTGTCTCGCCGTCTCCAGGTGTACGGGCATCACCGTCTGGGGCATCCGGGACAGCGACTCGTGGCGTACCGGCGAGAACCCGCTGCTCTTCACGGCCTCCGGCGCGAAGAAGGCGGCCTACACCTCGACCCTGAACGCGCTCAACGCCGGCACGAACCCCGGCCCGACGGGCTCCACGGGCGTGGACACCGGCGCCTGGTACGTGCTGGTCAACCGCAACAGCGGCAAGGCCGTCGACGTGTACGACTTCGCCACGAACGACGGCGGCCGGATCACCCAGTGGACGCGGACCGGCGGCGCCAACCAGCAGTGGCAGTTCGTCGACTCCGGCGGCGGCTACTACCGGATCCGCTCCAGGCACTCCGGCAAGGTCCTCGACGTCTCCAACTTCTCCACCGCCGACGGCGGGACCGTCGTGCAGTGGACGGACCTCAACGGCACCAACCAGCAGTGGCGGCTCGCCGACTCCGGCAGCGGCTACGTCCGGCTGATCAACCGCAACTCCGGCAAGGCCCTCGAGGTGCAGGGCGCCTCCACCGCGGACGGCGGCAACGTCGTGCAGTACGCGGACTGGGGCGGCACCAACCAGCAGTGGCAGCTCGTCCGCGCATAGCTGACACCCCGTCGAAGAAGGAGCACACCCCGCACATGAGCACGTATCGAACACGACGCCGCATCGGCCTCGCCGCGGCCGCCATGGCCCTCGTCGGCGGCGGCGTGGTGGTCCTCAACATGACGACCGCCGCGGCCGCCACCGTCGACACCAGCGCCTCGTACGTCCTGGTCAACCGCAACAGCGGCAAGGCCATCGACGTGTACAACTTCGCCACCAACGACGGTGCCCGGATCACCCAGTGGGCCCGCAGCGACGCCTCCAACCAGCAGTGGCAGTTCGTCGACTCCGGCGGCGGCTACTACCGGCTGAAGTCGAAGCTGTCGTCGAAGGTCCTCGACGTGTACAACTTCTCCACCGCCGACGGCGGGTCCGTCGTGCAGTGGTCGGACCTCAACGGCACGAACCAGCAGTGGCGGCTCGCCGACTCGTCCGACGGGTACGTGCGGCTCATCAACCGCAACTCCGGCAAGGCCCTGGAGGTGCAGGGCGCCTCGACCGCCGACGGCGGCAACATCGTGCAGTACGCCGACTGGGGCGGCAACAACCAGCAGTGGCAGCTCGTCCGCGTCGGCGGCACCACGCCCACCACGCCGGGCAACACCGGCGGCGGCTGCACGCTGCCGTCGTCGTACCGCTGGTCGTCGACGGGGTCGCTCGCCAACCCGCGCTCCGGCTGGGTGTCGTTGAAGGACTTCACCAACGTCGTCTACAACGGCAAGCACCTGGTCTACGCCACCACGCACGACACCGGCTCGACGTGGGGGTCGATGAACTTCGGCCTGTTCACGAACTGGTCCGACATGGGCTCCGCCGCGCAGAACGGCATGAACTTCGGTGCGGTCGCGCCGACGCTGTTCTACTTCGCGCCGAAGAACATCTGGGTGCTGACCTACCAGTGGGGCGGCGCGGCGTTCAACTACCGCACGTCCAGCGACCCGACCAACGCCAACGGCTGGTCCTCGCCGCAGACGCTGTTCTCCGGCAGCATCTCCGGCTCCGGCACCGGCCCGATCGACCAGACGATCATCGGCGACAGCCAGAACATGTACCTGTTCTTCGCCGGTGACAACGGCAAGATCTACCGGGCCAGCATGCCGATCGGCAACTTCCCGGGCAGCTTCGGCTCCTCGTACACCCAGATCATGAGTGACTCCACGAACAACCTGTTCGAGGGCGTCGAGGTGTACAAGGTGCAGGGCCAGAACCAGTACCTGATGCTCGTCGAGGCGATCGGCAGCCAGGGCCGCTACTTCCGGTCGTTCACGTCCTCCAGCCTGAGCGGCTCGTGGACCCCGCAGGCGGCGACGGAGAGCAACCCGTTCGCCGGCAAGGCCAACAGCGGCGCCACCTGGACCAACGACATCAGCCACGGCGACCTGGTCCGCAGCAACCCGGACCAGACCAAGACCGTCGACCCGTGCAACCTGCAGCTGCTGTACCAGGGCCGCTCGCCGAGCTCCGGCGGTGACTACGGTCTGCTGCCGTACCGCCCGGGTGTGCTGACCCTCCAGCGCTAGCCGATCCGACGGGCGGCCGCCTCCCCGGGCGGCCGGCCCTCCCCTTTTC